>NZ_JBFADC010000008.1:0-228547 GCF_040641195.1 Glycomyces sp. NPDC021274 | reverse complement strand
CGTCGTGAACCGACCCGGGCGTGAGGGCGCCGGCATCGATCACCCGGCCGCGGAGACACGACTTCACCCGAACGAGACATTTGCATGAGCTTCCAGGTCCGTTCTCGGCCTTGTTCATGCTGCAGGAGTCCGATGCGCCCGAGAGCATTCGGGCCAAATGGACGTGTGATCTGCTGCAGCTGGATTGTGCCGAGTGGGAATGCGAGGACATCGACACCGAGCGGATGCACTCCGTGCCCGCCCCGGTGCGCTGGGCGGTCGAGCAGGCAGGTCTGGTCGATTCGACCCGAGGATATCGAAGGCCGCAGGAAACGGTCTCTCCGTCCTTGCTGGAGTTCGCGGCATTTCTTCCGCTTTTTAAAGGCCCTCGCGCGGCCGAGGAGGCGATCGGCCTCCCGAGAAGACTGGCGGACGTTCCGATTCCCGTGCTCCGTGAGGCCTTCACGCTGGATCCGGCCCCTGTACGGGTCCAGGATGCGATGTTGACCCGGTTCGTCATCGAGGCCGGGTGCCTGGCATATACGGGAGAAGAGCGTCCTCCGTTGATCCCCGCCAAGGTCGGACAGGCCATCGAATTGAAGCGGCCGGACACGGTCTATGTGGCCGTGAACGAGGAGCAACGCGCGCTGCTGGCCTCCCGGCACAAGGCATATCTGAGCGCGGATCCGGTACAGGCAGTGACGTTGCTGGACGTGATCGGTTGCCGTAGCTTCGAGGAGAGCTTCAGCTTCTCGATGCAGATCGACGGTGCTCAGGGCCCGCAGCGGGTGACGGAACTGTACACCGGGCTGCGTCTGCACCTCGTCTACGAGAAGATCGCGAATGCGAGTGTGGTCAAAGCCCTGCAGATCACCAAGCGGGTCAGCACCGATGAGGGCGTTGAGAATCAGCCCTTGGACTGGCATCTCGACGGACTGACGCTCACGGTCCGAGCGGAGTACGACGAGCCGAAGATTCTCGAGATCATCAACCGGGCCTTCGGGCTCGGGCTGAACAATTTCGAGCAGCGGAAGGTGCTCCAGGACGGGCTCGACCTCCATATGGAGCAGCAAAGGGAGGCGGCCCGGGCCGTTGCCGACGACGCAGAGCGTCTCGAGGTCTTCTTCGGCGAGGACACGTTGCGGGAGAAGCTACCGAAAGGACTCTGGCAGGCGCTCGAAGCGCAAGGACTGGTCGATGCGAGGACGTCCGTTTCCGAACTCTTTCTGAAGGTGTACGGCAGCGAATCCCTAAAGGAATTGGCGGCGCAGTTCCGAGAAGAGGGCTATTCGAATGTGCCCACCGAGTGGGCGGGTCGCCCCAAGACCATTGCCTGGCTGCGGGAGATGGGCTTCGGCGCCCACTTCGCGGGCCCGCGAACGCAGACCCAGGAGGCGGAGTTCGTCGTGCCGGGGGCTGTTGAGCTCAACCCGCTCCACTCGTTCCAAAGGCGCATTGCCAAGGAACTGCGCAATGTGCTCCAGGTCAGGGACTCTGACGGTCGGCACAGGAAGGTCATGGTCGAACTTCCGACGGGTGCGGGAAAGACCCGGGTCGCGTCGCAGACCGTCCTGCAGCTGTTCGCCGACGATTATCTCGAAGGCCCGGTGCTGTGGATCGCCCAATCCGCCGAACTCTGCGAACAGGCGGTCCAGACCTTCGTCACCGTCTGGCAGGGATTGGCGGACAAGCGTCCGCTGACGATCGGGCGACTGTGGGAGGGCAATACCGTCAACGAACCCGATACCGAGTTCAGCGTCATCGTCGCCACCGACGCGATGCTCGAGCAGGTGATCAAGAAGGCCGATTACGAATGGCTGAGCCGGGCGAGCGCCGTTTTCGTAGACGAGGCGCATCGGACCGGTGGATCGAAGCGGTACACGGCCATTCTCAAGTGGCTCGGTGTGGACGGCCACGGTTGGGATCGCCCGCTCGTCGGGTTGACCGCCACCCCGTTCAAGGGGAGCGTCGATGACGGGGCGGCAACCAAGGAGCTGGCGGCCCGCTTCGGGAGAACGATCATCAGAGCATTCGACGGCGATGCCTATGAGGAGCTGGCGAAACTGGAGGTTCTCGCACGTGTCGAGCGCACCGTGCTCCCGGGCATCAAGGTCGATCTCAATCCCGAGGAGTTGCGACAGGCCACTTCGATGCGGCGACTCGAAGCGGGGGTGCTCGAGCGGATCGGACGAGACCAAGGCCGCATGCGGGCTCTCGTGGACCACATCCTCGAGCAGGACCCCACCTGGCCGATACTCGTGTTCACTCCGAACGTGCTCTCCGCGCAAGTCCTCGCGGCCATCCTGCGGTACCGGGACGTCGACGCCCAGGCGGTCAGCGGCCAGACCGGTCGGCAGGAGCGCAGGGACATCATCGAGCGATTCAGGAATCAGGAGATCCGCGTCCTCACCAACTGCGATCTATTGGTCCAGGGGTTCGACGCGCCGGGCGTTCGGGCCCTGTACATCGCCAGGCCGACCATGAGTCCCAGCGCGTACATCCAAATGGTCGGACGCGGGCTGCGAGGCCCACTCAACGGCGGCGAGAAGGAGTGCCTCATCGTCGATGTGGAGGACAACTTCGGGGCGGCCAACGATTTCCTCGGATACAAGGCTTACGAGCGATTCTGGGGTGAGCACGGATCGTGATCCTCGTACCCGACCTCGCCGACATCGAGGCGACCAGTTCCAGCGCCGCCGAACGCCGCGTCGCGCGCCTGCTGCGCTCTATCGAAGGGCCCGCCGGCGCGGTCGCGTTCCACTCCGTGAAGCTGCGCAGTCATGGGGTGAAACAACAGGGCGAAGCCGATTTCGTCGTGCTCTGGAACGATCTCGTCATCGTCATCGAGGTCAAAGGCGGCGGTGTCAGGAAGTTCGAGGGAGTTTGGTACTCCGTCGACCGCAGAGGCGACTGGAAACGGCTGCGGGAATCGCCCATGGAACAGGCGCGTTCGGCAATGTACGCGTTGCGCGCGATCATGCGTGAGGACGGCATGGGATGGTTCGCCTCCGAATCCGTCGTGATCACACCGGACATCGAAG
Source organism: Glycomyces sp. NPDC021274 (assembly GCF_040641195.1). Classification (NCBI taxonomy): domain Bacteria; kingdom Bacillati; phylum Actinomycetota; class Actinomycetes; order Glycomycetales; family Glycomycetaceae; genus Glycomyces; species Glycomyces sp. NPDC021274. Next base: position 225,527 of record NZ_JBFADC010000008.1, on the reverse strand, counting down.
ACCCGCCCTCGAACCTCGAATGGAGTTCCATCAATTGGTGGGCCAGGGATCGTATGAGCATCTCCGGGCTGGAGCGGGCACTGCACGAGGTCGCGGCGAACGCCAGAACTCCTCCTCACGGCGTTCGTCTCGCTTCGGCTACGACGTTGCGAGCGCGACTGTTCGGTGAATTCGCATTGATGCCGGTCATCGATGCGCAACGGGGCGCGGTCATCGAGGAGCAGAACAGGGCCACCAAAGGCCAGGCCCGGGTACTGTCCTCGCTCGCTCGCAACCCGAGGATGCTCGTTTTCGGAGGAGCCGGCACCGGAAAATCGCTCGTTCTGGCGGAAGGCGCAAAACAGGAGGTGGGCGAGGGACGATCGGTCCTCATCACCTTCCGTTCCCCTTCGCTGGTCGAGTTCTTCGGACCCCGTGTGAGGGAGAGGAACATCGATCTGCTGCCGTACGCAGACCTGTCGAAGGCCCGCTCGTACGATGTCGTGTTCATCGACGAGGCTCAGGATCTCATGAACGCCGACTGCATGGACGCGCTCGACGGCGTGCTTCGAGGAGGCCGCGAACAGGGGCGGTGGCGCATGTTCCTGGACCCCAACAACCAGGCTCGAGTGGACGGAGAGTTCGATTCGGAAGTGCTCGAACTCGTCCGTCAGGATGCGGTCGAGTGCGACCTCGACCGCAACGTCCGCAATACGCGATCGATCGTCCACGTCGTGCAGGAGTACCTTCGAGCCGATGTGGGGGACCCGGGCATCGTGCACGGCGATCGAGTGGAGTGGCGTTGGTGCGCTGGGCCCGCCGATGTTCTCGCAGCCGAAGTCGTTGCGAGAGAGCTGATCGAGAACGGCGCGCGACGTGAGGCGATCTGGATCATCGACGTGTCCTCCAGTGAGCGTCCGAAGCACACCGGATCGGGTCTGACTGTCATGAGCCCGCGAGCGGCGAAAGGACTTGAGTCCGAGCATGTCATCGTCTGCGGACTTCCGAGCGAGTACGACGCCCGGGGGCTCTCCGCGTTCTACGTCGCCGTCACTCGGGCGAGGGTCACCTTGCACATCGTTGCCTCGCAGGAGGACAAGCGACGACTTCAAGCACTACTCCGAAAGCAGGTCGAGCAGTGAATCTGACCGCCGCTCAAGAGCGAACATTGCACCATCTCAGGAGGACCTATCTCGGCCCCGAGGACGACCGCGAGGTCGTGGCGCACCTTCCACACCGCAGGTATGCCGTCGGCATGTTGTTCCCGATGGCGGCCGCTCCCAAGGGCGCACGTGAGGAACCGGAGGACGCTGTGGAGGTCATGGCGGATGTCGCCGAGGGCGACCTTGAACAGGGCGACGCCGGCGTTCCGCTCGCCGAGGATTGGCAACCGTCGTCCACAGCCGTCTCGTTCGTGACCGACGGAGAAGCGGTGGACGTCGGCCTCACCTGCGGCACCTATGCCGCCGTGGTCGATGACGGTCCACCGCGATGGCGTCGGACCCCTCACACGGTGAGCACCAGAACGCTACGGCATGGAGAGGGACACGCCTATCTGGAGCTGGGCGGGACCGCCGTCGAGATCGGATCGCGGTGGCGGGACTTCAAGGGCCGGAACCTGGTCACGGTCCACGTGCGCGTGCTCGCCGAGTCCACGGGCGACGACCGACTGGACATTCCTCGAATGTTGTTCCAGGTCGGTCTGAGAGTCGCCGCTTCAGACGGCTCGCAGATCCTGGAATACGACACGGCCCGTTCGTTCATCGTTGACGATGAGGGCGCTGAGCTGAGGTTTCGATACAGGAACCGGAAGATCTACGCGGTCGGGCATGGCATGTCCGCCGATTGGCGGTTCGAAGCGGGTCGCTGCCGCGAGGTCTTTCTCGATCCGGTACCGGCGTTCGTGGTTCCGGCGATCGAGACTACGGGCTTCGAATCCGGGGCCGTCGAGAACGAGGCACTCGATCTCCGGCACCTACAACGAATCGACTCGGACCCTGAAGCAGTGATCCAATCCTTGGACGCCTTCGTGGGCGCCTTCGACCTGTGGGCTCTCGGACAGTCGAAGCGGGCCGAGGCGCTTGAGGAATCCCGGGAAGTCGCCGTCCGGATCGCCGTCCGTTCCCAGCTGGCGGCGGAGCGCATGAAGGAGGCCGTGCGTCTCCTGGGCGATCCCTCCCAGGAGGCGCTTCGCATGTCCTTCGCATTGGGCATGGCCGCAATGCGCCTACAGCTACTGCGAGCCGACCGCAACGACGGCGGCGAGGGGAGGGAGCCCAAATGGCGTCCCTTCCAACTGGGCTTCATCCTCGTCGCCTTGGCCTCCACCACGATCCCGACTCACCCCGACCGCGAATCGGTTGATCTGATCTGGTTCCCCACCGGCGGAGGAAAGACCGAGGCGTATCTCGGACTCGCTGCAATCGAGATGTTCAGACGACGGATCGACCACGGTCTGCGCGGAGCCGGGACCGCCGTCATCACGCGGTACACGTTGCGGCTGCTCACCTCCCAGCAGTTCCAACGTGCAGCCGCACTGGTCTGCGCAATGGAGATCATGCGTGCGGCCGATCCCAGGGTGAGGGGCATGGCGCCTTTCTCGATCGGGCTGTGGGTGGGGAACGACGTGACCCCCAACAGCCGAGACGGCGCACGGAAGGCCCTCGATCGTCTTTACAAGGCCGCCCGGCCGGAGGAGGCGAACCAATTCCAGATCGAAAGCTGTGTTTGGTGCCGCACGCCGTTGCTGCCCAAGCGAAGAACCGACCGACCGCAGGATTACGGCATGAAGTCGGTGGGCAAGGACATAGTGCTCCATTGCCTCGACGAGTCGTGCGAGTTCGTCGACGAACTCCCTCTCGCCGTCGTCGACGAGCAGCTGTACGAGCGCCCCCCGACGATCCTCTTGGCGACCGTGGACAAGTTCGCTCGTCTCCAGTTCAAACCCGAAGCGGGCAGGCTGCTCGGCATCGACGGGCGTTGCGAGCCGCCGACGCTCGTGATCCAGGATGAGATGCACCTGCTCTCGGGTCCGCTCGGCACCACCGTGGCAGTGTTCGACGCCGTCGTTCAACAGCTCTTGAGCCGCTCGGGACCGGGGCCGAAGATCATCGCATCGACCGCGACCATTCGTGCCTCCGAAGAACAGGTGCAAGGACTCTACGGCCGGGAGGTCGCGCTCTACCCGCCTCCCGGATTGGACGATGACCGCACGTTCTTCTCGCGGCCGGTCGAATCCGGTGAAGGTCGTTTGTACGTCGGCCTCATGCCGCAGTCCATTTCGCAGCCTTCCGCGGTGATCGCCGCGGTCACGCCGATGCTCGAGATTCCGGAGGCGGCCGGAGCGCTCGTCCCACGAGACGCGTACTGGACCTTGGTGATGTACCACAACAGCCTTCGTGAACTCGGCCGTTCGGGGACGTTGATCGTGGACGACGTCAACGGTCGGCTCGAATCTCGGGCCGACCGGTTGGAACTTCCGCTGCGATCGGTCCGAGCGGAAAGGCTCTTGGAGCTGACGAGCCGCAGGGGGCCGGAAGAACTCCCACAGGACCTGCGGGCACTGAGCGTTTCGATCGATGACCCGAACGCGCCGAACGCGGCGGTCGACGTGGTGCTGTCGTCGAACATGTTGTCGGTGGGGATCGACGTTCCTCGCCTCGCGCTGATGCTGATGGTCGGCCAGCCGAAGACCACTTCGGAGTACATCCAGGCGACCAGTCGTGTCGGACGCGGTGAGACGAAAGGCGTCATCGTGACGCTCTTCAGATCGGCCCGAGCCCGAGATCGCTCGCATTTCGAGACGTTTCGCGGGTACCACGAGGCGCTCTATCGAAGTGTGGAGCCCACGAGCGTGACGCCCTGGTCATTGTCGTCCCGCGCCCGGTCGCTCGCCGGTGCGCTGGTGGCCCTGATCCGGCATTCCTTTTCCGATCTGGCCGATAACGACGGCGCAGGACGGTTCGATCTCGACGATGCCGGTACCGCCGAGGCGGTGAAGGGCGTTGTGGACCAATTCCTCCAACGAGTGCGGCATTCGGACGCCATGGAGGTCGAGGAGACTCGCTTTCAGGTCGAAGCGTTGTTGAACGATTGGCACCGCCGAGCTGCGAAAGCGCGCGAATCAGGGCAGCACTTCCGCTACGAGCGAGTGAAGCAGGAACAGATTGCACTGCTCAAGCGATTCGATCAGCCGGGCGAGGGTTGGACGGTCGCGGACTCGATGCGATCCGTCGATCCTAACGTGTCCGTCGAAGTCCAAGAGCCTTTGGAAGAGGTGATCCGTGGAAAAGATCAAGCATGACCTCCGCCTGCCCGAGACGATTTCACCGTTCGGCGTCGGTGCGATCGTCGATGTCCGCGGCGAGTCCCTGATTGCGGCGGACACTTCCTGGTGGGACGAGAAGTACGCCATGAAGATATCCTGTGAACGGCTCCTCGCCAGGTTGGGTTCGGGTACTCTGCGGCAGCCACCAGTCCATTCCGGAAGGGCGGGCAAGGACACGCCGACGCTACTGTACTGGCGCTTTCCGGCCTGGCGGTTCTGTGAACGGTGCGATCATCTCTCGAAGTTGACCGGTAAGAAAAAGGGGAAGTGGTCCAACTCCTGCGATTGCGGCGGATTGCTTGTCCCGATGCGGTATGTGGCGGTCTGCGAGAAAGGCAGCCACATTCAGGACGTCAATTGGTTCAAATGGGCGCATAGAGGCCGAGAAGCCGCCGGCAACGAGGAGATTCGATTCTGCCGGGCGTACGACTCGCTCAGATTCGAACGTCACGCCGCACGCGGTGAGGGCCTCACCTCGCTGGTGGTCAAGTGCTACAAGTGCAAGACGACTCGGACTTTCGCCGAACTCGTGACGAAGGGCGGCTTGAAGCGCGACGGTCTGCGCTGTGACGGACGCCAGCCTTGGCAGCCCCGAACGTCCACGAAGCAGCCCTGCGAACATGAGCTGATCGCCGTACAACGGGGTGCCACCGGTAACTACATCGCCGAGCGGATATCGGCGCTGGACATACCCGATGAGCCGCCACCGTCGCTAGAACTCGCGGATCGAATTCGCGAACATCCGTACTTCGACACGGTCAAAGGCGACAATGGAGGGCCACTCGCGGAGATGGCGGCGGGCCGGATCGCCGAGGAACTCGATGTCCCCGCGGCAACGGTCCTGGAGCTCGCCGCAGTAGGGGAAACCGAACAGGGACAGGTACTGCTCGACCTCAAGGACGGTGAGTGGGCGGCGTTTCTGAGAAAGCTCTCGGAAGGGCGTGATCGGTCCGGAAGCAATTTCGTCGTGGACGGTCGGGCAATGGCCGGTGAGGTGGGACCGAAGGCGCTGCTCAGCGCCGTCAGCGGCATCGGACAGGTCCGGCGTGTCCGCGAGGTCCGCGCGCTCCGTGGCTTTCGGCGCTTCGACGCCGACGCGGCAATGATCGGAGTCGATCTGGGCCCCAACCGGAGGACTCGACCTGTATTCCCGGCCATCGAACTCTTCGGCGAGGGGATCTTTCTGCGATTCGATGAGACTCGACTCGCCGAGTGGGAGGCGCTGGCGGCCGTGCAGGCCCGCGCCGTGACCTTGAAGTCGCGCTGGGAGGATTCCCTCTTGCGAGAACGGCTCGATGTCCCCGAACCTCGTTTCATCGCGCTGCACACTATCGCCCACCTGCTCATTCGACGGCTCGCCTTCGAGAGCGGTTATGCCTCCGCCGCACTGCAGGAGCGGATCTACGCCAATTCCGATCGAGCGGACAAGACCGCGGGGATTCTGATCTTCACCGCCGCCGGAGATGCGCAGGGGACTCTCGGTGGACTCGTGAGACTCGGGGAACCCGGTAGGCTGGTCCCGCTCTTGATCTCGGCGCTGGAGGACGCGGACTTCTGTTCGAACGATCCGGTATGCATTGAAAGCGACAATCAAGGTTCGTCCCAGCTGAATCTCTCCGCCTGCCACGGGTGCTGCCTGATCAGCGAGACCTCCTGCGAAACCGGCAATCGGATGCTCGACCGACAGCTGGTGCTCGGCGGCAGTGAAGTCCCGGGCCTGCTCGACGACGTACTGAGGGAGATCCGGGGTACGGGATGAGTTCAGGTCTCCTCTCGCCGGACGCCGGAGAGCACATGCGGATGCCTGATCCATACGTGGTACAGCAGGGATCGCCTCCATGCACGGCTTCCCGGCCGGACCGCTAGGCTGCAGGGATCCCTCGACGCGCTCTTCCACTGCCCCAAAGAAGTCGATATCATGGGAACACTCGTTCGATTGATGATCGCGGTCGACCGCGACCCTCGTATCCCGGAAGGTGGTGCCAACGACCCTTGGTCGCATTCGACGCAGATCTTGCCGCTGCAGGCGGAATCTTGAAGGTCATCGATCTTTTCGCCGGCTGCGGCGGTCTTTCCCAGGGCTTTCGCCAGTCCGGCCATTTCGAGCCGGTGGCCGCAGTGGAGAAGGACCTCCAGGCGGCGGCGACGTACGCCGCGAACTTCGGTGCGGAACACGTGCACCACGGAGACATCGCCGATTGGCTGGATGGACCGATCCCGGATGCGGATGTCGTAGTGGGCGGTCCGCCATGTCAAGGATTCTCGAATCTGGGAGCCAAACGGGAGGATGACGAGCGGAACGAGCTGTGGAATCGTTACGTCGAAACACTCACCCGGGTCGAGCCGAAGGTCTTTCTGCTGGAGAACGTCGACCGATTCAGGAAATCCCGTCAGTTCGAGGCCTTCCTTTCCGAGTTGGAGCCGGGTGGACGGCTGGAGAATTATCGGGTCGCCTTCGATGTGCTGAAAGCGACGGACTACGGTGCTCCTCAATTGCGGAGGCGAGTCATCGTCATCGGAACCCGGAAGGACATTCCGAAGCTCGAATTGCCAGAGCCGACGGTTTCCGAGAACGATTGGATGCGAGTCAAGGAAGCGCTCAGCGGTATCGATGAGATGATTCCGCCGGAACGGATCGATTTGCCTGCATCCCGCGAGTTCAAAGTATTCGGGGTATCGGTTCCGGGGCCATATGCCGCCGACGAGCTTCACGTCACTCGAAATTACTCGGATCTCTCTAAGGAGCGATTCAGTTGGATTCCTCGAGGCGGCAATCGATTCGATCTTCCCGAAGAACTCAAAGCCCCCTGTTGGAAGAAACACTCCACCGGCGCCGGTGATGTCATGGGTCGATTGCGTTGGGAAGGTCCTTCGGTCACTATTCGAACCGAATTCTTCAAACCCGAGAAGGGGCGGTACCTGCATCCCACCGAAGACCGTGCGATCAGTCATCATGAGGCGGCCCGACTCCAGGGTTTCCCCGATTATTTCCAGTGGTGCGGATCGAAGACGGAGATCGCGAGGCAGATCGGCAATGCTGTCCCTGTGCAGCTCGCAGAGTCGTTGGCAGTCCATATCCATTCCCATCTGCGGGCGACCGGGAACCTCACGGAGCCGAGCCCGGAAATCGATTTCGTCGAGGACTGAAGCCATGGTTGTGAAGCGACCTGATCGGGCATCCAGTGAGGGCGTGCGCAAGAGCATGCAGTCGAACAGATCGTGCGATACCAAACCCGAGCTGGCGCTGCGGCGCATACTTCATGCCGAAGGACTGCGATATCGAGTCGCGACGCGCCCTCTGTTGAATTTCCGGCGTACCGCCGATCTCGTATTCACCCGGGTGAAACTGGCAGTCTTTGTCGATGGCTGTTTCTGGCACGGTTGCCCGGACCATCACACCATTGCGAGAACGAACGCTGAATATTGGAGTGAGAAGGTACGTCGAAATCGAGAGCGAGATGCGGAGACAACGGAAGTTCTGCAAGCCGCCGGATGGACCGTCATCCGAGTTTGGGAACATGAAAGTGTGACCGATGCCGCGCTTCAGGTCAAGCGTGTCTACCTGGAGCTCAGTGGAGCGACACAAACAGAACCGGACATGAAGAACCTGCGATAGCGGTGGTGGGAGCGCCCGCCGCTTCCTCGACCGTTCATCGAGTTGTACGAGGGGTCGTGCTGGGCCGTTCTTCCCCCCGTCATCGCCGCCATGATCGGCATCTCATCGGCGACACCTGCGCCGGCTGGCTCGACGTGCCGAGCTCCAATTTAGACGCGACACGAAGGTTGCGCCGTCGCTGCTGCGGGCGGTGGAGTCGGTCGAGGAGCGCTCGCCCTCAGGGGCGTGGGGCACCGATCGGCGGCCACCTGGCCGGCGTTTCAGCTCAGTTGTCTCTCAGCGGGTCGTGCATTACGCCATCCCGTAGGACCTGTAGCAGGACTCCGGCGTCGGGACCCGAAGCGGGCGCTGAACGCCGCCGCGGACGATCGTGGAGCCCTGAGGTCAGGCCCGGGCCAGGACTTCACCGTGGGGGAGCATCAGCCAGCTTTCCGGGTTTGCTCCCCAGGCTTTCCATGCGTCCGAGATTGCTTGCAGCTCTTCCTGGGTGGCGTGTCCGCCCCCTATGGCCTGCTTGGCGAAGTCGGAGTGCAGTGCACGGTCGGCCCAGAGGCCGCCCCACCAATCGCGTTCCTGCTCGTTGCTGAAGGTCCAGGTTGTGGAGGTCGCCTTGACGGAGTGCTCATCGAATCCGGCTCGCAGTGCCCAGGCCTTCAACATGCGGCCCGCGTTCGGCTCTCCGCCGCCTGCCTCGGCGACCTCCTCATACAGGTCGAGCCACTTGCTCAGGCCCTCTGATGCCGGGAACCAGGTGAAGGCCCGGTAGTCGCTGTCGCGCACCGCGACCACGCCTCCCGGCTTGGCCACTCGCCGCATTTCTTTCAGCGCCTGGACCGGATCGCCCACATGTTGCAGGACCTGGTGGGCATGCACCACATCGAAAGTGGCGTCGGCGTACTGCAGGTCGTGGACGTCGGCGACTCCGAAGGTCATGTTCGCGAGGCCCCGGGACTCGGCCTCCTTCGCGGCCTGCTCCACGATGGCCGGTGCGTGGTCGACCGCAGTGACATGCCCGTTCGGGACGAGCGCGGCGAAGTCGGCTGAGATTGTGCCTGGGCCGCAGCCGATGTCGAGGATCTTGCTGTCCGATCGCAGCTCGGGCAGCAGGTATGCCGCCGAGTTCTCTGCCGTTCGCCAAGCGTGGGAACGCAGTACGGATTCGTGGTGACCGTGGATGTAGGTCGCAGTCTCTTTCGCCATGCGGTGAGCTTATCGAGATATGTTTAACATGTGGGAGCAACTTCCTGAATAATGGGAGGGCTGCGGACTTGATCAGGTCGCAAATGTCGTAAAACTGACAAGCGACACGTGTTCGCAGTTCCCGCGCGCGGTTCGATTGCCCTTTAGCGTGAATCCATGAGGAACATGCCACTTGAGCGCGCTGAAGCCCACGCGGCGGGTCGCGAAACGGTCCGCGTCGAGACCCGGGCGAGGCTGGTGAGGGCGGTGCTGGCGTTCCTCGACGGCAACGGCGTGCGGCTCAGCGACGAGGAGCGGGCACGCTTCGCCTCGTGCACCGACGATGCGCTCATCGAGTCGTGGCTGTTCAGGGCCCCGTTCGTATCGAGCGCCTCGGAGCTGTTCACCGCGGAGTGATCACCAGCCGCGACGCTGCGCGAGCCAGTCGGCCGCCGCGAGTCCCGCCCAGCGCATGTGGGTCTTGATCGCGGGGGAGACGAGCCGTTCGGGGGCGGTAGGCCAGCCGTAGAGCAGCGCACCGGTGATCGCGGCCAACGTCGTGTCGAGTTCGTCGCTCGTGACGCCGTCGGCGGTCGGTTGCGACCAGAAGCGCTGTTCCGCGTCGTGACCGTCGCCGTGCGCGACGATCAGCACGTTCACCGTGTCCACCCATGGCGGCACGTACCGGGGCTTGGACCAGTCGCAGATCCAGGCCCAGCCCTCGCCGAGGACGAAGTTGTCGGGCCGCAGATCGCCGTGGGTCACCTGGTCGGTGGCGAAGACGCGGTCGATGCCGGTTTCGAGCGCCGCCAGCTCGGTCCATCGCCCGTCGAGTCTCGGCGGCAGCGGGATCGGCGAGGCACTGCCGTTGGCGACGTTCTGGAAGAAGCTGAGGTTCTCGGCGGTCTTGGGGCGGATGCCGCACGCGAGGAGGTCCGGCGGCGGTGGATTGAGCGCCCTTGCGGCCGTCGCCCAGGCGTCCAGCATGAGGTCGAGCGTCTCGGGGCGCATGGGGAGCGTCAGGGGTTCGCCTTGGAGCGCTTCGTATCCGGCGACGGTCCAGTCGTCGATGTCGGCGTGGAATCGAACGGCCGGGGCGCTGATCTGTGGCGGGAGCGCGGCGGTGACGCGGGCTTCGGCGCGGTAGAGGCCGTGGAGCTCAGCAGGGTGCGGCCCGGCGGCTTTCACGAAGAGCTCGGCACCCGAGGCGGCCCTGAGACGGCCCGCGAAGCCGGAGGTGAAACCGCCGCCCGCGATGGCGACAGAGACTGGTTCGCCGCCCAGCGCGGCGGCGATGCGTGCGCGCACGGACGCGGGCAGTGTCGAGTACGCGGGCCGGATCGCGGTGGCGGCGTAGTCGAGTGGCCTGCCGAAGTTCGTCGGCTGGTCGGGGCCGGTCATGTCCAGCCGCGTCGCTGGGCGAGCCAGTCGGCGGCGGCGTTGCCGCTCCAGCGCTGGTGGGCGCGGATGTACGGGGAGACGCCGGGGATCGGGGGATCGTCCGCCTGGCTGAGGTAGTAGCCGATGATCGAGGCGAGCGCTGTGTCGAGCTGGTCGGCGGTGACGCCCGCGGCGGTCGGGTGGGCCCAGAAGAGCGCGTCGGCGTCGTGGCCGTCGCCATGGGCCGCAATGAGGAGGCACGCGGTGTCGAACCAGGTCGAGTGGACCTCGACCCAGTTCCAGTCGCAGATCCAGGCCTGGTCGGCGCCGACGATCATGTTGTCCGGGCGCAGGTCGAAGTGCATGACCGAGTCGGCGGTGAGAGCCTCGTCGATGCCCTGTTCGAGCTGCGCGAGTTCGCTGATGCGCCCTTCGAGGACGGGCGGGATCGCGAACGGCTCGATGCCGCCCGAGTCGATGAAGGCGAACTGGCGCAGGTGGTGGTCGACGGGCCGGGCGCTGACACCGAGGTCGAGCAGCGCCTGCGGGGCCGGGGTGAGGGCGGCGGCTGCGGCGGCCCAGGCGTCGAGCATGAGGTCGAGGTCGCGCGGGCTCATGGGGAGGGTCGGGGCGCGGCCCTCGACGGCTTCGAAGCCGAGGACGGTCCAATCCTCGAAGTCGGCGGCGAACTCGAGGCGCGGGGCCGGAACGCCTTGGGGGAGTGCGGTGTTGATGAGCGCTTCACGGCGGCAGACGTCGAGCGCCCAGGAGTTGTCGGGGCCGGCGGCCTTGACGAAGAGCTCGGCGCCGGATTCGGCGCGGATGCGGGCGGCAAAGGCACTGCTGAAGCCGCCGCCGGCCATGCGGATATCGGCGGGCTTGCCGCCGAGCTCGGCGATGATGCGCTCCTGGACGTACGCGGGGAGCGTCGACCAGTCGCTGCGGACGGCGGTGGCGTCGTAGGGGACCGTGGGTCCGAATCGGGACATGGGGATGAGTGTGGACCGGCTTCGGCGGTGTCGCAACGGGATTAGCGGGGGATGGGGCGATTCCGGCGTCAGCCTTCAAAACGGGCATCGGGAGGGCCCCCGCTTTCAAGCGTCCCATGGGGGTGCGACAACGGGCGTGTGCCGGGTTCGCGGTCGGGACGCGAGGACCCTCGCTGCCGTGGTGGGGACGGCGGCGAGGGCCGGCTCTCATTCTATGCGTTCGCGAGCAAGGAGGGAATCACCACCGGCAGTACATAGCAGCCGATGTCGCCGACGGCGCTGTAGGTGAGGGCCCAGTCGGCGGTCTTCGCGTCGCGGCACAGCACCACGAAGACCACCATGCAGCTCATCGCGCGCTGCGCGTCCGTCATGAACCGCAGCCACGACTCGGCCTGGGCGGGGTCGGGTTGGAGCACGGCGTCGAACAGGAGGGCGACGACCCGTTCCTCGCCTTTCGAGTACGCCGCGGCGACGCAGACGCGGAGTCTGTTGGGCTGTTCGGGCAGTGTGATGGTCCTGCGGGAGACAGTGATGGCGTCGTAGTCGGGAAGGTCGGGGCCGTCAGTCCAGTTGTACAGCTCGGTCGCGAATTCGGGGCGGGTCTCCATCAACATGGCGAGGAGTTCGTTGTACTCGATCGACATTCGAGTTCCTAACTTCCGCGTGGGGTCACAAAAGGTGGGTTGTAGGAACAACGAGGACACGCTTTGCCGGTTACGGGTAGGTGCCGCGACTTGTGGAGACCGCCTGCAGCTGCAGGACTGTGGCAATTGCACACAGAAGGGGCGCGGCGGGATCATCCCGCCGCGCCCCTTCCGGTGTCGTTACCGGCCTTACAGACCCAGCTGGTGTTCGAAGTTGCCCTCTTCGATGCGCTTAGTGACCGCTTCGAGGTAGCGGGCGGCGTCGGCGCCGTCGATGAGGCGGTGGTCGTAGCTCAGCGTCAGGTGCATGACCGAACGCACCGCGATGACCTCGCCCAGTTCAGGGTCGTTGATCACGCGGGGACGCTTGACGATCGCGGCGGTGCCGAGGATCGCGGACTGTCCGAGCGGGACGATCGGCGTGTCGAACAGCGCGCCCACCGAACCGGTGTTGGTGATGGTGAAGGTGGCGCCGAACAGATCGTCGGGTGCCAGGCCGCCGTCGCGGGCCTTCTTGGCGATCTCGGCGATCCGCTTGGCCAGGCCCGGGATGTTCAGGTCGCCGGCGTTCTTGACGACCGGGACGATGAGGCCCTTCGGCGTGTCCACCGCGAAGCCCACGTGCTCGGCGTCCGGGTAGTTGATCGTCTTCTCCTCCATGTTCATGGAGGCGTTGACGATCGGGTACTGCTGGAGCGCCTCGATCGCGGCGATCGAGAAGAACGGCAGGAAGGAGAGCTTCACGCCGTGGCGGGCGAGGAACTCGTCCTTCTTGGCCGCGCGCAGCTTCGCCACCTTAGTGACGTCCACTTCGCGCACCGTCGTCAGCTGCGCCGTGGACTGCATCGAGTTCAGCAGCGCCTTGGCGGCGGCCTGACGCAGGCGGCTCATCTTCTCGGTGCGGCCGCGCAGCGGGCTGACCTCGGCCGGAGCCGCAGCAGCCTTGGCGGGAGCCGGAGCGGAAGCGGCGGCGACCGGAGCCGGCTCCGGTGCCCGCTTCGCGTCGATGGCGGCCTGGACGTCCTCCTTGCGGATGCGTCCGCCCACACCGGAACCGGTGACCTCGGAGAGGTCCACGCCGTTCTCGGAGGCGAGCTTGCGCACCAGCGGCGTCACGTACGAGCCCGAGGGCTTGGACGCGGCGGGAGCCGGCGCTGCGGCAGGTGCCGCAGCGGGCGCAGGAGCGGTCTCCGGCGCGGCCGGCGCCGGCTTGGTCGGCGTGCTTTCCGCCTGCGCAGACTCTGCCAATTGACGGCTCGCAAGCGTCGCCGAAGCCGTCTCCGGCTCAGGCTCGGACTTCACGGCCGGAGTCGGCTGAGCGGCCGGCGTCGGCTGGGCGGCCGGGGCGGCGGGCGCAGCGGAACCGGAGCCGATGATCGCGAGCACGGAACCGACCTCGGTGGTCTCGTCCTCGGCGACCCGGATCTCCAGGAGCGTCCCCGCGGCGGGGGACGGGATCTCCGTGTCGACCTTGTCGGTCGAGATCTCCAGCAGCGGCTCGTCGACCTCGACGGTGTCGCCCACGGCCTTGAGCCAGGACGTCACCGTGCCTTCGGTGACCGATTCGCCCAGCTCGGGGAGCAGGACCTCGGTCCCCTCGGCCGCGCCGCTCGAAGCGGGGGCCTCGGCGGCGGGCGCCTCGGCGGGCTTGGACTCCTGCGCGGCCGGAGCCTGCTCAGGCTCGGGCTCGGGCAGCGGCTCCTGGGCCGGAGCCGGGGAGGCCGGAGCGTCCCCGGCGGCCTCGGACGGGTCGCCGATGATCGCCAGCTCGCCGCCGACCTCGACGTCCGTGTCCTCGGGAACCACGATCTTCAGCAGCACACCCGCGACCGGCGAAGGAACCTCGGTGTCGACCTTGTCGGTCGAGACCTCAAGGAGCGGCTCGTCGACCTCGACGGTGTCGCCTTCCTTCTTGAGCCACTGGGTGACTGTCCCCTCGGTGACCGACTCACCGAGAGCGGGCATCGTTACCGATGTCGGCATCGTTCGTTCAACTCCTGCGGTTGTGGATTAGTCGTGGACGTGCAGCGGCTTGCCGGCCAGCAGCATCGCCGCTTCGCCGATCGCCTCGTTCTGGGTGGGGTGCATGTGGATCAGCTTCGCCACGTCGTCGGCGTAAGCCTCCCAGTTGAAGATCAGCTCGGCTTCGCCGACCTGCTCGGAGATGCGCGAACCGACCATGTGGACACCGACGATCGGGCCGCCCTCGACCGACACGAGCTTGATGAAGCCCTGGGTCTTGAGAATGATCGACTTGCCGTTGCCGGCGAGGTTGAAGGACACCGACTTGATCTTGTCGGCGCCGTACTTCTCCTTCGCCTTGTCCTCGTTGAGGCCCACCGAGGCCACTTCGGGCTCGGTGAAGGTCACGCGGGGGATGCCGGCCTCGTCGATCGGGGTCGGGTTCAGGCCCGCGATGTGCTCGGCCACGAAGATGCCCTGCGCGAAACCGCGGTGCGCGAGCTGGATGCCGGGGACGATGTCGCCGACGGCGTACACGTTCGGCAGGTTGGTCAGGAGGTTCTCGTCGACCAGGACGAAGCCCCGGTCCATGTTGACGCCCTGCTCCTCGTAGCCGCAGTTCGCGGTGGAGGGGCCGCGGCCGACCGCGACGAGCACGATGTCGCCCTCGACGACGGTGCCGCCCTGGATCGTGACCTGCACGCCCGAGGCGGTCTTCTCCACCTTCTCGAAGAACTTGCCGGTGTGGAACTTGATGCCGCGCTTGCGGAACGCGCGCTCCAGCTGCTTCGACGAGTCGGCGTCCTCGGCCGCGATGAGGCGGGGGAGGCCTTCGATGATCTCGACCTCGACGCCCAGGGACTTCCAGGCGGAGGCGAACTCGACGCCGATGACGCCGCCGCCGATGACGATGGCCTTGTTCGGCAGCTCGGTGAGCTCGAGCGCGTGCTCGGAGGCGATGATCTTCTCGCCGTCGATCTCAAGCCCGGGGAGGGTCTTGGAGTACGAGCCGGTGGCGAGGATGATGTTGCGGCCGGTGACCCGCTGGCCGTTGTCGATCTCGACCGTGTTCGGGCCGACGAGCTTGCCGGTGCCGTTGATGAACTCGACCTTGTGGGCCTTGACCAGGCCCTGGAGGCCCTTGTACAGGCGGGCGACGACGTCGTCCTTGTACTTCTTGACGGCGCCCATGTCGACGCCCTTGAACTCCGCCAGGATGCCGAACTGGTCGGATTCGCGGGTCGTGTCGGCGACCTCGCCGGCGTGGAGCAGCGCCTTGGTGGGGATGCAGCCGCGGTGCAGACAGGTGCCGCCGACCTTGTCCTTTTCGATCAGGGCCACCGACAGGCCCAGCTCAGCCGCCCGGAAGGCGGAGGCGTAGCCGCCGCTGCCGCCGCCCAGGATGACGACGTCGTATCCTGCGTTCGGGTCGCTCATTGCTCTCCCCACTTAAGATGCGTTAGGTTCGGAGCCCATCCTTCCACCGGCGGCGACTCGTGATCGGCCAGACCCTGTGGTTGGAGTGTGCAACACCATTCAACCGCTTGCTGCGAGCATTCGGAAAGTCCCGTTCATGTGCGGCTGGACACAGGTGTCCTAGGGCATGTGTACGCTTGGAAATCACGCCTCAAGTGGTGCGGGAGGAGCGGCCGTGGGCTTGTTCGGACGGAAGAAGAAACAGGGCAAGGGAACGCTGGACCGTGCCTCTGACAACGCTGACCAGCGGCATCTGATCGATTTCATCAAGACGCGCACGGGCGTCGAGGCCTACCTCGAGCCGAAGACCACGGTCACCGAGACCACCGTCATGCTGATCGCGCACGACGGCGAGTGGACGCGGCGCCGCGTGGACGGCCCGGCGGGCGCGTTCGCCCTGGGCCGCAAGTACAACACCCCGGTGTACGAGGTCGCCAAGACCGGATATCCGCAGCGTAAACGCGATTTCGACGCGCGGCGGAAGCTCGAGCAGCAGCGTCGCCAGTAGCGATTTCCCCTGCCGTTCGCGCAACGATTCCGCAATATTCGCCGCACTGTCCCGCCACTTGGTGGTGAGGGCGGTCGGACGAGAAAAGGGCCCGGCACTCTCGGCGACGCTTGCGAGCCGTCAATGAGTTGAGCCGGGCCCTTTGTTCACATCGGTGTAGTTACACGGTGAACTCTTCGAGCAGCGCCACGAGGGTGCGCACCGGGAACCCGGTCGCGCCCTTCGCGATGTACCCGTAGGTCGAGTCGGAGTCGGCCGGGCCGGCGATGTCGAGGTGCGCCCACGGCAGGTCCTCGGGCACGAACTTCGACAGGAAGATCCCGCCCTGGACCATGTGGCCGTCGCGCTTGAGGCCGGTCGCGCACTGCGAGACGTCGGCGATCGAGGACTCCATGAGTTTCACGATGTCCTCGGGGAACGGCATCGGCCAGCCGTGCTCGCCGGTGACCTCGCCGAGGCGGCGCAGCCGCTCGGTCTCGGTGTCGGTGCCCATGAGGCCCATGGTGCGCCGGCCCAGCGCGATGAGCTGACCGCCCGTGAGGGTCGCCACGTCGTACAGCGCGTCGGGCTCGTCTTCGAGCGCCCGCGAGATCGCGTCGGCGAGCACCAGGCGCCCCTCGGCGTCGGTGTTGAGGACCTCCACCGTCTTGCCGCCGCGGATGGTGATCACATCGGACGGGCGGAACGAGGAGCCCGAGAGCATGTTCTCCGCCAGCGCCACCGTGCACGTGACGTTGACGGCCAGGCCCAGCTTCGCGGCGGCGAGCGTCGCACCGACGACGGCCGCGGCTCCGGCCATGTCGCCCTTCATGTCCCACATGCCCGCGCCGGGCTTGATGTTGATGCCGCCGGAGTCGAAGGTGATGCCCTTGCCGACGAACGCGACGTGCTTGGTCGCGCCTTCGGGCCGGTAGGAGAGCCGGACCAGGCGCGGTTCGGCGGACGAGCCGCCGCCGACGGCGAGCACGCCGCCGTAGCCGCCCGCGGCGAGCGCTTCGGCGTCCAGGATCTCGACTTCGAGGCCGGCGTCGTGGGCGGCCTGCTCGATCTCGATGGCGAAGCCGGGCGGGCGCAGGAGGTTCGCGGGGGTGTCGGCCCAGTCCTTGACGAGGGCGACGCTCTCGGCGAGCACGGCGGCCTTGGACACGGCGGCCTCGTTGGCGCCGTAGACGCGGATCTCGGCGGGGGCGGCCTCAGTGTTGCCGTCGGTCTTGTAGCCCGCGAACTTGTACGCGGCGAGGGCGGCGCCCACGGCGGTCGCCTCGGGGTCGCCCTCGAATGCGATGGCGACACTGGCCTTGCCGAACGCGGCGCGCACGGCGGTGCCGGCGGCGCGGCGCAGGGTCTCGTCGTCGAGGTCGTCCGCGTCGCCGAGGCCGACCGCGTAGACCAGCGTCGCCGCGAGGCCCTCGGGGGCGGGGAGGCGGGTGAGCGAGGAGGCCGAGCCGGTGTTGCCGAGGACCGCGAGCTGCTCGGCGAGGCGTCCGCCGAAGGCAGCGTCGACGCCCGCGAGGCTCCCGGGGAGCTCGGGGGCGTCCTCGCCGGAGAAGACGCCGACGACGAGCACTTCGGCGTCAGCCGCCGCAATGTCGCCGGAGGCGTTGATCAGTTCTGTCACGGTGCATCCTTAGCGTCGTGGTCCACGGCGCACGGAATGACAACCATTGCGGCCGCGGTGGGGACCAAATGCTCCGATCCTAGTCACTGGGACGGCCGCGATAGTCTCTGTCCCATGTCAGAGACTCTGCTCACCTCGCCCCTGCACGAACGCCACTTGGTCCACGGCGCGAAGTTCGCCGAATTCGCGGGCTGGAACATGCCGCTCCAGTACGCGAGCGGCGTGCTCGCCGAGCACCAGGCGGTCCGCACGAGTGTGGGCGCGTTCGACGTCTCGCACCTGGGCAAGGTGTGGGTGCGGGGTCCGGGCGCGGCGGCGTTCGTGAACCGGTGCCTGGCGAACGACCTCGACCGGATCGGCTCGGGCGGCGCGCAGTACACGCTGTGCCTCGATGAGGACGGCGGCGTGGTCGACGACCTCATCGCGTACCGGTTCTCGGACGACGAGGTCTTCCTGATCCCCAACGCCGCCAACACGGCCGAGGTGGCGCGCCGCCTGAGCGAGGCCGCCCCGGACGGGGTCGAGGTGCGCGACGTGCACCGCTCGTTCGCGGTGATCGCGGTGCAGGGGCCCGAGTCGCCCCGCATCCTCGAGTACCTGGGCCTGCCGCACGACCACGAGTACATGACCTTCCGCGAGCACCTGGTGAACCAGGCTGATGTGATCGTCTGCCGCTCGGGCTACACCGGCGAGACCGGGTTCGAGCTGGTGGTGCCGAACGAGGCCGCGGTGGACCTGTGGGACGGCGTCCTCGTCGCGGGCGCGGCCCCGTGCGGGCTCGGCGCGCGCGACACGCTGCGCCTGGAGATGGGCTACCCGCTGCACGGCCAGGACCTGAGCCTGGAGATCACGCCAGTGCAGGCGCGGTTGAACTGGGCGATCGGCTGGGACAAGCCGGAGTTCTGGGGCAAGGCCGCGCTGGAGGCGGAGCGGGCCGCGGGCCCGAAGCGGCGGCTGTGGGGCCTGGAGGCCGCGGGCAAGGGCGTGCCGCGCGCCCACATGTCGGTCATGGACGGCGACGACGTAGTGGGGGAGACCACATCCGGGACGCACGCGCCGACCTTGAAGAAGGGCGTGGCGCTGGCGCTGCTCGACGCGTCGTACAAGCCGGGCGCCGAGCTTGAGCTCGATGTGCGTGGACGCCGGTTGCCAATTCGAGTTGTCAAGCCCCCGTTCACGAAGGCCACGCCGAAATAAGCCCAGGCCAGATCCGGCTCTTGATTGTGGCAAGTTTCTCCGATAGCGTTTACCAAAACTCGCCGACGAAGGAGTCACATGCCTGGCACGCCGCATCGCTATGCCCTCGTGGGAACCGGTTCACGCGCCACGATGTACCGCAAGGCCATCACCGAGCGGAGCGGCAGCGCCCTCCTCGTGGCCCTCGCGGACACCAACCCCAAGCGCATCGCCCGCCACCGCGAAGCGATCGAAGCCGCCGGCCACCCCGCCCCCGCCGCCTACGCCGCGGCCGACTTCGACAAGCTCCTCGCCGAGACCGATCCCGACACCGTCATCGTCACCTCGGTCGACGCCACCCACCACGAGTACATCCTGGCCGCGCTCGCCGCGGACAAGGACGTCATCTGCGAGAAGCCGCTGACCACAACGGGTGAGCACGCCGCCGCGATCCTCGAGGCGGAAGCGAAGTCGAAGGGCACGGTCACCGTCACCTTCAACTACCGCTACAACCCGCTGCACGAGAAGGTCGCCGAACTCCTGCGCGAAGGCGCGATCGGCGAGATCACGTCCGTCGGCTTCGACTGGCTCCTGGACACCCGCCACGGCGCCGACTACTTCCGCCGCTGGCACCGCGAGGCCGAGCACTCCGGCGGCCTGCTCGTCCACAAGTCCGGCCACCACTTCGACCTCGTCAACTGGTGGCTCGACGCGGCCCCCGTGCGCGCCTACGCCAAGGGCAAGCTCGCGTTCTACGGCGAGAACGGCAAGCGCACCGGCCACGACCGCGGCTATGACCGCGTCAACGGCTCCGAGCTCGCCGCGGACGACCCGTTCGCCCTCCACATGGCCGACAGCCCCGGCCTCAAGGAGATGTACCTCGACGCCGAGGACGAGGACGGCTACATCCGCGACCGGTCCGTGTTCGCCCCCGGCATCACCATCTACGACGACATGATGGCCCTCATCGACTACGACTCCGGCGTCACGCTCTCCTACCGGCTCACCGCCTACTCCCCCTGGGAGGGCTACCGGGTGCACTTCAACGGCACCCAGGGCCGCCTCGAACTCCTCGTCGTCGAGAACGACCATGTCAACCCGAAGCTCAAGGGCCCCAACGGCGCCACCCTCCACGGCACCGACGCCGCCGAGGAAGAGGGCTGGTACGAGCTGACCGTCCACCCCTTCTGGACCAAGCCCACGAAGATCGACCTCGGCGAGTACCAGCGGGCCGGGCACGGCGGCGGCGACAAGGTCATGCTCGGCGTCCTCTTCGACGGCGACACCGACCCCCACCACCGCTCCGCCACCGCGCAGGACGGCGTCAACGCCCTCGCCGCGGGCCTGGCCTCGAACGCGTCCATCGAGACCGGACTCCCGGTCGACGTCGCCGACCTCCTGAAGTAGGACACCCCGCATGAGCCTTCACCCCGACCGGCTGTTCCCGGCCGACGAGCGAACGCGCGCCATCGCCCGCGAGATCCACCAGCGCACCACCGACCTGCCGCTGGTCAGCCCCCACGGGCACGTCGACCCGCGCCTGATGTCGGAGAACCAGCCGTTCCCCGACCCCGCCCGGCTATTCGTCGTCCCCGACCACTACCTGACCCGGATGCTCTACAGCCAGGGCGTCACCCCCGCCGAGATGGGCGTCCCGTCGATCGACGGCACACCGTCTGAAGTGGACGGACGCATCATCTGGCGCCGCTTCGCCGAGCACTACCGCCTGTTCCGCGGCACCCCCTCCAAGATGTGGCTCGACTACACCTTCGCGGAGGTCTTCGGGATCTACAAGGAACTCGGCCCCGACACCGCCGACGAGTTCTACGACCACCTCTCGGCGCGCCTGTCCGAACCGGCCTACCGGCCCCGCGCCCTGTTCGACCGCTTCAACATCGAAGTGCTCGCCACCACCGAGTCCCCCGTGGACTCCCTCGAACCGCACGCCGCGCTGGCCGGGATGCCGGCCACCGACGGCCGCAAGTGGGGTGGCAAGGGCGGCAAGGTCATCACGACGTTCCGGCCGGACAACCTGGTCGAACCGGACTGGCCCGGTTGGCGCGAACGCGTCGACCAGCTGGGAGAGATGACCGGCTACGACACCTCGACCTTCGACGGATTCCTCGACGCGCTGCGGGCCCGCCGCCAGGACTTCATCGCCGCCGGGGCCACCTGCTCCGACCACGGCAACCGGACCGCCGCAGCCCTCGACGATCCGAAAAAGGCCGCCGAGATATTCCACAAGGCGCTCGCCGGTGAAGCCGACGAGATCGAGATGATGATGTTCCCGGCGCACATGCTGGTCGAATTCGCGCGCATGAGCGTCGAGGACGGCCTGGTCATGCAGCTCCACCCCGGGGCGCACCGCAACCACAACCAGTGGCTGTACGAAGGCTGGGGCCGCGACGTGGGCGGAGACATCCCCACCTCGTCCGATTACACGATGTGGATCAAGCCGCTCCTCGACGCGTTCGGCAACGACCCGCGCTTCCGCATCGTCCTCTACACCTTGGACGAAACGGTCTTCAGCCGTGAACTGGCGCCCCTCGCGGGCGGCTACGCCTCGGTGTTCATCGGCGCCCCCTGGTGGTTCCTCGACTCGCCGGAAGGCATGCGCCGCTTCAGGGAGGCCGTGCACGAGACCGCCGGGTTCTACAACACCGCCGGATTCGTGGACGACACCCGCGCGTTCTGCTCCATCCCCGCCCGGCACGACGTGGCCCGCCGCATCGACGCCGCCTACCTGGCCCGCCTCGTCGCCGAGCACCGGATGACCGAGCAGGAAGCCGCCGAGGTCGCGATCGATCTCGCCTACAACCAGCCCCGCAAGATCTATGGATTGGACGCCCAGTGACGACCCGGATAGAACGACTCGAAGTCCACGACGTGCGGTTCCCGACCGCGACCGCCGGCGACGGCTCCGACTCGATCAACCGCGCCGACTACTCGGCCTGCTACGTTGAGCTGTTCACCGACGGCGGCCCCACCGGCACCGGCTTCACCTTCACCGGCGGGCGCGGCACGGAGATCGTCGCGTCGGCCGTCCAGGCGTTCAAGCACCTGGTCGTGGGCAAGACCGTCGAGGAGATCTTCGCGAACCCCGTCGAGTTCTCCCGCTCGATCATCCAAGAACCCCAGATCCGCTGGCTCGGCCCTGAGAAGGGCGCCACCCACATGGCCGTGGGCGCCATCGTCAACGCCGTGTGGGACCTGCGCGCCAAGCTCGAAGGCAAGCCCATGTGGCAGCTCCTCGCCGAGATGGACTCCGCCGAACTCGCCGCCCAGATCGACTACCGGCACATCGAGGACGAGCTCACCCCCGCCGAAGCCGAAGCGATCCTCGACGAGGGCCGCATCGGCTACGAGGACCGCCTCAAGGTCCTCCAGACCGACGGCTTCCCGGCGTACACCACCTCCGTCGGCTGGCTCGGCTACTCCGACGACAAGGTCCGCGCCCTCACCGAGCAGGCCGTCGCCGAAGGCTGGACCGCCGCCAAGATGAAAGTCGGCTCGCCCGACGTCGCCGACGACGTGCGCCGCGCCGGCATCATCCGCGACGTCCTCGGCCCCGACCGCCTGCTCATGATGGACGCCAACCAGATCTGGTCCGTCCCCGAGGCCATCGAGAACATGAAGCACCTCGCGGCCTTCGACCCGTACTGGATCGAGGAGCCCACCCACCCGGACGACATCCTCGGCCACGCCAGGATCGCCAAGGCCGTCGCCCCCATCCGCGTCGCCACCGGCGAGGTCGCCGCCAACCGCGTCATCTTCAAGCAGCTGCTCCAGGCCGAGGCCATCAAGGTCTGCCAGATCGACGCCTGCCGCGTCGGCGGCATCCCCGAAGTCCTCGCCACCCTCCTCATGGCCGCCAAGCACGGCGTCGACGTCTGCCCGCATTCCGGCGGCGTGGGCCTTTGTGAATACGTGCAGCACCTCGGCATGTTCGAATACCTTCGAGTGGGAAAGACCCTGGAGGGCCGCATGATCGAGTACGTCGACCACCTGCACGAGCACTACACCGACCCCGTCACCGTGGTGGACGGCCGCTACCGGCCGCCCACCCAGCCCGGCTACTCGGTGACGCTCAAAGACGAATCCATCGCCGAGTTCTCGTTCCCGAACGGGCCGGCATGGAGCGTCTGACCAACTCGGTCCTGAAGCGGCTCCCCGGGGACGTGCGCGTCCCCGGGGACCGCCCCCAGACCACCGGCGTCCTCCACCTCGGCGCGGGCGCCTTCCACCGCGCCCACCAGGCCGTCTACACCGACGACACCGATTGGGGCATCACCGTCGCCGCACCGCGCTCGCGCGGCGTCATCGACGCCCTCGCCGAACAGGACGGCCTCTGCTCCGTCGCCACCCTCGGGCCCGGCGGCGCCTCCATGCGGGTCGTCGGCTCGATCGTGGACACCGTCCACATCGCCTCCGAACACGAGCGCGCCGTCGACCTCGTCGCCGCCGAGACCACCCACGTCGTCACCCTCACCGTCACCGAGAAGGCCTACCGCGACCCCGCTGGTGTCCCCGGGCTCCTCGCCGCCGGACTCGCCCGGCGCGCCGCCCGAGGCGGACCGCCGCTCACGATCCTGTGCTGCGACAACCTGCCCGACAACGGCAAGACCACCCGCGCCGCCGTCGAACCCCTCCTCGACCCGGCGACCCGCGCCTGGGCCGAGGCGCACGTCACGTTCCCCTCGAGCATGGTCGACCGCATCGTCCCCGCCTCCACGCAGGCCACCTATGAACGCGCCCTGCGCGAACTCGGCGTCTCGGACCTCGCCGCGGTCGAAGCCGAGCCGTTCACCCAGTGGGTCATCGAAGACGACTTCGCCGGACCCCGCCCCGCCTGGGACGCCACCTACACCCACGACGTCGCCGGCTGGGAGCGCCTGAAACTGCGCACCCTCAACGGCGTCCACTCCACCCTCGCCTACCTCGGCGCGCTCGCCGACATCGAGACGATCAGCGACACCCTCGCCCTCCCCGGCGCCGAGGCGTACGCGCGCTGGCTCATCGCCGAGCAGATCGCCCCCAGCTTCACCCCGCCCGACGGGAAGGACACCGTCGCATACGGCGAAGGGGTCCTCGAGCGCTTCAGCAACCCCGGCATCAGGCACCGGTGCCTCCAGGTCGCCATGGACGGCTCCCAGAAGCTCCCGCAGCGGCTCTTCGCCACCATCGCCGACCTCGCCGAAGCCCGCGTCGACCTCGACCTCATCGCGCTCCCGCTCGCCGCCTGGACCCGGTTCTGCGCAGGGAAGTCCGACGCCGGCAGCGACCTGCCACTGGACGACCCGCTCAAGGACGCCATCCGCCAGAGCCTCACCGCCGCCGGGGGCAACCCCGCCGCGCGCATCGACGCTATTCTCGGGCTCCACCAGATCGTCCCCGAAACCGTCGCCGACAACCACCAGCTGCGCCGGGCCGCCGCCAAATGGCTGCGCGAACTCGACCGGCACGGCGTCGCCACCACCCTGGAGCACTTGTGACCGAGACCCGCACGCCCCGCATCGCCCTCGTGGGCGCCAACGGATACGGCCTGCACCACCGCCACAACCTCGAACCCCGCCGCCGCAGCGGCGAACTCGACTTCGTGGCCCTGTGCGACACCGCCGAGATCTACGAGGACGACGCCATCCCCGTCGGCGACCTCCCCGTCTTCGACGACTACCGCGCCATGCTCGACGCCACCGACCCCGACGTCGTCATCATCGCCACCCCGCCCCCCACCCACCTGCCCATCGCCAGCGCCGCGATGCGCCACGGCGCCGACGTCTACCTCGAGAAGCCGCCCGTCGCCAACCTCGCCGAATACGCCGACCTCTACGCGGTCATGACCGAGACCGGCCGCAACGTCCAGGTCGGCTTCCAGGCCCTCGGCTCGCACGCGTTCAACGCCCTCCGCGACGCCATCGAAGCCGGGCGGCTCGGCGAGGTCGAGGCCGTCTCCGTCGCCGGCTCCTGGCGCCGGCCCGACTCGTACTACCGCCGCTCCCCGTGGGCCGGCAAGCGCGAGGCCAACGGCACCCTCATCGCCGACGGCGCCCTCGCCAACCCCTTCGCGCACGCCTCCCAGGAGGCCATCGCGCTCGCGGGGGACTGGCCGCTCGACGGGCCGATCGAGCTCGAGCGCCTGCGCACCCGCGAGAGCATCGAGGTCGACGACACCGCCGTCTGGCGCGCCACCAATAAGAACGGCGTGCAGATCACCGTCGCCGTCACCCTCTGCGGCGACCGGAAGCTCGAAGGCGACGTGTACGTGCGCGGCACCGAGGGCGAGGCCTGGTTCGAGTACCCCACCGACCGGCTCCTCCTCCCCGGCGAAGCCGAGCCGAAGCAGTACGGCCGCACCGACCTCCTCGACAACCTGCTCGCGCACCGCAACAAGGGCGTCGGCCTCATCTCGGGCCTGCGCCGCGCGAAGACCTTCACCGGGGTCCTCGAGCGGGTCCTCAACGACCCGATCCCGCGCCTCGTCGGAGCCGAGCACCTCGAGCGCGTCGGCGACGACCCCGTGACCCTCCTCAAGGGCGCCGACCAGGCCGTGGAGGACGCCGCCCGCCAAGGGAAGCTCTTCAGCGAACTCGGCCTGCCCTGGGCCTGAACGACCTCGATGCAGCGGCCCCGGTCCCCGGACCGGGGCCGCTGCATCGTCTCGACCGGGACCCCTCCCGGAGGGCGCGGGTTAGCCTCGGCGACGATCACCTGACGGCGGCGTGCTGCTGGTTCGCCTTGCCGCCGTATGGTGGTCACCACACGTTTCCGATCCCGCACCCCCGGGAGTGCTTCATTGCGTCCTCGACGTCGCGCCCATTGGAAGACCGACCCGCCTTCGCCGACCTCGCTCGCCGGCTGGCTCTTCGCCGACCTGGCCCTGCTGCTGTTCATCATCACCGTGGTCATCGCCGCCGACTTCCCCGCCGCCGAGGCTGACCCGCCCGAAGCCGCGCCGCCGACCTCCGCTGCGGCCTCCGAGTCGCCCAGTCCCAACCCGAGCCCGACCGCCGATCCCGGCGTCGAATCGGAACCCCACGTGTTCTACGTGGACACCGACGCGGCCGGCCTCGTCAGCGGCGACGCCGCCGCGGAAGCCGGCCTCGTCGACGCGCTGCGCGCGGACTTCGACGCCCTGACCGCCCAGGGCTACACCGTCGGGTTCGCGCTGACCTTCGGCGGCGCCGACGACCCCGGCTACGGCGGCGACATCGCCGAAGCCGCCAACGCCGTCATGGCGACGACCTTCACCGACCTCTTCGGCGACGCGCCGACCCGCCACTTCTGGACCTCGAGCAACAAGGAGGGCGTCGACGTCGGCACCGTGCAGATCGAGCTGTATCTGCTGGCCGCGTAGGCGCTCCTGGAGCATGTATGTTCATCTTTCCGAGCACCCCGACCGCCCCGGTCGCGGTGGACCCGCCGACCCCCCTGCCGCCCACCGAGTACGGACCCGGGACCAACGGCGCCGAGACGATCGCGACTGAGCTCGAAGCCCTCGCCATGCGCGAGCCCTCCGAGGACCGCGGACGGCAGCTCGCCTCCCTGGCCGCCGCCATGCGCGACGCCGCCGCGGCCGTGCTCTGGCGCGACGTGCCGCTCCACGCCGCCTTCGCCGGGCTCGCGGTCGAACCCGAGATCCAGCCGCGCGACCGGCTCCTGCAGCTGCTGCACCTGATCCGCGCCGCCGTCATCTTCCTGCCCCTGCTCGTGTCCTGGTGGGGCATCCACGGCGCCGTCAGCGCCTACCGCGAGCGCCTCGCCGACGACCCCGACCAGGGCGCCCAGACGTTCTTCCGGGAATGGCTCGGCGGTTTCGGCGGCGAACTGTGGCTGAGCTTCGACCGCATGGCCGCCATCGTCGTCGCCAGCGTGCTCGTGCTCATCCTCGCGTCCATCGCGATCGAGTGGATGCAGCGCATCGCCGCCGCCGAAGCCGACGCCGCCGAGACCCGCATGCGCGACCGCATCGACACCGCCCTCACCGAAGCCGCCCTGCACCTGCGGGCCATGCCCGGCAGCGACCCGGACGAGGTCGAACGCCGTCTCAACCAGATCGTCGACCGCTCGGCCGGCCTCCTCGAAGCGCTCACCACGGCCGTCGACGCCGTCCGAGGCGAACTCGCCGCCCTCGAAGCCTCCAGCGGCGAGTTCCGCACCGTCGCGGCCGGACTCGAAGGCGGCGCCCGGTCGATCGCCGAAGCCGCCGAGCAGCTCGACGGCACCATCAGCCAGCAGCACGCCCGCACCGCGAAGGCCTTCGAGGACGCCGGGAAGGCCGCGGCCGCCGAACTCGGCGCCGCCGCGAACGGCCTCCAGACCGGCATCGCCGACCAGCTCGACCGGACCGCGCAGGTCCTCACCGAAGTCGGCCTCGCCGTCACCGAGGCGGTCGGCCAAGGCGAACGCCACCGCGACTCCCTCGGCCGGATCATGCGCGAACACCGCGAAGAGGACGCCCGCGCCCTCGCCGACGCGATGTCGCAGCGCCACACCGCGCTCGCCGACGAACTGCGCCGCGCCGGAGAGGACATCGCCGCCAAACTCGCCGGCGTCGTCGAGATCGAAGTGGACCAGCGCCTGCGCGACCAGCTCGACGGCATCGGCCGCACCAACCTCCAACTCCACAGCTCAGTGGACGGACTGACCCAGTCCGTGCACTTCCTCGGGCAAGCCCTCGGAAGGACGCCCCTGCCCGCACCCCTGCCCCCGCAAGGTCCAAGGCGCTGGTTTCGGCGCTAGAGAAGGAAGGCGAAAACCATGGAGCAAGTGCTCCCGTTCTACGTGGTCTGCGACGAGTCCTACTCGATGGAGGACAACATCGGCGCGCTCAACGACGGCCTGCGTGAACTCCACGCGGCCGTCGGCAGCGACCCGGTCGTCGCCGACAAGACCCGCTTCTGCGTCATCGGCTTCTCCGACGACGCCGAAGTCCTCCTCGAACTCTCCGACCTCAGCGACGTCACCCACATGCAGGGCCTCACCGTCAAGGGCAGCACCAACTACGGCGCCGCCTTCAAACTCCTGCGGGACACGATCGAGAGCGACGTCGCCCAGCTCAAACGCGACGGATGCCGGGTCTACCGCCCCGCGGCGTTCTTCCTCTCCGACGGCCAGCCGAACTACGACTGGAAGGTCGAGTTCCAGCGGCTCACCGACCCGTCCTGGAAACCGCGCCCCAACATCGTCGCCTTCGGCTTCGGCGACGTCGACGAGGCGACGATCTCCGAGATCGGCACCTTCAAGTCCTTCGTCGCCGACCACAGCATCAGCCCCGCCGACGCCCTCCACGAGTTCGCGTCCGCGCTCACCAAGTCCATCGTCCAGTCCGGCACCAACATGACCGACGGCGGCGACGTGACGCTCCAGGTGCCCGACAAGGTCCCCGGTTTCACGGAACTGAAGGCCGACGAGATCTGAGAAAGCCGAACATGACCGACAACCGCATGCAGCTGGCGCCTCCGGTCCCCGCGAGACTCTGGGGCGACCGCGAGCCGCCGTGGGTCCCCGACACCGTCGGCCGCCGCGCCAAGACCGCCGAAGCGCCCTGGAAGCCCGACCCCGACCCGGACTTCCCGGACACGGTCTTCGACGGCGGACGGATCGGCGACCTCCGCGTCATGGCCTGCGCCGCACGGGGCGCGAAGCACCGCTTCGAAGGCGCCGCACGACAGGACGCGGCCATGGCCGTCAGCGCCGCGGGGTGGGCGCTGGCCGCGGTCGCCGACGGCGTCGGTTCCGTTCCCGGCAGCCACTTCGCCGCCGGCGGGGCGGTGCGGGCCGCCCTGGGAGGGCTGTCCCGCGACATCGAGGTGAGGGGCGCCGGCGCGTTCGAGCGGGGACCGGCGCTGTTCAAGTACCTCTGCGGCGAACTCGAGCAGTTCGAGGGGCCGAAGACCACGCTCACTGTCGGTGCGGTCGCGTCCGCGCCCGACGCTGAGGGCAACTACGGGTGGTGGGTCGCCCGCGTCGGCGACAGCCCCGCCTACGTCCTCAGCGGCGGCCGCCTCGTCGCACTGTTCGACACCGAACGGGAGGACGAGTTCGGGACCGCCACCGCCGCGCTGCCCACACTGGACCTCAAGGCCGCCTACCGCGAGCGGCGCGGCCGGCTGCGCCCGGGCGAGGCGCTCGTGCTCGTCAGCGACGGCATCGGCGACCTCCTCACCACCGATCTGGCCCGCGCCGCGAACCACGAGGGTCCGATCGCCGACGACGCCATCGAGTACTTCGCCCTCAAATGGCAGCGGGAACCGGACCCGGTCGACTTCCTGCGCCACACCCAGACCCGGCGCCGGACGTTCGACGACGACCGTTCCGCCGCGGTCTTCTGGACCGCGCCCGCCCCGGTGCCGCAGCCGCCGACGCTGCGCCCGGGCGCCGCACTGCGCTCGGCGAGGCGCGCGTTCCAGGACATCGAGCTGAGCGCCGCCCGGTTCGGCGACCTCGAGATCCGCAGCGCGGTCTCCAAAGGCGCAGCGGGCCGGCACGAACGACGCTCCCGCCTCTGCCTCCTGTCCAGCGGCGAACGCCTCGTCGTCATCGCGGCCGCGGCCCTCGACCCCACGGCGCCCGCACCGGTCGACCGGTGGACGCGGCGGCTCAGGGAGACGACCGAGTGGCTGGTCGAGTCCCAGGCGCTGGACTGGACCGCGGTCGTCTGGTCCCGCGCACTGCAGTCCCTTGCCGAGGAGACCGAGTTCGACCCCCGCAACCTCGCCACAGCGATCCTCAGCATCGAACCGGGCCCGTCGGGCGCCGACTACTCGCTCAGCGTCTCCGAAGGCCTCGCCGTGACGCTCGCCGGGGCGGGCCTGTCCAACGACATCGCCGAGCACCGGCAGCCCGAGAGCGTCTACCCCGACGCGCAGCACGGCACCGAGTTTCACTTCTACGCCGACCGGCTCGCCCCCGACCAGACGCTCCTGCTCACCAACGGCGTCGACCCGGCCGCGATCGCGAAATCCGAACCCCGGCCCGGTCCGCTCCAAGCGCTCGGCCTCCTGCAGAAACCCGTCGGCGGCGACCGTCTCATCGCGACCGTTTGGAGCGAAGGATGACCATCAACGACGAGCCCAACAAGCTGAGCGAACTGGGCGTCCTCACCAAGCTCGCCGACGGCGGCCAGGGGACCGTCTACCGGATGTCGCTGCGCCCCGGTGAGCTCTACAAGAGCTACCACGCGCCCGACCAGCTCAACGTCGGCGAGCTCAAGCGGCTCATCCGCACTGTCCAATCCGAGCCGATGCGCGAATCCGACCGGGCCCTCATCCTCGAGAGCACGGCCTGGCCTACGGGCACGGTCCTGGAGAACGGCGCCTACAAGGGCTTGACCATGCCCGAGGCCCCCGAGCGGTTCACCGCCGATATCGGCGGCCGCAGGAAGCTCAGGGAACTGCAGTTCCTCATCTTCGCCGCCAAGCCGATGTGGAGCGACCTCGCCCTCCCCGCACCCGAGCAGCGGCGCAAACTCGTCCAGTGCTTCGCGAAGCTGTTCAGGGCCCTCCACGACGCCGACATCGTCATCGGGGACGTCTCCCCGCGGAACCTGCTGTGGGCGCTGGAACCCGAGCCCTCGGTGTACTCGCTGGACTGCGACGGGTTCCGCGTCAACGGCTTCGCGTCCCCCATGCCGCAGGCGCAGACGCCCGACTGGGTCGACCCCGGCCAGGAGATCGGCGTCGCCACGCTCGACGGCGACCGGTACAAGCTCGCCCTGCTGGCTCTGAGAGTGCTGCTGACGGAACCGAAGATCACCCCCGCTGACGTCGCCGCCGATCCGGTGCGGCAGGAGCGGCTCGGTGAGCGCGTCGCGGCGCTCGCCGTCCGCGTCGCCGACGGCGAGCGCTGCAGTGCCGCCGAGTGGGTGCGGGCGCTCGACAACCGTCCCACGATCCAGTTCGACCGGGTGAGGCCGCCCGCACCGCGGCAGCGGCCGGGGCCTCCGCGAGACCCCGGCCGACCGACGATCCGTTTCGATTAGCGAGCGCCGGCGCCGCCGGACACGATGGACTTGACCTGCGAGGGCGTGTCCAGCTGGAAGCTGTAGGGCACGCCCGCGACGGACCCGCGGCTCGTGGGGGCGGGGGAGTTGACGACGTGGTTGTTGCGGGAGACGATCCGGCCCGCGGCGGAGTCGCCCTGGCCGATGTCGACGGTCCGGTTGCAGTTCTCGAAGTAGTTGCCCTCGTTGATGACGCCGGCGTCCATCGTGGTCGCGATGCAGTACGACCGGATGTTCGCGTAGTAGTTGTTGTAGACGTGGACGGGCTCGGCGAACCGGACCCGGGGGGTGCGCTGGGTGGTGCCATTGAAGTAGTTGTGGTGGTAGGAGACCCGCAGCTTGCCGCGGTCGACCGTGTGGCTGTCGCTGTGGCCGAGCAGGCAGGTCTTGTCGGTGCCGTTGAACCGGTTCCACGACACGGTGATGAAGTCCGACTGGCGCTTGATGTCGCAGGCGCCGTCGTAGCCGGGCTCGAAGGTGTTGTGGTCGATCCAGATGTTCCGCGAGCTCTCCTCGATGTTGATGCCGTCGTCCGAGTAGCCGCGGAACCGCATGTTCTGGATGATGACGTTGGTGACGGTGCGGAGGGTGAGTCCGCCGCTGGTGAGGGTCGCCCCCGAGTTGCCGATGATGGTGGTGTTCGAGCCGATCCGGACCATGCCGGAGAGGGCGATGGTGCCGCTGACGCGCACGATCTTGCGGGTGTTGCCGCTGACGGCGGAGGCGAAGGCCGACGCGGAGGTGACGGTGGTCGTGCTGCCGCCCGACCCGCCCGTGGTGCCCCCGTTCTGGGTGGCCCAGCCGACGGGGCTGCCGGTCTGCGCATGGGCGCTGCGCGGGTCGGCGACGAAGGGCGCTGCGGCGGCACCGATGGCGACGGCGCCTGCGGCGGTGAAGAGCGTGCGGCGGGAGTGCCTGCCGTCGAAGACGTGTTCCATGTCCTTGAGCCTTTCGAAGAGTATGAATATTCATACTTGTCAATCTATTGCCGTAAGTCACGGTAAGCCCGACTGGACAGCGTTTGCAAGGGGTTGGCCCGAAATAGACACGGACGGGGCCGACGATGTTCCGACGGCCCCGTCTGGCGAGTGGCGATCGGTGTTGCCCCAGAGATCAGGGGTGTTGGACCCGCCCCGCCAGGCTGGGCAAGCGGTTGTGATTGCAGAAGTTCGTTTGGTCGTGCTACAAACTCTCCATGGCTCTTTTCGACCTTCCCCTTGACCAGCTCCGCGAATACCGACCCGAGGTGCCCGAACCGGCCGACTTCGACGAGTTCTGGAAGAGCACCCTCACCGACGCCGCCGCCCACGAGCTCGACGTCAGGATCGAACCGTTCGCGACCGACCTGGTGACCATGGAGGCGTTCGACATCGTCTTCGCCGGGTTCGGCGGCCACCCGATCAAGGCCTGGCTGGTCAAGCCCAAGGACGTCGAAGGGCCCCTGCCCTGCGTCGTGGAGTACATCGGCTACTCCGGCGGCCGCTCCTACCCCTGGGCGCACACCACCTACCCCGCCGCCGGCTGGGCCCACCTCGTCATGGACACCCGCGGCCAGGGCTTCGGCAACTGGCAGCCCGGTGACACCGGCGACCCGTACGGCACCACCGGACCCACCAACAAGGGCTGGATGACCCAGGGCCTCGAAGACCCGGAGCACTACTACTACCGGCGCGTGTTCACCGACGCGTTCCGCGCGGTCGACGTCGCCAAGGGCCTCGACGGGGTCGACCCCGACCGGATCGTGGTCGCGGGCGGCAGCCAGGGCGGCGGCATCGCCCAAGCCGTCGGCGGCCTGCGCGACGACCTCGCCGGCGCCATGATCGACGTGCCGTTCCTGACCTACTTCCGCCGCGCCGCCACACTCACCGACTCCTACCCCTACAAGGAGATCGGCGAGTTCCTCTCCGGCCAGCGCCTGAGCGAGGAGCGGACGTTCGCGACCCTCGACTACTTCGACGGCGTCAACTTCGCCGCGCGCGGCACCGCCCCCGCGCTCTACTCGGTGGCCCTGATGGACGACATCTGCCCGCCCTCCACCGTGTTCGCGGCCTACAACCGCTGGCAGGGCGAGAAGCGGATCACCGTGTGGCCCTGGAACGGCCACGAAGGCGGCGGCATCCTGCAACGCGGCGAGCACCTGAAGTTCCTCGCCGAGCACCGCTAGACGACCGACGAGAAGGGGCGTGACCGCATCGGTCACGCCCCTTGCTCTCGTCGTCCTAGAGCTCCCGGATCTTCAAGCGCTCCAAGGCCTGCTCGTGCAGCAGGCCGTTCGTCGCCAGCGCTGAGCCGCCGTCGGGGCCGGGACGGCCGCGCAGGTCGGTGAAGGTCCCGCCCGCCTCCGCCACGATCAGCGCCAGCGGCGCCAGATCCCAAAGGGCCACTTCGGGTTCGGCCGCGATGTCCACCGCGCCCTCCGCGAGCAGGCAGTACGAGTAGAAGTCGCCGAAGCCGCGCTCGCGCCACGCCTCGTGGAGCAGCGCGAGCATGGCGCCCTGCCGGTCGAGCTTGGCCCAGCCCGTGATCGAGGAGATGCTCACCGAGGCGTCGGAGAGCTTCCCGACCTTCGACACGTGGATCCGCTTGCCCGCGCGCTGGTCGCGCCCGGCGAACGCGCCGGCGCCCTTCATCGCCCACCAGCGGCGGTTCAGCGCCGGGGCGCTGACGACGCCGACGACGGGTTCGCCCCGGTCGAACAGGGCGATGAGCGTGGCCCAGATCGGTACGCCGCGAACGTAGTTGCGGGTGGCGTCGATCGGGTCGATGACCCACTTGCGACCCGAGGCGCCGGGGTTGTCGCCGTACTCCTCGCCGTAGATGCCGTCGCGGGGGCGGGCGCGCGCGAGCGTCGAGCGCAGCACCTCTTCGATCGTGGTGTCGGCGTCGGAGACCTCGGTCATGTCCGGTTTCGAGGAGACCCGCAGGTCGGAGGAGCGGAACCGGCTGTTGCCGATCTGAGCGGCGCTGTCCGCGAGCAGGTGCGCGAGGCCGAGATCGTCGTTGTAGCTGGAGGTGGGCATGCGCACATCCTACTGAGCCCGCGAAGGTGCCCTCGACCAGCGAGGCAACGAAGCGGTGAACTAATTCTTGGTGTCGGCCTCGTGGAGCGAGGCGAGCACGCGCCGGAACGAGGCGAGGCGGCCCGCGCGCGGGTCCTCGGGGCCGATCGCGGTGTCGAGGGCGCAGTCGCCGATCTCGGGCGTGTGCGTGCAGCCGCGCGGGCAGTCCTGGGCGACCTCCAGGAGTTCGGGGAAGGCCTTCAGGATCGAGTCGGCGGTGACGTGCGCGAGTCCGAACGAGCGCACGCCCGGCGTGTCGATGACCCAGCCGCCGCCGGGCAGCGGGAAGGAGACGGTGCTGGTGGAGGTGTGGGAGCCCTTGCCGATCGAGCGGACCTCGGCGACGACGCGTCCGGCTCCGGGCACGAGGCGGTTGACGAGCGTGGACTTGCCGACGCCCGAGTGGCCGAAGAACACGTTCTCCTTGTCGCGCAGCAGTTCCACGAGGTCGTCGAGCGGCGCGTCGGGCTCGGTGGTGGTGATGGTGAGGTCGAGCTGGGAGTAGTAGGCGCGGGCCTCGGCGACGAGTTCGGGGGCGAGGTCGTGCTTGGTCAGGCACAGCACGGGCGCGACCCCGGCGTCGTAGGCGGCGACGAGGCACCGGTCCACGAACCCGTAGCGCAGCGGCGGGTCGATGAGGCTGGCGACGACCACGAGCTGGTCGACGTTGGCGACGACGACGCGCTCGGTGGCGTTCTCGTCGTCGGCCGAGCGGCGCAGCTCCCCGTGGCGCGGTTCGATCCTGACGATCCGGGCGAGGGTGCCCGGGTTCCCGGAGCGGTCGCCCACGAGCGCGGCGCGGTCGCCGACCACAATGGACTGCTTGCCGAGCTCACGGGCCTTCATGGCCGTGACGACGGCGCCGTCCACGATGCAGGTGTAGCGGCCGCGGTCGACCGCGGTCACGAAGCCCTCCTGCGCGTGCTCGTGCTTGGGCCGGATCTTGGTGCGCGGACGGGAGCGGCGGGTCGGCCGCACCTTGATGTCGTCCTCGTCCCACTCGTCCTCGTCGTCGACGCCGTCGGCGTCCCAGCCCGGTTGCGGCACTAGGCGTCGGCCTCCTCGATCGGTGCGGCGTTCCCGTGCCCGAGCACCGACTGCTCCCACACCTCGGCGAAGTCCGGCCAGGTCTTGGAGACGCAGTTGACGTCGGAGAGCGCGAGCCCGGGGACGACGAGGCCGGCCACGGCGCCCGCGTGGGCCATGCGGTGGTCGGCGTAGGTCTCCCAGGTGCCGGTGGTGTTCCCGCCGCGGTTGACGCGGAAGCCGTCCTCGAACTCGTCCACGTCGGCGCCGATCTTGCGCAGCTCGGTGACGAGCGCCGAGACCCGGTCGGTCTCGTGGCCGCGGATGTGGGCGACGCCGCGGATCGTGAAGGGGCCCTTGTTGACACCGAACAGCGCGGCGAGCGTCGGGGTGAGTTCGGCGGCGTCGGCGAGGTCGAGTTCGAGCGGCGTCACCGAGGGCGAGCCGATCACGGTGAGGCCGCCGCGGCTCCACTCCACGCGGGAGCCGAGCTGGACGAGGATGTCGCGGATCTTGTCCCCGGCCTGCGTGGTCTCGGTGGGCCAGCCCTCGATGGTGACCCGGCCGCCCACGGCGACGGCCGCGATGAGGAACGGCGCGGCGTTCTGCAGGTCCGGTTCGATGACCCATTCGCGGCCTTCGAGCTCGCCCGGCGCGACGCGCCAGCGGTTCGGCTCGGCGTCGTCGACCTCGGCCCCGGCCTGGCGGAGCATGTGGACGACCATGTCGAGGTAGGGGCGGCTCGGGACCGGCTTGTCGCCGATGTGGCGCAGGTCGAGGCCCTGCTCGAAGCGGGGTGCGGCCATGAGGAGCGCGCTCACCAGCTGCGAGGTCTTGGAGGCGTCGATGTCGAGCGCGCCGCCCTTGACGCCGCCCGTGCCGTTCACGGTGAACGGCAGGGCGAGTCGCCCGCCGTCCTCGATCGCGACGCCGAGGTCCCGGAGGGCCTTGATGACGCCGTCGTTGGGGCGCTTGCGGGCGTGCGGGTCGCCGTCGAAGGCGACCGGGCCATCGGCGAGCGCCGCGACGGGAGGCAGGAACCGCATCACGGTTCCGGCGAGTCCGCAGTCGACCTCGGTGCCGCCCTTGAACACTGCGGGCGTGACGGTCCAGATCTCGTCGTCGCCCGTGTCCACCGCGACGCCGATGGACCGCAGCCCTTCGACCATGAGCAGCGTGTCGCGGGCGATGAGGGGTCGCCGGATCGTGGAAGGACCGGACGCGAGCGCGGCGAGGATGAGGGCGCGCGCCGTCATCGACTTCGAGCCGGGCACGCGGACGACCGCGTCCAGCTCGGCCTCCGCGAACGGAGTCTCCCAGCGGCGCGTCTTGGGGGCGGCGGTTGCGTTCACGCCGCCATTCTAGAGGCCCGCGAGCTGCTGACTCGAACGTCGGCGCACCGGGGGTGGCGCGGGCGGGGCCGCCGCAGCCGATGCGCCGAAATTGAGGAGCCGGAGTGTCGGTGGCGGGCGCTACCGTGAGGGCATGTGCGGAAGGTACGCCAACAGCAAGTCGAGCCCGAGCATGGCCGCGCTCTTCGACGCCGCCGACCTCATCGCAGGCGCTTGGGACCCCAGGTACAACATCGCGCCCACGACACCCGCGCCCGTGGTGCGCCGCTCGAAGTCCCGCGATGAGCGGGTGGTGGAACTGGCCCGCTGGGGCCTCGTGCCGCCCTGGGCCTCCGACCCGGGCGTGGGCAACCGGATGTTCAACGCCCGCATCGAGACCGTCGCGACATCGCGGGCCTACAAGCGGCCCTTCGCCTCGCGGCGCGCGCTCGTCCCGGCCGACGGCTGGTACGAGTGGCGCAAGCTCCCCGGCGGCGGCAAGCAGCCCTACTTCTTCACCCGCCCGGGCGGTGTGGTCTTCGCGGGCCTGTGGGACACCTGGAACCGGGGCGACGTCAACCTCATGACCTTCACGGTGCTCACCTGCCCGGCCGTGGGCGAGGCGATGGCCACGGTCCACGACCGGATGCCGTACGTCCTGCCTCCCGAGCGGTACGCCGCCTGGCTGGGGGAGGAGGACGCGGACGAGGGCGAGCTGCTCGCCGGTCCGGTCGCTTCGCTGCCGGACGATCTCGAGATCCGCAAGGTCGGCCGGTCGGTCGGCCGCGCCGACAACGAGGGCCCTGAGCTCGTCGATCCCGTCGATGCCGAGGAGGGTCCCACTGTAATTCCAGGACTGTGAACTCAATCACAATCGGCTCTAGGTATCTGTACCCCATGTCGTCGGTCTTTCGTGTACAAGCCGTCGCCGGCCGAAGGAATCGCTTCCCGTGTCGAGGTGATCGACCCAGGAAGGGCCGACGGCGGAAGACTCTGCATCCACAGGCTCTGCATCCGAAATGAAATGGGAGGCAGCAATGCGGCGAATCCGCCCCGATGAGGTAGCCCGAGCCCGGAGGGACCCCCGGCTGCTCGATGCCGCCGAATACCGCAACGAGATCATCAGAGGCGCCTACCGGATGAGCGGCGACGCCTGGCTCCGCCAGGGCAACTGCGCCGACGCCGAGCCCGACGTCATGTACCCCGAACCCCGCGAGCCCATCGACGAGGCGCTCGCCATGTGCGCGTCCTGCCCGGTGCGCACGCCCTGCCTGGTCCGCGCGCTGGAAGCCCGCGACCGCCATGGCGTCTGGGGGGCCACCGCGCCCCGCGAGCGCCGCGCGATGATCGAAGTCTGGAAGGACATCAACCCCCTCGCCGTCGGCGCCTAGCCGAGCCCGCCGAATCGAAAGCCGCGACCGCTGGCCCCAGCGAAGGTCGCGGCTTTTCGCCGTCTCGGGCGGAGTTGCTTCGGGGAATGAGCCTCCCCGGACCGACGACGGTGTCATGTTCGCCGGCCCGGGGCAGGCACTGGGAGTTCACGCGCCGGTCTCCCGACGCGATCAGGACCCTTCCGGGTCCACACACGATAACGACTCCATGCACCGAAAGTTACCGTTTCGATCCATTAAGTAATGATTTCGGGTGATATTCCGAATTTCGTACGCGCTATCCGAAAGTCGTGCGGCCGCGTTGCACGCACGCGGCGGATGTGGCGGATACGACTCGGCCGGTTTCGCGGAAGGCGGAATGAAGCCGCGCCGGACGCTGTTGTTCGGGACGAGTCTCCCGCCTCGGAGCGCCGGCCACACGCCGTGCGAGCTGCGGCGAAAGGCTCACGGGCCACGAAGTCTGTTGAGAAGGAGCCCAGCGCATGACCACCACCCTCCGCGGGCGCGAAGACGAGCGCCTCTCCGCGCTCTTGAGCGGCCCCGAATGGTCCCCCTCGCCCAACGGCGTCCCCCCGGTCGGCGGCGTCACGACCGCCGGTATTTCCTCCGCCCCCGCCCATACCCCTGCCGTAGGCTCGGAACTGGTCGGCTACGAGAGGGAGACGGTGACCGAGGCAGGCAGCGAGAACACCCAGGAGCGGCGCGAGCGGTTCGAGCGCGACGCGATGCCCCTGATCGACCAGCTCTACGGTGCCGCGCTGCGCATGACGCGCAACCCGGCCGACGCCGAGGACCTGGTGCAGGAGACGTTCCTCAAGGCCTACTCGAAGTTCCACCAGTTCCGCGAGGGCACCAACCTCAAGGCGTGGCTCTACCGGATCCTCACCAACACGTACATCAATTCGTACCGCAAGAAGAAGCGCCAGCCGCTGACCTCCCCCACTGACGAGATCACGGACTGGCAGCTCGCGGACGCCGAGTCGCACTCCGCCTCCGGGCTGCGCTCGGCCGAGACCGAGGCGCTGGACCACCTGCCGGACTCGGACGTCAAGGACGCCCTCCAGCAGCTCGGCGAGGACTTCCGCCTCACCGTCTACCTCGCGGACGTCGAAGGCTTCTCCTACAAGGAGATCGCCGACATCATGGGCACCCCGATCGGCACCGTCATGTCCCGGCTGCACCGGGGCCGGCGGCAGCTGCGCCAGCTGTTGAGCTCGTACGCCGCGGACCGCGGCCTTTCGCCCGCACGGGAGGGACAGCAGTGACCGCCGAACCGGAGAAGCCCAGACTCGACTGTCGCGAGGTCCTCGAAGAGGTCTACCTCTATCTCGACGAAGAGTGCTCCGACCGCCGCCGCGGCGTGATCCGCGACCACCTCGAAGAGTGCTCGCCCTGCCTCTCGGAGTACGGCATCGAGCAGGAGGTGCGCACGATCGTGCACCGCTGCTGCAGCCAGGAGAAGGCGCCCGACGAGGTCAAGGCCCGCCTGCGCGAGAAGCTCAGCGCCATCGAGCAGGTCAGCGAGATCTTCAGCGAAGTCGCCGAGCGCGACCGCTGAACTGCGAGATGCTCACCGACCGCTGAACCGGCCTGAAACGCCGTTCGGGCCCGCCCGCCCTGGTGCTGTTCGGGCCCGACTGCGTTGAGGTACTACCGCTCCGAAGCGGGTCGTCAGGCGGCCGGATCCTCTGCCGCGTTGGCCCGGACCATGCCGATGGAGATCTGCAGCGATGCCTCGCGGACCTCGTCGTCGGAGTCGTCCACGCGCGGGTAGGTGATCCAGTTGCTGTAGAGCGTCGTGATCGCGTCCCACGCCCGCAGGCGGTGGATGAGCGGTGCGTCCGACTCGACGAGCAGCGCGTGCAGGCGCCGCTGCCGCAGCCGGAAGACCGACATGCGGTCGAGGCGCGTGAGCGCGGCCTGGTTGTTCTGCATGAACCTGAGCACCGGCACGTGGGCCCTGATGACCTCCGCATAGCGGCGCAGCAGTTCGGTGCGGGTGTCGAGCGTCCGCGGCTGGGTCTCGCCCCAGTCGCAGATGCGGTCCAGGTCCTCCGCGTAGGAGTCGAAGAAGCTCGCCGCGATGTCTTCTTTGGTCTTGAAGTGGTAGTACAGCGCGGCCTTGGTGACGCCGAGCTGCTCGGCGATCTCCCGTAGAGAGGTGTGCTCGTAGCCGTGCTCGCT
This sequence comes from Glycomyces sp. NPDC021274, assembly GCF_040641195.1. Classification (NCBI taxonomy): domain Bacteria; kingdom Bacillati; phylum Actinomycetota; class Actinomycetes; order Glycomycetales; family Glycomycetaceae; genus Glycomyces; species Glycomyces sp. NPDC021274. The sequence continues at coordinate 185,681 of NZ_JBFADC010000008.1, read as the reverse complement.
GAAGAGCGCGATCGCGGTCTGCTGGATCCGCTCTCGGGTGCTCGGCTGTTGCTGCTCGCGCGCTACGCGCGGCGCTTCGGTCATGTGGGCAATTCTCGTTCTGCGCCGGGTGTCCAGTGCGATCTGCGGGGCAGTCGCGGCCTCGGCCGCCTGCCCCGCCACGCGCTAGCTGTTCGGGCGCTTCCCGTGGTTAGCGGACTTCTTCTTACGCGACTTGCGCTTGCGGGCTGCTTTCGCCACGGCTCCTCCTCGATGGTCGGGAATTCAGGGGTCAACCTTACCGGCACCTGCGCGGCTGTACGGAGGGCAGTGGACACACTTCATTGACGACCGCTCCGAGTCGTAGCAGGGTTGGAGATGCGGACACGGGAGTGCCGGAAGGGCCCAATGCGGTGGACGCGCGTGGTGACGGTCGACTACGCTTCATTATAAAAGTTTGTTTAATATTTTAGCGGTACCCGTTTCACAAGGAGCGTCAAGTGAACCAGCCCCAGGTCGGCGCCACCGACAACGCCAGCACCGAGCACGGCAAAGGCATGGCCGCCGACATCGCCGAGCAGCCCGGCGTCTACGCCGACGTGCTCGACCACGGCGCCGCCGAGATCGCCCGCATCGCCGCGGTCATCGCCGAACGGCGCCCGCGCTCGGTGGTCTTCACCGCCCGGGGCACCTCCGACCACGCCGCCCTCTACGCGGCCTACCTCACGGAGATCCGCCTCGGCCTGCCCGCCAGTCTCGCCAGCCCCTCCGTCGTCACCGTCTACGACGCCCGGCCCGACTGGTCCGACTCCCTCGTCATCGCCGTCTCCCAGTCCGGCGGCTCGCCCGACCTCGCCCAGGTCCTGGCCGCCGCCCGCGCCTCCGGCGCCCTCACCCTCGCCGTGACCAACAACCCCGACTCCCGCCTCGCCGGCGAAGCCGAACTCCACCTCGACGTCCGCGCCGGACACGAGCGCGCCGTCGCGGCCACCAAGACCTACACGGCCGAACTGCTCACCCTCCTGCTCCTCATCGAGGGCATCCGCACCGGCACCGGCCGCCTCGACGCCGCCGAAGCCACCGCGATCGGCAAACTCCCCGAACTCGCCCGCGGCGTCCTCGCCGACACCGACGCCGCCGACCTCGCCGGCCGCTACCGCTTCGCCTCCCGGTTCGTGACCACCGGCCGCGGCTACGCCTACCCCACCGCCCGCGAGACCGCGCTCAAACTCATGGAGACCTCCTACCTCCCCTCGCTCGCGTTCTCCGGCGCCGACCTCCTCCACGGCCCCCTCGCCATGACCGACCCGGGCGTGCCCGTGCTCGCCGTCGTCGGCTCCGGCCCCGGCGGCCATGCAATGTGGAACGTCCTCACGCAACTGGGCAAGCAGCGCGCGGACGTGGTCGTCGTCGGCGCCGCCGACGTCCCGGGCCAGACCGCCCGACTCGCCACCCCCGCCGTCGACGAACGATTCGCGGCCCTCCTCGATATCCTTCCGCTGCAACAACTCGCACTCCATCTCGCGATCGAGCGCGGCGAGAACCCCGACGCCCCAAGAGGCCTCAAAAAGGTCACGGAGACGGTGTGATCCCAGCTAGGCGGGTGTAGAGAAGCGGGTGTTCACCTTCGGTTCACCGAGATGTTCACCCGTTTACGTAAACTCTCTGTCATGCAGGCACCACCAGCCGCGCCGACCGGCACCACTGAAATCGTCTGGCACGAACGGCGATACCGGGCGCGAGCAATCGCGGGCGGCGCCGCATTCGAGATCTATTCGGACACTCGTGAAGACGGATTCCACGCGAGCGGCAACGCCTTCCACCGATTCGTGCACGCCTCCGAGGTGACCAGCCCCGGGGGCGAACTGCTGCTCGCCGGCGTCGCCCCGCTGGCGATCCCGGTCATGCCCGGCGTCGACGCCGCCACCGTCCACCGCTACAGCCAGAACCCGCGCATCGGCCCCGCCGAACGCGCACTCGTCTCCGCCGCGCGCGCCACCGCGTTCGTCACGGTCGGCACCCGCATGATCAAGCCGCTCAGCCGCCACCAGGTCGCCCGGCAGCTCACTTCGGCCCCCGTCGTCAGCGGCGTGTGCTTCCGCGAATTCGACGTCGCCCACCTGCGCACCCCCGACGACCGCGTGGTGCTCTCCGGCGACCCGGACGACGCCCGCGACACCTCGTTCGCCCTGCGCTGGAAGGCGATCTGCGCCTGCGACTACCAGAGCACCGAAGCCGCCAACTTCCCCGGCCTTGTCGGCGTCCCCGGACGCGAACGACGCGGATCGATGATCCTCGGCACCGGATTCCTCCCCAGCGGCACCCACCTCATCCCCGAGTTCGCGACCACGGGGTTCGCCGACCTGCCGCTCACCGCGCGCGCCGAGATCCTCGCGTACACGGCCGACGGCTCGGAGATCTCCCTGTTCCAGTACCAGCCGCAGACCCACGTGTGGGACCGCATGGCCGGCGCCCGGCACCGCGACCTCGTGAACCGCATCCCCGGCCTCGAGACCGGCCGGGCCCTCTTCCGCACCAACCCGTCCGTCCACGCCGGACTCGTGGGCGAGCACGAAGGCGAACGCGTCCCGGTGACCGCCGACCCTGGCCACGGCTTCAGCGTCTTCGCCCGCGGTGCCACGAGCCGCAGCCCGGTGACCCGCCCGCAGCGCTTCCACACGCGGGCGCGCTGGCGCGACATCGACGTCCTCGCGCTCGGCCGCAACGAGGACTGGGTCCGCGTGCGGCTGAGCCAGCCCGACCTCGAATCGATCATGGCCACCGACGCGACCTGCGTCGAACGCGGCGTCTACGAATGCTGGGCCCCGCTCCCCGAACTCGAGAACCCGCGCATGGTCGTGGTCGACTACCCGAGCGACGGCCACCGCGCCCTCTGCTGACCCGCCCGATCGGGGCCCCTCCCCCCCGCCCCCACCCCACCCACCCCTAGTTCTCGGATGCGGTGCGCACCGCATTAACGGACTGGTCGTGCTGCCGGGTCGCGCGCCGGCGGCGCTTGGAGGTGGGGCGTGTGCGTTCTCCTTTCGTCCTAAGGTCTCTGAGCTTTCGGTCCAGTTGGTGCCGGTGCCGGTGTGCGGAGGGGCGCGGGCTCGGCTCGCTGTCAGGATGGACCCCCTCTCGCGAGACGCCAGCGGTTGTCGATGCGATCGACCCAGCCGGTTTGGAGGAGACGTTCGAGTGTCTCGGCTGCGATCTCCGCAGGGACTCCGGCGGCGGCAGCCAGGCGGGTCGTCTCGACCACGTAACCCCTCGGCAGGGACTCGACCAGGCGGGCCTCGATCTCCGTCAAGCGGTCGAAGGGACGGCGCTGGGTCGGGGGCGGTGTCGCCAGGGGCCCTCCGATGCCCGTCAGGTCCTCGATCACTTCCTCGGCGCGCGTGACCAGCCGCGCTTCCCATGGCTCCCTTGCCAGCTGGTGGGCGCCTGCCGACATGGAGGAGGTCACCGGGCCCGGGGTGAACATCAGGACGCGGCCGAGCTCGGCCGCGTACCGGGCCGTGTTCCGAGCACCGGAGCGGTGGGCGGCCTCGATCACCACCGTGCCTGCGGTCAGCGCCGCAATGACCCGGTTCCGGGTCAGGAAGCGGTGCTTCATGACCGTGGTCCCCGGCGGCCATTCGCTGACGATCAGGCCCCGTTCGGCGATGAGGTTGAACATTGAGTGGTTGCCCTTCGGATAGGGCAGCTCGACGCCGCAGGCGAGGACCGAGACCGTGGATCCGCCTCGAGCCAGGGCACCGAGATGCGCGGCCCTGTCGATGCCGAAGGCGCCGCCGGAGACGATCGTCCAGCCCGCCTCGGTCAGCTCCGCCGCGAGGTCGTCTGCGAGATGCTGGCCGTACTCGGTCGCGGCTCGCGACCCGACGATCGCCACGGAGCGCCGGCACAAGTGGGCCAGATCCTGGTCGCCTCGCACCCAGAGGCAGCGGGGCGGTCGTACGTGCGGTTCGTCGGCGTCGCAGACGAGCAGCAGATCGCGGAGCTGTTCGGGCCAACCGGGGTCGCCGGGGATCAGTACGCGAGCGCCGCACTCCTTAGTGGCGGCAGCGATGTCGGCGGCCCGGGCCGCCGGATCGTGGGTGCACGAGACGATCGCGCTCGTGAGACGCCGCAGCCGTTCGGGAACCTCGCCCTCCCAGAGTCGCTTGACCGCCTCGATCGGGCCGATCTCGCTTAGGAGATCGTCAAGTTCCGCATCGCCCGGCTCGACCATGGAGGACAAGAGCATGAGGGCGAGGCGAGGGTCGTCGGGCAGATTCGTCACGATGCCTCCTTTGATATTGGGTTGATATCGGGTGTGTCGATGTCGTTGGGGGAGTTGGGCGGCGGTGTCGGTCGTCGTGGGTCGTGGGTCGTGGGTCGTGGGTCGTGGGTCGTGGGTCGTGGGTCGTGAGTCGTGCTGATCAGCTGAGCGTGTAGCCGATGCGCAGTTCGCTGGCGACGGTGATGTCCTCCGGCGTCGGGCGGTCGTGGTCTCGCAGATCGGCGATCGTCCATGCGAGCTTCAGAATGCGGTCATAGCCGCGGGCGGTGATCCGCTCCTTCATCAGCAGGTCGTCGACGCTCTTCCTGACCGGTGGCGGCAGCCGCCACCGCGCCGACCGCAGCGCCGGCCCCGGGACCTCGCTGTTGCACTGCCATCCCTCACCCGCCTCGGACCACCGTGTCGTGGCCGCCTCTCTGGCCCGGGCCACCCGCTTCGCCACCTGCTCAGACGACTCGGCCTCCGACAGCTCGGCCAGGATCGCCGAGGGCGGCACCGCGGGCAGGTCCACCCTGAGGTCGATCCGGTCCATCAGCGGCCGCGAGATCCTCGGCAGATAGGCGCGCTTCACCTGCGGCGTGCAAGTGCAGTCGTACGGTTTGTTCGGCGCGCACGGGCAGGGGTTGGCCGCCAGGACCAGGATGACCTTGGCCGGGTAGCAGATCGAGGTGTTCGCTCTCCTGATGCGCACCTCGCCGCTCTCCAAGGGCTGGCGCAACGAGTCCAGGACCGACCGCTTCCATTCGGGCGCTTCATCGACGAACAACACGCCCCGATGCGCGAGGGCCAGTGAGCCCGGGCCCACGTGACCGCTGCCGCCGCCCACCAAGGCCTGCATGGTGATCGAATGATGCGGCGCTTCGAAGGGAGCATGCCGCATCAGCGTCGCCGCGCCTCCGGAGAAGCGGCCTCGAAGCGAATGCAGTGAGGTCACTTCTATGGCCTCGGCGTCGGTCAGCGGGGGAAGAATCGACGGCAGGCGCTCGGCGAGCATCGTCTTGCCCGCGCCCGGGGGGCCGACCATCAGCATGTGGTGGCCTCCGGCCGCCGCGATCTCGAGGGCGCGGCGGGCGGTCGGTTGGCCGCGCACGTCGGCGAGGTCCGGCAGCCGCGGCGGTGCGTCAGGTGCCGTTCGCATCACCGGGTCGAGCGTGGTCTGGCCGAACAACCAGGCCACGAGCGTCGCCAGGTCGCGCGGGGCGTAGACCGCGAGGCCGTCGACGAGGGAGGCCTCGGCGGCGTTCTCCGGTGAGACGATCGCCGTGCGCATGCCGCACTTCCGGGCCTCCATGAGCGCCGGCAGCGTGCCGGGCACGGCCCGGAGACTGCCGTCGAGGCCGAGCTCCGAGAGCAGGACCGTGTCGTTCAGCTTCTCGACCGGCAGGGTGTCGTCGGCGCACATGATGGTGAGCGCCAGCGCGAGGTCGGCCGCCGAGCCGGTGGTCGGCATCGACGCCGGACCGAAGTTGACGGACACGGACTTGTCCGGAAACCGCAGGGCTGAGTTCGCCATCGCGGAGCGGACGCGGGTCTGCGCCTGGTTCACGACGCTGTCCGGCAGGCCCGACATGCGGACCGTGTCCGCGCCTTTCGCGGAGGACTTGAAGACCGAGGCTTCGACGGTGACCGCGACGGCGATCGCGCCGATCATGCAGACGGTGTTGGTGCGCGCGTAACCCATGGCGGTTCCCTTGGTGGTGTTCGAGTGCGAGTCGCCGCCGGCCGGTGACGGTGAGGGCGAGGCGGTCGATCCGCCAGGGCTGGTCGGTGCGGCAGTGCTGCTTGAGCCAGGCGCGGGCGAGCTGCTCGATCCGGTGGAGCTTCTCGCCGTCGACCGCGCCGAGCGGGCCGCCGAACCGATCGGAGCGGCGGGTCTTGACCTCGCAGAAGACGACGGTGTCGGCGGCGCGGGCGATGAGGTCGAGTTCGCCGAGCCGATGGCGCCAGTTGCGGGCGAGGATCTGCATCCGGTCGCGCTGGAGGTGCGCGGCGGCGAGTTGCTCGCCGAGCCGCCCGAGCTGATGCGGGCTGAGCCGCCGCAGGTTCACGGCCGGCTCCGGCAGCGGTGGCGGGGTCTCGTGGAGCCGCGCCGGTGGCGCGGTGGCGGCGGCGGTCGGGTTCACGGCCGGTCCTCCGTTCGGCCGGGGCGCGGGAGCAGGCGGACCTTGCCCGCGCCGAACAGGAGCATCGGGTCAAGGTAGAGCGGGCCGCGCTTGAGGCCGAGATGCAGGCAGGTCTGGTCGGGGCAGGAGGCGTGGCCGGGTTGGAGGTGGCCGATGGTCTGGCCGGCGGTGACCACGGTGCCCGCGGTGACGAGGGGTTCGACCGGTTCGTAGGTGGTGCGGAGTCCGTTGTCGTGGACGATGCTCACCACGCCCCGGCCGGCGAGCTCGTCGGCGAAGACCACGGTGCCCGGGCCTGCGGCGGTGACGGGCAGGCCGGTTCCCGCGGCGAGGTCGACGCCGCGGTGGCCCGCGAGCCATGGTTCGGGCGGCGGGTCGAAGCGGGTGAGGAGGTCGAGGGTGCCGACCGGGGAGTGCCAGGGGCCGGGGGAGTCGGGCCGCGTGGCGGCTTGTTCGGGGGCCGGCGGTTCGGCCTTCGCGATCGTGGGGGCGATGACGGCCGCAGCGGCCAGGAGCGATGCGGTGATGAGACTAATGACCATGGCGTTGTGTAGTTGTCGCATGACTCAATGCTGGCCGAGGTGCCCGGTTCCGGCCACAAAAAGTTTTCTGCCTGTGGATAACTTCGTTGCTGCCGGTCGCCACCTGCTCATCCGGTTCATCGGATGCCGGGCTCGGTGGGTGTTTCGGCGGATGCGGTTCGGCGTGTGCGGCGATTGCCTCTGTCACTGCGGTCCACCGCGTTCGTGGTGCGCACCGGGCTTTGAGTACACTGATCGGAGCGGTACGGGGCCCTTGTGCCCTGCACCGACTTCGCGCGCTCGCCGCGGCCCGACCTCCATCGCACGCCCCACTGGGGCGCACTGCGACGGATGCGGTCCGGCCCTAGCGATCTCCCAGGTCCGGGACTTCCCGGTTGCAGATCGCCGGAGGCGAGCGCCAGGCGCGGGACGCCCGGACTTCGGGCGCCTCCCGCGAATGAACCAGGGAACGAAAGGAACACAACCGTGTCGGTTGTCACTATGCGTCAGCTCCTCGAGAGCGGCGTGCACTTCGGTCACCAGACCCGTCGCTGGAACCCGAAGATGAAGCGGTTCATCCTCACCGACCGCAACGGCATCTACATCATCGACCTGCGCCAGTCGGTCGACTTCGCGATCAAGGCCCACGACTTCGTCAAGAACGTCGTCGCCGAAGGCGGCGAGGTCCTCTTCGTGGGCACCAAGAAGCAGGCCCAGGAGGCCGTCTCCGAGCAGGCCCTTCGCGTCGGCATGCCCTTCGTGAACCACCGCTGGCTCGGCGGCATGCTCACCAACTTCCAGACGATCCAGAAGCGCCTCATGCGCCTCAAGGAACTCGAGATCATCGAGGCCAACGGTGCGGCCAACCGCACCAAGAAGGAAATGCTCCAGCTCATGCGCGAGAAGGACAAGCTCGAGCGCACGCTCGGCGGCCTCCGCGACATGGAGAAGACCCCGGCCGCGATCTGGATCGTCGACACCAAGAAAGAGCACATCGCCGTCGACGAGGCCCGCAAGCTCGGCATCCCGATCGTCGCGATCCTCGACACCAACTGCGACCCCGACGAGGTCGACTTCCCGATCCCCGGCAACGACGACGCGATCCGCTCCGTCGCCCTGCTGACCAAGGTCATCGCCGACGGTGTCGCCGAAGGCCTGCTGGCCCGCTCCGGCGGCCAGGTCGAGAAGGGCGAGGGCGAGCCCCTCGCCGACTGGGAGAAGGAACTGCTCTCCACCGACGCGCCCGAGGCCGCCGAGGTCACCGAGGCCGCTGTCGAGGCCGCAGAGAACACCGAAGACTCCGTGAAGGTCGTCGAGCCGTCCGGCGAGAAGACCGTCGAAGACGAGAAGTAAGAAGGGGAGCAATGGCCAACTTCACGATGGCTGACGTCAAGAAGCTCCGGGAAGCCACCGGCTCCGGAATGATGGACGTCAAGAAGGCCCTCGAAGCGGCTGACGGCGACTACGACGCCGCCCTTGAGGCCCTGCGCATCAAGGGCGCCAAGGACGTCGGCAAGCGCGCCGAGCGCACCACGGCCCAGGGCCTGGTCGCGCAGTCCGGGAACACGCTGCTCGAGCTGCTGTGCGAGACCGACTTCGTCGCCAAGAACGGCGCGTTCATCGAACTCGCCCAGACGCTGGTCGAACTGGCCGACGAGGTCCGCCCCGCGGACGCCGAGGCCTTCGCCAAGGCCGAGCTGAACGGCAAGGCCGTCGCCGAGGTCATCGCCGAGGAATCGGTGAAGCTCGGCGAGAAGATCGCCCTCGGGCGCGTCGGCTCGCTGGAAGGCGACGTCGCGGTCTACATGCACCGCAAGGCCGCCGACCTCCCGCCGGCCGTCGGCATCATCGTCTCGTACACCGGTGACGCCGAAGCCGCCCGCCAGGTCGGCATGCAGGCCGCCGCGATGCGTCCGAAGTACCTCACCAGCGACGAGGTCCCGGCCGACGTCATCGAGGCCGAGAAGCGCGTCGCACTCGAGACCGCCAAGGAAGAGGGCAAGCCCGAGCGCGCCTGGGACAAGATCGTGGAAGGCAAGGTCAACGCCTACTTCCGTGACTTCGCCCTGCTCTCGCAGACCTCGGTCCTCGACAACAAGAAGTCCGTGTCCCAGGTGCTCGCCGAGGCGGGCACCGAGGTCACCGGCTTCATCCGCTACGAAGTCGGCCTGGAGTAGCGAGTAGCCCGCATACGCGGACTACACTGGCTCCAGCCGTAAGCATGGGAAGGGGCGGCGGCGCAGGCCGCCGCCCCGTTCCATGCCCGGGGAAAGCAGCGCCCGCACCCTCGCGCGCGAGGCCGCCACAGCGGCCGGAGCGAGCACGGCCGGACGCGGGCAGTACGGTCAACGGCAGCGCAGCCGCCAGGGTCACGTCAGAGCAGGGGAGTGCCATGAGTCAAGACACGTACCGCCGGGTCGTGCTGAAACTGTCCGGTGAGGCCTTCGGCGGCGGCGCCGTCGGCGTCGACCCCGATGTCGTCCAAGCCGTCGCGCGCCAGATCGCGGCCGGCGTCGCCGCGGGCGTCCAAGTGGCCATCGTCGTCGGCGGCGGCAACTTCTTCCGCGGGGCCGAACTCCAGCGCCGCGGCATGGACCGCGCCCGCGCCGACTACATGGGCATGCTCGGCACCGTCATGAACTGCCTCGCCCTCCAGGACTTCCTGGAGAAGGAAGGGGTCGACACGCGCGTCCAGACCGCCATCGCCATGGCCCAGGTCGCCGAGGCGTACCTGCCGCTGCGCGCCATCCGCCACCTCGAGAAGGGCCGCGTCGTCATCTTCGGCGCCGGCGCGGGCATGCCCTACTTCTCCACCGACACCGTCGCCGCCCAGCGCGCCCTCGAGATCGGCGCGCAGGTCGTGCTCGTCAGCAAGAACGGCGTCGACGCCGTCTACACCGCCGACCCGCGCACCGACCCCGGTGCCCAGCGGCTCGACGACATCACCTTCGACGAGGCACTCAAGCGCGAGCTCATGGTCGTCGACCAGGCCGCCTTCAGCCTCTGCAAGGACAATGCCCTGCCGATGCTCGTCTTCGGCGCCGACGACGACGGCAACCTCCGCCGCGCCATCATCGGCGAACAGCTCGGCACCCTCATCCACGCCGCCGAGGACTGACCCGCGGACGCCGGCCGCCCGCACGGGACCGGCCGCGTCCGATGCATCCACGCCACCGAGCCACGCCGCCGGGACGGTACGGTCAGAAGTGCTGTCAGGCCGCGAGAGAATGTGAGAAAGCCGTGATTGACGACACCCTCCTCGAAGCCGAGGAGAAGATGGAGCGGGCCATCGAGCACGCCAAGGAGGAATTCGCCGCCATCCGCACCGGCCGCGCCTCCTCCGCAATGTTCAACCGGATCACCGTCGACTACTACGGCGCGCCCACCCCCATCCCGCAGGTCGCCTCCATCGCGATCCCCGAACCGCGCATGGTCATCGTCAAGCCCTTCGACGCCTCGCAGATGAAGGACATCGAGGACGCGATCCGCAACTCGAACCTCGGCGTCAACCCCTCCAATGAGGGCACTCAGCTGCGCCTCAACCTGCCTCCCATGACCGAGGAGCGCCGCCGCGAGATGATCAAGGTGGCCAAGACCAAGGGCGAGGACGCCAAGATCGCCATCCGCAACGTCCGCCGCAAGGCCAAGGACGAGATCGGCAAGTTCGTCAAGGACGGCGAGGCCTCTGAGGACGAAGGCCACTCGGCCGAGAAGGAGCTCGACGACCTCACCGGCCGCTTCGTGAAGAACGTGGACGAGCTCATGGTCTCCAAAGAGTCTGAGCTGCTCGAGATCTGATGAACGCCCTTCCCGACGGTTCGCCCGGCCGTCGCCCGCAACCGTCGCCGGACGGGCGAGGGCCCGGCGCCGCCGAGACCGACCCCGACGACCGCGCGCCGAAGGCCGGCCGCAACCTCCCCGTCGCCATCGGCGCCGGGCTCGGCATGGCCGCGGTCGTCCTGGCCTCGCTCCTCATCTGGCCCACCGCCTTCCTCGGCGTCGCCGTCATCGGCGTCGGCGTCGCCTGCTGGGAGACCGGCACCGCGATGCGCAGGGGCGGCCGGAACGTCCCGGTGATCCCGCTGGCCGCCGCCGGCGCGCTCATCGTGGTCCTCGCCTGGTTCGGCGGCGCCACCGGCCTGCTGCTCGGCACCGCCGTCGGCGTGGCCGCCCTGTTCGTGTGGCGCCTCTCCGAAGGCGCCACCGGCTACCGCACCGACACCGCCGCCGCCGCGCTCCTGCTCGTCCAGGTCCCGTTCCTGGCCGGGTTCATCATGCTGCTGGCCAACGGCGACAACGACTCGGCGCGCTGGATCGACGGCGCCGCCGCGCAGGTCATCATCGCGCTGTTCACCGTCGTCTGCTCCGACACCGGCGGCTACACCGCCGGCGTCCTGTTCGGGCGCCACCAGATGACCCCGCGCATCAGCCCCAAGAAGTCCTGGGAGGGCCTCGGCGGGTCTGTCGTGGCCGCCGCCATAGGCGGTTCGGTCACTTTGTGGCTGTTCTTCGACGTGCCCTTCCCGTTGGGCGTGGCGTTCGGCGTGTGCGTCGCGCTGGCCGCTACGTTGGGGGACCTGTCCGTCTCGCTCTTGAAGCGGGACCTCGGCATCAAGGACATGAGCAATCTCATTCCCGGCCACGGCGGGGTCATGGACCGGCTCGACTCGATCCTCATGGTCGCCCCAGTGGCTTACGTGTGGTTCCGTTACCTGCTCGGGTGATGTGTCCTGATTGGTGTATCCGTTGAAGGAGGGCCCGGGGTGAATTCCATGATCCGGGGTTGGCGGGTTCCGGTCCTGTCATGCGAGACTAGGTCGTGACATGTCTGTAGCACTCACGTTGACCGAACCGCGCCCCCGCAAGGCTGCGCCGCGACACCTCGCCGACCTCGATCTGGCCGGGTGCCAGTCCGTTCTCTCCGAGATCGGGCAGCCCGCCTTCCGCGCCAAGCAGCTGCGCCAGCAGTACTTCGGCCGCCACGTCGGCGACGCGTCCCTCATGACCGACCTGCCCGCCGCCGCGCGCGAGGCCATCGGCGAGGCGCTGCTCCCGCAGCTCCTCAGCCCGGTGCGCGTCGACTCGTGCGACGACGGCAGGACAGTGAAGGCCGTGTGGCGCCTCTACGACGGCGCGCTCGTCGAGAGCGTCATCATGGCCTACCCGGACCGGGTGACCGCGTGCGTGTCCTCGCAGGCCGGCTGCGGCATGGCCTGCCCGTTCTGCGCCACCGGCCAGGGCGGCCTCGACCGCAACCTCACCACCGCCGAGATCGTCGACCAGGTGGTCGCCGCCGCGCGGCTGGCCGAGGAGCGCGGCCTGGGACGGCTCTCGAACATCGTGTTCATGGGCATGGGCGAGCCGCTCGCGAACTGGGCCCGCCTCAAAAGCGCCCTGCACCTCATCACCGGCCCCGTGCCGGACGGGATCGGGCTCTCGGCCCGCAACATCACCGTCTCCACGGTCGGCCTGGTGCCCACCATCAAGAAGCTCTCGGAGGAGGGCCTGCCGGTGACGCTGGCGGTCTCGCTCCACGCCCCCGACGACGAGCTGCGCGACGAGCTCGTCCCCATCAACACCCGCTGGAAGGTCGCCGAAGTGCTCGACGCGGCCTGGGAGTACGCTCGGGTGACGAAACGTCGTGTTTCGATCGAGTACGCGATGATCAGGGACGTCAACGACCAGCCTTGGCGGGCGGACCTCCTCGGGAAGCTGCTCGCGGGCAAACTCGTGCACGTCAACCTGATTCCATTGAACCCGACTCCGGGAAGCCGCTGGGACGCCAGTCCCAAGCCGGTCGAAGCGGAGTTCGTACGGCGGCTGCGGGCCGCGGGTGTGTCCACGACGGTGCGCGATACGCGCGGCCAAGAGATCGACGGCGCGTGCGGGCAGCTGGCCGCTTCGGTCCGGGAGGCCGGCACGCCCGGTCGCGCCGGAGCGAAGCCTCTCGGCGCCTCCGGCGCCGAGGATTAGGCGGAGAAGGGTGGCTTGGTAGTGGCGAGTCATGGTGACCGGTTCCGGCGCCGGGCGTTGAGCCGGGGCTACAAGGTCGATGAGGTCGACGCGTTCCTCGACCGCGTCGAGGCGACCCTCGCCGGTGAGCCGGTGGGCAGCCCCGTGTCGGCCGACGAGGTCGACGACGTCGTCTTCAGGGTCCGCTTCGGCGGGTACGACGAGTGGCAGGTGGACGTCTACCTCGACCGGGTCGCGCGCCAGCTCGCCGAACTCGAGGAGCGCGGCGTTCTCGGCACCGCCCCCGCCCCCGACTACGGGAAGGCCGAGGTCAATGCCGCACCGGCCCCGCCCATGCAGGCGGCCCCCGGGTCGCGACGCGCCCCCGAACCCCAGGCGACGCAGGTCATTCCGGCTGCGACGCAAGCGATCCCCGCACACGAGATGATGGCCGCCCGCGAGATGGCGCCACCGCCTCCCACCCCCGAACCGGTCGGCCGCGGACGCGCCTCGCGCGGCGCGGCGGTCCCCCCGCCCTCCGACCACGAGGGCTTCGGCGACCTGCGCGGCGGCGACGACGAGGGCTTCGGCTTCCTCGCCGGTCCCCCCGACGACGACTATGATGATCCGTTCGCGCAGCGCAGCGGAGCGGACCAAGGGCTCAGCGCCAAGCGCAACGGCGCCGGCCAGGACTTCGGCCGCGGCGGCCCGAACGACTTCGGCCCCGGGCAAGGCGACTTCGGACGCGGCGGCCTGGGCGATTTCGGTCCGCCCCGCGACGAGTTCGGCCCCGGCCAGGGCGACTTCGGCGGCCAGCGCGGCGGCAACGGCTTCGGCCCGCGCGGCGGCGCCCCTGAACCCGCCGGGTTCGGCAACGAGTACGGCGCGCCTGAACCTGCTGGATACGGAGCCCCTGAACCTGCTGCTTTCGGCAATGAGTACGGCGCTCCCGAGCCGAGCGGTTTCGGCAATGAGTACGGCGCCCCGCGCGGCCCCGAGCCGGTGCGCGGCGACTTCGCCCCGCCCACGCAGGCGGTGCCCCGCGCCGGGATGCCGATGCACGACGGCCCGCAGGCCGGTCCGATCCCGCACGGCGCCACCGAGCAGCTCCCGCTCCAGTCCGACCCGCGGCGCGCCGGTGGTTTCGGCCAGCCGAACGACATTCCCGGCCCGTTCGCGCAGAACGACGCCCCGGGCGGTGGTTTCGGCCAGCAGAGCGCGCCGAACGACGCGCCCGGCGGATTCGGCCAGAACGACGCCCAGACCGGCGTCTACGGCCAGGGCCGGCGGCCCGCTCCGGAGCCCGCTCCCGGGTTCGGCGCGGCCTACGACGACGAGTTCAGCGACACCGGGAGCCGCCGCGGCGTGCCGCAGCAGCCCCCGATGCCCCAGCCGCCCATGCAGGGCGGCCACCAGGGCCCGCCCTCCGGCGCGATCCCGCAGGCCGGGCGCTACAACCAGCCCGAACCCGAGCCGATGCCGCCCGCGGCGCCGACTCAGGCGATTCCGCAGAGCCTCGTGAACGGCATGGGCCAGAACCCGATGGGCCGCCCCGAACCGCAGCAGTCCGACCCGTACGGCGGTGCCCCGCGCGGCCGCGACTACGGCCAGGGCGGTTTTGGACAGCAGAACGGTCAGCAGCCGCAGGAGGACACCGGTTACGGCCGCCGCGCGGCCGCACCGAGCCCGCCGATGCAGCAGGGTTTCGACCGCGGTCCGCAGCACGAGCCGACGGGCGGCTTCGGCGCCCCCGCCGGACCGCCTCCCGGCCCCGCCGACCACGGTTTCGGACCCCAGGGCGGCCCGCAGGGCGCCCCGCCCGTACCTCCTCCCGACCCCGCAGGGTTCGGTCAGCCGAGCGCCCCGCGCGGTGCGGCCACCCCGCCGGACTTCGGCCGCCGCAACCCGTACGAGGGCCGCGGCGCGTTCGAGGCCCCCGGCCGGCACGGCCGCGAGGAGATGACGACCGAGATGCGGGCGTCCGACTCCCCGTTCACCCCGGACGACGTGCAGCGCCTGGAGCAGATGCGCCGGGCCTTCCAGCCGCGACGCTTCGGCTCGGGCTACGACCCCAGCCAGGTGGACCAGATGTTCGACGCGGTCTCCGCGGCGATGACCGGGCGCAACCCGGTCCCGCTCTCGGACCGCGAACTCGACACGAGCCAGTTCTCCCTGGTCCAGGGCGGGTACTTCGAAGCCGAAGTGGACTCGGCGCTGCGCGAGGTGCGCGAGATGTTCGCCCGCCGCGGCATGATGCACTAGCAGAGCACGGAAAGGGGCGGGTCCGCGATCGCGGACCCGCCCACTGCTTTTCGTATGTTCGAGGCCCCGGGCGCGCCGGGGCGGTGCCTAGCGCAGGCCGGTCTTGCGCATCCAGGCGTCGGAGACGATGACGCTGAGGAGCACCACGACGGTGATGCCGATGAAGACGTCCTCGATCCAGCCCTGGTGGTTGCCGAACAGGTACGCCAGGTTGATGACGATGGCGACGCTCAGCGCGGTGTACAGGGCCTTGCGGCTGGTGGGCTTGCGCTGCGCGGGCGAGAGCACCTGCTCTTCTGCGGCCATGTGACTTCCTCCGAGCTCTTCGTTGTTCGGCCACAGTCTCCCACGCCACAAGCCCGAACGTCCGGGCCCCGTCGATGCTGTGACTTGTAGAGTTGAGGCGTCGTCGTCCTCCTGTCCGGAAGGGTCACTGTGCGAATCACCGGTACTGGCCACGCCAGCATGTTCATCGAGACCGCCGCGGGGTCGATCCTGTGCGATCCCTGGGTGAACCCCGCCTACTTCGCCTCGTGGTTCCCCTTCCCCGACAACTCGCAGCTGGACTGGGACACGCTCGGGCAGGCCGACTACCTGTACGTCTCGCACCTCCACCGCGACCACTTCGACGAGGAGAACCTCTCGGAGCACATCAGCAAGGACACGACGGTCCTGCTGCCGGAGTACCCCACCGCGGAGCTGGAGTCGGAGCTGCGGGCCCTGGGCTTCCACAAGTTCATCAAGACCGTCTCCGAGGAGATCGTGGAGCTCCCCGGCGGCGTCAAGGTCATGATCCAGGCGCTCACGAGCCCCACGGACGGCCCGATCGGCGACTCGTCGCTGTGGGTCGAGGACGCCGACGGCACCCGCATGCTCAACCAGAACGACGCCCGCCCCACGGACATGGGCGTGTTCCTGCAGCACGGCAAGATCCACGCCCACCTGCTGCAGTTCTCGGGCGCGATCTGGTTCCCGATGGTCTACGAGCTGCCGGACAACGCGAAGCGCGCCTTCGGCAAGCAGAAGCGCGAGCGCGGCTTCGACCGCTCGCTGCGCTACATCGACGACGTCAAGGGCGACTGGGTCTTCCCGATCGCCGGCCCGCCCTGCTTCCTCGACGACTCGCTGTACCAGTTCAACGACGTGTTCGGCGACGAAGGCAACATCTTCCCCGACCAGATGTCCTACGTGGAGTGGCTGGAGGAGCAGGGCCGCAAGCAGAACATCATCCTGCTGCCCGGCTCCGTGGCCGAGATCAGCGCCGACGGCTCAGCCTCGGTCGAGCACCCGGTCGACGACATCCGCGAGTGGTTCAAGAACAAGAAGCAGCACCTCGACGAGTACAAGGAGCGGATGCAGCCGCGCCTCGAAGCGGAGAAGGCCTCCTGGTCGCACCCGGAGATCGACGTGCTGGAGACCCTGCGCGAGCGCATCGAGCCGCTCATGGAGTCGGCCGAGCACATCGCCACGGGCATCGGCGGCCCCGTCCGCTTCGACCTCACGGCGGCCGACTCCGACCAGGTGGTCGAGTCGATCGTCTTCGACTTCCTCGAGCGCAAGATCTACCACGACGACGGCGCGAAGGTCCGCTACCGGTTCCGCACCGAGCGGCGCCTCATCGAGCACCTGCTGCACATCCGCGAGGTCGACTGGGTCAACTCGCTGTTCCTCTCGTGCCGCTTCACCGCGGCGCGCATCGGCCAGTACAACGAGTACGTGTACGCGTTCTTCAAGTGCCTCTCCGAGGAGCGCCTGCAGTACGCCGAGGGCTGGTACGCCGAGCAGCGCCCCGACGACGAGGACATCACGGTGCAGGGCTGGCAGTTCCAGCGCCGGTGCCCGCACCTCAAGGCCGACCTCTCGGTGTTCGGCAAGGTCGAAGAGGGGGTCCTCACCTGCCAGATGCACGGCTGGAAGTGGAACCTCAAGTCCGGCAAGTGCATGACGAGCGTCGGGCACGACATCCGAAGCGCTCGCGCTGAGGATGCTTGAGCTGAGTAGGAGCGCTCGCGCTGAGGATGCCGACGCGGAGGCCTGAGGCCTTCGATCAGGATTTCGGGAACGGCCGGACCGGTGGGGTCCGGCCGTTCACTCTTCCATGCCGAAGTCGCGCAGCATGGACTTGATCTGGGCCTTGTAGAACTCGTCGATGTTCTGCTGCACGGGCAGGGACCCGAACGCCTCCATGGTGACCAGGCCGAACACCCGCACCCAGGCGGAAGTGAACGCGAACACCCAGGACAGGGGCAGGCGTTCGCCGATGATCATCGCCGAGCAGCTCTCGATGAGCTCCTGCTGGAGCCCTTCGGACATCTCGGGCAGGGTGACCGAGCCGAACTCGAACCCCGCGCCCTCGGTCTGGCGGTAGAACGCGGCGAGTTCGTGCCCGCACAGCTGGGCGTGCTCCATCGACTTGAGGGTCACCGGGTCGAGGTCGCCGGCGTCGATGGTCGTCGGGTCGGCGCAGATCGACATCGCGCTGTTGCCCTCGGGATAGCTGATCATGAGTTCGAATTCGCGGCGGTTGCCCACTGACCAGGCCCGGAACGCCCAGACCCAGGCCTTCATCCGTTCGAGGTGCGCGTCGGACGGCGCTTCGTCCATCGCCGTGCGCGTGGCGGCGATAAGTTCGTCGTAGAGATCGCAGACGAGTTGGATGAGCAGCGCGTCGAGGCTGTCGAAGTACCGGTACAGCGCGGCGGGCGTGACACCGACCTCGCGGGCGATGGCTCGCAGGGAGATGCCGCTCGGCCCGTGCTGCAGCAGCTGGCCCCTGGCGCTCGCCTTGATCTCGGCGATCGTCTCGGCGCGCATCCGCTCGCGACGGGACGGGCCTCCCGCGGTGTTCGAGGTCACTGCTCTCCTCAGGCTACAACTTGGTTAACGGTGTTGACTCTTTCAATGGGCGTTTATAGAGTGAACACTGTTAGCAAATTAATCAACGATCACTATCCTACCGCCAGGCGCCCCTCGCGCACCAGCGGTCAACGCCTCACCTTTTCTGGAGAAGCACATGTACTCCCTGCTAGGCAGAGCGGTCATCAAGGCCCGCTGGTTCATCGTCGCAGGCATCATCGCGGTCTTCGCGATCGGCGCGACCTGGGGACTCGGCGTCTTCGACGAGTTCACGGACGGCGGTTACGTCTCCCAGGACTCGCAGTCGGTGCGCGACGCCGAGGCGATCGAGGAGGAGTTCGGCTCCACCGGCGCCGAAGTCGTGGTCCTGTACGAGTCCGAGACGATGACGGCGGACGACCCGGCATTCGCCGCGGCCGTCGAGAGCGCCGTCGCCGACATCGACGACATCGACGAGGTCGAGAGCGTCACCTCGTACTACGACACGCAGCTCCCGTCGTTCGTCTCCGAGGACGGGCACGCGACCTACGCGGCCGTCTCGCTCGCCGGCGCCTCCGACGAGGCCCAGGCCGAGTCCTTTGAAGCCATCGAAGACCAGCTGCGGGACGCCGGGGACACCGGCGACCTCACCGTCTCCCTCGGCGGCGGCGCCGCGATCTTCGCCGACCTCAACGAGCAGGTCCAGCACGACC
This sequence comes from Glycomyces sp. NPDC021274, assembly GCF_040641195.1. Taxonomy (NCBI): domain Bacteria; kingdom Bacillati; phylum Actinomycetota; class Actinomycetes; order Glycomycetales; family Glycomycetaceae; genus Glycomyces; species Glycomyces sp. NPDC021274. The sequence goes on along the minus strand of NZ_JBFADC010000008.1, from coordinate 167,011 downwards.
TCGAGATCGCCGAGATGATCTCGATGCCGATCCTGCTGCTCATCATGATCGTGGTCTTCGGCGCGCTCGTGGCCGCCTCGCTGCCGCTGCTCATCGGCGGCATGTCGATCCTCGGCGGCTTCGCGATCACCCGCGTGATCACCGAGTTCACCGACGTCTCGGTCTTCGCGGCCAACGTCATCACCATCATCGGCCTCGGCATGTCCATCGACTACTCGCTGTTCGTGCTCCGCCGGTTCCGGGAGGAACTCGCGGCCGGGCGCGACAAGCGCCGCGCCGTGCTCAACACCGTCGCCACCGCCGGTCGCACCGTGATGGTCTCGGGCGTCATCATCGTCCTCTCCATGGGCGGCCTGCTCCTGGTCGACGTGCCGTTCCTGCACGGCATCGCCTACGGCGTCATGTCCGCGGTCGGCGTGGCCATGCTCTCGGCGCTCGTGGCGCTCCCGGCGCTGCTCTACCTGCTCGGCCACCGCGTCGACAAGGGCCGCCTGCCTTGGCGTAAGAACAAGGAGCCCAAGACCGACACTGGCTTCTGGCACGGTCTCGCGGCCGGCGTGATGCGCCGCCCGGTGCTCGTGCTGCTGCCGGTCCTCGCGTTCATGGCGCTGCTCGCCAGCCCGATCCTCGGCGTCCAGTTCGGCGGCGTCGACGAACGGGACATGCCGAAGGACGCCGAGTCCCGCGTCGTCACCGAGACCATCGCCGCCGACTTCCCCGGCGGGGAAGAGGAACGGTTCCAAGTCATGGTCACCGGTGGCCAAGATGCGGCCGCCGAAGCCACTGCGGCGCTCCTGGAGCTCGACAACGTCGACGACGTGGTGCCCGCGGCCCAACCCCACGACGACGCGACCCTCCTCGACGTCCTCTACGACCTCGACCCGTTCAGCGCCGAGGCCCGCACCCTCATCGAGGACGCCCGCGGCATCGAGGTCGGCAGCGCCGACCTGTACGTGACCGGCGGGGCCTCCGACCGCGTCGACATGCTCGACGCGATCGGCGAGGGCCTGCCCTACATGCTCGGCTACATCGTCATCGTGACCATGGTGGTGCTCTTCCTGGCCTTCGGCTCGATCGTGCTGCCGATCAAGGCGGTCCTGATGAACGCCGTCTCGCTCGGCGCCGCGCTGGGCATCGTGGTGTGGATCTTCCAGGAGGGCCACCTGTCGGGCCCGCTGGGCTTCACCCCCTCGGGCTTCATCGACCCGTCGAACCTGCTGCTCATGATCGCGCTCCTCTTCGCCCTGGCCACCGACTACGAGGTCTTCCTGCTCTCGCGGGTGCGGGAGGAATGGGACAAGGGGGCCGACAACCGCACCGCCGTGCTGCGCGGCATGCAGGCCACCGGCTCGATCATCACCGCCGCGGCGCTGATCCTCATCGTGGTGGTGGGCGCGTTCGCCTTCAGCGGCATCACCTTCATGAAGATGATCGGCCTGGGCATGGCGATCGCGATCTTCCTGGACGCCACGGTCGTGCGGATGCTGCTCGTGCCCGCCACGATGCGCCTCCTGGGCCGCGCCAACTGGTGGGTCCCGGGCCCGCTCGGCCGGCTCTACTCCAAGTACGGCATCAAGGAGGGCGACGACTCGGTTGCCGCCGTTGAGGAGCGGTCGCCCGCCGGCGTCCGCTGAAGGACCATCCACTGGGGAACCAGCGGCCCGCCCGGAATTCCGGGCGGGCCGCGTTCCGTTGCGGGAGCAGCGGAATCGCACTACGGTAACGATTCGGGGCCGCGACCCGAAAGATATTCGGGAATTTAAGTACAGGCATTGACAAGAGGCAAGCGGTTGCATAGCCTGATGTGATCTAGGAGCCAACCCCCTCCGAAAGGTCCCAAAACCTTATGACCGACAACGATGTCGCTGTGGTGCGCCCGAAGCAGCGCAGCTCGGGAGCACCCCCCGGGCCCGCCGCCTCCGGCCCCCCGCCGAGCCCCGAACGGGCCCGCAGGAGGACCGGCGCGTCCATCCGCTCCCGCGAGCGGTGGGCCGCGCTGAGCTTCCTGTCGCCGTGGCTGATCGGCCTCCTGGCCATCACCATCGGGCCCATGATCGCCTCGTTCTACCTCTCGTTCACCGACTACAGCCTCGGCTACGGCGAATGGGTCGGCGGCGAGAACTATGCGCGCATGTTCGACGACCCGCGCCTGGCCAACGCCATCAAGGTCACCGCCGTCTACACGTTCGTGTCGGTGCCCCTGCAGCTCGCCGCCGCGCTCCTCCTCGCGATCGTGCTCGACCGCGGCCTGCGCGGCATGGCGTTCTACCGCTCGATCTTCTACCTGCCCTCGCTGCTCGGCGGCTCGGTCGCCATCGCCATCATGTGGCGGCAGGTGTTCGGCACCGAAGGCCTCGTCAACCAGGTCCTCGCCCTCTTCGGCATTCAGGGCGAAGGCTGGGTCTCCCACCCCGACTACGCCCTCGGCACCCTGATCATCCTGCACGTGTGGACCTTCGGCTCACCGATGATCATCTTCCTCGCGGGCCTGCGGCAGATCCCCACCATGTACTACGAGGCCGCCAAGATCGACGGCGCCGGCGTCATGCAGCGCTTCGTGAGCGTCACCCTGCCGCTCTTGACCCCCATCATCTTCTTCAACCTCGTGCTGCAGATCATCAACTCGTTCCAGTCCTTCACGCAGGCGTTCATCATCTCCAGCGGCAAGGGCGGCCCGGCCGACTCCACGATGTTCCTCACGCTGTACCTCTACGACCAGGGCTTCACCCAGTTCGACATGGGGTACGCCTCGGCCATCGCCTGGCTCCTGCTGGCCATCATCGCGATCTTCACCGCGCTCAACTTCCTGATGTCGAAATTCTGGGTGTTCTATGGCGACAATGACTGAGACTCCGACCCCCGCGCCGCCCAGGCCGCGCGCCAAGCAGCGTCCCGCCACCGTCGGGCTCAAGCGCTTCGTCTTCCACCTGGTGCTCATCGCCGCCGCGATGGTCATGATCTACCCGCTGCTGTGGATGCTCTCGGCCAGCCTCAAGCCGATCGACGAGATCTTCGCCGACCCCGGGCTCCTCCCGTCCTCCTGGGAATGGGGCAACTACGCCGAGGGCTGGAACGCCCTGCCGCACCCGTTCGAGAAGTACATCTGGAACTCGATGCTCATCGTGGCCGGGTCCATCCTCGGCAACCTGGTCTCCTGCTCCATGGCCGCCTACGCCTTCGCCAGGCTGCGGTTCCCCATGCGCGGCATGCTCTTCGCGGTCATGCTCGGCACCATCATGCTGCCGATCCACGTCGTGATCATCCCGCAGTACATCCTGTTCAACAACCTCGGCTGGGTCGACACCTTCTGGCCCCTCATCGTGCCCAAGCTCCTGGCGACCGACGCGTTCTTCGTCTTCCTCATGGTCCAGTTCATCCGCGGCCTGCCCAAGGAGCTCGACGAGGCCGCCTCGATCGACGGCTGCGGCTACTGGGGCACCTACCTGCGCGTCATCATGCCGCTGTGCATGCCCGCGCTGGCGACGACCGCGATCTTCACGTTCATCTGGACCTGGAACGACTTCTACTCGCAGCTGATCTACCTGCGCGACGTCGACCTCCAGACGGTCCCGCTGGCGCTGCGCCTGTTCATGGACTCGACGGGCACCACCAACTGGGGCGCGCTCTTCGCGATGTCTATTGTGGCTCTTGGCCCGATCTTCGGGTTCTTCCTCGCCGGCCAGCGCTACCTCGTCCGGGGTATCGCCACCACCGGTATCAAGTAAACCGGCAAACAGCCCTCACGAAAGTCCTGAAAGGACCACGACAATGCAGTCATCCAACCCCTCGGGCGTCTCTCGGAGAACGCTCGCCAAGGCCGGGATCTTCGGCGCCGCCTCCGCACCCCTCCTCGCGGCCTGCGGCAACGGCGACGGCGGCGGCGGTGCCGAAGGCGACGGCGAGCTCGACTTCTGGTGGTGGGGCTCCGACCCGCGCCACGAGTACACCCAGAAGATCATCGAGGCCTTCCTCGCGAAGAACGACGGCGTCACGATCAAGCCGAGCCCGAACGAGTTCGACGCCTACTGGGACGCCCTGAACGTCTCGGTGTCCGGCAACAACGCGCCCGACGTCCTCCAGCAGGACGAGCGCTACCTGCGCGACTACGCGGACAAGAACGCCCTCCTGGCGCTGGACGACATCGGCATCGACCTGTCGAACATCGACGAGGCCGCCATCAAGGCGGGGCAGCTCAACGGCGAGACCTACGGCATCGCCACGGGTCTGAACTCGCTGTGCCTCATGGTCAACCCGGTCCTCCTGGAGGCCTCGGGCGTCGCCATGCCCGATGACAAGGCCTGGACCTGGGACGACTTCAAGCAGTTCGTCATCGACGTCACCAACGGCGGCGACGCGATCGGCAACTCCGGCATCTCGTTCAACAACGAGTCGCTGTTCAACGTGTTCGCACGCCAGAAGGGGGAGAGCCTCTACACCCCCGAAGGCGAACTCGGTTTCAGCGAGGCCACCATGAACGAGTGGTGGCAGATGGTGATCGACCTGCGCGACGCCGGGGCCACCCCCGGGGCGAGCCAGATCGTCGAGGCCTACGCGGCCGGCCAGGACCAGGCGCCGCTGGCGACCGGGACCGGCGTCACCGAGTTCTACTGGACCAACCAGGTCGGCGCCATCCAGAAGGTGCTCGGCGGCGACCTCGTGCTCCTGCGCATCCCGGGCGAGTCCGCCGGCACGCAGCCGGGCATGTACCTCAAGTCGGCCATGTTCTGGTCGATCGCCCGGTCCACCTCCGACCAGGAGGCCGCTGCGAAGCTGGTCGACTTCCTGCTCAACGACGACGCCTCGATCGACCTCATGCTCGGCGACCGGGGCCTGCCGTCCAACACGGCGCAGCGCGATCGCGTCCTGCCGATGCTCCCGCCCGACCAGGCGCTGGCCGCCGACTTCATCGCGGCGCTCACTCCTGACCTGGTCGAGGGCCCGCCGGTGCCGCCGGTCGGCGCGGGCGGTGTGGCCGACATCATGCTGGGCCTGTACGAGACCCTGCTGTTCGACCAGACCTCCGTCGAGGAGACCACCGCCGGGTTCATCGAGCAGACGAACGCGGCGATCGGCGCTTAGCGTTACTTGACAATCACGCCGAGTGAGTTATAATGAAGGTCGAAGGGTGAACTCGAAAGAGTCCGCCCTTCCTCCTTGTCCGGCCCCTGCCGCGGCGCCGATCAGGTCGAAATGCGACACCCCGTGACAACCCGTCCGTGACGGAAGTCGATGGCCGCCCGCTCGGGCCGCTCCGTATCATTGGTGGGATGACCAGCCAGTTCGTGCTCACGCTCTCGTGCCCCGACCGCCTCGGCATCGTGTACGCCGTCTCGGGTTTCCTGACCCGCCGCGACGCCAACATCGAGGACTCCCAGCAGTTCTCCGAGCACGGATCGGGTCGCTTCTTCATGCGCGTCGAGTTCAGGACGGCCGCGCAGCGCGACGAGCTGGCCGTGGGCTTCGCCGACATCGCCCGCGAGTTCGGCATGGACTGGCAGCTGCACGACCGCGCCGTCAAGCGCCGCGTCCTCATCATGGCCTCCAAGCAGGGGCACTGCCTCAACGACCTGCTGTACCGCTTCCGCATCGGCGCCCTCCACGGCGAGGCCGCCGCGGTCGTCTCCAACCACCCCGACTGGGCCGACCTCGCCGCCTCCTCGGGCGTGCCGTTCCACTACCTGCCGGTCGGCGTCGAGGGCAAGGCCGTCCAGGAGCAGCGCATCCTCGACCTGATCGAGGAGGAGCGCATCGACACCGTGGTCCTGGCCCGGTACATGCAGATCCTGTCCTCGGACTTCTGCGCGAAGCTCCCGGGGAAGATCCTCAACATCCACCACTCGTTCCTGCCGAGCTTCAAGGGCGCCAAGCCCTACCACCAGGCTCATGAGCGCGGCGTCAAGCTCATCGGCGCGACCTGCCACTACGTCACCGCCGACCTCGACGAGGGCCCGATCATCGAGCAGGAGGTCGCCCGCGTCGACCACGCGCACAGCCCCGAGGAGCTCGTGGCCGCCGGCCGCGACCTCGAATCGACCTGCCTCGCCCGCGGCCTGGCCGCCCACCTGGACGACCGCGTCCTCATCAACGGCACCAAGACGGTGGTTTTCCGCTAGCGGATAATCATGCCCGTGACTGACCAACGCGAGATCGTGCTCCTGGGGTCCACCGGCTCCATCGGCACCCAGGCCATCGACATCGTCCGCGCCAATCCCGACCGCTTCCGCGTCGTCGGTATCGGCGCGGGCGGCGGCAACCCGGCGCTCCTGGCCGAGCAGGCGATCGAACTGGGGGTCGACGTCGTCGCCGTCGCCGACGCCACGTCGCTCGAGGACGTCCAGCTGCGGCTCTTCGCCGCCGCCACCAAAGCGGGCTGGACCTCCGGGGACGCCCGGATGCCGAAGCTCATCGCCGGACGCAAGGCCATGACCGAACTCGCGGCCTGGCCCTGCGACACCGTCGTGAACGGCATCAACGGCTCCATCGGCCTCGAGCCCACGCTCGCCGCCCTGAAGGCCGGACGCCAAGTGGCCCTTGCCAACAAGGAGTCCCTGGTGGCCGGCGGCCCGCTCGTGCGCGATCTCGCGAAGCCCGGCCAGCTCGTGCCGGTCGACTCGGAGCACTCCGCGCTCGCGCAGTGCCTGCGCTCCGGTTCGATGGAGCGGGTCGCGAGACTCATCCTCACCGCCTCGGGCGGCCCCTTCCGCGGCAGGACCCGTGGCGAACTCGCCGAGGTCACCGTCGACCAGGCGCTCGCCCACCCCACGTGGGCCATGGGGCCGGTCGTCACGATCAACTCCGCGACCATGGTCAACAAGGCCCTCGAGGTGATCGAGGCCCACGAGCTCTTCGACGTGCCGTACGACGACGTCGCGGTCGTGGTCCACCCGCAGTCGGTGATCCACTCGATGGTCGAGTTCACCGACGGCTCCACCATCGCCCAGGCCTCCCCGCCGGACATGCGCCTGCCCATCGGCCACGCGCTCGCCTGGCCCGACCGCCTCCCGGGCGCCGCGCGTCCGGTCGACTGGACGAAGGCCGCCGACTGGCACTTCGAGCCGCTCGACGAGACCGCGTTCCCGGCCGTCGCCCTCGCCAAGGCCGCCGGCCGCGCGGGCGGCCTCATGCCCGCGGTCTACAACGCCGCCAACGAAGAGGCCGTCGCGGCCTTCCGCGACGGGCGGCTCCCGTTCCTCGGCATCGTCGACACCATCGAAGCCGTCCTCGCCGCCAGCCCCGAGTTCGGGCGACCCGCCGGTGTCGCAGACGTACTCGAGGCGGAGAACTGGGCGCGCGCGTGCGCCCGGCGGCTAGTGTTGGACGCGTCCGAGCGTTAGAAGGAGACCGACTTGCTGGCCTACATCACCGGGATCGTCCTGTTCGCGTTGGCGATCCTCATTTCCGTGAGCCTGCACGAATTCGGCCACATGCTCACGGCCAAGGGCTTCGGCATGAAGGTCACCCGCTACTTCGTGGGCTTCGGGCCCACCCTGTGGTCCTTCCACAAGGGAGAGACCGAGTACGGCCTCAAGGGCATTCCGCTCGGCGGCTTCGTCAAGATCGTCGGGATGACCCCGCTCGAAGAGGACGAGAAGGAGCTGAACGAGGCCGACAAGAAGCGGGTCTTCTGGCGCAAGCCCCTGTGGCAGCGCACGGTCGTGCTCGCCGCCGGCTCGGTCACCCACTTCATCATCGGCTTCATCGCGCTGTGGATCCTCGTCGCGTTCGTCGGCGTCACCCAGAACCCTGCCTACGCCGAGGCGGTCAGCGAATCCCAGGCGAACGCGCAGGTCGCCGTCTCCCCGTGCGTCGTCTCCACCGACACCGAGGCCGCCACGGGGGACTGCCCCGACGGCCAGATCGAGGGCCCGGCCTACGCCGCCGGCATCCAGGACGGCGACGCGATCAAAGCCGTCGACGGGACGGCCGTCGACGGCTGGGAATCGCTCGTCGCCACGGTCTCCGAGCTGACCCCCGGCGAGCCCGTCGCGGTCACGGTCGAATCGGGCGGCACCGAGAAGACCGTCGAAGTGACCCCGTACCCCGCCGCGGTCGAGACCGAGGACGGCGAGACCGAGACGGTCGCCCGCCTCGGCGTCGTCGGCTACGTCGACCCCGCGATCGCACCCGCCATCGCCGTGGGCCCGATCGACGGCATCGGCGAGACCGCCAGCGTCACCGGCGACATGTTCAAGGAGACGTTCATCGCCCTGGGCCAGCTGCCCTCGAAGATCGCGCCGCTGTGGGACGCGATCATGGGCGGCGAGCGCAGCGCGGACTCGCCCGTCAGCGTCGTGGGCGCCTCGCGCCTGGGCGGCGAGATGGTCCAGTACGACCAGTGGGCCATGTTCTTCATGCTCCTCGTCGTCCTGAACTACTTCATCGGCATCTTCAACCTGCTGCCGCTCCTGCCGATGGACGGCGGGCACATCGCCATCGCCTGGTACGAGAAGGCCCGCTCGTGGGTCGCCGCCAGGCGCGGACGGCCCGACCCCGGGCGTGTCGACTACCTGAAGCTCATGCCGCTGACCTACGCTGTCATCGTCCTCCTGGGCGGCTTCATGCTGCTGACGATCACCGCAGACATCGTCAACCCGATCACTATCTTCAATTAACCCGCGAATCAAGGTGGAAACTAGCCACATGACCGCAGTGAACCTCGGTATCCCCACCAAGCGCCACGACCACGAGATCGAGCCGCTCGCCCCGCGCCGCAAGACCCGGCAGCTCAACGTCGGCGGCGTGCTCGTGGGCGGCGGCGCGCCCATCAGCGTCCAGTCGATGACCACCACCCGCACCTCGGACATCGGCGCGACGCTGCAGCAGATCGCCGAGCTCACCGCCACCGGCTGCAACATCGTGCGCGTCGCGTGCCCCACCCAGGACGACGCCGACGCGCTCAAGATCATCGCCAGGCAGTCGCAGATCCCGGTCATCGCCGACATCCACTTCCAGCCGAAGTACGTCTTCGCCGCGATCGACGCCGGATGCGCCGCCGTGCGCGTCAACCCCGGCAACATCAAGCAGTTCGACGACCGCGTGGGGGAGATCGCCAAGGCCGCGAAGGACGCCGGCACGCCGATCCGCATCGGCGTGAACGCCGGTTCGCTCGACAAGCGCCTGCTCCAGAAGTACGGCAAGGCCACCCCCGAAGCGCTGGTCGAATCCGCGCTGTGGGAGGCCTCGCTGTTCGAGGAGCACGACTTCCGCGACATCAAGATCTCCGTCAAGCACAACGACCCGGTCGTCATGATCAAGGCCTACCGGCTCCTCTCCCAGCAGTGCGAGTACCCGCTGCACCTGGGCGTCACCGAGGCCGGGCCCGCCTTCCAGGGCACCATCAAGTCCGCCGCCGCGTTCGGCGCGCTGCTCGCCGAGGGCATCGGCGACACCATCCGCGTCTCCCTCTCGGCCCCGCCGGTCGAGGAGGTCAAGGTCGGCAACCAGATCCTGGAGTCGATGGGCCTCAAGGAACGCGGCCTGGAGATCGTCTCCTGCCCGTCCTGCGGCCGCGCCCAAGTGGACGTCTACACGCTCGCCGAGCAGGTCACGGCCGGGCTCGAGGGCCTGCCCGTGCCGCTGCGCGTCGCCGTCATGGGCTGCGTCGTCAACGGCCCCGGCGAGGCCCGCGAGGCCGACCTGGGCGTCGCGAGCGGCAACGGCAAGGGCCAGATCTTCGTCAAGGGCGAGGTCATCCGCACCGTGCCCGAGTCGCAGATCGTGGAGACGCTCATCGAGGAGGCCGTGAAGCTGGCCGAGGCGATGGGCGCGGACCTGCCCGAGGAGCTCAAGGGCCTCACCGGCCCGGTCGTCCAGGTCCACTGACGCGACTGTCGGATCGCCGACTCACAAGTCGGCCGCTCTTCCGTACGCTGGTACGCAGCACCAGCTGCAGGCCCGTGAAATCCGACATCCGGATCATCTTGTGCGAAATTCCACAAAGGTGACTCGAAGGGATTCCGCCGAACCGCCGTCCGGTGCCGCGCATAATGACTTCCGTGCGTGTCAAGCGCAGCCCGACGGCTGCGTCCGCGAAAGGGGAGCGACCGGCATGGGGAAGTTCGAACGACAGATTTCCGAGGGCGTCACCAAGTACTACTGGTACCCCGGCGAGAAGGTCGACTGGATCAGGGGCGTGCTCACCGTTCTCGGCGGCGGCCTGCTCTTCGTCCTGATCTACGTGGTCACCGAGAACCTGCTCCTCGCCGCCGTCGTCTCGGGCACCGCCGTCCAAGCGGTCGTCGGCGCCTACCTGGGCCGCCGCGACGCCGCAGGCCTCTCCGAGTTCCACGACCCCGCGACCGAGCGCCGCGAAGCGGTCGTGGACGGCACCCGCGCCGCCTGGCGCGGAACGCTCCAGGGCCTGCTCTGCGCCGGTTCGGCGATGCTCGTGCTGAACATGCCGCACTCGGGGTTCCTCGCCGACTGGGTGCTCCCGTTCGTCCCGTCGATCGTCGGCGCGCTGGCCCACTCCGGGGGGATGCTCTGGGAGCGGCTCGCGCAGGAGGTCGGCACCGCCGACATGGAAGCGGCGGCCGAAGCGGACGCGGAGGCGCCCACCAAGGCGCTCGAAGCCGCGTAACCGCCGTATTCGTCAAATTCGTCAAGGCCCGCAGCCGATCTGAGGCCGCGGGCCTTCGCGTGTGCGGGGGAGGGGACGTGGAGAGCCGACGCGGGGCGACTGCACGCCGCCTGGGTTGGACAGGCGGGGCGCTCGACCGCAGCAGGTGTCGTACACCGGGCCCGGCCTGAGCCGGACCGCGGAACTCCTGCGGGAGCCGCGCCCCGCGCCGGCTCGGTAGGAAAGTCGTTCGGACTCTCGGTGTTCGCCGTGTTCGCGGGGTCCCGGATCACCCCGCTCCGAAACGCTCGGGCACGGGCTCGCCGGAAGTCCAGAATGCTGCCTGGCGTGCCGGAACGCAAGCGGTTTTCGCGGTCACCAGGGCTTTTCTGCGCGTCGTCTCGGTAACGGACCGGACCGCCCCCGAACCCCTCCGGTTAGGCTTGGCGCATGGAAACCCGTCCCGCGCTGCGTCCAGGCAGGCAGAGTCCCCGCAGGAGTGTCCCGGAGGCCATCGAGCGGCCCGAGTACGTCGGCAAGCCCGCGCCCTCGCCGTACACCGGTTCGGAGGTGAAGGACGCCGAGACGATCGAGCGGATGCGCGTCGCCGGCCGCATCGCCGCCGACGCCCTGGAGACCGCGGGCAAGGCCGTCGCCCCCGGCGTCACCACCGACGAGCTCGACCAGATCGTCCACGAGTACCTGTGCGACCTCGGCGCCTACCCCTCGACGCTCGGCTACCGCGGGTACCCGAAGTCGTGCTGCACCTCGCTCAACGAGGTCATCTGCCACGGCATCCCCGACTCCACGGTGGTCCAGGACGGCGACATCGTCAACATCGACATCACCGCGTTCATCGGCGGCGTGCACGGCGACTGCAACGCCACGTTCCTCGCCGGGGACGTCTCGCAGGAGGCCCGCGACCTCGTGGAGCGCACCTGGACGGCGACGTGGCGCGGCATCAAGGCGGTCAAGCCCGGCCGTCAGCTCAATGTCGTCGGCAAGGTCATCGAGGCCTACGCCAAGCGCTTCGGGTACGGCGTGGTCCGCCAGTTCACCGGCCATGGCATCGGCACGGCGTTCCACTCCGGACTGTACGTGCCGCACTACGACAACCCCGGCCTCGAAGTCGTGATCGAGACCGGCATGACCTTCACGATCGAGCCGATGATCAACCTCGGCACCGCCGAGCACGAGATGTGGGACGACGGCTGGACCGCCGTCACCCGCGACCGCAAGTGGACCGCCCAGTTCGAGCACACGCTGCTCGTCACCGACGACGGCTTCGAGATCCTCACGATGCCCTCCAGCGGCGTGCCCGCGGGAACGCCCGAACACCACCGCTGAACAGCGGCATTGTCATTGGCACCCCCTGCATAGGCTGGAACGGGGCGGCTCACAGAGATGCCGATGTCTCCGAGGGGTCGAGCCGGCGCCGCCTCCCGGTCGGACCTGCCAAAGCCGAAGGGCCCCAGCGCATTCGCGCTGAGGCCCTTGGCTTCCTTGGAGTGTTACGTCAGGCGTCGCTCACTCGGGAGCCTCGCCTTGGTGAAGACGAGCGCCCCGACCGCGGCGAGGACCGGCACGGCCAGCAGGCTCACCGCGATCGCCGCCCACGGCAGCTCCCAGCCGTAGAGGACCTCGAACGGGTACACGAACTGGAGCGCCCGGTTCAGCGCCTGCTGGATGAGCGCGTACCCGATGACGCCCGCCACCGTGCCGAGCCCGGCACCGAACACGGCGATCATCAAGGTCTGCCACATCGCGAACCGCTTCCGCAGCCCGGGAGCCGCCCCGACCGCGCCGAGCGTGGTCATGTCCTTCTTCTGCTCGGCGATGATGAGCCCCGTCGAGACCGCGGTCGCCCCCAGTGCGACGAGGGCGCACAGCCCGGACACGAGCAGCACCATGTAGAACGAGAAGTCGTCCGTGTAGTCGGTGACGCTGACCCGGGCGCTGACGTCCGAGCCGCTCGTCGCCTGCTCCAGGTCGGCGGCCAAGGCCTCCTGCACCGAACCCTCGACCGCAGTGGGCGTCTCGATCAGGTACTGCCGCTCCCAGTCGCTGTACGTCTGGCCCATCTGCTCGGCGGCCTCAGGGCTCAAGAAGATCTTGTTGAACCCCAGGAGCTCGTCGTCGACGGCCATCGCGGGCAGTTCGAGGTACTGCGGATCGAACGTCTCGGGTTCGCCGTTCTCCGTCCACACGAAGATCGAGCCCTCGAGGACGACCGTGCCCTCGTCGGTGACGGCGAGCGGGTCGGCGACGAGCACGCCGCCGCCCTCGAGGAACGCCACCGCCTCATCGAGCTCCGCGCCCTCGAAACCGGTGTAGGCGGCCACGACCCGCGGGTCGGTCGAACCGGGAGTGCCGTCCGAACTGATGCCGATGTCGTTGGTGGTCTCGTTGCAGTTGGGGTCCTCCCGAGCGGCCTCCACCGCCGCCCGCATCGCGTCCTCGGTCGCGACGTCGGCTTCAGCGAGCCAGTACGAGCACTGGTTCGCTTCAGGGCGGGTCACGGTCCAGGAGCACTCGGCCTGGCCCTCGATGCCCTCGACGAGCGGCAGGGTGCAGCCGTTCCAAGCGGAGTACATCGGGATCTCCACCGCCTCGACATCGTCCAGGTGGCGTTCGAGCACCGGGCGGGACGCCTCGAACCCGGACTCCCAGTCCGGCTCGACATCGCTGTCGCCCATGTTGGTCAAGGTGAGCACCGGGGTGCCGTCGATGAGCTCCTGGGCCGCCATCTCCTCCGAGCGTTCCGCGTCGGCGGTGATGTACATGGAGAAGACCATGCCTCCGGCCACGACCCCGAGGACCGCCGCGATCGCGGGCGCGGCCGAACCGCGGTTGCGTCCGGCCTCCCGCAGTGCCATGCGCGGCGCGAGCGGCAGCAGGCGGCCGAGCTTCGCGGCGGCCGACAGCAGCGCCGGCGTGCACACCACGAGGCCCAGCTGCGCCAGGACGATCGCCGCGGCCATGAGCGGGAAGACGCCCATCGTCACGCCCGCGAAACCCGAGGCGACGCCCGCGCCGAGCATGAGCAGGCCGATCACCAGCCAGCGCTTGGAGCCCTTGCGGCCCGGTGTGCGCCCCATGAGCGCCGCGACCACGTTGACGCGCGAGGCGCTGATCGCCGCCGCGAGCGCCGAGAGCAGCCCGGTCGCGATCGCGACCCCCACCAGCGCGACCTGCAGCCACGGCATGACCCGCAGCCCCGCGCTGCGGTAGCCGTAGATCCCCTCCAGGAACGGCAGTCCGGCGAACACCACGAGGACGCCGAGGGCGATCGCGATGAACGCGGCGATGAGTCCGAAGAGGACGCCGCCCGCCAGGACGATCCGGCGAATCTGCACCGGTGTCGCGCCGTTGGCGCTCATCAGCGCGAACTCGCGGGTGCGGCGGCGGGCGCTGATCGCGAACGCCGGCCCGGCCAAGAGGATGACCTCCATGGCCACGACCACCACGATGAGCCCGATGATCATGAACAGCGTCGAGTCGAGCTCCTCCGAGTAGTAGACCTCCTCGGACATGGGCCGGTCGATCAGCGAGGTCGCCCAGACCGTGACGCCCAGCTCATTGAGGGCCAGTGCGTCCTCGTACGTCAGCTCCTCGGGCGTGTCCAGCAGCCAGCCCCCGGACGGGACCGAGAACATCGAGCCGATCGCGAACCGCTCGTTCAGGTTCCACGGGATCTCGACGATCCCGCTCACCTCGGCCTCCTGCGTGCCGACGGTCTGGTCGGCGACGAGCATGTCGCCGACCCCGAGCTCGAGGTGCTCGGCGGCGGCCTCGGAGAGGACCACCTCGCCCTTCCCCGGAGCCGAGCCGTCGAGGAACTCGACCCCGGCCTTCTCGTACAGCTCGTCGGAGAGGTTGTACCCGTAGGCGGTGATCGATCCGAGACCGTCAGGGGTCTGGACCTGGATCTCCTCCCAACCGCCGTCGAAGCTGTAGGGCACGATCCAGGAGCCGATCGGGAGCGCGTTGAGGATCTCGCCCTCAGTCGGGCCGGTCGCCCCTTCGACCCACTCCTCGTCGCTCCCGTAGGAAGCCCACTGATCGCTCCACGAGTACTGCTCGATCGGTATGCCGCTGCCGGTGTCCTGGATGAACGCGTCGTTCTCGCCCAGGTGCTGGAGCGCGTTCTCCTCGTCGGAGAGCGTCATCGTGTCGTAGGCGCTCACGCCGATGGCCACGGCCAGCAGCGGCAGGCCCAGCAGCGTGATCGACAGCGCCGAGCGTCCTTTGTAGCGCAATGCCTCGCGGCGCGCGATCCTGAAAGCGAGTCGTTGGCTCGCCAGCAGTCGTCCCACGTTACGAACCCGCGCCTTCGAGCAGGCTGTCCGCTCCGGCGAGCGGCGCGGAGGTGTCCACGATCCGCCCGTCCCGCAGGAACACCACCCGGTCGGCCCAGCCCGCATGCCGGGCGTCGTGCGTGACCAGGAGGCCGGCGGCGCCCGCGTCCACGCGGCGGCGCAGCAGCTTCAGCACCTCCTCGCCGGTGTGCGAGTCGAGCGCCCCGGTCGGCTCGTCGGCGAGCACGAGCCGCCGCTCCCCGATGAGGGCCCGCGCGATGGCGACGCGCTGCGCCTGCCCGCCCGAGATCTCGTCGGGGAACCGGTCGGCCTGCTTCACGTCCAGCCCGACCTCCTCCAGCGCCTCGAGCGCCAGCTTGCGGGCCTTGCCCGCGGACAGCCCGTCGAGTTCCAGCGGCAGGGCCGCGTTCTCGGCGGCCGTGAGGCTGGGTACCAGGTTGTAGTCCTGGAACACGTACCCGACGCTGCGCCGCCGCAGCCCCGCGAGCTGCTTCTTGTTCAGCGAGGCGAGGACGGTGCCCTCGACGAGGACCTCGCCCGAAGTGGGGGCGTCGAGCCCTCCGGCGAGGTTGAGCAGCGTGGACTTGCCGGACCCGGACGGGCCCATGATGGCGACGAGTTCGCCGGCCTCGATCGTGAGCTCGGCGTCGACGAGGGCGTGGACGATGTTCTCGCCGGTGCCGTGGGTGCGGCTCACGCCTTTCAGGTGCAGAACGGTCATGGGGGGTACCGCGTTCTCTCTTAGTGGGTTCGGGTTCGGTTGCGTTCAGGCGTCGCGTCGGCCGAGTCGGGCTCGACTTCCGGGAAAGGGAACGGCGCGGGCACTCCGGCGCGGGCGACGACGGCCTCGGTGTGGTCCAGCCAGCGGATCTCGGCTTCGGCGCGGAAGATCATCGACTCCAGCACCAGGCGCCAGGCCAGTTCCGCGTGCTCCTCCGCCGATTTGAGCCGCGTGTACTCCTGCAGCAGGCGCAAGGTCGCCGCCCGCTGCCGCTGGATGACGTCCGCGACGTCCACGCCGGGCGTGGTCACCGCGAGGGCCAGTTTGATGGTGAGCTCGTCCCGGGGCCGGTCCGCGGCCTGCACGGGCGAGGCGAACCAGCCCGCCAGGTGGCGGCGGCCGGTCTCGGTGATCCGGTACGGGCGCTGACCGGAGTCGTTCTCCGGCAGGGCTTCGACGAGTTCGTCGCGTTCGAGCCGGTTGAGGGTGGTGTAGACCTGTCCGATATTGAGCGGCCAGGTGTTCCCCGTGGCGCTCTCGAACGCGGCCCGCAGTTGGTAGCCGTAGGCGGGTCCCCGTTCGAGCAGCGCGAGGAGGCTGTGCTTGACACTCATGTGCAACCTCGTATCGCTACTTCACTCTCCATCTGGAGAGATACCGAGTATGGCATAACTGGTATGCAGCTCGGGGATACGGGGTATGGAATGCGCGTTGCGCGTCGGTGAACGGGGTCGGGCTACGCGGGGCGGCCCGGCCAGGGGTCGGCGGCGGACCGGCCGACCGCGAGGCGCCAGCGGGCCAGCGCGACCGCGGAGTCGCCGTACATCCGCAGGCAGATCTCGCGCTCGTGCGGCTCGGTGGAGGCCACGCCCGCGCGCCAGGTCGCGGTCACGCTCGTCTCGATGCCGAGCAGCAACTCCTGCGCGGCGGCGGCGTCGGCCACCGGCTCGATGTCGTATCCGGCCAGGGACGGGGCCGCTTCGAGCCCGTGCTCGTCGTAGAAGTCGAGCAGCGCGTCGCGCCGCGAGCGGTGCTCGGACTCGAGCTCCTCGGCGATCCAGCGCGGGTCGCCGTCAAGGTGCACCGTGGCGGCGCTGTAGGCGTAGATCGCCGCGTACTCGGCGGCGAGTCCGGTGTCGACGACGGTCATGCGAGCACCGCCGCGTGGGCGGCGCGGCAGGCCGCGATCTCGGCGAGGAGCACGGCGTAGTCCGATTCGGTGGTGAGGCAGGCGTCGCGGGCCGCCGTCCCGGCGGCGGCCTCGGCCTCGGCGAGCGCGGCGGCGTCCGCCGGGAGCTCGCCGGTCTGGTCGCCGACCACATTGGGCCGCAGGAGCCGCTCCAATGTGGCGGCGTGGGTCCGGTGGTCTTCGGCGAAGTCGCCGAATTCCAGGGCGTCGGAGGCCGCGGCCAGCATGCGCGCGGCGTGGAGCGCGGCGGTGAGGTCCGCGTCGGACGTGATGATGTGCGCCGTCTCCCGGGTGCATCCGGCGGCCGTGAGAACGGCCGCCCCGACCAGGAGTCCGCGTCGGGTCGTGAACACCCCCCCAGTTTCCCAGGCTGCCTTTCCATTCTGTCCCCGGGCGGTTAATCTCGGCCGAACAGCCAACGGGAGGGAAGTGCGCATGGGTGCTGAGCGGCAAGCGGAGGTGGAGGCGATCCTGGCTCCGGCCGTCGCCAAGATCGGGTTCGACCTCGAAGGGCTGCAGGTGACCAAGGCCGGTCGGCGGCTGCTCGTCCGCGTCCTGGTCGACAAGGACGGCGGGATCAGCCTGGACGATGTGGCCGTCGTCTCCAAAGCGTGCTCGAAGGCCCTGGACGAGGCGGAGACCACGGGCGGGCCCTTCGCCGACAGCGCCTATACCCTGGAAGTGTCCTCGCCGGGCGTGGACCGTCCGCTGACCGAGCCTCGGCACTGGCGGCGTAATATTGGGCGCTTGGTAGCCGTGCACATCGGGGAGGAGCCCTTCACTGGGCGCGTCACGGCCGCCAGCGAGCGGGGGATTGAACTAGAAGCCGACGGCGTGCGCCGCTCGGCTACCTATGCCGAGCTGGGGCCCGGCAAGGTGCAGATCGAGCTGAGATGAGCGTCTGCTCGAAGACGCGGCTCGCACGCCTTGAACGGCCGCGGTGAGGACAACTCAAGACTTAAGGAGAACGGGTGCATATCGACCTGGCCGCGCTGCGGTCGCTGGAACGCGAGCGCGACATCCCTTTCGAGACCATCCTCGGCGCTATCGAAACGGCGCTGCTGACCGCCTACAAGCACACCCCCGGGGCCGATGAGCGCGCGCGAGTAGTGGTGAACCGCGACAGCGGGATCGCCAATGTCCTTGTGCCGGTGCTGAACGAAGAGGACGAGGTCGTCTCGGAGCGCGACGACACCCCCGAGGGCTTCGGCCGCATCGCCGCCCAGACCGCGAAGCAGGTCATCCTCCAGCGGCTCCGCGAGGCCGCCGACGAGGTCAACTACGGCGAGTACTCCGGCAAGGAGGGCGACATCGTCACCGGTGTCGTCCAGGCCCACGGCGAGCGCAACGAGCGCGGCATCGTCACTGTGGACCTCGGCAAGATCGAGGCCACCCTGCCCCTCAACGAGCAGGTCCCCGGCGAGAACTACGAGCACGGCAAGCGCATCCGCGCGATCGTCATCCAGGTGAACCGCACCGCCCGCGGCCCCCAGATCACGTTGTCGCGCACCCACCCCGCCCTGGTGAAGAAGCTGTTCGCGTTCGAGGTGCCCGAGATCGACGAGGGCGCCGTGGAGATTCCGGCCATCGCGCGTGAGGCCGGTCACCGTTCCAAGATCGCGGTGCGCGCCACAACGAAGGACGTCAACGCGAAGGGCGCGTGCATCGGCCCGATGGGCTCGCGCGTGCGCGCCGTCATGAGCGAGCTCGGCGGCGAGAAGATCGACATCGTGGACTGGGACGCCGACCCCGCGCGTTTCGTCGCGAACGCCCTGTCGCCGGCGAAGACCCTGTCGGTGCGGGTGGTCGACGAGTCCACCCGGTCCACTGAGGTGATCGTCCCGGACTATCAGCTTTCGCTCGCGATCGGCCGCGAAGGCCAGAACGCCCGCCTCGCCGCGCGCCTCACGGGATGGCGGATCGACATCAAGTCCGACGCGCACGTCTCCGGCGGCGCGAAGGAGGAGACCGGCCCGGCCGGTGGCGGTCGGCGGTCCGGGAGGTAGACTGAATATCGGATCGCAACGTGACGCAGCGGTTGTCCGCACTTGTGTGGGCTGCCGCAGACGCGCATCGGCCACTGAGCTGCTGCGCGTCGTCGTTCAACGCTCTGAGGGTTCCCTGAATCGCTTGGTTCCGGACCCGCAGCGCCGCCTCAGCGGCCGCGGAGCACATGTGCACCACGACCTGAACTGCCTTGACCAGGCAGTTCGCAAGCGTGCGTTCGCCCGAGCCCTCAGAATAGAGGGGACGGCAGACGTTGAAGCGGTGCGAGCCCATGTCGAGTCGGAGTCGGCCGAGAGGCCGACTCCCGCACACGAAGCAGGTAGAGACCGAATGAAGACCACGCGATGAAGTTCTTCGAATGAACACGTTGCTAGTCGGTAGATAAGGTCGGCGGGCGCTGCCCGTACGACCTCGAATTGAGGAGTGCAGTGGCAGCAAAGCCCCGCGTACATGAACTTGCCAAGGAACTGGGCACGACGAGCAAGGAATTGCTCTCCCGCCTCGGTGACATGGGCGAGTTCGTGAAGTCAGCGTCGAGCACGGTCGAAGCGCCAGTGGCGCGTCGACTGCGGCAGGAATACGACGCCGCACAGGGCGCCCCGGCAGCGTCGGCCGGGAAGACCGAGTCCCCGACGCCTGAGCCCGCCAAGGCCGCGGCCCCCAAGGGCCCGCGCCCGGCGGCACCGAGCCCGTCCAAGATCATGCAGGCCAAGGTCGAAGCCAAGGACGCCAAGTCCGAAGCCAAGGCCGAGGCCGAGGCGAAGAAGGCCGAGAAGAAGGCCGCCCCGAAGCCGGGTGCGGCCGCCGGCCCGAAGCCGGGCCCCAAGCCCGCGCCCGTCGCGCCCCAGCCCGAAGTGAAGCCCACGAGCGCCCGCGACATCGAGGTGGCCGCGGAGCAGAAGCGCGCCGAGGAACTGGTCAAGCGCCAGCAGGAGCAGGCAGAGGCCGCCAAGCGCGCCGCCGCTGCTCCGAAGCCCGGCCCCAAGCCCGCTCCGGCCGCCCGTCCGGGCGGCCCGAAGCCGGGCCCCAAGAACCCGTTCGGCGTCGGCAACGCCGGTGCCAAGCCGCGTCCCGCCGCCGCTGACGGCGGCGCGGAGCGCCCGGGCGGTCCCCGTCCGAGCCCGCGCATGATGCCCCCGCGGCCGAACCCGGGCATGATGCCCGGTCGTCCCGCAGGCGGCGGCCGTGACGGCGGCGGTCCCCGCGGGGCCCGCGGCGGCGGTCGCGGCGGCCCCGGTGGCGGCGCAGGTCGTCCTGGTGGCGGCGGCGGTCGTCCCGGTGGCGGCGGCGGCAACTACCGCGGCACCTTCGGTGGTGCCGGCGGCGGCACCGGTGGCGGTGCCGGTGGTGCGGGCGGTTCCGGTCCTTCGACCGGCACGCCCACCCCGTACCGCGGTGGCGGCGGTCGCGCAGGCGGCGGCGGCAAGGCCCGCGGCGGCGGTGCGGCCGGTGCGTTCGGTCGCGGCGGCCCCCGAGGCAAGAGCCGCAAGTCGCGTCGTCAGCGTCGCCAGGAGTTCGACAACCTCGCAGCGCCGAGGATGCAGTCGGGCGCTCCGCGCGGCAACGGCGAGACCATTCGCCTGGCCCGCGGCGCGTCGCTCTCCGACTTCGCCGACAAGATCGGCACCCTGCCGGGCACGCTCGTCCAGGAGCTGTTCGGCCTGGGCGAGATGGTGACGGCCACGCAGTCCGTGTCCGAGGACACCTTCACGCTGCTCGGCGCCCACCTCGACTGGGACATCAAGATCGTGTCCCCCGAGGAAGAGGACCGCGAGCTGCTCTCGCAGTTCGGCATCGACCTCGACGCCGAGGACAAGGACACGTTCGTCGCGCGTCCCCCGGTCGTCACGGTCATGGGCCACGTCGACCACGGTAAGACGAAGCTGCTGGACGCGATCCGCAGCTCCAACGTGGTCGCCGGCGAAGCGGGCGGCATCACCCAGCACATCGGCGCGTACCAGGTGCACGTCGAGCACGAGGGCGAAGACCGCGCGATCACCTTCATCGACACCCCGGGCCACGAGGCGTTCACCGCCATGCGTGCTCGCGGTGCGAACGTCACGGACATCGTGGTGCTCGTGGTCGCGGCCGACGACGGCGTCATGCCGCAGACCGTGGAGGCTTTGAACCACGCGAGTGCCGCCGGCGCTCCCGTCGTGGTGGCGGTCAACAAGACCGACCTCCCCGACGCGAACCCGGGCAAGGTCCGCCAGCAGCTGACCGAGTACGGCCTGGTCGCCGAGGAGTACGGCGGGCAGACCATGTTCGTCGACGTGGCCGCCAAGCCGCGCATCGGCATCGCGGAACTGCTCGAAGCGGTGCTCCTCACCGCCGACGCCTCCCTTGAACTGGAAGCGTCGGAAGAGGGCAACGCGCAGGGCATCGCGATCGAGGCGCACCTCGACAAGGGCCGCGGCCCTGTCGCGAGCGTCCTGGTCCAGAAGGGCACGCTGCGGGTCGGCGACTCGATCGTCGCCGGCGGGGCCCACGGCCGCGTCCGGGCGATGCACGACGCCGACGGCAACCGCGTCACCGAGGCGACCCCGTCGTTCCCGGTGCAGGTGCAGGGCCTCGCGTCCGTCCCGATGGCGGGGGACGTGTTCCTCGCCGCCGACGACGACCGCATGGTCCGGCAGATCGCCGAGCAGCGTCAGGCTCGCCGCCGCGCCGCTCAGCAGGCGTCCCGCGTCTCGCGCACCACGCTCGAGAACCTCATGGACAAGATCGCCGAGGGCGAGCGCACCACGCTCTCGCTCATCATCAAGGGCGATGGCGCCGGTTCGGTCGAGGCCCTCGAAGAGGCCCTGGTCGCGCTGGAGATCCCCGAGGAAGTGCACCTGCAGGTCATCCACCGCGGCGTCGGTCCGATCACCGAGAGCGACGTCAACCTCGCCGCGGCGGGCGACGGCGAGTCGGCGACGATCATCGCCTTCAACGTGCGAGCCGAGGGTCGCGTCCGCGACATGGCCGAGCGCGAAGGCGTGGACGTCCGGTACTACACGGTCATCTACCAGGCGATCGAAGAGATCGAGACCGCGCTCAAGGGCATGCTGAAGCCCGAGTACGAGGAAGTCGCGCTCGGCACCGCCGAGATCCGCGAGGTCTTCCGCTCCTCGAAGCTCGGCAACATCGCCGGTGCGCTGGTCACGAGCGGTTCGATCAAGCGCAACGCGAAGGTGCGCCTCATGCGCGACGGCAACGTCGTCATCGAGACGACCATCTCCTCGCTGCGCCGGTTCAAGGACGACGCGACCGAGGTCCGCGAGGGCTTCGAGTGCGGTTTCACCTTGAAGAACTACAACAACATCGAAGAGGGCGACATCGTCGAGGCCTTCGAGATGCGCGAGAAGCCGCGCCTTTAGTGCGACTGCTCGAAACCGAAGCCGCAGCGCGGCTCGGCGAAGCCTTTCGGGGCTTCCGCCGGGCCGCGCTGTCGGCCGTCTACGGCGACCAGGCGATGCACGCCGCCGACCGCGGCGACTACCGGGCCCTCCTCGCGCAGTGCGGGGACGACCGGCTCGGGGTGTGGA
Source organism: Glycomyces sp. NPDC021274 (assembly GCF_040641195.1). Lineage (NCBI taxonomy): Bacteria > Bacillati > Actinomycetota > Actinomycetes > Glycomycetales > Glycomycetaceae > Glycomyces > Glycomyces sp. NPDC021274. Next base: position 144,687 of record NZ_JBFADC010000008.1, on the reverse strand, counting down.
CTCGGCTGTTCGTCGCCGGTGTGCCCGTGCTCGCCGATGCCGCGTCAGCGGCCTTGGCGCCCTTCACGTTCGATGAAGCGCTCGACTGCGGACTCTTGGAGCCCCTGGACTGCGGCCGCCTCTCGGGCGACGGCGAGGTCGCGGCCGGCTGGGGCGCCCAGTTCGAAGGCAAGCGGCTGCTCTTCTCGGACCAGCTGCCGAACACGACGGGCGGGCGGATGCGCGAGCACGTGCTCGGTATCGGCGGCGCCTCGAAGCTCCTCATGGACGCCACGCTGCGCGCTCCGGTCGGCAGTGCCCTGGACCTGGGGACCGGCTGCGGGGTCCAGGCGCTCGGCCTGGCCGAGCACGCCGACAGTGTGACCGCCACCGACCTGAGCGAACGCGCGGTGGCCTTCGCCGCGCTGAACGCCGTCGTGAACGGCGTGGAGCTCGAACTCCTGCAAGGCGACCTGCTCGCGCCGGTGGCGGGCCGCAGTTTCGACCTCGTGGTCGCGAACCCGCCGTTCGTGATCGGTACGCCCGGATCCGGTTGGACGTACCGGGACGGCGGCCGGGAGGCCGACGGCCTCGCCGCCGAACTCGCAGCGGCCGCGGCAGGCCTGCTCAACCCGGGCGGCACCATGCAGTTCCTCGCGAACTGGCTGCACGTCGCCGGCGAGGACTGGGCTGAACGTGTCGCGGGCTGGTTCCCGGACGACGGCCTCCAGGTGTGGGCCGTGGAGCGCGAGCGGCTCGACCCGCTCGACTACGTGCGCACCTGGCAGCGCGACTCCGGCGAGGACCACGACGCCGCGCAGGCCGCGGCCTGGCTCGACTGGTTCGAGTCCGCTTCCGTTGCGGGCGTGGGCTTCGGCTTCATCAACGTCCGCCGCGTCGCAGGCCCGACGACCGTGGTCTGCGAGGAGGCCCGCCACGCGGTCGAGACCCCGTGGCGCGACCGCGTAGCTGACTGGTTCGCGGTGCGCGCCAAAGACCTCGAGCCCGAAACGCTGTGGCAGGCGAAGCTCCGCGTCGCCGACGGCGTCGTGCTCCAGCAGACCGCCGGGATCGGAGACGAAGGCTGGGACGTCGATCGCCAATGGCTCCAGCAGTCCGGCGGCATGCGCTACGCCGAAGAACTGGACCCGCTCGTGGTCCAGTTCATGGGTGCGTGCACCGGCGAAGCCGAAGTGCGCCTCCAGGTCCAGCTCCTCGCCGACACGTACGGGGCAGAGCCTGCGATGCTGTACGCCCAGCTCTACCCCGTGATCCGCCGCCTCGTCGAACGCGGCTTCCTCGAGTTACGACCGCAGGTAGGCCAGGACGGCCTTGACCCTGCGGTGGTGGTCGCCGTCCTCGCTGCTGAGCGTCAGCTTGGTGAAGATGTTGCGGATGTGCTTCTCGACCGCGCCGTCGGAGATGAAGAGCTTCTTCCCGATCGCCTTGTTGGAGTGGCCCTCGGCCATGAGGCCCAGGACCTCCTTCTCGCGGGGGGTGAGGGTCAGGACCGGGTCGTTCTTCCTGCGGCGCACCATGAGCTGCGAGACGACCTCGGGGTCGAAGACCGTGCCGCCCCCGGCGACCCGCTTCAGCGAGTCCATGAAGTCGTCCACGTCGATCACGCGGTCCTTCAGCAGGTAGCCCACCGCGCCGCGGGCGTCCGCGAGGAGGTCGTCCGCGTAGGAGACCTCCACGTACTGGCTGAGGATGAGCACCGGCGCGCCCGGCACGAGCTCACGGGCGCGGGTCGCGGCCCGCAGCCCCTCGTCGGTGAAGGACGGCGGCATCCGCACGTCCACCACCGACACGTCGGGCTTGTGCTCGACGACGGCCTCCACGAGGGCGTCGCCGTCGCCGACCTCGGCGACCACGTCGCAGCCGAACTCCTCCAAGAGCCTGACCAGGCCGGAGCGGATGAGCACTGCGTCATCGGCCACCACTACACGCACGGAACCTCCACGACGATCACTGTCGGACCGCCGTCGGGGGAGTCGATGGTCCACTGGCCCTCGACGGCTTTGACCCGGTCGGTGAGACCCGAGAGCCCGTGCCCCTTCGAGACGTGCGCGCCCCCGATCCCGTTGTCGCCGACCGAGAGCACCAGCCTATCCCCCCAGTCCTCGACCGCCACCGTCGCTTTGGTCGCCTGCGAGTGCTTCGCGATGTTCGTCAGGCACTCGGCGGTCACGAAGTACACGGTGCTCTCGACGCTGGCCTTGTAGCGGCCGTTGAGGTTCGTCTCCAGCTCCACCGGCACGAGCGAGCGCGCCGCGAGCGCCGCCAGCGCCGCCGCGAGGCCCCGGTCGGTGAGGATCGGCGGGGCGATGCCACGCGAGAGCGAGCGGAGCTCGTCGATGGTCTCCCGGGTCTGCGCGATCGCGGCCTCCAGGGTCGCCTGCGCCGCTTCGGGGTTGGTGCCGAGCTGGCGTTTGACGCGGGCCAGTTCCATGCCCAGGCCCACCAGCCGCTGCTGCGGGCCGTCGTGGATGTCGCGTTCGATCCGGCGCAGCGCGTCGGCCTCGGCGGAGGTGGCCGCGTTCCGGGACTCCTCGAGCTGGTCGATCCGCTCGTGCAGGCCGCTGATGGAGGTGAGCATGCCTTTGCCGACGAGCGCTTGGGCGAGCGCCAGGCCGCGCAGGACGGGGACGAGCGTCAGCGCCATGATCACGCCGCCGATCATCGCCAGGATCGACCGGGCCAGGTACGAGTCGCCCCAGCCGAGCCATGCCGTGGCGTACTGCAGGCCGTCGTCGTTGTCGCCGTTGGTCGCGGCGTCGATGATCCACGAGTAGGCCGGGTACAGGAGCGCGGCGGCGGTCGCGGCCCACCACGAGATCGCGACCGCGAACCCCGCGATGGCGATCGGCAGGATCGCGACGGCCCACAGCACGTTGAGCCACGACTGGCCGTCCGTGAGCGGGGTCAGGTACCGGCGCAGCGCCGACGCGTCTTCGCGGGCGCGCTTGTAGCGGGGGCGGGGCAGCTCGCGCCGCAGTACCGCGGGGAGCATCGACCGGCCGGCGGCGGCCATGCCGCGCATAGCGAAGAGGGTGGCGGCGGCGATGGGCACGCCGATCCAGATGACGGCGGTGCCGACGCCGAGCACGGTGCCGACCACGCCGATGATGAAGGCGGGCAAGGCGATGAAGAACATCGACAGGAGATAGCCGGTGTCGATGCCCAGTTGTCGCAGGGTTGTACGCATGCGTCAACACTAGAAAGGCCGGGCCGCAGTCGCGACCCGGCCGTCCTGTGTCTTCGTGGTAGGGACAGCCCTACCTCAGTACGCTGCCGCCCCAGGCTGGCGCGGTTCGCGCGTCGCGATCCCGGCCACGGAGTTGAGCAGGCTCAGGATGCAGAGCCCGATGACGAGGTTCAACCCGGCCGTCGCGATCTGCGAATCCAGATCGGCCACGACGGTGAACGGGATGAGCACGCCCACCGCGATCACCAGCAGCATGATCCAGACGAAGAAGCTCATCGGACGCGGCATGAGCAGCAGCAGCATGTGCACGACTGCGGTCGCGAGGATCGCGACGCCGAACGCGCCGCCCGCGTAGGTCGTCGTGGTCGCGTCGCCGTACGCCCCCGCATCCGACGGCGACAGGATGTGGATGCCGAAGACCCCGCGCACGAGCAGGATGCCCACCAGCGCGACCAGCGCGGCGACCACGGCCGTGCCGAACCCGCCCGCCCACAGTTTCGCGGCGTCGACGGAAGGCCGCTGCCGGGGCTCGGCCGCCGACGGATAGCGCCTCGTAGGGTCGTTCTCGGCCCAGCCGCCTTGCGGTGCCGACATGGTTCCTCCCTCTCGGCGAAGATCGCGGACCGCCCGGAACGGCCCGCTTCTCGGCCTCATGGTGGCAGTTACCCGTGATGGAGGTCGCGAAACCGTTGTTTTCGGACAGCTGAAAAGATCTTGGGGATGTCAGGGCCTGCGCGTAATCTAGAGCGGTGTTCACCGGATGCGCAGAATTCGACCTCCTCCTCCCGCAGGACTCCCGTTCGCTGAAGGCCAAGCGCTCCTATGTGCGCCCGATCGTCGCCTCGCTGCGGAAGTACGAGGTGGCGGTGGCCGAAGTCGGCGACCAGGACGTGCACGGCCGCACCACCATCGGCGTCGCCGCAGTGGCGGGCGAGCACCGGCACGTGCAGGAACTCCTGGACGCCTGCGAGCACCACGTCGCGGGGCGACCCGAAGTGGACCTCCTGAGCGTCAGGCGGCGGGTCTTCGGCCCGGAGGACGAATAGACGCGGCAGCGTCGGCAACACCAGTAGCGGCACGCCCTACGGGCGAGCGGCAGAACGGCCCCGGGGGCGCTCGGCGGGCCGTGCAGGAGTATGGCGCATCCGAACCGAGGTGCGCGTCGAGCGGAAGGCAGGAATGCGATGGCAGACGCGGCGAAGCGAGCCCAGGTTTCCAAGCGGGTCATGGAGTTGACCGCCCAGGCGGTGCGCAAGCTCAAGGACCCCCGGGTCGGCATGGTCACCATCACTGATGCGCGCATGACCCCCGACCTGCGCGAAGCGACGGTCTTCTACACCGTCCTCGGCGACGAAGAGCACGTCAAGGCCTCCGCGGCCGGTCTGGAGCGCGCCACCGGGCACCTCCGCACCACCGTCGGACGCGCCCTCGGGATGCGCCACACGCCGTCCCTCACCTTCGTGGCCGACACCGTCCCCGACCAGGCCAACCGCATCGAGGAACTTCTCGCGAAAGCCGCCGCGGCGGACGCCGAGGTCCACAAGATCGCCGAAGGCGCCGCCTACGCGGGCGACGAGAACCCGTACATAGAGAAGGACGCTGAGGAGGACTCGGAAGAGCCCACCCGGTGACCCCGGCGCCGCAGGACGCCGCCCCGCGCCCGGCCTCGTACCGGCGCATCGCGTCCCTGGCGGTCCCGGCCCTGGTCGTGCTCGCCGCCGAGCCGATCTACCTCCTCATCGACACGGCCGTCGTCGGCCACCTCGGCGCGGTACCGCTCGGCGGCCTCGCCCTCGGCGGCGTCATCATGGGCCTCGCGCCGTTCGTCGGCGCGGTCCTCGCCTACGGCACCACCGCCCGGGCCTCCCGCCGCTACGGCGCCGGAGACCGGCCCGGCGCGGTGGCCGAAGGCGTCCAAGGCACCTGGCTCGCGCTCGCCGCCGGCCTGGTCATGATCGTCGCCTTCCAGTTCCTCGCCGGCCCCGTCGCCGGACTCATGGGCGACGACCCCGCCGTCGAGGCCGCCGCGGCCGAATGGCTGCGCGTCGCCGTGCTCGGCGCCCCGTTCCTGCTCGTGGCCGGCGCCGGCCAGGGCTGGATGCGCGCGGTCCAGGACACCAAGCGCCCCATGTGGTTCGTGACGGCCTCGTTCCTGCTCTCGGCCGTCCTCGCGCCGATCCTCGTCTACCCGGTCGGCCTCGGCCTGGTCGGCTCAGCCTGGGCCAACGCCGTCGCGCAGGCCGTCTCGGGCGTGCTGTTCCTCCTGGCGCTGCGCCGCGAACGCGTGCCCCTGCGCGTCGACCGGGCACTCATGTCGAAGCAGCTCGTCGCCAACGGCGACTTGATCATCCGCGGCATCGCCTTCCAGGTCAGCGCCTTCTCGGCCACCGCCGTGGCCGCCCGCGTCGGCACCGTGGCGCTCGGCGCGCACCAGATCGGCATGCAGCTGTGGTTCTTCGCGGCGCTGGCGCTCGACGCCGTGGCGATCGCGGCCCAGGCGCTCATCGGCGCGGACCTCGGCGCGGGCCGGCCCGCCGCCGCGCGGGCCTCCGCGAAGCGGCTGACGATCGTCGGCCTCGGCTACGGCGTGGCCTTCCTCGTCGCGGTGCTCTTGCTGCTCCCGGTCCTGCCCGGCCTGTTCACCGCCGAAGCGGGCGTGCACGAGCAGCTCGGCCGCATCTGGCCGTGGCTCGTGCTCCTCCTGCCGGTGGCGGGGGTGGTCTTCGCGCTCGACGGCGTGCTCATCGGCGCGGGCGACCTGCGGTTCATGCGGAACATGACCGTCATCTCGATCGCGAGCGGACTGCCGTTCACGTGGCTCACGCTCGTCTTCGGGTGGGGCCTCTCCGGCATCTGGGGCGGCATCGCCGTCTTCATGCTCGTGCGCCTCGGCCTGATCCTCTGGCGTCTGCGCTCGGGTGAGTGGGCCGTCACCGGAGCCGAGCGCTCCTGAAAACTCTTGTCCCACTATGTGAATTCCTCACAGAACGTGACCTGAACCTTCGTTAAGGTGTCGAGGATGAAGACTGATTCATCGACACGACGGAAGCGCCGCACCCGTCCCAATACTTGGGACGAGGAGAAGGCGGAGGCACTGCGCGCCCTTCAGGAATCGCTCGACCGGCACCAGTAGCCACCCGCGCGGCGGGCGCGGTCCGGGGCGCGGTTAGCCTCTACGACCGTGACCACAGTGCCGCCCTCATCCGCGCAGCCCGCATCCTCGAAAGCCGCGCGCCCGGTGCAACCGGGCCTCATCGTCGTAGACAAGCCGCAGGGCATCACCTCGCACGGCGTGGTGTCCCGGATGCGCCGCATCTGCGGCACCCGCAAGGTCGGCCACGGCGGCACGCTCGACCCGATGGCGACCGGCGTGCTCATCATCGCGGTCGGCAAGGCCACCAAGCTGCTGACGTACGTGTCCGGCCTTGACAAGTCCTATGCCGCGACCATCCGGCTCGGCCAGTCCACGGTCACCGACGACGCTGAAGGCGATGTGCTCGCGAGCGCCGACGCCGCTGCGGTCGCCGACGCCGCGATCCGCGACGGCCTTGCGGCCATGACCGGCGAAATCGACCAGGTGCCGAGCGCGGTGAGCGCGGTGAAGATCGACGGCCAGCGCGCCTACAAGCGGGTGCGCGACGGCGAGACCGTGGAGCTGAAGGCCCGGCGCGTCACGATCGCCTCCATCGAGGTGGTCGCGATCCGGCGCGAGGGCGAGTTCGTCGACGTGGACGTCGACGTGTCGTGCTCTTCAGGCACCTACATCCGCGCGATCGCACGCGACCTCGGCGACGCACTCGGGGTCGGCGGCCACCTGACCGCGTTGCGGCGCACCAGGATCGGCGGCTTCGGCATCGACACTGCGGCGACCCTGGAGACGCTGGGGGAGCGGTCCGAGGCGGGCGAGCCGCTGGGCGTGCTCGCGATGGGCGAGGCGGCGGCGCGGCTCATGCCGACGCGCACGGCGACTGAGGCCGAGGCGAAGGCGCTGTCGTACGGCAAGCAGCTCGACGCGGTCGGCATCGAAGGGCGCTACGCGGTGCTCAGCGCGGACGGCGACCTGCTCGCGGTCATGGTCGAGAAGGACGGCAAGGCCAAGCCGGAGACGGTCTTCGCCGCGGCTTCCTGAAACGCGAGCGAGATGACCCCGAACGGGGTCGCCGGGAGGCATCGCAGTGTCGTACCCCGCTGGCACCGTTGAAGACCGGGGGCCCAAACCCGAAGGTCCCGAGGGCTTTCGCAATGCCTGCGGTTCGGCGGGCCTCAGCTTCCTTGCGACTGCGCTGCGGCGCGGAAGGCGATCGGGGTCGTGCCGGTTCGCTGGGCGAAGAACTTGTTGAAGTTGGTGGCGCTGCTGAAACCGAGCCGCTCGCCGATGCGGGCCGCCGGGATCGGCGAGCAGGCGAGCATCCGCTTGGCCTCCAATATGACCCGACGATCGATGAACTCCTTTGCCGGAATCCCCGCCGCCGCGAGCGTCGCGCGCGACAGCGTCCTGGGGGAGTAGGCGAGCGCCTCAGCGTAGTCGCTGAGCCGCCGCGAGTTCGCGAAGTCCCGCTCGACCGCGTCCCGGAACGCCAGGTACACCTCGCTCGGGTCCGGACCCGCCTGCGGCGCAGGCAGACTCGCCACCCGGAGCACCAGCACGGCGAGCAGGTGCCGCAGTACCTGCAGCCGCGTGTCCAGCGCCAGCCGGTCCGCCGAATGCTCCCATTGCAGCTGCGTGGTCGCCGCGCGCAGCAGCGCGTGGTCGTCCTTCTGGGGGACGCGCACCGCCGGGGCGTGCGGGTCGTCGACGCACACGCCGATCGCCGTGTCGGGGTCCAGGAACTCGGTCGCGAACCGAATCACAATGCCCTCGGCCTGGTCGAGGCCGCGCCACTGCTGCACCTGGCCCGGCCGCGCCCACAGCCACTGGGTCGGCGCGAGGGCGTGCTCGGTGAAGTCCACCGAGTGCCGCATCGCACCGGAAGTGAGGGTGAGCAGGCAGTGCCGGTCCGACCGGAACGGCCGCGCCAGCGCGGGAGCGTCGCCGCTCGCGCGCAGCCGAGCGAGCGTGAGGATCTCGATCAAGGGATCGCGGCCGTCGTGCGTGGCCGGCTCCGAAGCGGGCGCGAAACTGCGGCCCGTTATGTCGTCTTGTCGCGTATTCACCAGCATCGACGGCAAGTTTATCCCTTTTATCGTGGTTCCACGTTGTGTCTCGATCATAGGGCCGAGCCGCCCAGAGAACTTGTTTAAATTTGAAGTAGTGTAGTGCGCATGGCTGAAACCAAGACTGTCGACTTCTGGTTCGACCCCGCCTGCCCTTGGGCGTGGATGACCTCCCGCTGGATCCTCGAGGCCGCCAAGCTGCGTCCGATCAACGTCCGCTGGAACGTGATGAGCCTCTTCGTGCTCAACGAGCCGAAGCTGGACGAGCTTCCCGAGTTCTACCAGAACCTCCTGCCCAAGACCGTTCCGGCCGTGCGCGTCGCGACGGCCGTGGCCGAGCAGTACGACAACGAGACCCTCGGGCGCCTCTACACCGCCCTGGGCAACCGCATCCACCTCGGCGGCGAGAAGGACGCCGAGGTCTACATCCCGGCCGCGCTCGAGGCCGTCGGCCTCCCGGTCGAACTGGCCGACGCCGGCAAGACCGAGGAGTGGGACGAGGCCCTCAAGGCCTCGCACCAGCGCGGCATCGGCCTCGTCGGCACTGACGTCGGCACGCCCGTGGTGGCCGTCGAGAACGACGAGGGCGTGCAGGTCGGGCTCTTCGGTCCCGTCGTCACCCCCGCGCCGATGGGCGAGGCCGCCGCGAAGCTGTGGGACGGCGTCTACGCCGTGGCCACCACCCCGGGCTTCTACGAGCTCAAGCGTTCGCGCACCGACGGCCCGAACTTCGACAACCTCACCGCCGAGCTCTAGGCGGCGCGAACGAACTGAGGCGGGCCCCGCATGTCGCGGGACCCGCCTCGTAGTGTCTTGCGCCGGCGGAGCCGGTCTGCAGTGGCGTTCGGCGGCGCCGGCTGCAATCGCCGCTAAGCGCCAGTGCCGCTAACCGACCTGGGACAGCCAGGACTGCTCGGTGCCGCCCGCGGCCTGCCGGTAGGGCCGCAGTTCCCGGTCCCACTCCAGGCCCAGCAGCTGGTCCAGCCCATTGCGCAGCGCCTCGGCGCTGGTCGTGGTCGCCAGCAGCGCGCGGATGCGGTCCTCGGCGATCATGATCTCGCCGCCGGCGCTCATCGCCGCGCGGTAGATGCCGCGGCCGGGGACGTGCATGATCCGCTCGCCGTCGACGCCCGCGCTCGGGTCCTCGGTGATCTCGAAACGCAGCATCGGCCACTGCGCGAGGGCCTTCGCGAACTCGGCGCCCATGCCGGCGTAGCCGGTCCAGGGGCGCTCGGCGCGCATGGTGGCGCGCTCGACGTGCTGCGGGGTCCATCCGAGCTTCACGCCCTGGCCCGCCGCGGAGCCGGAGCGCTCCAGGACACGTCCGATCGCCCACTCGACATGCGGGCAGACCGCAGACGGGCTGGAGTGGATGTAGATCACGCCGCGTGTCTGCATCGCGCACCTCCTTGGGAATCGGCGTATCTGAGTACTGGCTCACTCCTTGTGGTCATTTCATTACGACTTGAAGTCGTGCAACGGGTATCGGCCGGGATGAGAGTGGGATGAACTCGAACCCGGCACGCTATTCCGCTCAGTTACATACTGACAGCTTCGAAAGCATCGCGCTAGGCTTAAAGCGCCCCGGGGGCTCACTTTTTCGATCATTCGATGCGTCACACCCGGTACGTGTGCTAGTTGCCGCACCCCGCGGCTGAGCTAGACTTGCGCATGACCGGCGGACTGTCGGTTTTCTTTTGTGGTCCAACCCAGGTTCAGAGCCCGCCTTTCGAGCTGCTCTCCCTGCGCCGGGCCGAAGATTCGTCGTAACGACATGGTGAGGAGACCGGCGTGGCAGCCAACACTTCCAAGACAGCACGCGCTTCCGTCAAGGCCGGCCAGAAGGGCGGCTCCGCTGGGGGACTCAACGTCCTCGGCGAGTTCAAGTACCTGATCCCGCTCAACAACGGGAAGCACGTGTACCTGCGCAACCTGACCAACGGCAAGACGCTGCACCTGGCCACCGGCTCTGAGGCGTTCACCGAGGCCGTCAAGGCCCTCGCCGCCGCCGGCCACGGCGCGAAGATCAAGGCCGAGATCGAGGGCCTCGCCGCCAAGCTCCCCGCGGAGCAGGGCTGGGACACCACCCTCAAGACCCTCGAAGAGGCGGACGCTTTCGCCGCCGAGGCCGTCGCCGCCTAGGTTTCGCACCCGCGACGTTCGCGCTCCATGCCCGCGAGGGCGTGGAGCGCTTTTTCGTTCTCGGATCCGCGGCACTCCCGAATTGCTCGATCGCCTGTTCGAGTGTGTCTATGCAAATTGCGGTTCGCAGTTAATCGGAAGCACTCCGAATGCGCCCTCGAAGGCGCATGCCTCCCCCGATCGGACGATCCCCATTGGGACGAGCGTCTCAGTCCGCCAGATCGGCGGTGCAGACCGGTTCGGACATGGGGATCGTGTTGTAGTCCCACAGTGCGCTCACCGTGAAGCAGTACTCCTCGCCGGGGATCAGGCCGGCCGCGGTGAACTCGGTCTCGAGGGTGCCGTCGGGATTGAGCGGCTCGGCCTTTTCGTCGCCGACCCGCTGGGCGAAGACGATGTACCGCAGGCTGTCGGTGCTCTCAGGCGGCGCCGTCCAGGTCAGGACCACCTCGCCCTCGTTCCAGGACTCGATCGCCAGCTGCTCGACCGCGGCGCCGTCGTCCGTGTTCGCCTGGTCGAGGTCATCGGGCCCTTGGTTCGGGGTCAGGAGCCACAGCCACACGGTCATGATGCCGCCGAGCAGCACCGTGATCGCGAGGCCGAGGAACACGTACGACTTGAGGCTCCGCTCGTCCTTCTGCTTCGGCTGGACCTGCTTGGGGGCCTTGTACGCCTGGGGTTTGCGCGGCTTGGAGCCGTCGCGGCCGATCACCGGCGGCGCGAACACCTGCTCCTGCGGGGACGCCTGCTGCATCTGCGGCGACTGCTGCCCGCTCCACTGCATCGGCGGCGGCTGCATGCTCACCGGCGCCTGCGGCGGCGCGGAGTACGGGGCGACGCCAGCATGGAGCGCGGCCTGCGGCGCGCCGGAGAACGGCTGGGCGCTCATCGGCGCCCCCGAGAACGGCTGCCCGCTCATCGGCACGCCCGAGAACGGCGCGGCCGAGACAGGGCCGCCCTGCGTCCCGCCCTGGGCGAGGCCGTCGAGCTGCGCGTACCGCGGGTCGACCGCGTGGCCCAGCTCCCCGGCGTAGCCGCCCGTGCGGCCCCCGGTGAGGCCGCCGCCGAGCGTGCCGCCCCGGTCGGGCTGCGCCATCGGGTGCACGGGCGCGAACGGGTCCAGCGGCACCCTGGTGCCGCGCGAGGCGACCTCGGGCCGGTAGACCGTCTCCTCGTTGCTCACGTCGCCGATCACGGCGGGCGCGGCGGCCTTGCCGACCCCGCCGCCGTACATCCCGCGCTGGAGCTCTTCGGCGAACGCCTGCCCCGAAGCGGGGCGGCGGGCCGGGTCGCGCGAGAGGCCGCGCACGAGCAGGCTCTCCAGCCACTCGGGCACGTCGTCGCGGGGGAGTTTCGGCGGCGGCGCGTCGGAGGTGACGCGCTCGCGGTGCGTGTCCGGGTCGGTGCCGCCCTCGGGGTTCGCGAACGGCGCGTACCCGGCGAGGAGGTGCCACATGCTCGACGCGAGGCTGAACAGGTCGCTCGCGGAGGTCTGGGCCTGGCGCAGCAGCGCCTCGGGGGAGGCGTGGAGCGGGGTGAGCTTGTCGATCGCGGCGGTCGCGGCCAGCGAGGCGGGCGTGCGCGCGATGCCGAAGTCCGCCAGCGCCGGCCCGTACTGGCCGCGGAGGATGTTCTGCGGCTTGACGTCCCGGTGGAGGATGTCCGCGCTGTGCGCGGCCTGGAGGGCCTGGCCGATCTTGATGCCCATGTCGATCACGTCGTCCACGGGCAGCGGCCCGTCGACCTTCAGGATCGCCGAGTAGGAGCCGCCTTCGCAGTACTCCATGACGATGTACGGCTGCCCGGCGTCGGTGTGGCCGGTGTCGATGATCGAGACGATGTGGGGGTGGTTCGAGACCGCGACGGTGGCCTCGAGTTCCTTCTCGACCGAGTCGGCGGTGGTCATGTCGTCGTCGACGAGCAGGACCTTCACGGCGACCGTGCGGTCGAGCCGCTCCTGGACGGCGGTGTAGACGAACGCGGTCGACCCGTGCGCGACCATCGTGAAGTCGCGGTAGCCGGGGATGGCAGGAGTGGGGGAGCTCAAGGCGAGGGCTTCCTGTCAGGATGCATTTGCAGTCCTGAACAGAGTAGCCCTCGCCTTGAGGGTGCCTCAGATGCGTCCGCTTTGGCCGTTCAGCAGGTTCGCGACCCGGATGAGGCCCAGGTGCGAGTACGCCTGCGGGTGGTTGCCCAGGCCGCGCTCGGCGATCGGGTCCCACTGCTCGGGCAGCAGCCCCGTGGGGCCCGCGCACGCGAGGATCTGCTCGAACAGCTCCTCGGCGTCGGTCCGGCGGCCCACCTGCAGGTACGCCTCGGCGAGCCAGGCGGCGCAGATGATGAACCCGCCCTCGGTGCCCGGCAGGCCGTCGTCGCGGTGGTAGCGGTAGACCGTCGGGCCCGAGCGCAGCCCGGCCTCGATCTTGAGCACGGTCCTGAGGTAGCGCGGGTCGTCCGGCGGGAGCAGCCCGGAGAGGCCGATCCACAGCGAGGCGGCGTCGAGGTCCTCGTGGCCGTACGCGGCCGTGTAGGCCCCGGCCTCGTCGTTCCAGCCCAGCTCGAGCACGTTCTTCGCGATCTGGTCGCGCAGCTCGTGCCAGTCGGGGCCGTACTCCATGCCGAAGTGGTCGGCGACCTTGAGCGCGCGATCCACGGTCACCCAGCACATGACCTTCGAGTACACGTGGTGGCGGGGGGCCTGGCGGGCCTCCCAGATGCCGTGGTCGGGCTCGTGCCAGCGCTTGGCGACGGCCTCGACCATGCTCCCGAGGACCTGCTGCTCGAAGTCCGAGAGGTGCCCGCGGCGCTGCGCGACGGCCTCCACCAGCATCGCGACGGGGCCGAACACGTCCAGCTGGACCTGGTTCGACGCCGCGTTGTTGATGCGCACCGGCCGCGCCCCGGCGTACCCGGGGAGCGTGTCGATGATCGCCTCGGGGCTCGGGGCCATGCCCTCGATGTCGTAGAGCGGGGCGAGCCGCTCAGGGTGGCCCGCGGTGCGCTCGAGAATGCCGGCGACCCACGCGAAGTACGCCTCGGCCTCCTGGAGCGAGCCCAGGTCGACGAGGGCGTTCGCGGTCATCGCGGCGTCGCGGATCCAGCAGAACCGGTAGTCCCAGTTGCGGACGCCGCCCAGCTCCTCGGGGAGCGAGGTGGTGCCGGCGGCGAGGATCGCGCCCGTGGGCTGGTAGCAGAGCGCCTTGAGCGCCAGTGCGGAGCGGGAGACCATCTCGGTCTCCACGCGCGGGAGCTTCAGCGAGTCAGACCAGTTGCGCCAGCCGGCCTCGGTGGTGCGGCGGCGGACGTTGACGGCGGGCTTCCACTCGTCGAGGCTCGCCGAGCCGGAGCGCATCTCGAGGACCAGGTTCCCGCCGATGGCGGCGAGGTCGACGACGGCGACGGCGAGCGAGTGCTGGCCGTCGTACTCGATCTGCCAGTCCACGCCCGGTGAGCGCAGGCTGATGGGCTCGCGGCCGCCGAGGACGTGCAGGCCGTCGTCGCCGACGGGCTGGAGCTGCACGGGCAGCTGCCCGAACTCGGGGCGCGGCGCGAAGGTGATCTTGACGGGGACCTCGCCGGTGATCTCGCGGACGAGGACGGTGGCGTTGAGGTCGCCGCGGCGGCGCGGCGTCGAGTCGAGCCAGTCGGTGACCGCGAGGCCCGGCCAGCGGGTCTCGACGGTCATCGTGCCGGACACGTACCGCTGCCCCAGGGGGATGCCGGCGTTGACGGGCTGGACGCTGAAGTGCCCGGCGTGCTCGCCGCCGAGCAGGTCGGCGAAGACCGAACCGGAGTCGGGCCGCGGGTGGCACATCCAGGTGACGCGCCCGTCGGGCGTGAGCAGCGCGTGGTTGGCGCCGTCGGCGAGCATCGTGTGGCGCTCGATGAGCTGCGCCGATTCGCCTTGGAGCCAGGCGCGGCGGGTGTCGACGAGGCGGGCGAGGAGCTTCGCGACGTCTTCGGGGTCGCCGATGCGGTACGCGGCGCGGGTGGGGCCGGGGCCGATTCTGACGCCGACGTCCGGGCCGTGCAGGTGCGCAAACGCATTCTCGTCGGTCACGTCGTCGCCCAGGAAGAGGACCGCGGAGGCCCCCAGCTGGTGGCGCAGCTTGTCGAGCGCGTCGCCCTTGTGGGTGGTGACCACCGACAGGTCGACGACGGCCTTGCCCTCGGTGGTCTGCACGCCGTCCCAAGTGGACGGTCCCTCGTGGACGTCCTCGACCGCGCGCCTCGCGTCGGCCTCGGTCGCCTCGCGGACGTGCAGTGCGCACCCGGCGGGCTTGGGCTCGACCCGGGCGCCCTCGTAGCGTTCGGCGATCGCGGACAGCTCGGCTACGAGCTTGTCGCGCAACCGCTGGTCCTCGCTGGAGAGCGCCCGGGTGAAGCCGACGTCGAACTCGGATCCGTGGGACCCGACCAGATGGATCTCGGAAGGGAGGCGGGAGAGCGCCGCCAGATCCCGCAGTGCCCGGCCGGAGATGACCGCGACCTTCGTCTGCGGCAGGTTCGCCAGCGTCCGCAGAGCCGAGACCGACTCGGGAAGCGGCATGGCCTGCGAAGGATCGGTCACGATCGGCGCGAGCGTGCCGTCGTAGTCGCACGCGATCAGCAGCTGCGGAACGCGGGCGAGCAGTGTGAGGGCCGAGCGCAGCTCCTCGGAGGAGCTGAAGTCCTCCGGCGCGGGGCCCTCAGGGCGTGGTGCGGTCATCGTGGCGTATCTCTCCAACACCGTCGTTGCGGAAATGTCTGTGCCTGCCGCCCGACCGCCGGGTAGGTATCAGACTTCGGCAGGCGGGCTGCCCGGATTGTACGCCGCGCTGCGCTCCGGAACTCCTAGCGCTGTGAGGAAACTGCGCGCCCAGCGACTGACATCGTGCTTGCGCAGATACCGCCTCATGGCGCGCATCCTCTTCATCTTATCGTCGAGCGGCGCGTTCGCCGCTGTCACAAATCCGTCTTTCAAATCGGTCAAATCATGCGGATTCACAAGGAATGCCTGCCGCAGATCGCCTGCGGCACCGGCGAACTCGCTCAGCACGAGCGCCCCGCGGTTGTCGACGCGGCTCGCCACGTACTCCTTCGCGACCAGGTTCATGCCGTCGCGCAGCGGGGTGACCGCCATGACGTCGGCCGCCTGGTACAGCGCCGCGAGCTCGTACCGGTCGAAGCTCTGGTGCAGGTAGTGCACCGCCGGGAGCCCGACCTGCCCGTACTCGCCGTTGATCTGCCCGACCTGCCGCTCCACCCGCTCGCGCAGCTTCACGTACTGGTCCACGCGTTCGCGACTGGGGGTCGCGACCTGCACCATCACCGCGTTCGGCACCTGCAGCCGGCCGTCCTCCAGGAGCTCCCGGAAGGCCTTGAGCCGCTGCTCGATGCCCTTGGTGTAGTCGAGCCGGTCCACGCCGAGGATGATCGTCTCCGGCTCGCCGAGCTCGGCGCGGATCTCCTTGGCGCGCTGGCGGACCCGCTCGGTGCCCGCGACCTCTTCGTTGTGGGCGGTGTCGATCGAGATGGGGAAGGCGTCGGCGCGCACGAGCCGGTCGTCGACGGTGACGTAGTGCCCCCGCGGCCGGTAGCCGAGGAGGTGCCGGGTGAGCGCCAGGAAGTTCTGCGCCGCGAGGGGCCGCTGGAAGCCGACCAGGTCGGCGCCGAGGAGCCCGTTGAGGATCTCCATGCGGTGCGGCAGCTGCATGAACAGCTCCACGGGCGGGAACGGGATGTGCAGGAAGAACCCGATCCGCAGGTCCGGGCGCCGCTCGCGCAGCATGCCCGGGACGAGCTGGAGCTGGTAGTCCTGGACCCACACGACCGCCCCGGGGGCGGCCTCGCGGGCGCAGATGTCCGCGAACCGCTCGTTGACCTCGTAGTAGGACTTCCACCAGGAGCGGCGGAAGACGCGCGGTTCGACCGCGTCGTGGTAGAGCGGCCACAGCGAGGCGTTCGAGAACCCCTCGTAGTAGCGCAGGACCTCGGTCTCGCTCAGTGGTACCGGCATGAGGGTCACGCCGTCGGATTCGAAGGCGTCGGGGGCTTCGCCGGCGGTGCCGGCCCAGCCGATCCACGTGCCGCGGTTGGCTTGGAGTACTGGTTCGAGGGCGGTGACGAGGCCGCCAGGGGATCGGCGCCAGGTTCGGTTTCCCTCGTCGTCGACCACTGAGTCGACGGGGAGGCGGTTGGCGACGACAATGAAGGATGCGTTGCTCAATTCGTATTTCCTCCTTTTCGCCAGCCTACCGGGGCGCGGGGCCCGGCGGTCGCGGTGACGCAGACGGTCCCGGCGACGGGCCCGTTTGCGGGAGCGCCCCGGGACTTGACATCATTGACACCGGTCAGTTCAGTACGGCTCGTCCCAAAGCGAAGGATCAGCGTGGCGCAGTTCATCTACACCTTGGAAAAGGCGCGTAAGGCGCACGGTGACAAGGTCGTCCTCGACGACGTCACCCTGTACTTCAACCCGGGTGCGAAGATCGGCGTGGTCGGCCCCAACGGCGCCGGCAAGTCCAGCCTCCTGCGCATCATGGCTGGTCAGGACCAGGTCTCCAACGGCGAGGCGAAGCTCGCCAACGGCGCCACCGTGGGCATGCTCGCCCAGGAGCCGCCGCTGAACGAGTCCAAGACCGTCATGGAGAACGTGATGGAGGCCGTGGCCGACATCCAGGGCAAGCTCGACCGGTTCAACGAGGTCGCCATGGAGATGGCCACCGACTACACCGACGAGCTCATGACCGAGATGGGCCGCCTCCAGGAGGAGCTCGACGCCGCCAACGCCTGGGAGCTCGACTCGAAGATCGAGCAGGCCATGGACGCGCTGCGCTGCCCGCCCGGCGACTGGCCGGTCACCAACCTCTCCGGTGGCGAGCGCCGCCGCGTGGCGCTCTGCAAGCTGCTGCTCGAAGCGCCCGACCTGCTGCTCCTCGACGAGCCCACCAACCACCTCGACGCCGAGTCCGTGCTCTGGCTGGAGCGCCACCTCGCCGCGTACGCCGGCGCGGTGATCGCGATCACCCACGACCGGTACTTCCTCGACAACGTCGCGGAGTGGATCCTCGAGCTCGACCGCGGCCGCACCTACCCCTACGAGGGCAACTACTCCACCTACCTGGAGAAGAAGGCCGAGCGCATGAAGGTGGAGGGCCGCAAGGACTCCAAGCTCCAGAAGCGCCTCAAGGACGAGCTCGAGTGGGTCCGCTCCAACGCCAAGGGCCGCCAGACCAAGTCCAAGGCCCGCCTCGGCCGCTACGAGGAGATGGCCGCGGAGGCCGACAAGACCCGCAAGCTCGACTTCGAGGAGATCCAGATCCCGCCGGGCCCGCGCCTGGGCTCCACGGTGATCGAGGCCAAGGGCCTGGTCAAGGGCTTCGACGGCGAGGTCCTCATCAACAACCTGGACTTCAACCTGCCGCGCAACGGCATCATCGGCATCATCGGCCCCAACGGCGTCGGCAAGACCACGCTGTTCAAGACCATCGTCGGCCTCGAGAAGCCCGACGCGGGCGAGGTCAACGTCGGCGGCACCGTCCAGCTCTCCTATGTGGACCAGAACCGGGCCGGCCTGGCGGGCGACAAGTCCGTGTGGCAGGTCGTCTCCGACGGCCTCGACTACCTCATGGTCGGCAAGGTCGAGATGCCCTCGCGCGCCTACATCGCCGCGTTCGGCTTCAAGGGCCCGGACCAGCAGAAGCCCACCAAGGTCCTCTCGGGCGGCGAGCGCAACCGCCTGAACCTGGCGCTCACCCTCAAGCAGGGCGGCAACGTCCTCCTGCTCGACGAGCCCACCAACGACCTCGACGTCGAGACCCTCTCCAGCCTCGAGAACGCGCTGCTGGAGTTCCCCGGCTGCGCCGTGGTCATCAGCCACGACCGGGCCTTCCTCGACAAGGTCGCCACCCACATCCTCGCCTGGGAGGGCGAGGGCGAGGACGGCCTGCCGAAGTGGTTCTGGTTCGAGGGCAACTTCGACTCCTACGAGAAGAACAAGATCGAGCGGCTCGGCCCCGACGCGGCGAACCCGCACCGCGTCACCCACCGGAAGCTCACCCGGGACTAGCCGTGGCGCGCTTCAAGACCGACGTCCCGCTGCGCTGGTCGGACATGGACGCCTTCGGGCACGTGAACAACAACCAGTTCATGGTGCTGCTCGAAGAGGCCCGGGTCGCGATGATGTTCTCCGCCGCAACGGAATCGGGCATCCCCGGGTTCCGCGAGGGCGTCGTCGTGGCCCGCCACGAGGTGGACTTCCTGCTGCCCGTGGTCGTGCCCGCCGAGACCCGCGTCGAGCTCTGGGTCGAGCGGATCGGGAACTCCTCGTTCTCGTTCGCCTACGAGCTCATGGCGAACGACAAGCTCGCGCTGCGCGCCAAGACCGTGATGGTCCCCTTCGACGTGGCGGCCCAGCGGCCCCGGCGGCTCACCGCCGAGGAGCGGGCCTACCTCGAGCAGTGGACCGACTGACGCGCCGATGCTGATCCGATGACCGACACGACGACCGCCGGGGACGACGCGGCCTTCGCCGCGCGCGCCGCCCGGCTCGACCCCGACACCCTCGTGCTCGCGCAGGGCGGCCGCCTCTGGGCCGCCCTGCCCATCGGGGTCCTCGCCGTCCGCGAAGCCGGTGCGGCGCCTGAAGCCGGCGCCCTGGCCGACGGGGTCTACCGCGCCGGCGACCTCGCCTCCGGCAACGCCTCCCCGCGACCCGCCGCCGAATGGCGCGGGCGCCTCCCCAGGCCGCCGTGGACGGCCGTCGAGGCCGTCCCCGCCGCCGACATCGCCGACATCGACCGCAAGGCCGCTCAGGCCCTGCGGGAGCGCCGCGGCCAGGGCATCGGCGACCGCCGCCTGCGCGACGCCATGCTCGAGCACGTCACCCTCCGCGTCGAGCACGACGGCCGGATCTACCCGGTCGAGTTCCGGCTCGTCGCCGGCCTCTGCCGGATGGGCTTCCTCGGCGAGGACCCCGTGCGGGTCGTCAAGGCCGGGCGCCGCATCGGTCTCGCCGCCACCTACGGCACCGTCTGGGACAGGGACCGCGGCCTGCCGATGCTGTGACCGATTAGGAACACACGGTAACGGTCGCACCGATCGGTGACGGATACCCGACGTCCGGAGGATGGGATCGCCCTTCCCGTTCTGATACATATGAAACCGGTGACAGTACCCCGTTCGTGCCTGCGAACAAACGCGCGACGGTTCATACTTTTGGTCAGGATTGGCTGACGGTTGTGCCATGTCAGTGGTGAGCCCTAGTCTGCTCACTGCAACA
Organism: Glycomyces sp. NPDC021274; assembly: GCF_040641195.1. Lineage (NCBI taxonomy): Bacteria > Bacillati > Actinomycetota > Actinomycetes > Glycomycetales > Glycomycetaceae > Glycomyces > Glycomyces sp. NPDC021274. The sequence continues at coordinate 124,942 of NZ_JBFADC010000008.1, read as the reverse complement.
CGACGTAACTTGGCTATGCCCCGCGAAGCACAACCAATCACAACCAATGGTTCAGCCCAGCATGAATGCCAACGTATTACCCAACACTGCCAGTGATTCGCATTTGGGTGGGAAGGCGGACAACACCATGGCATGGTGGCGCAGCAGAAAACGCGACGCACAGCAAGAGTCGATCGCCGAGGCGGTCGCGGAACCCGACACCGAGCTCGGAGGAGCCGCCGAACGCGCCCAGGCGCGCGGCAGCCAGCCGAGCGCGGTCCCGAACCCGCGCGCCGAACGGCACGAGGACCCCGAGCTCGACACCGAGGAGTACGAGGTCGACCTCGAGTTCGCCTCCCGCGAGCTGCGCCACGAACTCACCGCGGAACAGCTCCTGCTCGGCCCCGAGCACGAGCAGATCTCCGAGGTCGACCGCTGGCACCTCATCAAGCGCGACCTCGAGGAGATCGACCCGGAGTTCATCTCCGACCTGGAGCAGATCGCCGCCGACGCGGTCGCCCAGGAGACCGACGAGGCCGCGCCGCTCGACTCGGACCGCATCATCGCGGCCCTGAAGAACCTCGACATCCGCTACCTCGTCGACGAGAACGGCGGCATCGTGGCCCTCTGGGAGCGCCACATCGTCCAGGTCCGCGCCGAAGGCCCCGACGCCGACATCCTGGTCCTGCGCGCCCGCGCGTACCAGACCGTCCCCCGCGAATGGGCCGAGCGCGGCTACGCGGCCATGAACGAGTGGAACCGCACCCGCCGCTTCCTCAAGGCCTACCTCGGCGAGCCGACCGAATCGGGCGCGCTCCCGGTCTTCGGCGAGATCCAGGTCCCCGTCCGCCCCGGCATCACCACCGCCCTGCTCGAAGAGCTCATCGACTGCGGCACCGCGATCTCGGGCACATTCGTCGAGTGGCTCGAAGGCGAACTGCTGTAAACCCTGCCGGTCTGACCGTTGTGCACCGCCGCCCCGGACTCCCATCGGAGTCCGGGGCGGCGCTTTGAACAGGTGCGATGAGCTATCGACCGGTACGATCATGAGGCACCCCCATCTCCAAATTGGATAGGAGACCCCATGACCCCCGAACCCCAAGGCGCCCAGCCTCCCGAGTCCCCCGCGCCTCCTCCCTTCACTCCCGACCCCGTACCTGAAGCGCCGCAAGCGGATGCCGCGGTCAGGATCCCGGCCCAGGCCTCGCCGTCGGTCTTCGAATCCGAATCCGACGCGACCGTGAAGGTCGTGCCGGGAGCCGCGCCGCAAGCCGCCCCCGAAGCCGTTTCCGCCGCTGCGCCTGCCGAAGCGGCCCCCGCCTCCCCAGTGCCGCAGTCGTCGTTCGCGTCCTCGAACGACGACTTCCTCACGGAGGCACAGCCGCCCGCGGCCTCGCACCCGGCGGACCAGCCCGGATACCCGCCGCCGGCACCCGCCACCTCGACGGGCGCCATGCCGCAGACGACCCTCCCGTCGCCGGTGGCCCCGCCCGCCCAGGGCTACGCGATGACCCCGCCGCCCATGGGATCACCCGCCGGCCCGCCGCAGATGGGCGCACCCGGCGGCCAGCCGCCGATGATGGGAGCGCCCGCCGGCCCGCCGCCCAACATGCAGACCGGTCCGATGCCGCTCCCGCCGGCACCACGAAAGCCCCGCAACAAGGCCGCAGTGGCCTTCGGCGTGATCGCCATCGTGCTGCTCGCCGCCGCCGCGACCTTCGGCATCCTCTACTCGGAGAAGTCGAACGACTTCACCGAGCAGGCCGACCGGTTGGCGTCCGTCGAGGAGCAGCGCGACGCACTCGAAGACGAGAAGGCCCAACTCGAGGACGAGCTCGTCGCACTCCAGCTGGAGCGCGACAACCTCCAGGGCGACTCCGACGCCCGCCAGGCCTGCTCCGACGCGCTCGACACCCTGATCGCCGACGAGTACCCGGGCACCATCGACGACCTCGAGGACCTCGCCAGCGACGAGTACCTGGCCTGGGCCCAGGCCCACGACGAGCTCTACCGCGAAGTCGAGCGCCAGTGCCTCGCCTGACCTGAGGACGAACGAGAACGGAGCGGCGGGTTTCCCCGCCGCTCCGTTCTGCTGTTCAGTTGCCTTGGCGCGTAAGGCTAGTCATGCGTTCCGCATGCTCTACTCATGCTTCATGCGTTCCGCATGAAGTCCGCCGCGCGCTCCATGTACTCCCACATGACCTTGTCGTACTCGGGAGCGAGGGCGACCTCGTCCATCGCGTGGCGCATGCAGCGGAGCCAGGCGTCGCGCTCGCGCTCGCCGATCGTGTAAGGGGCGTGGCGCATCCGCAGGCGCGGGTGGCCCCGCTCCTCGGAGTAGGTGTGCGGGCCGCCCCAGTACTGCTCGAGGAACATCTTCAGGCGCCGGGCGGCCGGGGCCAGGTCCTCTTCGGGGTACATGGGCCGCATGATCGGGTCGTCGGCCACCTGGGCGTAGAACGAGGCGACCAGGCGCTCGAAGGTCTCCTCGCCGCCCACGGCCTCGTAGAAGGACTGCGTGGGCGCAGGCTGTCCGGTCGGCGTCAAGGCCACCACGGCCCGCGGGCTGTCACTAGGCATCTCCCAATCGTGCCAAGGGCAGGACCGCCTGGGAAGCCGATCCGGCACGCGTCACACCGAATGGGCCGTATATCACTTGGGAAGCGCTGTGCCTAAGCGGTAGGCCCGGTCGCTCCGGACGCGCCGGCAGCGCCGGCAGCCCCGCCGTTGGCGATGCGCGGCACGTAGATCCGCCCCGATGAAGCGAGGTCGATGATCCCGGCCGCACGCAGCGCCTCCGTGACGCGCAGCCGCAGCTCGCGCCCGGCCGCCCACTGCTGGTCCGAGGTGGTCCGCACGCCGAGGCGCACCTTGATCTCGTCGATCGTCATCTCGACCGGCCCGAGGTATTCGGGTTCCTTGAGGATGTGGGTGCTCCAGTCCTCGTCCGCGACGAACTCCTCGGCGACCTGCGTGATGATCTCCCCGGCCCGGTCGATGTCCGCCGTCGGCGGCAGCGGTGTGTCCACCACCACGTACGCCCAGCTCTGGCTCGAGTTGCCGACCCGCAGGATCTGGCCGTTGCGCACGTACCACAGCGTCCCGTCGAGCGACCTGAGCGTGGTGACGCGCAGGCCCATGTCCACCACGGTGCCCTGGGCGTCGCCGACGTCGACGTTGTCGCCCACGCCGTACTGGTCCTCGATGAGGATGAAGATGCCGGCCAGGTAGTCCTGCACCAGGTTCTGGGCGCCGAAGCCGATGGCGATGCCCGCGATGCCCGCGCTGGCGAGGATCGGCGCGAGGTTCACGTTGAAGGCGCTGAGCACCAGCATGAACGCGACGGTGAAGATGACGATCCCGGAGACGTGCTGGAGCACGCCGGTGAGGGTCTCCGCTCGCTTGTCGCCGCGGTCGCCGAGGAGCTCGTCGCGGCGGGCGTTGCCGGAGCCGAGCTTGTCCGCGAGCTCGGCGATCGACTGCGGGCCCTTGATGGAGGTGACCTGCTTGATGATGCGCTCGATGGCGCGGTTGGCGAGCCAGCGGAGGAACACGGCCGCCAGGAGGATGAGCAGGACCTGACCGATCTTGTCGAGGACCACGCCGCCGTCGGCGGCGAACCCTTCGCTGCCGGTGATCTTGTACAGCAGCGAGCACGAGTTGAAACCCGCGTCGCACGGGCTCCCCTCGGTGGCGGCAAGCAGTTCCACGTTCGTCCTTCTCAAGGTCATCGAGGCGGGACCGCAGCGTTCACGGCCCTCGCGCACCCTTACCGACGTCCGTCCGATCCGGTGTCGTCCTGGGTCCGCACAGACGATATTCGCGCGTCATTCAAGATCCCACCGAACCAGGGTGCAATTTTCTGAGATATAGGTCAAACTTGACGGGACCGATGGCTTGGAGGTACGTCACCGTGATAGGTCCTCGACATAGGAGCACGCTCGACAGCGATGACCCTGCCCCAGGGATGCTCCCGAATCTTTTCACGCACAACGCGGCCACGCTGGGCTCCGCCCTCGTCCTGAACCAGAGTTACGAGCCGCTGTGCGTGATACCGGTCAAGCGGGCGGCGGTGCTACTGCTCACCCGCAAGGCCGAAACCGTCACTCCTGGTGACGGTTTTCTGCGCTCTGAAACCATGCACATCCCGGTCCCCTCGGTGGTCCGCCTCAACCGCTATGTGCCGATCCCCAGGCAGGTCGGGTCGAGCCCCTCTCGGCGCGGCGTGTTCGCCCGCGACGACTGGCGCTGCGTGTACTGCAACGCGTCGGCCGAGACCATCGACCACGTGGTGCCCCGCTCGCGCGGCGGGACGCACACGTGGGACAACGTCGTGGCGGCGTGCGCCCCCTGCAACCACCGCAAGAGCGACAAGACCCTGGCCGAGCTCGGCTGGCGCCTGCCCCGCGTGCCCCGGCCCCCCTCGGGCTGGCAGCTGCGCGGCTTCCGCGGCCAGCGCCGTCCCGACCCGGCGTGGGAGGCCTGGCTTCCCCGCCACGGGAAGGAGCGCGCCCGGCTCTCGTAGCCGCCATCGGACGAACAGGGCCCGCCGGCAGCCGCATGACCGCCGGCGGGCCCTGTTCGTGCCCACAGCCTTGCCGCACCAACGCTTTCGGCCCCGGTGCGACCGGCTGCACGGAGTTACCACCTGCGGCGATGTGAGGGGCGTAATTGGATTAGTCTGAGTGGCAGGCTTGGTGCCCGCTTGCCGGCCGTTGAGAAGGCGGGGCGGCGGCCAGCCGGCCGTGACTTCGCCGAGTCGCCCTGTACCTGTATTTAGGGGAGCAACATGACTATCCAGGACTTGCTGATACTGTTCGGCGCCCCGATCCTGGTTGTGGTCGCGGTCTTCGCCGTGATCTTCCTGCGGCACCCGAGGCCGCAGTCCCGCTACCGCGCGGGCGAGCCCTACAACTTCAAACCGGTGTGGTTCGTCGCCCGCAATGGCGCGGTGGCAGGCGAGTCCGGCTTGGCCGAACTCGAGTCCGGCGCCCACGGCGCCGAGGCTGTCGCCAGTGGACCCAAGGGAGGCTCGCATGGCAAGTGGTAACCAGGTGGCGATCGTCGAGGGCGTCGACAAGAGCCCCGAGGAGGTCCAGCCGGCCGTCCTCGAAGGCCCGTTCGACACCCGCGAACTGCTGCACATCGACGAGGCCCTCTCCGTCGCCGAGCGCGACGGCGGCGGCCTGCACTACAGCGTCTACGTCGGACCGCTGCACGACCCGTTCCGGGGCGCGGCGGAGGAGCTGCACGACAAGCTCGCCGACCCCGACCGCTCGATCCTCATCGCCGTCTCGCCCGAGCAGCGGCAGCTGGAGATCGTGACGGGCAAACTCGCCCAGGAGAAGGTCCCGGACCGCTCCGCGGCCCTCGTGGTCTTCTCGATGGAGGCCGCGTTCGGCGCCGGGCAGCTCGCCGGTGGCATCATCACCGGCCTGCGCATGCTCGCCGAGACCGCCGCGAGCCGCTAGACCAGACGTGAGCACGGCCCGGAGGCTTCGGCTTCCGGGCCATTGCTTTGCGTTGGGCTACTTGGCTTTTCCGGCCTCTTCGGGAAACTGGCGCTTGAGCAGGTCGTCGGCTTCGGTGAGTTCGAGCTTGCCGATGAACTCGACCCACGAGAGCGAGTCGGCGACGGTCTCGCGGATCGACAGGATCGTCGTCCCCGGAATGCGCATGGTCAGCGTGGCGGGGGACCCGAGCTGCTTCTGCGCCAGGACCGCTTCGGTCGGCTGGCCGTTGAGGCCCTTCGCGAGCTCGAACACCGCCGACTCGTTCTCCTTGGCCTTCGGCACCCATTCCATGTCGCGCTTGAGCATCAGCGTCGCGCCGACGGCCTTGCCGCCGGACTCGCCGCTGTAGGTGAGCACGATTCGGTTGGCGTCCCCGCGGGCGCTGGAGAGGCGCCACGCCGCGTCGGTGACGTCCACGAGCTGGCCTTCGAAGCGCCGCACCGAGTTCCGCGACTGCTTCGCCTGGCGGCGGTCGGCGAGCGGCTTCGCGACCAGCCGGAACAGGACCACGAGTGCGGCGAGCACGAGCACGCCGATGCCGACGGCGGCGACCTCGTGCAGGCCGGCGTCGATGGACCAGATGATCGACATCGGCACGAGCACACCGGAGGCGAGGCCGAGCAGCGGCTTGAGCCAGAACGGCCCGTTGCCGCCGGGCAGGCGCAGCGGCGCCATCAGCCCGATCACGGCCGAAGCGACGAGCGAGACGCCGACGAGCTCCGGCGCGGGCACGTCGTAGCGGCGCAGCCAGTCGATCGCCCACCAGGCCATGAAGCCCGAGCCGATGAGCACGGTGGGGATGAGGAGCACGACGGCGAACATCAACTGCTGGGGCTGCGGGCGGGTGCGCGAGGCGAGCACGGGACCGAGCAGCAGGAGCGGCAGGACGATCCCGAACAACGCGACCAAGGTGGCGCTCAGGACGGCCACCGGCAAAAGCGCGGACAAGACGGTCTCTCCTCATTCTTTTGAGTGCACAGCTCGGCCCGTGGAGGCACAGCGATGCCCGGGAGGCACAGGGGTGTTGCAACAGGGCGAGCTTATCAACGGTGCGAAGAGCGCTCGGGGCTCCGGACCGCCGTTGTGCTCGGCGGTTCCGGAGCCCCGTTTGCGGCTCGTTCCGGTGTTAAGCGGACTTGTCGAGCTCCCGGCCCTTCAGGGCGCGGGCGATGTCGGCCCGGCCTTCGGCGACGCCGCGCTTCACGGGCGCGGGCCGCTCCTCGGCGAGCCAGGCGTCGAGCTTCTCGAGCGTCTCGGCCTCGATCAGGTTCGACGGGAACGCGAGCTTGGAGAACTCGACGGCCTGCTGCGCGCCCAGCTTCTCCCACAGCTCCGGGACCGCGTCCAGGTACGGCTGCAGGTACGGGCGCACCAGGTCGGCCTGGTCGAGCGGCGCGAAGCCGAGCATCGAGGAGCGGCGGACCCAGTTCTCCGAGTTCGGGTCCGTGATCCGCTCCCAGGCGCGCTGCTTCGCTTCGGCGTTCGGCACGACCGCGCGGGCGATGATCGCCAGGCGCTGGCCGTCCGCGGTCGAGTCGCGGTCGAGTTCGGCGTCGATGGCGTCCTCAGGGACGGCCCCGTTGCCGACGAGCCCGGTGAGCAGGGCCCACCGCAGGTCGGCGTCCACGGCCAGGCCCTCGGGGACCTCGCGGCCCTCGAGCCAGCCCGCGATGCGGGCCAGGTCGGCCTCCGAACGCGACGCGGACGCGTAGGCCTTCGCCCACGAACGCTGCGGGTCCGAGCCCGGTGCGGCCGCTTCCATGGCGGCCTTCGCGGCCTGCGCCCACTGGTCGCGCAGCGCGGCGCGCTTGGCGGGGTCGGCGTAGGCGAGCGCCCCGGCGACCTGCCGCTGCGCGACGGTGACGATGTTGATGTCGTCCTCGGTGGTCAGGCTGCGGCAGCCGAGCTCCACGAACTGGGTCGCGGGCAGTTCGGCGTCGCGCAGCATGTCCCAGGCGGCGGCCCAGATGAGCGCGCGGGCGAGCGAGTCTTCGAGCGCCGAGGTGTGCTCGACGGCCGTGGCGAGGCTCCGCTCGTCCAGGCGCAGCTTCGCGTACGTGAGGTCGTCGTCGTTGAGCAGCAGGAAGTCGGGCTGCTTCACGCCGGTGAGCGCTTCGATCGCGGTGGCCTCGCCGGCGACGTCCACTTCGATCCGGTCGCGGCGCACCAGGCGCTCGCCGTCCAGGTCGTAGAGGCCGATCGCGATGCGGTGCGTGCGGTGGGTCGGGTGCTCGGCGGGGACCTCCTGCAGCACGGTCACCTTGGTGTAGTTGCCGTCGGCGTCCACGGCCACGTCGGGGCGCAGGGTCGAGACGCCGGCGGTGCGCAGCCAGGTGTCCGCGAAGTCCTTGAGCGGCTTGCCGCTCGCGGTCTCCAGCTCGCCGAGGAGGTCGCCGAAGACCGCGTTCCCGAACTGGTGCTTCTCGAAGTACGCGCGCAGCCCCGCCAGGAACGGGTCGATGCCGACGTAGGCGACGAGCTGCTTGAGGATCGAGGCGCCCTTGGAGTAGGTGATGCCGTCGAAGTTGGCCTGGATCTCCTCGGTGTCGCCCGCGGCGGTGTACACCGGGTGCGTGGTCGGCTGCTGGTCGGCGCCGTAGCCCCAGTTCTTGCGGGCCGAGAGGAACGTGGTCCAGGCGCCGTCGAAGCGGGTGGCCTCGACGTTCGCCCAGTGGCTGGCCCACTCGGCGAAGGACTCGTTGAGCCACAGGTCGTCCCACCAGCGCATGGTCACGAGGTCGCCGAACCACATGTGGGCCATCTCGTGCAGGATCACGTTGGCGCGCTGCTCGAGCTCGAAGTCGGTGACCTGGGAGCGGAACAGGAACGAGGCCTCGGCGATCGTGACGCAGCCGAAGTTCTCCATCGCGCCGAAGTTGTACTCGGGGGCGAAGACCTGGTCGTACTTCGGCAGCGGGTAGCGCACCCCGAAGTGCCGGTGGAAGTGGTCGAAGCCCTGGCGGGTGACCTCGAAGACCCCTTCGGGGTCGAGGTGGTCCTTCATGGACTGGCGGGCGTACAGGCCCATGTCGATGCCGTCGTGGGTCTCGTGCACCCCGAAGTACGGGCCCGCGCAGATCGCGGTGATGTACGGGCTCATCCGCACCGACTCGTGGAAGAGCGTGACCTTGAGGTCGACCGCCTCGACCACGGTCTCCGACTCGGCGGGCATGTTCGAGATCACGGTCCAGTGCTTGGGGGTGCGCACCTGGAACGTGAAGGCGGCCTTCAGGTCCGGCTGGTCGAAGCAGGCGTACACGCGCTGCGCGTCGGCCACCTCGAACTGCGAGTAGAGGTAGGTCTCCTTGTCGACCGGGTCGACCATGCGGTGCAGGCCCTGGCCGTCGGTCGAGTACGCGAAGACCGCGTTGACGACCAGTTCGTTCTCGGCCGCCAGGCCGGTGATCTTCAGCCCGGCCTTGGGGTCGAAGGCCGTCAGGTCGACCGGCTCCCCGTTCAGGTAGGCGTCCTCGATGCGCTCGGCGGCGATCTCGATGAAGGTCTCGGCACCGGGTTCGGTGCAGGAGAACTTGACGACGGTGCGCGAGCCGAAGGTGTCGCCCTGCTCGTGCCCGGTGAGGTCGAGCTCCACGGTGTAGGACTCGACGTGGAGCAGCTCAGCGCGCCGCTGGGCCTCGTCTCGAGTGAGAATGTGCGTTGCCGCCACAATGCCTCCAGTCAGGGTTCGGATATGAAAGAAGTGTGTCACATCTTGGAAGTTCATTAAGCGGCCACGTCGGCGATGAACAGGGTCGATTACCCTCGTGTCGTGACTGCTGCACACCCGATCGACCAGGCCTGGCTTTCCACCGGTAGCACTGGTGCGAAGAACTACGACGAGTTCCCCGACGAAACCGAGATCACGCGGATCATCGAGTCGAACCCGACCTCCATGCTGGGCGTCGAGATGCCCGCCCACACGCCCGAGGCGGTGGCCGCCGGACTCACCTTCGAGCAGGCGCTGCCCGCCGCGGCCGAACGCCTCGCGGCCCTCAAAGAGGCCGGGCGCTTCGCCGCGTTCGGCGACGTGGCCGTCGCCTACCGGATCTCCGGCGGCGAGGAGCCGACCGCGTACGGCGTGTTCTGCCTCGTCGACACCGCCGAGATCTCCTCCTCCGCCGAGGAGCCCGGCAAGGTCATCCGCAACGAGGACGTCTTCATCGAGAAGGTCAAGCAGCGCAACGAGCTCAACCAGCGCCTGCGCCACCTGCTCAGCCCCGTCCTGCTGCTCCAGTCGAGCCGCGGCGAGGAGCTGCACGCCGCGATCGAGGCCGCCGTCGCCGAGGCGGGCGAGCCCGTCGCGAAGGACGTGGACGAGGCCGGCCGCTCGCACGAGATCTGGGCGATCGGCGGCGAGGCCGGCGAGGCACTGACCGCGCTGGCCGGGGACGGCGACCTCATCGTCGCCGACGGCAACCACCGCTCGCTGGCCGCGCAGGTGGGCGGGCTCGACCGGTTCCTCGCGGTGATCACCACCCCGCAGTCGGTCGTCATCCGCCCCTACCACCGCCTCGTCAAGGGCCTGCCCGGCTCGGCCGCGCAGCTGGTGGAGCAGATCGGCCAGATCGGCGCCTCGGTCATCGAGACTGACGGCCCGCCCGAGACGCCGTCCGAGGGCGGCACCGTGGTCGTCTACGGCCAGGGCCGCACCTGGGAGATCGCGTTCCCCGCGACCGAGGGCTCCGTGGTGGACCGGCTCGACCACACGCAGGTCGAGAACGAGGTGTTCACGGGCCTGCTCGGCTGGGACGCGGGGGACAAGCGCATCACGTACGTGGGCGGCGACTACCCGGCGTCGTGGCTCGCCGCGCAGGTGGACGCGGGCAAGGCCGACCTGGCGATCCTCATCGCGCCGGTCACGGTCCCCGACTTCATCGACGTGAACCTCCAGCGGTTGAAGATGCCGCGCAAGTCGACCTGGTTCGTGCCCAAGGCGCGCGCCGGTCTCGCCATCGTCGAGCTCCCGAAAGGCTAGAGTCCCATCGTGCGCATTTATCTCGCCTCCGACCACGCGGGCCTCGAGCTCAAGGACCACCTGGTGAAGCATCTGGGCGGCCGCGGCTTCGAGGTCGTCGACGTGGGCCCGCACCAGTACGACGCCGAGGACGACTACCCGCCGTTCTGCCTCAACGCCGCCTCGCAGGTGGTCGCGGACCCGGGCAGCCTCGGCATCGTGGTCGGCGGCTCCGGCAACGGCGAGCAGATCGCCGCGAACAAGGTCCCGGGCTGCCGCGCGGCCCTGGCCTGGAGCGTGGAGACCGCGAAGCTCGGCCGCCAGCACAACGACGCGAACGTGGTCGCCATCGGCGGCCGCATGCACTCGCTCGAGGAGGCCACGGCCTTCGCCGACGCGTTCGTCGACGAGGACTTCTCCGGGGCCGAGCGCCACCAGCGCCGCATCGACATGCTCACCGAGTGGGAGACCACGCACGAGCTGCCCGAACTGCCTTAGGCGGCACGAGACCACAGGAGAGGCCCGGGCGAACGTCCGGGTCTCTCCTCGTCGCTAAAACCAGGCGAATTCGGCACATCGGATCTGGAGTATTCCGACGCGTGTTGGTAGCGTCAGTACATGTCCAAGGGTCTTCGCGTTCTCCTCCAGATCTTCCAGGTGCTGTTCCTCCTGGCTGCCCTGCTCTTCATGACCATCAGCTTCCTCATGGCCTACATCGACTTCGGCGGCACCGAGGGCGAGGAGCGGTTCATCGACACGTGGATCCTCGGCTTCGCACTGCTGTCGATCGCGGCCTCGCCCGCGCTGTGGTCGCTGATCCGCCGCGGCGGCCAGGCGGCCCCCGCCGCGCAGCCCGTCGGCGCCTACGACCGCGTGCAGGCCCCGTCCCAGCCGCAGCAGCAGCCCGGCGGGGTGTTCGAGCCGATGCAGTCGAACCAGGCCCCGGCGCCGCCGTCGAGCTCGTACGGCCAGCCCTCCGCTGGTGGCATCACGCCGACCTCCTCGCCGCAGGCGGGCAGCCCCTGGGGTTCGGGCCGCTGAAGCCCGACCCGAACCGGGAGGGCGCGGGTTGCTCGCTGAGATGATGCGAACAGCACCGCCTCCGGGGGCCGTGGAAGGTGGGTTCCGGGCGTTACGCTGTATGAATTTACGGCTCGCAAGCGTCGCCGAGGGCGGGCTCGGAACTACCTGCGCGAAGGACCACTCATGTCGAACGCCACCGTCGACCTCGTCTGCGGCCCGGCCGACCCCCTGCCGGGGTCTGAGCAGAGCTACCGGCTGACCGGCCTGCTCGGCTCGGGCGGGCAGGCCGACGTGTACCAGGCCGTTCGCGTCTCCGCCGGGGTCGCCTCGGCGCCCTTGAGCGTCAAGGTCCTGCGCCTGAACCCGCACGACACCCGCGAGCACCAGTTCCGGTCCTGGGACAAGGGCGACGCGGTTCTCATGGACCTGCACGGCCGGGGCGTGGGCGCGATCTGCCGCCGCATCGACGCCTTCTACGGCCGCCTGCCGCACCCGCCCGGCCAGGCGCCCCAGGGCGAGCCGGTGCCGTTCCAGGTGCTCGAGTACCTGCCCGGCCACGACCTGCGCCAGCTGCTGCAGTGGCGGCTCGGCCGCGTGGACGCGGCCCGCACCCTCAAGTCCGTCGCCGAGGTCATGCAGGCGATGCACCATCCGCCCGTGGGCGCGCACCCGGTGCTGCACATGGACCTCAAGCCCGCGAACGTGATCATCGGCCCCGACGGCTCGGCGAAGGTCATCGACTTCACCGGCGCCCGCTACTACACCCCGGCGCACCTGACCACCATCGCGTACACGCGCGAGACCGCCGGCCCGGAAGCGCACCAGGGGACCGTGGGCCCCGCCTACGACGTGCACGGCTTCGGGTCGATCGCGTTCTACCTCGTCACCGGCGCGAGCGCCCGCACCGACTCGCCCGGCCAGGAGCAGTCGGTCCCGTGGGCGCGGCTGCGCAAGCACCCGGTCCTGGAGTCGAACCCGCGCCTGCGGGAGCTGCTGACCGCGCCGCTCGACGACAACCCGGAGAACCGGCCGCGCACCGAGGAGCTGCCGCGCTGGATCTCCGAGCTGTGCGCCGTCGTCTCCCGCGCGAACCTCCCCGACCTCGGCGTCGACTGGCACACCCAGCACACCGGCGGCCCGCACTCGATGCCGGTGGGCGGCGCGCCCATCGACTCCGCGGCCACCCGCCGCCTCGACCGCCCCGCGGCACCGGTCGCCGCGCCCACCCAGGTCGCGCCCGCCGCGGACAGCACCCGCGTGATGGCCGACGGCACCCGCGTCATGGAAGCCGGCGTCCCGGCCCCGAGCCCGGTGCAGGACAAGCCGGTCGCCGGGCGCGTCCGCGTTCCGGGCCAGAACGAGCGCCAGGACGGCTTCTCGCCCGGCCGCTCCGCCGGCCCGCCCCCCGGCCGGGGCCCGCTGCCGCGCCTGAAGCTCTCCACCGACCCCGAGGAGCCGAGCGAACGCGAGCTCGACAAGGCCGACCGGCCGCCGCTGCTCGGCCCGCCCGGTTCGCTCTCGAAGGGCTTCGAGCTCTCCGTGATCGGCGGCCTCTTCTCGCTCATCATGTGGCTGATCTGGGCGATCCAGCAGGGCATGGACACGCTGCGCAGCCAGGTATTCAGCTACCTGTTCGTGCTGGCCGTCGCCGTGGGCCTGTTCTTCCTGATCCGCATCGCCGGCGGCATCCTCTGGGGCCGCTGGCTGCACACCAAGCGCAAAACCGCCCGTCTGGCGCACCTGGCGACCGGGATCTTCCTCTTCATGGTCGGCATGAGCTACCTCGATCAGCTCAGCTGGAGCTGGATCTCCCTCGACTTCGGATGGTTCGACTGGATCACCGACCTATTCGGAGAGTGACGAACCGCTGCCGAATCGCGTGCCGCGCTCGTTTTCCACGGTTTCCCGCGCGACTTCGCGACTTTCTCCAACGCTGCCGAAGCGATCGCTACTACGCTTTCCGGTAACGAGCACCGCGGGGATCTTGCCTGATTTTCCGACTCCCGCGGTGCAACCGCGAAGGGCGGAACGCGCGTCTAGGTAGACGACAGATCCCCCTGGAAACCGGAAAGGCATTGAGATGACCGCATTGACATCGGTCGGTGCCGCAGCTCTCACCCCTGAGCAGCGTGAAGCCTTCGATCGCGACGGCTATCTGATGATCCGCGGCGCGCTCGACGCCGATGAGATCCAGCGTTGCTCCGACGCGCTCGACCGCGTGTACGAGGTCGAGAAGGAAGCGGGCCGGCTCAGCCCAGAAGGCGCGATGCACCGCCTCGACGCCGTGACCTCCTGCCCGGAGCTCGCATTTCTCCTGAACCACCCCAAGACCTTCCACTATGTGTGGTCGATCCTGGGCTGGAACTTCCACGTCTACCACTCGCACGTGGACAAGCACCCGCCCATCGCCGGCAAGCGCCCGTTCCGCTTCGAATGGCACCAGGACGGCGGCCGCCAGAACCGCGAGACCGAGACCGACCCCCGCCCGCGCCTGTCGGTCAAGCTCGCCTACTTCTTCAGCGACCTGACCGAGGAGGGCCGCGGCAACACCAAGATCATCCCCGGCTCGCACCTGTGGAACACCATCGACGGCCCGCCGCGCCGCGACGTCGAGTGGCCCGACCCCGAAGGCGCCATCGAGGTCACCGGCAACGCCGGCGACGTCATGTTCTTCGACCGCCGCATCTGGCACGCCCGCAGCGACAACTACTCGGACCTGACCCGCAAGGTCGCGTTCTTCGGGTTCACGCCGCGCTGGATCCGCGCCCGCGACCTGGTCGACCACCTGCCCTCAGAACCGTGGTGGAACGACCTCGACCCGGTCCAGCAGCAGATGCTCGGCGGCCACATGGCCACCGGCGACCACGGCTGGGGCCACTGGCCGAAGGAGACCCCGCTGTACAACTGGCTGGCCGAGCGTGACCTCCTCGACCCGGATTACCCGCCGCTGCGCCCGTAAGGGCCCGCACGTGGCAGGCTGACCGCATGAGCACCAGTGACGCCGAGCTCGCGCGCGACATCTTCAACCGTTCGCACCTGACCGGGGAGTTCACCCTCCGGTCCGGTGTGGTCGCGCGCGAGTACTTCGACAAGTACCTGTTCGAGTCCGACCCGGTCCTGCTGCGGCGCATCGCCGAGGCGCTGGCGCCCCTGGTGCCCGCGCACGGCGTGGACGCGCTGGCGGGCCTGGAGCTCGGGGGCATCCCGATCGTGACCGCCCTGTCGCAGGTGACGGGCCTTCCGGCCCTGTTCGTGCGCAAGGAGGCCAAGACGTACGGCACGTGCCGTCTGGCCGAGGGCGGCGAGGTCGAGGGCCGGCGGCTGTTCATCGTCGAGGACGTCATCACCTCGGGCGGCGCCGTGCTCGACGCCGTCGAGGAGCTGCGGAACCGCGGCGGCATCGTCGAGCAGGGCCTGTGCGTCATCGACCGCGAGTCGGGCGGGTTGAAGAACCTGACCGACGTCGGCGTGGCGATCCAGCCGCTGTTCACGATGACCGAGCTGAAGGCCGCGGGAGCGAACTGAAGCGAGCAGGAAGGGGGCGGACGCTACGGCGTCCGCCCCCTTTCCGCTGTGCGCCTACCGCGCCCAGAGCCAGATCTCGGCGCCCTTCTCGGCCTCGGTGCCGCCGTCGATCGACTGCTCGAAGACGGTGCCGCTGAACCAGATCTGCGCGGTCTTGACGGTGAACCCCAGGCTTTCGAGCTCCTCGGTCGCATCGTCGACGTCCATGCCCAGGACGTCGGGGACCGCGATCATCTCGGGGCCGGAGCTGACCACGAGGTTCACGGGGTTCTCGGGGCCGACCGGCGTGTCCGGGCTCGGGTCCTGCTCGATGACCAGGCCTTCGGCGATGGTGTCGCTGGTGCGCTCGGTGACCTCGCCGACCGGGAGCCCCGCGGTCTCGATCGCGGCCCGCGCGTCGGCCTCGGTCAGGCCCACCACGTCGGGCACCTTGTTCGGCGGGAAGCCGTCGGAGACGAAGAGCGTCACCGTGGCACCGGCGTTGACCTCCTCGCCCGCGGGCGGGTCGGTGCGGGTGATCTCGCCGGCCGCGGCGTCGACGCTGTACTCGTGCTCGACCTTGACCTCGGCGGTGAACGCCGCGAGCTCTTCGCGGGCCTTCGCCTCGGTCAGGCCCGCGAGGTTCGGCACCTGGTACCGCTCGGGCCCTTGGGAGATGACGACGGTGATGGTGGCGCCGCGGCGGATGCGGTCGCCCACGCCCGGTTCCTGCGAGACGATCCCGCCGACGGGGACGCTCTCGCTGTAGCCGTCCACCAGGTCGACCTCGAAGCCCTCCTCCTCGGCGTACGCGGCCACGGACTCCCGGGTCTGGTCCAGCAGCGACGGGGTCGCGGTGTACCGGCCGATGCCGATCCACCACCCGGCGGCGGCGACGCCGACGAGCAGGAGCGCGATGAGGCCGAGCGTGAGCAGCGCCTTCCACGAGCGCTTGGTCTTCGGCGGGTCCACGACCATGGTGGTCTGCACGACCCGGGTGGGCCGCGGGACCTTCCCGGTGCTGCCCTTCGCGGGCCGCACCTCCACGGCCTGGAGCCGGCGCAGGAACGCCCCGGCGTCGACCGGCCGCGCGCCGGGCCGCCGCGCGGCGGCGGCGGTCACGAGCTCCGCGAGGCCGTCCGGCACGTCAGGGGTCTTCAGCTGCGGTGACGGCACGTCCTCTTCGACATGCCGGCGCGCCACCGCGCCCGAGTCGGGGCCGTCGAACGGCACCTCACCGGTCAGCAGCTCGTACAGGAGGATCGCAGTCGAGTAGACATCGCTCGCGGTCGTCGCGGGCCTGCCGTTGACCAGCTCGGGCGCGACGTACGCGGCGGTGGCGACGAGCGGCCCGCCGGTGTCGCGGTCGCCGTGGACCGCTTCTGCCAGACCGAAGTCCACCACTTTGACGCGGTCGCCCCGGCCGCCGTTCTTGAGCAGGATGTTCTCGGGCTTGATGTCGCGGTGCACGAGCCCGGCGTCGTGCGCGGCCTGGAGGCCGTCGAGCACCTGGCCGCACAGTTCCACGGCCTCGTCGATGCGCAGGCGCCGCCGCCGGTTGAGCAGGTCGCGCAAGGTCGTGCCGGGCACGTACTCCATGACGACGTACGGCAGACCCTCGTGGACGCCCTGGTCGAACACGGCCACCACGTTCGGGTGCGAGAGCCTGGCGATCGTCTTGGCCTCGTCGGCGAACGCCTTCACGTCGAATCCGGCCACGGCGGCGTTCGTGATGATCTTCACCGCCACCGTGCGGTCGAGGCGCTCGTCCCGCGCCTCGTAGACATCGGCCATCCCGCCGCGCGCGATGAGCCGCGCGAGCCGGTAGCGCCCGTCGACGCGCGCACCGGTCAAGTCCCCTGTCGTCGTTGTCAACCCGCACCTCACTCGTTTACGGCTGGTACGCGGGCGCCGTGCCCCTCCACCTGGTGAACAGTGTAAGAGCTCGATACGACTTCTACAGGACCTCTGCGCCGGGGAACACAGGCTTGTCGGGCGCCACGACGCCGAGCCGCTTCGTCGCCCGCGTGAGCGCCACGTAGAGGTTCCGCAGGCCCGAGGCCGCGATCGCGTCGGGGTCGACGACGATCACGCTGTCGAACTCGAGTCCCTTGGCCTGCTTCACGGTGAGCACGGACGCCTCCGCGATCCCGGCGAGTCCCGCGGCCCGCTCGGCGGTCGTCACGATCGCCACGCTGCCCTCGCCGACGGCGGCCTTCTCGGCCGCGCACAGCGCTTCGACCCGCCCGTCGAGATCCTCCTGGGCGATCTCCAGCCACGGCCGGTGGCCCGATTCGCGCACCGCGCGCGGCCGGGCCGCCTCGACGTCGATCGCGTCGAGGACCCGCGTCGCCACCTCCATGATCTCGGCGGGCGTCCGGTACGAGACCGTCAACTGCTCGGCCCGCCATGCGAGCCCGGAGCTGCCGAACACCTCGCCCCAGCTCTTCGGGGCCGTCGGGCCCGCGGCCTGCGCGAGGTCCCCGGCGATGGTGAACGAGCGGGTCACGCAGCGCCGCAGCAGCGCCCGCCACTCCATAGGGGACAGTTCCTGGGCCTCGTCGACGATCACGTGCCCGAAGATCCAGCGCCGGTCCGCCGCCGCCCGCTCCGCCACGGACACGAACACGTCGTCCACCTGCCGCTCGCCGAGCCAGAACTCGTCGATCACGTCGGTGGCCTGCAGGATCTCCGACTCCTCGTCCTCGAAGTCGAACGAGGCCGAACCGGCCGCGATCGTCAGGACGTCCTGCGCGTACGCGATCTGCTCGGCGGTCAGCTCACCGGCGCGCTTGGGCGCCTCGATCTCGCCCAAGTGCTCCGCGGCCTCGTCGAGCAGCGCCACATCGGCCTCGCTCCAGCCGCCGGGCCGGCGGAAGAGCAGCGCCCGCTCCTCCTTCTTGAGCACCGCGGCCGCCGAGGCGATGAGCTCCCGGGACGCGAACAGGTCCTCCAGCAGCTCCCTCGCCGAGAGCTGGGGCCACAGCACCTCGATCTGGCCCCTGATGACCGGGTCGGAGGCGATCTCGACCGCGAACTGCGCCCGGTCGGCCAGGCCCAGCAGGTTCTCCCCGCCGAGCGGGTCCTCGCCGATGATGTCCGCGTACTGCGTCGCGAGGTCGGCGATCACCCGCTTGTGGAAGGTCTCGCGGGCCTCGTTGTGCGGCAGGCCCGTCTCGCGCGCCGCGTCCCGCGCCGCCGTGATCTTCTCGGGCCGCAGGTACAGCTCGTGGCCCTCGAAGTCGATCGGCACGGGCTCGCGCGGCACCACCTGGCGGTCGGCGACCGCGCTGGCGATGACGCCGGCCATCACGGCCCGGCCCTTGATCGCGGCGACGGCCTCGGTCTCGGGGCGGTCGGCGACGACGCCGGGGAACAGCTGCGCGGGCGTGCGCAGGAGGACGTCGGACTCGGCCAGGCCCGGCAGGACCTCGGAGATGTACCGCAGGAACTGCTTGCCGGGGCCGATGATGAGCACGCCCTGGCGCTTGAGCCGCTCGCGGTGCTCGTAGAGGAGGTAGGCGGCGCGGTGGAGGGCGACGGCGGTCTTGCCGGTGCCCGGCGCGCCGTCGACGATCATGACGCCCTCCAGGGGCGCGCGGATGATCCGGTCCTGCTCGGCCTGGATCGTGGCGACGATGTCCTGCATCGTGCCGGTGCGGGCCGCGTCGAGCGCGGCCATGAGCGCGCCTTCGGAGCCGATCGTGGAACCCGACTCGCCCGCGGCGTCCAGGTCCAGGACCTCGTCGTTCACCGAGCGGAGGCGGCGGCCCTTGGTGTGGAGGTGGCGCCTGCGGCGCACCCCGGCCGGGGACGCGGCGGTGGCGAGGTAGAACCGGCGGCCGGCCTCGCTGCGCCAGTCGACGAGCAGCTGCTCGCCGCCTTCAGCGTGGATCCCGATGCGGCCCAGGTACATCGGCTCGTCCGAGGCGAGGTAGTCGAGGCGGCCGAAGCACAGCCCCTCCTCGACGGCGTCGAGCTGGGCGATGCGGCTGCGGTACAGGTGGGTCTCGGCGTCGCGCTGCGAACGCTCCTGGTCGTTCTCCACGTGCTTGCGCCGCGACTCCCCGAGCCGCTCGGCGGCCTCGTCGCGGAGCCGGTCGAGGCGTGCGTACAGCTCGTTGAGGCGTTGCTGCTCGAACTTGACGGCCGGAGTGATGGCAGCGGACACGGCTCTCCTCGGATGCGGAGCGGATGGGATTCAAGACGAAGGTGCGCGAATGGTCTGGGCGCTGCGAGCGTGGTGGCCTCGCCAGTGTCTCCGAGCGTCAAGCGCAACTGAAAAAGCTTAGCGCTTGCGAGGGGGCATCGTCTCGTTCCGGGCGTGAACGTGACCGCCCGCTCGGCCGAACGCCCGGATGTCCGCACAACCGCTGTTCCACTATGTGAGCATTGGTAACGTACGTATAACAAGCATTTGACCTGCTCTGCGCGTCCCATTAGGGTGAGCCGGAAATGTGCCCGGAGTACCGCGTGACTGGAGAGAGCCAAAGATGGCCAAAGAGAGAGTGATCAGGGAGAACTGGGGGACCAGAGTCGGGTTCATCCTGGCCGCCATCGGTTCGGCGGTCGGACTCGGCAACATCTGGCGCTTCCCCGGCGTCGCCTACGAGAACGGTGGCGGCGCCTTCATGGTGCCCTACCTGGTGGCCCTGCTGACGGCGGGCATCCCGCTGCTCATCATGGAGTTCACCATCGGCCGCAGGCACCGCGGCTCCGCGCCGGTCGCCTTCCGGCGCATGAACCGCAACGCCGAGGTCATCGGCTGGTGGCAGGTCGCCATCTCGATCGTCATCGCCGTCTACTACGCCGCCATCATCGCCTGGGCCGGCTGGTACGCGATCTTCTCGATCGGCCAGCAGTGGGGGACCGAGCCCGAGGCCTACCTCTTCACCGACTTCCTGCAGATGACCCCCGACCTCTACGAGTTCGGCGGCTATCAGATCGGCCTGCTCCTCGCCATGGTCGTAGTCTGGGCCTTCACGCTCTGGGTCATCGGGGCGGGCGTCAAGAAGGGCATCGAGACCACCAGCAAGGTCTTCATCCCGCTGCTCCTGGTCATGTTCGGCGTCCTCGTCGTGCAGGCCCTGACGCTCGACGGCGCCATCGACGGCCTCAACGCCTTCTTCACCCCCGACTGGAACGCCCTCGTCGACGAGCCCAAGGTCTGGCTCAACGCCTACGGCCAGATCTTCTTCTCGCTGTCGATCGGCTTCGGCATCATGATCACCTACGCGTCCTACCTGAAGAAGAAGTCGGACATCACGACCTCGGCGCTCACCGTGGGCTTCGCGAACTCCTCGTTCGAGATCCTCGCCGGCATCGGCGTCTTCTCGGCCCTCGGCTTCATGGCCCTGCAGTCCGGGACCCCGATCGACGAGCAGGTGAGCACCGGCGTCGGCCTGGCCTTCGTGGCCTTCCCGACCATCATCAACACCCTGCCCTACGGGGCCGACCTGTTCGGCGTGCTGTTCTTCGGCTCGCTCGTGGTCGCCGGCTGGACCTCGATGGTCAGCATCGTCCAGGTGCCCATCGCGGCCATGGAGGACCGCTTCGGCTGGGGCCGCAAGAAGGCCACGATGATCTTCGGCGGCGGCATGGCCCTCGTCTCGCTCGCGCTGATGCCCGCCGCCAACGGCCTGATGATCCTCGACGTCTCCGACTACTTCATCAACCAGTACGGCATCGTCGTCGCGGCCCTCGTCTCCATCGTGGTCGTCGTCTGGGTGCTGTGGAAGTGGGCCGCGCTGCGCGACGACGCCAACGCCACCTCGACCTTCAAGATCGGTCCGGTCTGGCTGGTCTGCCTCGGCGTGATCACCCCGATCATGCTGGCCATCATCCTGTTCCTCAACGTCCGCGACCTGCTCTCCGCCGACGCGGAGAGCTCCCTGTTCGGATACCGCACCTACCAGGCGTTCGGCTGGTCAGTGGCCGGAGGGGCGCTGGCCTTCGGCGTCATCATGGCGCTGATCCTGCGGCGCAGGGAACTGCCCGAGCTCGAGACCGAAGAAGAAGTCCAAGAGGAAAAGGAGGCGACCCGATGAGCGCCAGTGCCCTGACCATGATGATCATCGCGATCGTCATCATCGGCGGAGGACTCCTCGTCTCGGCCGTCACGCTGATGACCCACCCCGACGAACCGGAAGACTGACCGACCGCCGAGGGGCCGATCCCCGGATCGGCCCCTTCTTCCTGCGCCCCTCCGCAGCCGAGACTGAAGTGGAATGACGCATGACCACCAGAGAGACGTGGGGGACCCGCGCCGGGTTCATCCTGGCAGCGGCCGGATCGGCCATCGGCCTGGGCAACATCTGGCGCTTCCCCGGCGAGGCCTACCAGTACGGCGGCGGGGCCTTCCTGCTGCCCTACCTGTTCGCGATCCTCACGGCGGGTATCCCGCTGCTGCTGCTCGAGTACACGATCGGCCGCAAGTACCGGCTGGGGCCGCCTTCCTCCTTTCGTTCGCTGTACCGGCCCGCCGAAGGCATCGGCTGGTGGCAGAACGCGATCGCGTTCTTCCTGGCGACCTTCTACGCCGTCATCATCGCCTGGGCACTGAGCTACATGTTCTTCTCGCCGAGCCTGGCGTGGGGCGACGACGCCGGGGCGTTCTTCGGCGTTGAGTACCTCCAAGCGGGCGAGCCGCTCGACTTCTTCGAATATCGCCCGGCGATGCTCGGCGCATTGGCCGCGGTCTGGGCCGTGGTGCTGTTGATCATGGCCGGAGGTGTCCGCAAGGGCCTCGAACTCGCCAACCGGATCTGCATCCCGCTGCTCCTGGTGTTGTTCGGCATCGTCGTGGTCCGCGCCCTGACGCTCGAAGGGGCCGTCGACGGCCTGAACGCCTTCTTCACGCCGCGGTGGGACAAGATCGGGGACCCCGAGATCTGGCTCGCCGCCTACGCCCAGGTCTTCTTCTCCCTGTCGATCGGCATGGGCACGATGATCGCGTACTCCTCCTACCTGAGGCGGAACAGCGAGTTGTCGACGACGGCGGTGACGGTGGGCTTCGCGAACTCCTCATTCGAGCTGCTGGCCGGCATCGGGGTGTTCTCGGTCCTCGGCTTCATGTCGAGCGATGCAGGCGTCCCGATCGACCAGCTGGTCGGCACCGGCGGCGGGGTCGCCTTCGTGACCTTCCCGACGATCCTCAGCCAGATGCCCGGCGGCGCCTTCGTCGGTGTGCTGTTCTTCGCCACCTTGGTCGTCGCGGGCATCACCTCGCTGATCTCGATGGTGATCGTGCCGTTCAGTTCCTTCGAGGACCGCTTCGGATGGAGCCGCAAGAAGAGCGTGCTGGTGCTGGGCCTGCCGATGGCGGCGTTCTCGCTCCTCATCTACCCGACCGCGAACGGCTCGTCCATGGTGGACGCGGTGGACTTCGCCGTCTCGGGCTACGGCCTGGTGCTCGGCGGGCTCGCCACGATCGTGCTGGCCTTCGCTACCGGCAAGATCAAAGCGCTTGCGGCCGAAGCGAACCGAACGTCGATGCTCAAACTCGGCAACGTCTGGTACGCCTGCCTGGCGCTGACCGCAGCGGTGCTCGTCTTCACGCTCTACAAGAGCATCCAGGGGCAGATCGCGGACCTCTCCGACCCGGCGGTGGCGAACGAGCTCATCTACATCAACTGGGGCGTGGGCGGGGCCATGATCCTGTTCGGTGCCATCATGACCGCGGTGCTGTGGCGTCGTCCGCTCCCGCAGCGGGCCGCCGACGAATCGGTCGCGGAGACCGTCTGACCGCTCCATCGGCAATGGCCGCACGCGCTTCGCGTGCGGCCATTGCCGTTGCGTGCGAAAAGAGCACGCGTATGCGGGTTGCGGTGATTGGCGCGCGCTTGCCCCTTGTGTTGAGCAACCTTAACTGTTAGGTTCCTTTCTAATTCAGTTCATCGACTTTCATCGATGCGTTGAAGGCCTGCTGACCCATCGTCGATAGGAGACGAAGATGCGCGCGAAGCGCAAAATCATCCTGTCCATCGCCGGCGCCGCAACCCTCGCGGTCTCGGCGTCCATGGCGGCCCTGGCCTGGGGCCACGGCTACACCTCAGACCCGCCGAGCCGCTCGGCGCTCTGCGCCGACGGCGAAGTCGCCGACTGCGGCGCCATCTCCTACGAACCCCAGAGCGTCGAAGGCCCCAAGGGCTTCCCCGCCGCCGGACCCGCCGACGGCGAGATCTGCTCGGGCGGCCACGCCGAGTTCGCCGAACTCGACGACCCGCGCGGCGGCGACTGGCCCACCACCCCCGTGAACGCCGGCACCCGGACGTTCACCTGGACGATGACCGCCGCGCACGCCACGGCGACCTTCGACTACTACCTCACCAACGACCGCTACGACCCGACGAAGCCGCTCACCCGCGACATGCTCGACCTCAAGCCCTTCGCCTCCTTCAACATGGGCGGCGCCCGGCCCGACCACACGATGACCCACAGCGTGACCCTGCCCGAGCGCAGCGGACAGCACCTCGTCCTCAGCGTCTGGAACATCGCCGACACCGTGAACGCCTTCTACTCCTGCATCGACGTCCACTTCGGCGGCAGCGGCGAGGAGACCCCCACGACCGCGCCGACCACCGACGCCCCCACCGAGCAGCCCACGGGCGGCACCGACTGCGGCGCCTGGGACGCCGCGGCCGTCTACACCGCCGGCGACACCGTCACGCACAACGGCATCACCTACCGCGCCGGCTGGTGGACCACCGGAGAGGAGCCGGGCACCACCGGCGAATGGGGCGTCTGGCGGCCGGCCGCCGCCTGCTAGCCGCGCCTGCACCGCCACGGGCCGCCCAGCACGAGGCCCGTGGCGGTCATCTCCCTTGACGACGCCCTCGACCCTGGCCTAACCTTGACGACGTCCTTGTTCCCGACGTTAGGCACTCACTTGAAGCTCTAGGTCGTAGACATCGCGCCATCACGTCTCTGTGCACGTGACCGGTGTGTCTTCGATCAAGAGGGTGCCTGTTCCCGGGATTCCTTTTCTTCTCTGCCGTCTCCGGCGCGATGTCTCTCATCTCGATTCCGTTCCACATCGACCTGAGAGAGGTCTCATGACCACCTATATCAACGTCCAGCAGCTGCGCTTCCTCTGGCCCGAGGGCGAGCGGGTCTTCGACGGGCTCGACGTCGTCTTCTCCGACGGCCGCACCGCGCTCATCGGCGACAACGGCACCGGCAAGTCGACCCTGCTGAAGCTCGTCGCCGGCCTCCTGAAGCCAGAGTCGGGCACGATCACGGCCTCCGGGCTCATCGAGTACCTCCCGCAGGAGCTGCCGCTCCGCTTGGGCGACACCGTGTCCGACCTGCTCGGCATCGCCGGGAAGCGCCGCGCGCTGGCGGCCATCGAGGCCGGCGACGTGGACGAGGCCAACTTCAACGTGATCGGCGAGGACTGGGACTTCCTGGACCGCTCCCGCGTGGCCCTCGACGAACTCGGGCTCGACCACGTGGGCTTCGACCGCACCGTCGGCACCCTGTCCGGCG
Organism: Glycomyces sp. NPDC021274; assembly: GCF_040641195.1. Classification (NCBI taxonomy): domain Bacteria; kingdom Bacillati; phylum Actinomycetota; class Actinomycetes; order Glycomycetales; family Glycomycetaceae; genus Glycomyces; species Glycomyces sp. NPDC021274. The sequence goes on along the minus strand of NZ_JBFADC010000008.1, from coordinate 100,483 downwards.
GCGAGTCGATGCTCGTGGGCCTGGCCGGCCGCCTCGTGCGCCGCCCCGACGTGCTGCTCCTCGACGAGCCGTCGAACAACCTCGACACCTCGGCGAGGAAGCGCCTTTACCAGGCGATCCGGCGCTTCAACGGCACCCTCGTGGTCGTGAGCCACGACCGGGCGCTGCTGGAGCACGTGGACGCCGTAGCCGACCTCTACAAGGGACGCATCCGCGTCTTCGAGGGCAACTACAGCGCCTACGAGCAGGTCATCGAAGCCGAGCAGGAGGCCGCCGCCCGCGCCGTGCGCGACGCCAAGCAGGACCTCACCCGCCAGAAGAAGGAGCTCATCGCCGCCCGCACCCAGAACGACCGGGGCGCCTCGTCCTGGCGCCGCGAGCAGGCGCGCGGCGGCACGCCGAAAATACTGCTCAACGCCAAGAAGAACGCCGGCGAGGTGTCCTCCGCGAAGCTGCTCAACGCGAAGCTCGACGACGTGGCCGAGGCCCGCGACCGCCTCGACGAGGCCGAGGAGGGCCTGCGCGACGACGGCGGGATCAGCATCGACCTGCCCGAGACCAGCGTCTCCTCCCACCGCGACATCGCGATCATCAAGGGGCTCAAAGTGAGCGACCTCTACGGGGAAGGCGGCCTCGGACTGCACCTCCGCGGCCCCGAGCGCGTGGCGGTCACCGGGGACAACGGCGCGGGCAAGACCACGCTGCTGCGCGCGATCGCCGACGCCGCCCGCGTCCCGCACGGCTTCCTCACCCAGCGGCTGGAACTGCTCGACGACGACGCGAGCGTGCTCGACAACGTGCGCGCCAAAGCGCCCGAGGCCCCGGAGAAGATCCTGCGGACCCGCCTGGCCCGCTTCGGGATGCGCCGCGACTCGGTCTTCCAGCTGGTGTCGACCCTCTCCGGCGGCCAGCGCCTGCGGGCGGCCCTCGCCGCCGTGCTGTCCTCGCAGCCGGCGCCGCAGCTGCTCCTGCTCGACGAGCCGACGAACAACCTCGACATGAGCTCGATTCGGCAGCTCCAGCAGGCGCTCACGGCGTTCCAGGGGGCGCTGGTGGTCGTGAGCCACGACGAGGCGTTCCTCGACGGGCTGGGCCTGACGCGCCGGGTGGAGCTGACGCGCGGGGAGGGGATCGCGGTCGACGTTCCGGTCGCGGCGTAGCGACCGGCGTGGAATCCCGGATGGACGGCATCGGCGGGCCGATACTGGGTTCGCCCAACGATGAAGGAGCGCCGATGCCGTCCACCCGAGCAACGACCCTGGCCGCGGTCGTCCTCGCCGGAGTCCTCGCGGGCTGCGGCGACGACGACCCGAAGGACCCCGAGCTGGGCGGTGCGTGGAGCGCCGCGCTCGCGGTCACGACGGCTTGGAAGGAGGCGGCCCCGCGGGCGACCGGCACCGCCGACGTCTCCTCGACCGGCAGCACCTCGGTCCAGCTCGCGGTGGTCGGCCTCGCCCCGAGCACCGAGTACATGGCGCACGTCCACGACGGCGAATGCGACGAGAACCCGCCCGGCGGCGGCCACTGGCTCGCCGACCCGAACGGGGAGGACGCGGCCGGGAACATCATCGAACTGAGCTTCAGGACCTCGGACACGGGTGTCGGCTCCGCCACGGTCTCGACCGACCTCGTGCTCGACGACCGGGCCGAGAGCGTCGTCGTCCACGCTCCTCAGGCGCTCACCGAGTCCGAGGGCCTGGACGCCGACCGGGTGCTGTGCGGAGACCTCGAAGACGACTGACCCACTGCGGCGGTTAATGCGTGGCGACCGGCCCGGGTGCCCACGTATCCTTGACCCTCGTCATGCCCAGTAGCGTCCCCGACTCCCGAACCAGCCTGCGCGAGCGCGTCTTCGCCCTGCGCACGGCCGATCAGCGTGCGCTGCGCCGCCGCCTGCGCGAGGCCCGCGAAGCGGAAGGACCGGCCCGCGCCGAGGCCTTCGCGAAGCTCGAGGCCGAGGTCGAGCGGAAAGAGGCCGCGCTGGCGGCCCGCGCGGCCGGCGTCCCGAAGATCGTCTACCCCGAAGAGCTGCCCGTCTCGCAGCGCAAGGACGACATCCTCGAGGCGATCCGCGACAACCAGGTCGTGATCATCGCGGGCGAGACCGGCTCGGGCAAGACCACGCAGATCCCGAAGATCTGCCTCGAACTCGGCCGCGGCGTGCGCGGCATGATCGGGCACACGCAGCCGCGGCGCATCGCCGCCCGCGCGGTGGCCGAGCGCATCGCCGAAGAGGTCGGGTCGCCGCTCGGCGAGGCCGTGGGCTGGAAGGTCCGCTTCACCGACCAGGTGTCGGACAAGAGCTACGTCAAGCTGATGACGGACGGCATCCTGCTCACCGAGATCCAGCACGACCGGCTGCTGAGCGCGTACGACACGATCATCATCGACGAGGCGCACGAGCGCAGCCTCAACATCGACTTCATCCTCGGGTGCCTGCGCCAGATCCTCCCCAAGCGCCCCGACCTCAAGGTCATCGTCACCTCCGCGACCATCGACCCCGAGCGCTTCTCGAATCATTTCGCGGGGGAGAAGGGCCCGGCCCCGATTCTCGAGGTCTCCGGCCGCACCTACCCCGTCGAGATCCGCTACCGGCCGCTGCAGGCCGAGGACGGCGAGGAGCAGCGCGACCAGATCGACGGCATCCTCGACGCCGTCAACGAACTGGGGCGACTCGGGGACGGCGACATCCTCGTCTTCCTCTCCGGCGAGCAGGAGATCCGCGACACCGCCGACGCCCTCGAGAAGGCGAAACTCCGCCACACCGAGGTCGTCCCGCTGTACGCGCGCCTGTCCGCGCAGGAGCAGCACCGGGTCTTCTCCTCGCACACCGGCCGCCGCATCATCCTCTCCACCAACGTCGCCGAGACCTCCCTGACGGTGCCGGGCATCCGGTACGTCATCGACGCCGGGTACGCCCGCATCTCCCGCTACTCGGCCCGCACCAAGGTGCAGCGCCTCCCCATCGAGGCGATCAGCCAGGCCAGCGCCAACCAGCGGGCGGGCCGCTGCGGCCGCGTCGCCGAAGGCGTCTGCATCCGCCTCTACTCCGAGGACGACTTCAACGCCCGCCCGGAGTTCACGGACGCGGAGATCCTGCGCACCAACCTCGCGAGCGTCATCCTGCAGATGACCGCGGCGAAGCTCGGCCGGGTCGAGTCCTTCCCGTTCGTCGACGCGCCGGACTCGCGGAACATCAAGGACGGCATGGACCTCCTGGTGGAGCTCGGTGCTCTCGAGGACGTGCGCGACGGCGAGCGGCGCCTCACCAAAGCGGGGCGCGACATCGCGAAGCTGCCGATCGACCCGCGCCTGGCCCGCATGATCCTCCAGGCCCGCGAGGAGGGCTGCGTCCACGCCGTCGCGGTCATCACCGCCGCCATGTCCATTCAGGACCCGAAGGAGCGCCCGTCGGACAAGCGCGCCCAGGCCGACCAGTCCCACGCGCGCTTCAACGACCCCGACTCCGACTTCTCCGCCTACCTCAACCTGTGGCGGTACCTCGAAGACGAGCGCAAGACCCGCTCCTCCAGCTCCTTCCGGCGCATGTGCAAGCAGGAGTACCTGCATTACCTGCGCATCCGCGAGTGGCAGGACCTGGTGCGCCAGATCCTCGGCGTCCTCAAGAGCCTCAAGATCGCGATCGAGGACCCGGGCACCACCCCCGACCCCAAGAAGGTCCACACCGCGCTCCTGGCCGGGCTCCTCTCCCACATCGGCGTCAAAGAGGCCGACACCCGCGAGTACCTCGGCGGGCGCAACGCCAAGTTCGCGATCTTCCCCGGCTCGGGCCTCGCCAAGAAGCAGCCGCGCTGGGTCGTCGCCGGCGAGCTCGTGGAGACGAGCCGCCTGTGGGGCCGCGTGTGCGCCAAGATCGAACCGGAATGGGTCGAGCCGCTCGCCGAGCACCTCAGCAAGCGCACCTACTCCGAACCGCACTGGTCGAAGAAGGCCGGGGCGGTGCTCGCGTTCGAGCGCGTCACCCTCTACGGCGTCCCGATCGTCGCCCGCCGCAAGGTCAACTTCGGCCGCATCGACGTCGAGACCAGCCGTGAGCTGTTCATCCGCCACGCCCTCGTCCAGGCCGAATGGGACACCCACCACAAGTTCCTCGCCCAGAACCTCGCCAAGATCAGCGAGGTCGAAGAGCTGGAGAACCGGGTGCGCCAGCGCGGCCTCCTCGCCGACGAGCAGACCCTCTTCGACTTCTACGACGAGCGCCTCCCGGCCGACATCGTCTCCGGCCGCCACTTCGACTCCTGGTGGAAGAAGCAGCAGGACAAGACCCTGCTCGACTTCGACGAGTCGCTGCTGCTGGGCGACCGCGCCGAAGGCGTCGCCGCCGACGCGTACCCCGAGGTCTGGACCTCCGAAGGCGCCGACCTCGAACTCGACTACGAGTTCGAACCCGGCTCCGCCCGCGACGGCGTCACCGTCGCCGTCCCGCTCCCGGCGCTCCAGCAACTCGACCAGGACGCCTTCACCTGGCAGGTCCCGGGCCTGCGCGCCGAGTTCGCCGAAGCGCTCATCAAGAGCCTTCCCAAGTCCCTGCGCCGCAGCTTCGTGCCCGCCCCCGACTTCGCGAGGGCCGCCGTCGCCCGCATGGCGCCCGCCCCCGGCCGGCCCATGATGGCCGCGCTCGCGGACACGCTCAAGTCGATGACCCACGTGCACGTCCCCGAAGACGCCTTCGACCTCACGAAGGTCCCCGGGCACCTCCTGGTCACCTTCCAGGTCAAGGACGAGGAGGGCACGGTCCTCGCCGAAGGCAAGGAACTCGGCGCGCTCCAGCGCCAGCTCGCCCCCAAGACCCAGGAGGCCGCGTCCGAGGCCTTCGACCTCGAACGCACCGGCCTCAAGACCTGGGACTTCGACGCGCTGCCGAAGATCCACGAGACCCCGCGCAAGGGCTACACCGCGAAGGCCTACCCGGCGCTGGTCGACGAGGGCGGATCGGTCGGCATCAAGGCCTTCCCCGATCCTGGTTCGCAGGCCGCGAACATGTGGGCGGGCACGCGCCGGCTCCTGCGCCTGAACTGCCCCGACCCGCGCCTCAAAGACGCCCTGACCCGCAACGAGCAGCTGGCGCTGGCCACCGGGTCCTACGCGAACGTGGACGCGCTCCTGGCCGACTGCGTGCGCACGGTCCTCGACAAGGTCCTCATCGAAGGCGGCGGCCCGGCCTGGGACCGCGAGGGCTTCGAGGCACTGCTCAAGCGCGCGCGGCCGGAGGTCGCGGGTGAGGCCGCCGCGGTGGCCCGCAAGGCCGCGGCGGTGCTGACCGAGGCGCGCGAGGCGTCCCGGCTCCTCGAGGGCAAGTTCGACCTGCGCGTGCTCCCGGCACTGAGCGACATGCGCCGCCAGCTCGAAGGGCTCGTCGGCGCGGACGGTTTCGTGGGCGCGACCGGCTGGTGGCGCCTCGACGACCTGCTCCGCTACGTGAAGGCCATCAGCTTCCGCGCCAAGCGCGCGGTCGCCGACGTGGCCGCGGACAAGGGCAAGATGGACGTCATCCAGTCCCTTGAGGCCGAACGGGACTCGCTCGCGCGCACCCGGCCGGCCGCACTCCGCTCCGGTGAGGGCCGCGAGGTCCGCTGGATGCTCGAAGAACTGCGCGTGAGCTTCTTCGCGCAGCAGCTCGGCACCCGCTACCAGGTCAGCGAAAAGCGCATCCGGAAGCTCCTCCAGACCCTCTAAACGCCGATCGCACCCCGGATGTCACACCCCGGGTGCATGATCGAGTTCCGGTGTACGCCGCGCACGGTACGGCGAACCGCCACCACAAAGGTGATGTCAAACACGCATCAGTATGACATCATGATCTCGGGTGCACGCTGCCCCGGAAACCAGAACTCGAAACCCTTCCACGACACCACTCCGAAGGAGGACGAAGTGTCGCAAGACAACGCCATCGAAACCGAGGGCCTGACCAAGCACTTCGGCGACCTCGTCGCACTCGACCACGTCGACCTCACGGCCCGGGCCGGGACCGTGCTCGGCGTCCTCGGCCCCAACGGCGCGGGCAAGACCACCATGGTCCGCATGCTCGCCACCCTCTCCCAGCCCACGGCCGGGACCGCCCGCGTGGGCGGCTACGACATCGTCAAGGACGGCGCCCAGGTGCGCACGTTCATCGGCCTCACCGGCCAGTTCGCCGGCGTCGACGAACTGCTCACCGGCGAGGAGAACCTGCGGTTCATCGGCCGCCTCCTCGGCATGCCCACCCGGGACGCCAAGGCCCGCGCCCGCGAACTGCTCGCCCAGTTCAACCTCTCCGACGCCGCCGAGAAGCCCGCGAAGGCCTACTCCGGCGGCATGCGCCGCCGCCTCGACCTGGCCGCCAGCCTCGTCGGACGGCCCCGCATCCTCTTCCTCGACGAGCCCACCACCGGGCTCGATCCCAGGGCGCGCGGTGAGCTCTGGGGACTCGTGCGCGGCCTCGTCGCCGACGGCACCACCGTCCTGCTCACCACGCAGTACCTCGAAGAGGCCGACCAGCTCGCCCACGAGATCGCCGTCATCGACCACGGCAAGGTCATCGCCACCGGCACGCCGACCCAGCTCAAGGCCAAGATCGGCGGCCAGAGCCTGCGCATCCAGCCGGAGGACCACGCCCGGCTCGACACCGTGCGCGACCTCGTCGCCGCCCGCTTCCCCGAACTCGAACCCGTGGTCGAGGCCGGGGCGATCACCGTCGGCGTCAACGACGACGGCATCATGCCGGCCCTCGCCGCCGACCTGCGCGACCGCGGCATCGCGCTCACCGAGTTCCACCTCGGACTCTCCAGCCTCGACGAGGTCTTCCTGACCCTCACCGGCCGCCGCACCGAATCCGAAGACACCGATGCCGAAGGCACCGATCTCGACAGCGCCGCCCAGACCGAGGAGCCCGCGAAATGACCGCCGCCACCATCGAAACCCCGGTGGTCCACCGCCCCGGGATCGGCGCCACCGTCAGCCAGACCCTCTCCATGGCCTGGCGGCAGATGGTCCGCATCAAGCACAACCCGTTCGAACTCGTCGACCTCAGCCTCAGCCCGATCATGTTCCTGCTGCTGTTCGTCTACGTCTTCGGCGGCCAGATGGCCGGATCCACTTCGGACTACCTCCAGTACGTCCTCGGCGGCCTCATCGCCCAGAACGCCATCTTCCTCACCATGTACACGGGCACCGGCATCAACGCCGACCTGCGCAAAGGCGTGTACGACCGCTTCCGCTCCCTGCCGATCGCCCGCTCCGCGCCGCTCGCCGGCAAGATCTTCGCGGACATGTTCAAGCAGGTCTGGTCGATCGTGGTCATGCTCGGCCTGGGCCTCCTCATGGGCTTCGAGCTGCGCACCGTGGCAGGCGCATTCCTCGCGATGCTGGTGCTCGTGGTCTTCGCGCTGGCGATCTCGTGGATCTCGGTGCTGATGGGCGTGGTCGCGGACTCGGAGGAGAAGGTCCAGATCTACGCGTTCGTGATCATCATGCCGCTGACCTTCACCTCCAGTGCCTTCGTCGACATCAACACGATGCCCGGCTTCATGCAGGCCTGGGCGAAGGTCAACCCGGTCACGCACCTCGCGGACGCCATGAGGGGCCTGCTGTCGTTCGGCCCCATCGCCCAACCGCTGATGTGGACGTTCGTGTGGGCCGTGGCGATCTTCGCCGTCACCGCCCCGCTCGCGATGCGCGCCTACAAACGCAAGATGGTCTGACAGCGAAGGGCCGCAACCGGAACGGTTGCGGCCCTTCGCCGTTCAGGCCTCCTCGGCCCCGCGCTTGCGCAGTATCAGGTGACCCGCTTCGAAGCCGCGCGTGCTGTGCGGCGAGGCCGACTCGATCAGCCGCGCCTTCTCCCGGAACCCGTGCTCCCGCAGGACGCCCGCGAGGCGGTTGGTCGAGTGCCGCCAGGCCGGCGCGACCGCGTGGTCGAACTTCCAGCCCAGCCTGGTGTCGTCGGTGTGCGCGAAGAACCCCAGCACCAGCACGCCGTCCGGCGCGAGCACCCGGTGGAACTCGGCGAACACCTCGGGCAGCCGCTCAGGCGGCGTGTGGATGATCGACCACCGCGCGAGGACGCCGCCCAACGAGGCGTCGGCGAGGTCGAGCGCCGTCATCGACCCTTCGACGAACGCCGTCCCGGGATATTCGCGGCGGGCGATCGCCAGCAGCTCGGGGGAGAGGTCGATCCCGACCGCGTCGAGACCCAGTCCGCGCAGGTGTGCCGTCACATGCCCTGGGCCGCAGCCGATGTCGGCGACCGCAGGCGGATCGACGGCCCTGGCGAGACCCGCGAACACCTCCAGCATCGCCAGGTCGAAGAGGTTCTCGCCCCAGGTCTCGCGCACGAGGTCGTGGTACTCCTCGGCCATCTTGTCGTATCCGGTCCGGGTGGTGCTCAAGAACTCTGGCTCGCTCACAGCAGCCGAGCCTACCCGCCGACCCCGCCCTGCGGCCGATGGTCTTCCCGGAAAGCTGCATGAGAGGTTACACTTTGTTGATGGCAGACACTTATTCGATCACCGAGGCTCGCAAGGAGCTCGGCGCTATCGCCCGCCGCGTGCAGCGCAACGAGCATGTGCTCATCACCGACCACGGCCAGCCCGTGGCTGCCGTCGTGCCGCCGAATCTGATCGAGGATCTGGAAGACGCCCTGGCCGTCGCCAGACTGGAGCGGGACAGGGCGCTCGGCATCGCCGCCGCCCCAGTCCCGTGGAGTGAGGCGCGTAAGGCGCTACTGGAAGCGGCGGGTCGCGGAGAATGACGTATCGGGTCGAGGTGGAACCGTCGGCGTTGTCGGCGGCGACCCGATACCTCAAAGACGATCCGGACTCGGTCGAGGCCCTGCTGGCCGCGATCGACGGTCTTGAGACCGATCCGAAGCCGATGGAGTCACGGCCTTGGGGCCCGAGCTATCGGCGAGCGCACTTCGGTGCGTGGCGTGTGCTGTATTTCCTCGATGAGGTCGAGCGCCTGGTCCGTGTCGTGAACATCGGCAAGTCGGGCTCGTGAACGCCGCTGGTCCCGTTGCCCGTGACAACGGATGGCAGATCGGCGTCAGGTGGCCGCGGCGCTAGTCAGCCACGGTCGGTGGCCGACGCTGCCGGCGGCTCCGAAAACGATGATGCGCATGGGGTGTCCTTTCGGGAACGGTGCGGCGGCCCGGCGCGATCGTGCCGGGCCGCCTCGGGATCAGATGCGGGCGAGGGTCTTCGGTTCCGGGTCGGGCTCGGGCGCGGGAGCCTTCGGCCGGTTCTGGAGCTGGGCGGCCACCGTCGCGGCCAGGGCCACGGCGAAGCCGGCGGTCTGCCAGGGCGCGAACGTCTCACCGAGGGCGAGCCAGCCGACCGTGGCGGCCGTGAGCGGGGACAGCAGGCCCAGGAAGCTCAGGGGCACGATCGAGAGCCGCCCGATGCCGCGGAACCAGAGCCAGTAGCCGAGCGCGGTGTTGACGAGCCCGAGGTAGAGGTAGCCGAGCAGGTTCGTGCCGGTCATCACCGGGATGGCGCCTTCGACCGCGAAGGCCAGGGGGACGAGCAGGAGGCCGCCCGCGGTGAGCTGCCAGCCCGCGAGGGCGGCCGGACCCGCGTCCTTCGGCATGCCCCAGCGCTTCGTGAGGGTCACGGCGATCGCCATCGAGACGGCGCCGCCGATGCCGGCCACCGCGCCGATGGTGTCAAGCTCCGCTTCGGCGGTCAGGACGACCATTCCGACGCCGCCGACGCCGGCGAGGCCCAGCAGCCAGGTGCGCAGCCGCACCTTCTGGTGGAGGATCAGCAGCGTCGCGCCCGCCGTCGCCAGCGGGCCCACGGCCGCCGCCACGGCCGCGACGCCGCCGGGGAGCCGGTAGGTCGCGATGAAGAGCAGGGCGAAGAACGCGGCGATGTTCAGCGTGCCGATCACGGCCGACTTCCACCACCAGGAACCCCTTGGAAGCCTTCGTGACAGGAGGATGAGGAGGAGTCCGGCGGGGAGCGCCCGCAGCATGGCGGTGAGGAAGGGGCGGTCGGCGGGGAGGAACTCGGTGGTCACCACGTAGGTGGTGCCCCACATGACGGGGGCGAGGGCGGTGAGGAGGAGGTCCTTGGTACTGCGGTGCATCGTGGCTCCTTGGGGTAACTTGATAAGAAGTAGATTACTCTCAAGCTACTTAAAGTCAAGATACTTTGGCTTGAGTTAGATCACCCCGAGGTACTTCAGCGACAGGAACGCAGGTGGGCCACAATGACCCTCATGACCGAAGACGCCGTGGAGCGCGACGCCGTTGACAGGATCGTCGAGCAGTGGCACCGCGAGCTGCCCGATCTCGAACTCGAATCCATGGCCCTGTACGGGCGCATCCACCGCATCTCGCAGAAGCTCGGCGCGCGGCTCCACGAGCTCCGGGCCCGGCAGGGGCTGGGGCGCAACGAATTCGACGTGCTCGCCTCGATCAGGCGGTCGGGGGAGCCGTTCACCCTGTCGCCCAAGGAGATCGGCGCGACCCTGATGCTCAGCTCGGGCGGGCTCACCGGGCGCCTCGACAAGCTCGAGGCGGCCGGATTCGTCGAGCGCCTGCCCGACCCCGCCGACCGGCGCGGCCTGAAGGTCCGCATGACCGAACGCGGCCGCGAGGTCATCGAGGAGGCCGTGCGCACCGGCGTCGACCTGCAACTCGAGACGCTGTCGGTCCTCACCGACGAGGAACGGAAGCAGCTCGGCGCGCTGCTGCGCAAACTGCACCTCGGCTTCGAGGACCAGCCCTTCGACGATTAGGCCGGTCCGCAGCCCATCGCGGCGAAGCCTGCGAGCCGCGAATTCAGCGCTGCGTCAGGTCGACGCTGTAGTCGAAGATGTCGTACACGATCACCGGAGGCGGCGGCGTCTGCGGCTGCGCCGCAGGGGCCTCCGGCTCCGGCGGCGGGGGAGGGGTCAGGGCCTTGCACCGGTCGAGGGCCGCCCGCATCGGCGCCTCGCCGAACGGGTTGTGCGCCAACGCCTCCTGCTCGGTGAGGAACCCCTGCGCCACCTCGGCGCACATCCGCGCCACCTCGGCCAGGTCCCTCGCCTGCGCCCGCGCCCACCAGTAGTCCGCCGGGTCGCCGTGCCCAGGCACCACGACCGAGGGCTTCCAGCTCAGCAGGTACTCGACCGCCTGCGGCCACTCGTACGGGAAGGCCCCGTCGTACGACGGCGGCGCGCCGTTCTCCAGCAGGTCCCCGGCGAACAGGACGCCCGCGTCGGGCACCTCGATCACCATGTCCGTGTCGCTGTGCGCCAGGCCGGCCTGGCGCAGCACCACCGTGCGCCCGCCCAGGTTCAACCCGATCGCACCGGTGACCCGGCAGTTCGGCGGCACGAGCTTCGTGCGGCCGATGCGGCGGGCCTCCTCCTCCCGGCCCTCCCTGCGATACGACGCGGCCCGGATCTTGCGGGCCTCGTCGCCGACGCGGAGGTAGTGGGCCCCGTCCCCGACCGCCCAGATCGCGGACTCGCCGAACGCGGAGGTTCCGAACCAGTGGTCGAAGTGGTCGTGCGTGTACGCCACCTGCCAAGGCAGGTCGGTCTTCTCGCGGATCGCCGTCGCGAACTCGAACCCCGCCTCGGCGTTGATGCCGGTGTCGATCACCAGGCAGCACTCGTCACCGATGACCAGTCCCAGCGTCTGGTCCAGCTCCTTCAGGCGTCGCACCCACACGCGCGGGGCCACCTCGATCCACCGATCACTCATGCCCGCAATCGTATGCGGTCCCTGCGCGATCACATCGAAGGTCATCACAGCGTCCCGGTGGGAGCGAGGCCCGTCGCTTTGCGGAGGGGCCGCCGGGAAGCGCTTCACCCGCAGGTTCTACGTTCGTTCCGGATGGTCGCGAAATCTTCGAGCACGGTCCTTGAACGCAGCGGGGGGAATAAGGCGCGATGCGCCTTCCCATCCCGTTTCGTCCCTCCTTCCAGGACACGGTTCGATCACGGAATGACCCGATTTGGCGAGCTTTCCACTCGTGTAAGTTTCGGGGGTGAAATGAGCCCCCTCCCTGTACGAAGGAGTACGTCCCCCATGCACCTCAGTCGTCGCGGCCTGTTGTACGGAACGGCAGGCGTCGCAGCCGTATCGCTCGCCGCATGCGGCAAGGGCGAGGATTCCAAGCAGCTCACCGGCTTCACGGGCATCGCCATGCCCACCATGACGTCCGACCGGTGGGTACTGGAGGGCGCCGACCTCGAGAAGCGGCTGCAGGACCTCGGTTACAAGACCATCCTCGAAAACGGCGAGGACGACATCCCCACCCAGGTCGCCCAGATCGAGTCGATGATCGAGCAGGGCGTCGAGTTCCTCATCGTCGCCGCCATCGGCAACACCTCCCTCGGCGGAGTCCTCCGGAAGGCCAAGGACGACGGCATCACGATCATCGCCTACGACCGGCTCATCCTCGAGACGCCCGACGTCGACTACTACGCCTCGTTCGACAACTACCAGGTGGGCGTGCTGCAGGCCAGCCACATCATCACGAAGCTGGGTCTCGACCAGGACACCACCGAGCAGTACAACATCGAGCTGTTCTCGGGCTCGCCGGACGACAACAACTCCCAGTACTTCTTCCAGGGCGGCCTCGACACCCTCGAGCCCTACATCTACGGCGGCTCGGTCGTGATCCCCTCCAACGAGACCGAGCTGGACGTCACGTCCACCCTGAAGTGGGACCGCAAGGTCGCGCGGACCCGGATGGCCAAGCTCCTCGAAGACCACTATCAGGACCGGCCCCTCCATGCGGTGCTCTCGCCCTACGACGGCATCAGCCGCGGCATCGTCGAGGCGCTGGTCGCGGCCGACTTCGAGCCCGGCTCTGACGACTTCCCGATCATCACCGGCCAGGACGCCGAGCTGCGGTCCCTCAAGGCGATCAAAGAGGGCACCGGCCAGACCGAGACGGTCTTCAAGGACACCCGCCTGCTCGCCGAGATCGCCGTGGACATGGTGAGCGCGATCGTCGACGGCTCGAGCCCCGACGTGAACGACCGGGGCACCTACGACAACGGCTTCAAGTTCGTCCCCTCCTTCCTGCTCGACCCGGTCGACGTGACCGTCGAGAACTACAAGGAGGTCGTCGTCGACTCGGAGTACGCCACCGAGGAAGCGATCGACACCGCCCCCGCGGACGTGGACTGAGCGCGCGCATCTGACGGACAAAGCGGCGACGGCCGGGCGTTTCGCCCGGCCGTTTCCCTGTGCTCACTCGGTTCCGTTGCGCCACTTCTGGTCACCGTCGACCCGTTACGCGATCGTTATGCGACCTCTCCTCGCGCGGCGGCGTGTCTCCTTTGGTAAGTTGCCGAAGCCGGACGAGCGCTCACACCCTCGGCCGCGCGGCTCCGAATCCCCCCAAAGCAATTGCCATCCTTAGGAGAACCATGAACCGTACCCTCAAGCGGGTGCTGGGACTGAGCGGTAGCGTCGTCCTCGGCCTCGCAGGAGCGGTCACCTTCGCTTCCGCCGCCCAAGCCCACCACCCTGAGATCAAGGGCACTGTCGACTGCGCCGATGACGGCGGCTGGACCGTGACCTGGCAGGTCACCGACTGGGATGACGACGACAAGACCGCAGGCACGATCACCTCCGTCGACGCTGAACTCAACGAGGACTCCGAGATCAAGGTCGGCGCCCCGCTGCCGGGCATGAACTCCGGCGACTACCTGGAAGGGACCCAGGACTTCGCAGCCGACGTGCCCTCAGCCGAGATCACGATCGCTGCTAAATGGGAGTACGACGGCAAGGTGTTCGAGGACACCAGGACGGGCAAGGTCGACGCGCCCATCGGCGGCTGCACCGAAGAGCCTCCGGCCGAGCCGGAGCCTGTGGTCGAGGCCTATGGCGGGTACGACTGCTTCAGCGTCTACGTCGAGGCCAACAACCTGAACGAAGAGGCCCTCGCCGAGTTCACCTTCGTCCCGAGCAACGGCGACCCGATCTCGTACACCCCCGAGGTGGACGAGTGGTTCTGGGAGGAGTTCCTGGTCGAGGACGCCGCGGCCGGTCTGACCGTTGACATCCTCGTCGACGGTGAGCTCTACGAGACCATCACCTGGCACGACAATCCGCTGTGCCACTACGCGTCCGTCGAGGTCGACTGCGAGTCCGGCCTGACCTACACCCTCACTGTCCCCGCCGACGGTGAAGAGATCACCTTCTACTTCTACCCGAGCTACAACGAGGAAGAAATCGTCGAGGTCGTCGCCCCCGGTGACTCCAAGACCGTTAACTTCCCGCCGGTCGACAACGAGGAGTTCGTCGTCTACTGGTACATCGAATCTCCGAAGGACGCCGCCTCCGGCGACAATTCGTGGACCCCGTGCGACGAGGAGACCCCCTCGCCGAGCGACACTCCGTCCGCTCAGCCGCAGCTGCCCACCACGGGTAGCTCGATGACGATCATGATCAGCTCGGCCGCCGCGCTCATCGTGGCCGCCGCCGCCATCTTCCTGATCATGCGTCGCCGCCGCGCCGCGCAGGACTGGTAGCAACACCCGGAGCCTGACTGAACGGCTCTGACGAACGGGGGCCGCGCGAATGCGCGGCCCCCGTTTCGTGCGCTCAGAGGGTGAAGGTGACCTCGTCGGTGCCCGTCCCGGCCGCGTTCTCGATCGTCACCTCGACGGTGAACGTGACGCCCTCGGTGCCACGGAACGAGGACACGGTGCAGGGCTTCTCCACCATGATCTGGTACACCTGGGTCGTATCGCCGTGGGTCTCGCGGTCGTAGTTGTGTGTGGTTTCGAAATCGCAGGTGATCGTCCCGCCGCCGTCCTCGGCGGTGACGTCCAGCCTCGCGGACGCGCCAGAGGTCGAGCGCACTTCGATGGCAACAGTCGGAACTGCAACGGTGGAGGCGGAGCCGGTCGTCTGCTGTGATTCGCCCGCTGCGTTGACCGCGGCCACGCTGACTTCGACGGTCTCGCCGTCTGCGAAGCCGTCGAGCAGCACCTTGGTGCCGGTGACGTCCTGGCTCTCGCCGTTGGCGGTCACCACATAGTGATCGATGGGCCGACCATTCGATTCCGGCTGGCCCCATTCGGCTTCGACCGTGCCCGCCGTGTCGACCTCGGTCGTCACCTCGAGGCTGCCTGGAGCGTCGGGGACGTTGTACGGGGTCACGGAGGGGGACTGCGGAGAGGGCTCGGCCGCCGCGCCTCCCGCGAGCGTGCGCACGGTGAACATGTATCCGGTCCCGTACCTGAGTTCCCCGGCGGTGAACGTGTGGGAGGTTCCGGCGGTCTCGGCCATGACCTGGCCGCTGCCGTCGCCGCCGACGGACTCGATCTGGTATCCGGTGACGGCCGGACCTTCGCTTCCCGCCGCAGGCCAGGACAGGTCGACCGTCCCGTCAGCGTTGGCGACGGCGCTCACCGAAGCGACCGGATCGGGAAGCGCCGAGGTCGGGACGATCGGGAGCGAGGTCGCGGCGGGTCCGCTGCCGATCGCGTTGTGGGCGGTCACTGTGAAGGTGTAGGCCTGCAAGTTGGTGAGCCCGTCGACCTCGAGCGAGCGCTGGTTCGGGGCGACCTCCCAGGTCCTGCCCGCACCTTCGATGACGTACTTGGAGATCGCGGAGCCGTTTCGGGAGGCCGCATTCCATGACAGCGAGACCGACCTGTCACCGCCGACGCCGGTGAGGTTCGTGACGGCGCCGGGAGCCGAGGGTTCAGCCGCTTCACCGCCCTCTTCGGACTCCGAGCCCTCGCCTTCGTCGCCGTTGCCTTCATCGCCTGGCTCGTCTTCCGCTTCGGGCGGCGGGGCGTTGCCGCCGAGGATGTCGTCGCGGTCCTTCTCGGCCTGCCGCGCGTTCCCGTTCGCGGACACGACCACCGCCGCGTTCGTGTTCAACGCATTCGCGAACAACGTGTCACCGGTGTGGTACATCTCCACCGGACCGCCGCCCGCATCGATCTCGATCCGGTCCAGCTCCTTACCGTCCAGGTCGTACACCCACACCAGACCCGACGCACCATCGGGCACATAGATCCGCTGATGGAACTCCACCGACGCACCCAGCAGGTTCGACGGGGCCGCCGCGATCGCGAACCGCTGCGACTCCTCATCGTTCACCGTGATCACCGACGGCGGGTCCGTCACGGTCACCGACGCGATCGTCCCCGGACTCGTCTCCGCCGTCTCCGCCGGACCCGCAAGCTCGACATCGGTCACCGACCTGCGACCATCCGAACGCAGCGTCGTCATCTGCTTCGCCGTCGAGTTCAACACCGCCACACCGTCACCGAGCACCGTCAGCGCCAACTCCTGGCGCGGCTCGGCCACGACCTCCGTCGCCACGGTCTTCGCGCCCTGGTCCTTCGGCTCGATCTGCACGATCGTGCCCTCACGCGGCACACCCACCCACAACTTCCCCGACTTGTCGAACGCACCACCGGTGAGCCCGGCCGGGAACTGCAACGGGTCACCGATCGCCGCGAGCGTGCTCGGATCCACCTGGTTCACCAGGCCCTGCGTCTGATCGATGATGAACGCGCCCTCGTCATGCAGAGCGAGACGGACGCCTTCACCGGGAGTGGTCTCGGCCGAGCCGGTGAGCGCGAGTGTCGTCAGGTCGATGGCCGAGACCTTCCCCGAGACGATCTCGCGCAGGAGGAGGTGCGAGTCGGTCTGCACGATCTGGACGGCGTTGCCGGCGGCGTCGGTCAGTTCGAAGCGCGCGTCGGTGGCGGCGGTGAGGCCGTTGACCCGGGCGATCTCACCGGCCGGGGTCGTCCACAGCCACAGGCTCTCGTCCTCCAGCTCACTGTCGCGGCTGAACGCACCCGTCCCCAGCAGCGTCGCCACCAGCGCGCCGACGAGTACCACCGGCAGGCCTATCGCTATGAGCAGACCTTTGACGTTGAGGCGTCGATGGGCGAACGGTGCCGAGAGAGGCATGGGGAGTCCTTCGCGCGCGGAGGGGGGAACGCAGGTGCGTCTGGGACAAGTGGGGTCGGTGATACACCACAAGGGACGTGGCGCATGACCGGACCCCCATGGTAGCGAAGCGCTTCCACCACTCCCCGAAAGGGGTTTTGTCCTACGTCAGGCGATGCCGCCGAGTCGGAGCAGCGCCGTCGTGCCGGCCGCGGCGATGACGACGATGAGGATCGGGGCCCTGCGCCAGGCGAGGAGGCCGCCGACGAGGACGCCGGCGGGGAGGGCCCAGCCCGCGAAGCCGCCGTCCGCGAACAAAGCGCCGGTGATCACGAGGGCCGCGAGGACCACGATGGCGCCGCGCTTCATGAGGATCTCCGACTGCTCGGAGACGTTGATGCGGCTGCGCATGAGCGGTCCGGCGAGGCGGACCAGGAAGACGCCGACGGCGAGGGCGAGCACTGCGGTCATGGTCATGCCGCGTCCTCCTTCGGTTTGCGGCGCGGCCAGGTCGCCAGGAGGCCGAGGAGGCCCAGCAGGACCGGGATGCCGGTGGGCAGGAACGGCGCGGTCGCGGCGGCGACGGCCGCGCCGACCAGGGCGGCCAGGAGCGTGTCGCGGTCCTTCAACGCGGGCATCACCAGCGCGAGCAGCAGCGCGGGGAACGCGGCGTCGAGGCCGAACACGTTCGGGTCGGGGATGAAGCCGCCCGCGAGGACGCCGATCACGGTGCCGGCGTTCCAGGCGACGAACATGGTCAGGGTGGTGATCCAGTACGCGGCCTTCGCGCGCTGCCGGTCGTCGCCGGCCGCGAGCGCGAACGCGGTCGACTGGTCGATGAGCATGAAGGTGCCGAGAAAGCGGGTCCACCACTTGTCCCAGTAGAGGTTGCCGACGGCGAGGCCGTAGGGGATGTGCCGCAGGTGGACGAGCACGCCCGCGGCGAGGCCGGCGATGACGCCGCCTCCGGCCATGACGACGGCGAGCATCGCGAACTGGGAGGTGGCCGCGAACGTCAGGAAGGACATGGCGACCGGGATCCACCAGGGCAGCCCGGCCGAGGTGGCCAGGGCGCCGAAGGAGACGCCGACTATGCAGATGCCGATCGACATCGCGAGGGCGTCGCGGAAGACGGCCCGGTCGCGTTCGGGTAGGAAGCGGGGAGGCACCGGGCGAGTATCCCTCGCGGCGTCCGGGGTGAACAAACGTTCAAGGGGCGCGGCAGGTGCATCACACACCCGCCGCGCCCCTCGAGCACTGCGTACTACGCCTCGTAAGCCGTCCCTTTTGGTACTACTCGTTACACTTCGTAGTACAGGTCGAACTCGTGCGGGGTCGGGCGGAGGCGGATCGGGTCGATCTCGTTCTCGCGCTTGAAGGAGATCCAGGTCTCGATCAGGTCCGGGGTGAACACGCCGCCCTCGGTGAGGAAGTCGTGGTCGGCCTCGAGGTTGTCGAGCACCGCGTCGAGCGAGCCGGGGACCTGCTGGATGTCGCCGTACTCCTCCGGGCCGAGCTCGTAGAGGTCCTTGTCGACCGGCGCCGGCGGTTCGATCTTGTTCTTGATGCCGTCCAGGCCGGCCATGAGCATGGCCGAGAACGCCAGGTACGGGTTGCTCGACGGGTCCGGCACGCGGAACTCGACGCGCTTGGCCTTCGCGTTGGAACCGGTGACCGGGATGCGGGTGCACGCCGAGCGGTTGCGCTGCGAGTAGACCAGGTTCACGGGGGCCTCGAAGCCCGGCACCAGGCGGCGGTAGGAGTTCACCGACGGGTTGGTGAAGGCCAGCAGGCTCGGGGCGTGCTTGAGCAGGCCGCCGATGTAGTGGCGGGCCGTGTCGGAGAGGCCGGCGTACCCGGTCTCGTCGTAGAACAGCGGCTCGCCGTTCGCCCACAGCGACTGGTGGGTGTGCATGCCCGAGCCGTTGTCGCCGAACAGGGGCTTGGGCATGAACGTGACCGTCTTGCCCGCCTGGGTGGCGGTGTTCTTGATGATGTACTTGAACTTCTGGACGTCGTCGCCGGAGTGCAGCAGCGTGTCGAAGCGGTAGTTGATCTCCGACTGGCCCGCGGTGCCGACCTCGTGGTGGGCGCGCTCGATGGTGAGCCCGCCCTCGATGAGGTTGGTGACCATGCGGTCGCGGAGGTCCGCGAAGTGGTCGACGGGGCCGACCGGGAAGTACCCGCCCTTGTGGCGCGGCTTGTAGCCGAGGTTCCCGCCCGGCTCGTCGGCGCCGGTGTTCCAGGCGCCCTCGATCGAGTCGATCTCGTAGAACGCCTGGTTCGCGGTCTGGTCGAAGCGGATCGAGTCGAAGATGTAGAACTCGGCCTCGGCCCCGAAGTACGCGGTGTCGGCGATGCCGGAGCCGGCCAGGTACTGCTCGGCCTTCTTGGCGACGTTGCGGGGGTCGCGGCTGTAGGCCTCGCGGGTGAAGGGGTCGTGGACGAAGAAGTTCAGGGCGAGGGTCTTCTGCTCGCGGAAGGGGTCGACGAACGCGGTCGCCACGTCGGGCAGCAGCAGCATGTCCGATTCGTGGATCTCTTGGAAGCCG
Organism: Glycomyces sp. NPDC021274; assembly: GCF_040641195.1. Classification (NCBI taxonomy): domain Bacteria; kingdom Bacillati; phylum Actinomycetota; class Actinomycetes; order Glycomycetales; family Glycomycetaceae; genus Glycomyces; species Glycomyces sp. NPDC021274. The sequence continues at coordinate 81,061 of NZ_JBFADC010000008.1, read as the reverse complement.
CGGATCGAGGAGCCGTCGAAGGCGAGGCCCTCCTCGAGGAGGTCGTCGTCGAAGGACTCGGCCGGGATGTTGAAGTGCTGCATGACGCCGGGCAGGTCGCAGAAGCGGACGTCGATGAACTTCACGTCGTTGTCGCGGACGTAGCCGAGGAGCTCTTCAGGGCTGGAGAACACGAAGGTATTCCTCTCGGTAGGTGAGTGCCGGCGGGTCCGGAAAGGCCGGTTCCCCCGTCAGCCGTACTCAGGGCCGGCTCGCAAGCTTCGCCGGGCAGGCCGACCTCGCTGTCGACGCCTAAGCTTATTAGGCGAAACGCTAACCTCGATCAATTGCCCCACCGTAAATCAAATGTTTCGTACGTGTTACTTGCGTTGTTCAGGTCTGTTCCACATTGACCGAAACCACTGCTCACGGCGGCGCACAAGCCACCTTTCGGGCCGCCAGTAGACTCGCGCCATGACGAGCGAACGCAGTGCGAACTCCTCCCGAACCACCGGCGCAGGCCAGGATCTGGCGACCCTCGGTGCGCGCTTCGTTGCACTGTTCATCGACTGGATCGCCTGCACGGTCGTCGCCGTCGTCCTGACCTGGTTCGACCTGGTCACCGCCGACCCCTTCGGCCAGGCGCTGGTGCGCGCGGTGCTCTTCGCCGCGTACTGCACGGCCCTGCTGGCCTTCGGCACCCAGACGCTCGGCATGTGGCTCATGCGCATCGCGTGCGTCTCGGCCGATCACGGCGGGCCGATCGGGCCCCTGCGCTCCCTGGTCCGCGCGGTCCTGCTCTCGCTGGTGCTCCCGGCCCTGACCGCGCTGGCCCACCCCTACCACCGCGGGCTGCACGACCTCGCCGCCGGCTCGGTGATGCTGAAAGTGTCCCCGCGCCGGCCGTAGACCCGCTGCGTCAGCTCCGCTGCAACCAGCGGCTCTACTCAACTCCGCTGCAGCCAACGGACGAGCAGCGGCGACGGCACCGGGTAGGCGCCTTCGCGCCGGACCCGCGTCGCGACCTCCTGGTCGGAGGACACGACGATGACCGGCCGGCCTTCGGGTTCGACCCGGGCGAGCTCGACCACCACGTCGTCGGCGATCTGGCCCTTGGCGCTGAACAGGACCCGCACGCCGCGGGCGCCCGGTTTGGCGCCGAAGATCGCGTCGGCGCCGTCGAAGACCACGGTGATCTCCGCGTTCGTCTGCGCCGCGACCGCCCCGAGGCCGTGCACGAGCCGGTTGCGCTGCTGCTCGAGCGTCAGCGTCTCGCCCCAGGCCGAGATCGTGACGTTGTAGCCGTCGACGATGAGGTGCGGGTTCGGCAGCGACAGCAGGTGGTCCAGGCGCTGCGGATCGGTCTGGTCGAGGCCCCGCGAGCCCTCGGCGGTGCGCTCCTCGGGTTCGTCGCAGAGTTCGTCGGCGATGTAGTCGGCGGGCCGTTCCGCGACCGGTTCGAGCCCCAGTTCGCGGCGCAGGCCCGTGGCCGTGCCAGAGAGCGTCTCCATGAGCAGCCAGAGCCGGGCCGAGGTGAGCCGCTCGTGCTCCCTGTCGGCCTTGCGAACGCGTTCGAGCTGCGCCTTCAACGACTCGACCTCCGCTTCGATGCGGCGGCGTTCGGATCGGCGCTCGGTGTCGAGGTGCTTGAGGCGGCCCCGTTCGGCGGCGAGGTCGCCGGCGGCCTTGGCGGCCCGGTCCTCGGCGTCCTTCAGGTCGCGGCGGGCCCGCCGCAGCTCCTCCTGCAGGACCGCGGCGGCCGACCGCTGCTCGGCGAGCGCCCCGCGGAGCTTCCCGTTCTCCTTCTCCAAGGACGCCAACCGCTTCGCGTCGCCTTCGGTGGTGGTCTCGGCGGCGGGGGCCTCCGGGGCCTCGGCCACGGCCTGGGTCGCGGTGGCGATGAGGTCGCGCCAGCCTTCGGGCCGGATCAGGTACGCGAGCGCGGCGACCTCGGCCGGGTCGGCCATCGGCGAGACCTCATCGCCGTGGGCGATGGCCGCGATCAGCGGCGAATCGGTCGTGGTGAGCACCTCGGCCAGGCCCTCGCGGAACGCGGCGTCGGCGGCGAGCGCGACGACGAGCTCGGGTTTCGCGAGCTTCGCCCGCTTGACCGGACTGAACTTGAGGAAGCGTCGGAGCCGGGCCGGAACCCTCCCCGGGCCGAGCCCCGGCATCGCCACGGCGGCGATCTCGACGGCCCTGCGCCGCACCGGTTCCGAGAGGAAAACGGCCGGGCCGTCGCTGTCCTGAACGGCACCGCCCGACGACTCGGCCCCAGGTTCGGCGGGGTCCTCTTCGGACGCCCCGTCCGCACCGCCCCCGTCCCCGGAGGCCGTCGGTTCAGGGCCTTCGTCGCCGCTTGCCTGGCCGCTCAACATAGGCACCAGTGTGCCACCGCCGTCACAGGCGGGGACTGCCGACCGCGGCTCTTCACTCCCTGGTCATGCGGATCGCAGCGCGCGTCCGGACCCGCGTGTCAGACTGGTCGGATCATGTAGGGGGTCATGATGAGCCGGACACTGCTGGTGACGAACGACTTCCCGCCCCGCCGGGGCGGCATACAGACCTTTGTGCACGGCATGGCCTTGCGGCTGCCCTCCGACGACCTGGTGGTCTACACCTCGACCTCGCCCGGCTGGGCCGAGTTCGACGCCGTCCAGCCCTTCACCGTCGTGCGCGACCGCAGCACGATGCTCGTGCCCACCCCCCGGGTCGCCCGCGCCGTCACCGCCGTCGCCCGCGAGCACCGCTGCGACCGCGTCTGGTTCGGCGCCGCCGCACCCCTCGGCCTGCTCGCGGCAGGTCTCAAGCACGACACCGGGATCGAGCGCGCCATCGCACTCACCCACGGGCACGAGGTCGGCTGGGCGATGATGCCCGGCACGCGCGGCGCCCTGCGGCGCATCGCCGAATCGCTCGACGTCATGACCTACCTGGGGGACTACACGCACCGGCGCATCGCGCCGGTCGCCGGGCACCTGACCCGGCTGGAGCAGTTGACGTTCGGCATCGACACCGAGACGTTCCATCCCGGCGTGGACGGTTCCCTCGTGCGCGAACGGCACGGCCTCCAAGGCCTGCCGGTCATCGTGTGCGTCTCGCGGCTCGTGCCGCGCAAGGGCCAGGACATGCTCATCGCGGCCCTGCCGCATGTGCGCGAGCAGGTGGGCGCGGACGTGCGGCTCCTCATCGTCGGCCAGGGCCCCTATGAGGCGCGGCTGCGCGCGCTCGCGCGGATGCACGGCGTGCAGGAGCAGGTGGTCTTCACCGGCGGCGTGCCCGAGCACGAGCTGGCCGCGCACTTCGCGGCCGGCGACGTGTTCGCGATGCCGTGCCGCACGCGCCGCCGCGGCCTCGACGTGGAAGGGCTCGGCGCGGTGTTCCTGGAGGCGGCCGCGTGCGGCCTGCCGGTGATCGCCGGCGACTCCGGCGGCGCACCGGACACGGTGCTGCACGACCGGTCCGGGTGGGTGGTCGACGGCCGCGACCTCGGCGAGATCACCTTCCGGCTCTCGCAGGTCCTCGCCGATCCCGCGCTGGCGCGAACGTTCGGCGAGGCCAGTCGCGAATGGGCCCTGAGCGAATGGACGTGGGACCGGCAGGCCGGCAGGCTCGAGGGCATGTTGTACGGCGAGACGGTCTGAGGGGCGCGGCGCGGGCGCGGCCGGCTTTCGGCCGTGCGGCATGCGTAGGGGATGCCCCGTACCCACCCGCTCCACCTCCGACCAACCGAAAAGGACCACACTCCCACAAGGGTCCGACAATCCGGTGTCAGCGCAGGTCAAAGGCGCTTTAGAACTTCGGCTGGTCCGGGGCTTCCAGGAGGCCGAGCTTCAAAGCGGTCATGAGCGCCTGGGCGCGGTTGCCCGCACCGAGCTTCTCGTAGAGCTTCGAGATGTGCGTCTTCGCCGTCGACTCCGAGACGTACAGCTGCTTCGCGATCCCGGCCACCGAGAGGCCGTCCGCGAGGAGCTTCAGCACCTGGGACTCGCGCGGCGAGAGCTGCGGGCCCGTCGGGGTCAGCCGCCGCTGCATCGCCTCGGCCAGGTCCGCGGCGCTGAACGCCGTCGGGTTCGCCGCCGCGTGCCGCGCCGCCGAGACCACGTCGTTCGCCGGGGCCGACTTCGGCACGAACGCCGAAGCGCCCGCGTCCAGGGCGCCGAACAGCTGGTCGTCGCCCGCGTACATCGTCAGCACCACGATGCCCATGTTCGGGTGGGCCTTGCGGAGCTTGCGCGTCGCGTCCAGTCCCGAGCCGTCGGGCAGGCGCAGGTCCATGATCACCACCGACGGCATGAGGGAAGCGGCATGCCGGAGTGCGTCCGCGGCGGTGTCGGCCTCGCCGACCACCTCGAACTCGGGGTCGCGGTCGAAGGCATGCCGGAGACCCTTGCGGATCAGGTCGTGGTCGTCGACGATGAGCACGGTCGTCTGACCGGTCGTCTCCTGCGCCTCAGCGTTCATGTCGTCTCTCTCCTCATTGGCTGCCACGGCCACGCAAGGCCTTGCTTGCAAGCCTTCAGTTGTTGTCGCGGTCGGGCCGTCGGGCCGGCTGTTCAGTTCTCGCAATGCGGTCGGCGGCCGCCCAGGCGGCGGAACCGGGCCGCGGGGTCTCGGCCCGGGGCGTCGGTCGTGCCCCGGCGTTGAGCACCACCGCCACGGTCGTCCCGTGCGGCTGGTGCGGCCGGATCTCCAGTGATCCGCGGATCCGCTCCGCCCGCTCGCTCATGATCGCCAGTCCGTAGCGCCCCTCCGAAGCCTCACCGGAGAGGCCCTGGCCGTCGTCGGTCACCTCGATGCGCGTGTAAGGCGGGTCGACCTCGCACGTCACCCACAGATTCTCGGCCCGGGCATGCTTGCGGGCGTTCGTGATCGCCTCCTGCGCGATCCGCAGCAGCTCCGCCTCGGTACTCGCGGGGAGCCTCGCCCCGCCCTCGTCGAGCGACAAGTGCACCCTGAGGCCGGCGGAAGCGCCCACAGTACGAGCATAGTCCGCGATCGCGGAGGCCAGACCGCCCTGACGGTCGACGTTCGACCGCAGTTCGAACAGGGAGAACCGCAGCTCGGTCACCAGCCGCGTCACCTCCGAGCGCAGGTCCTCCAGCTCGCCCTTCGCCTCCCCGGCGTCGGCCGGCAGGATCGCCATGGCGTTGTCGATGCCGTAGCCGAGCATCGCCAGCTCCTGGGCGATGCCGTCGTGGATCTCGCGGGCGAGGCGCTGGCGCTCCTCTGTGGTCGCCATGGACCTGACGTCCTCGAACAGCAGGGCGGTCTCCAGGCGCAGGGCCGCGCCCTTGGTGCGGTCCTCGGCGGCGGTGATGGCCTCGGGGCCGAACGCGGCCGGGTCGTCGGATTCGATCGCGACGAGGCCCACGGTGCGGCCCTCGGCGACGAGCGGGATCACCAGGGACGCCACGGGCCCTTGGGTCGAGCGCGAGAGCGGCACCTGCCCGGCCTGCGGTTTCTGGCCGGCCCAGGCGTCGGCGAGGAGCGAGTTGAGCTGCGGGGAGGTCTCCCAGTCGACGCGTTCGTCGGCGTGCTGGGCGAGCACGACCAGGCGTCTGCCGGAGGCCGCGGAGAGCACGGCGGCGCGGGCGACGCCGGGGATCCGGGAGGCGGTGTCGACGATCTCGGTCGCGATCCCGCCCGGGTCCAGGGTGGACCCGGGCAGTTGGCGGGCGACGACGCGCAGCTGCGTGAGCAGTGCGGCCGCTTCCGCGTACGGCAGCTGCGAGTGGTGCAGGTCCGAGGAGCGGGAGCGGCGCATCCACCATGCGCCGACGGCCGAGGCGAGCCCGAAGGCGAGCGCGATGGCGACCGTGGTCACGTAGGTGCCGCGGTCGTACGCGGAGACCCGCGGGGTCTGCGCGATGAGGCCGATCGCGGCGACGGCGACGAGCACGGGCGGGCCCCATGCGCGCATGCGGCTGTGCCGGTCGTCCTCGCCGGTCGTGTCGGCCGCGTCGAACGCGGCCGTGGCGAACGGCGCGATGAGGTACGGCAGCATCCAGGGCGGCAGCCCGTCGGTGGCGAGCGTGCCGAGCACGACGACGGCGACCTCGGCGAGCTGCCCGGCGGGAGCCAGGAGCCGGTGCCGGGGGAGCACGACGCCGGGCAGCGCCGCGAGCGCCAGGATGCCGCACCAGGTCAGGGCGTCGGCGAGCCCTTCATTGGCCCAACCGAAGACCGCGACCAGCGCGAACAGCACGCCCCTCAGCGCGACGGCGGGCAGTCGCCACTGGCGCTCCAGCACCGCCTCATCGCCCATGCGGGCACCTCGCTTACTCGTTTCGTTGCGCTTTCGCCGTGTCGTAGAGCGCGTTGATCTCGCTTGAGTATTTTTCCATGACGACGTGTCGTTTGACCTTGACCGACGGGGTGATTTCCCCGGCGTCCTCGCTCAGTTCGACCGGCATGATCCGGAACTGCTTGATCTGCTCTGCCCGCGACACCGTGCGGTTGGCCTCGTCGACCTTCTCCTGGAGTTCGGCGCGCAGCTCGGGGTCCTCGGTGAGGGCGCTGATGGGCGTCTCCGGGTCCTTGTCGTGGCGGGAGAGCCAGTCGCGGAGCATCTCGCCGTCGAGGGAGATGAGGCAGCCGATGTAGGGGCGGCCCTCGCCCACGACCATGGCGTACGCGATGAGCGGGTGGGCGTCGAGGATCTTCTCGAGCGGTCCGGGGGCGACGTTCTTGCCGCCCGCGGTGACGATGATGTCCTTCTTGCGGCCGGTGATGGTGACGTACCCGTCGTCGTCGATCTCGGCGATGTCGCCGGTGGAGAACCAGCCGTCGGCGTCGAGGACCTCGGCGGTGGCGGCGTCGTTGTTCCAGTACCCGGGGAATACCTGCGGGCCCTTGGCCTGGAGTTCGCCGTCCTCGGCGACGCGCAGGGCGGTGCCGGGGGTGGGGCGGCCGATCGAGCCGACCTTGATGGCGGTCTGGAGGTTGAGCGAGAGGACCGGCGAGGTCTCGGTGAGGCCGTAGCCCTCGTAGATGGTGACGCCGGCGCCGCGGAAGAAGTGCCCGAGCTCGGGGCCGAGCGCCGCGCCGCCGGAGACGGCGGAGGTGCACTCGCCGCCGATCGCGGCCCGGATCTTGGAGTAGACGAGCACGTCCCACAGCTTGTGCTTGAGCTTGAGCATCAGGCCCGGGCCGCCCGGCTTGTCGAGGGCGCGGCTGTACTCCTTGGCGACGACCGAGGCCTTCTCGAAGAGGTGGCCCTTGCCGCCGTCGACGGCCTTCTGGTACGCCCCGGCGTAGACCTTCTCGAACACGCGGGGGATCGCGAGCAGCGTGGTCGGTTTGACCACGGGCATGATCGCGGTGAGCTTGGTGCGGTCGGCGTGGGCGATGGTGGTGCGCGATTCCATCCCGGCGAGCTGGAGGATGCGGGCGAGCACGTGGGCGAGGGAGAGGAACAGCAGCATGCGGGCGCCGTCGTAGAGGACGCCGGGCACCTCGGGGATGACGTTGCGGATGTCGGCCAGGAGGTTGCGGTGGGTGAGCATGCAGCCCTTGGGCTTCCCGGTGGTGCCGGAGGTGTAGACGATGGTGCACAGGTCGTCGGCCTTGCGGCTCGTGCGGCGCTCCTCGATGTCCACGTCGGCGTCGGCGCCGAGCGCCCCGAGGGCGTCGAGCGCGCCGTCGTCGATGGTCCATACGTGCTTGACCTGGGTGCCGAGGCCTTCGACCATCGCGGCCATCTCGGTGTCCTCGCAGATCACTGCGACGGAGCCGGAGTCTTCGAGGATGAACTTCGCCTGGTCGGCGGAGGAGGTCTCGTAGATGGTGACAGTGACGGCGCCGGCGGCCCAGATCGCGTAGTCGAGGAGGGTCCACTCGTAGCGGGTGGCCGACATGAGGGCGACGCGGTCGCCGGGCTGGATCCCGGCCGCGGCCAGGCCCTTCGCGGCGGCGATGACCTGCTCGCGGAACTCGACCGACGTGACGTCCTGCCAGGTGGCACCGTCGTCGAACGAGCGCATGAAGAGGATCGAGGCGGGGTGGTTCTCGGCCGCGTCCCACAGCGCGGTGAGGGTGTTGTCTTCGTCGGGCACAGTCACCACGGGGGGGACGGCGAACTCGCGCATGGAAAGGCTCCGTTCAAGACGCCATGTTCACGGCTTTGTAAAGTGGCTCACAGCTCATGTTACCGGTGGGTCAACTTCCAATGGAAGAGGGACTGTGAGGCAGACCATGATGCTAAGGGCAGCTTAGCGGAGCAGGAGCGGGACCGTCGAACGCACGCTGAGGGACTGTCACGCAAGCGACCCTCTCCCCTCGCGCCCGGTGATACCTTCGCCGAGGGGGACGGAACGGCCGATTTCATCTCCAGGTCATCGCGCTGTAAAGTCCTCGGTGGCCCGCAGCGTCGCGCGGCATCCCACGCCTCAAACCGTGAACCGCTGGAGGGTACAGCAGTGAGTCTGACTATCGGGGTCGACATCGGGGGCACGAAGGTCGGCGGCGGCCTCGTCGACGAGCACGGCAACGTCCTCGCCACGTCCCGGCGCCCCACCCCAGCGGACGACACCTCCGGCGTCATCCAGGCCGTCAAGGAAGTCGTCGACGAGCTGCGCACCGGCCGCGAGGTCGAGGCCGTCGGCATCGGCGCGGCGGGCTGGATCTCCTCCGACCGCTCCACGGTGATGCTCGCCCCCAACCTCTCCTGGAAGGACGAGCCGCTGCGCGACAAGGTCGCTGCGGCCATCGACCTCCCCGTCGTCGTCGAGAACGACGCCAACGTCGCCATCTGGGGCGAGCACAAGTACGGCGCCGCCAAGCGCCACCGCTCCTCCGTCCTCTACACGATCGGCACCGGCGTCGGCGGCGGCATCGTCGTCAAGGACAACCTCCTGCGCGGCACCAACGGCGTCGCGGCCGAGATCGGCCACATCCGCTCCGTGATGCCCGGCGGCCGCGACTGCGGCTGCGGGCGCAACGGCTGCCTCGAGCAGTACGCCTCCGGCCGGGCCCTGACCCGCGCCGCCCAGGAGGGCGCCGCCGAGCACCCCGAGAAGGCCGCGGTCCTCCTCAAGCTCGCCGGCGGCGACCCCGAGTCGATCACCGGCCGCCAGGTCACCGAGGCCGCCCGCCAGGGCGACGAGGTCGCCCTGAGCGCCTTCGACTTCATCGGCTTCTACCTCGGCAACTCCGCCGCGGACATGGTCAACCTCATCGACCCCGGCGTCATCCTCATCGCCGGCGGCGTCGTGGACGCGGGTGATCTCCTCCTCGACCCGATCCGCAAGCACTACAAGGAGGCCCTGGCCAGCCGCGCCCAGATCCCGGTCGCCGAGGTCCGCGCCGCCGAGCTCGGCTCCAAGGCCGGCGTCATCGGCGCGGCCGACCTCGCCCGCCACCGCGAGATCGTCCCCTAAGGACACCGAACGAAACAGGGCCGGAGCGATCGCTCCGGCCCTGCGCTCGTGCCGCGTCAGCAGATGTTCCGCGAGCCGTTGCCGCTCAGGGTCCAGTTGGTGTTCTCACCGCACGGCGACTCCCGCACCGAGGTGTTGTCCACCCGCAGCGTGATCCAGATGTCGCGGTTGTTGGCGAACTCCGAGCGGGCCGCGAGGCGCACCTCGCCGCCGCCGTTGACCGTGCCGCCCCTGATGGAGACGTTGTAGCAGTTCTCGATCAGGATCGAGTTGTTCCCGTTGTTCGCCAGGTCCACGTTCTTGATGACCACGCCGCCGGACTGCGAGACGCAGAAGACGCCGCGCCCGCCGCCTCGCGAGATGACGTTGTCGACGTAGATGTTGGTGCTGTACGAGCCGTTCGACAGCCGGCCGTTGGTGTTCGCCATCCGGAACGTCGCGTAGCCGGTCCCGGCGGCGACGTTGTTGCCGTCGACCGTGCCGACCCAGCCGTTGCGCGAGTTCTGGATGAGCAGGCCCGACTGGCCGACGTTCCGTGCCGTCACCTTGGTGATGTTGAAGCCGTCGATGTTCCAGGTCTCGACGGCGTGGCTGCCCGCGCCCGACACGTAGATGTCGTTCATGGTCACGTTGTAGTTCCAGGCGGCGTCGCGGTCGAACCGGATGCCCAGGCCGCCGCTGAGGGTGAGGTCGATGTCGCCCAGCTTCAGGCCGTTGGTGCCGGAGAACCGGAGGCCGAAGTAGGGGTTGCCGCTCATCTTCAGGTACGCGATGTTGACATTGGTGGTGTTGATCGCCTCGATGGCGCCGCGGCCGGAGCGGTTGCCCACGGTGATCATGCCGCAGCCTTCGAAGGTCTTGCCGCTCTGGATGGTGATGGTGCTGGCCCCGATGTTGCCCGAGGCCATCACGGCGACGCGCTGGCCGCTGGAGATGGTGTCGACGCCGGCCTGGACGGCGGCGCGGTAGTCGCTGCCGGAGTAGACGGTGGTCGAGCCCTCCTTGGTCACGTAGGCGCCGCTGGAGCCGGTGACGGTGGCGTGGGGGGAGTTGGCGCCGCAGGCGGCCTGGGCGACTGCGGCGCCGTCGAGTACCGGGAGGGCGACGGCGCCGGCGGCGCCCACGAGGAAGGCGGCGGCGGTCGCGACGAGGGTGCGGAGTCTTCGCGTCGGTGCGAGGGACATTGGTGCTCCTGTGCATGGTTCCGATGAAACGATTCAATTGAGGCATTGATATGAATCGATTTAAAGGATCATAGCGGGCGCATCGCCGTTTGGAAAGCGTTCGCTGCGGACAAATCGTATTTCCAAGCGGCCCAGGGGCGAAGGGGCGACGGTGCCCTGGGCGCGAACGGCGGGGGCCGTTCGAGACGAACGACCCCCGCCCTGCTCGGTCAGGTGACTGTCAGCAGATGTTCCTCGCCCCGTTGCCGGAGAGGTTCCACGTGGAGTTGTCCGCGCACGGCGACTCCCGCACTGACGTGTTGTTCACGGTCAGCGTGATGTTGGTGTCGCGGGTGTTGGCGAACTCCGAGCGGGCCGCGATGCGCACTTCGCCGCCGCCGTTGACCGTCCCGCCCTGGATGGTGACGTTGTAGCAGTTCTCGATGAGGATCGAGTTGTTGCCGTTGCCCGACAGGTCCACCTGGCGGATGTTCACCCCGCCCGACTCCGAGACGCAGAAGACGCCCCTGCCGCCGCCGCGGGAGATCACCTTGTCGACGTAGATGTTGGTGTTGTAGGACCCGTTCGACAGCCGGCCGTTCCGGTTGGCCATGCGGAAGGTCGCGTAACCGGTCCCGCTGCCGACGTTGTCGCCGTCGACGAGCCCGATCTGGGCGTTGGTCGTGTTCTGGATGAGCAGGCCGGACTCGCCGACGTTCCGGGCGGTGACGGTGCCGATCTCGAGTCCGTTGATGTTCCAGGTCTCGACGGCGTGGCTGCCGGCGCCCCTGACGTAGACGTCGTCCATCGTCACGTTGGTGCTGCCCGGCTGATCGCGCTCGAACCGGATGCCCATGCCTCCGCTCAGTTCCATGTTGATGTCACCGAGGTGCAGGTTGCTGTTGCCGTAGAACCGCATGGCGAAGTACGCCGAACCGGTCAGGTTCAGGTAGGGGATCGACACGTTCGAGGTGTTCAGCGATTCGATGGCGCCTCTGCCGCTGCGCCATCCGATGTCGATCGTGCCGCAGCCCTCGAAGATCTTGCCGCTGCCGATGGAGATGGTGTTGGCGCCGATGGATCCCGAGGCCATGACGGCGACGCGCTGGCCGCTGGAGATGGCGTCGACACCGGCTTGGACCGCCGCCCGGTAGTCCGAACCGGAGTAGACGGTGGAGCTGCCTCTGCGGGTGACGTAGGCGCCGGAGGAGCCGGTCACCGTGGCGTTCGGGGTGCCTGCACCGCAATCCTGGGACGGCTCGCCCGTGGGCCCTCCGGTGGGTTCCCCGGTGCCGCCGACGGGGACGAGCTGGAACTGCTGGTTGGTCCCCCCGTTCACGGTGTACTGCGAGATGCGGGCTCCCGAAGCGGTGGATCGCTCCCACACGTCGAGGGCCTTGCCGGAGAACCGGCTGACGATGGTGGCGTAGCCGCCGCTCTCGTTGACCTGCCACTGCTGGTTGGTGCCGTTGACGTCGTCGTACTGGGCGATGGTCGCCCCGTCGGCCCGGTTCTGCTCCCAGACGTCCAGCACCTTGTTCGAGTGCCGGGCCTGGATGCGGTAATAGCCCCCGCCCGAGTCGACGAAGCGGAACTGCTGGCTGGAGGCCCCGCTGTCGTTGAGCTGGACCAACTGGGCGCCGTTGGCGCTCGATCCGCCCTCGATGCCGAGCGTCAGCCCGGAGGAGCGGCTGACGATCTTGTACCACGTGCCGACCTCGACCGCGCTCGCCTGCGGAATCGCGAACAGCGTGATGGCGGTGGCGAATACGGCCGCCGACAGGGCGGTGACGAGGAGTAGGAGCTTCCGTTTCAATGCTCTGGTCATGTCTGGTCCTCTGCGTCTGTGGGGGATGCCTTCGGGGTGAAGCGATCGGTGCCGGGTCTGAGGTCGGCCGGCAGGTGCCGGCAGGCGGTATGCGCCTCGCCGGAGGGGCTCCGAGCGAGGGGCGCTTCCTTCGGGAGCCCTGCCTTGGAACGTTTCAGTTTCACGGTGAAGGTGTTGCGATGCAGTCGATCGGCGGGTTCCGCGGTGCGGGCGGGCCCCGGCGGTGACGGGAGGCCGCATCCGCGGCGGGGTCGGGATGTCCGGGCGGGCCGGAGGCTCCTGGTCGGAGCGCTCCTGCCGGTATCCGATCGATGTCGATCAAATATAAACATGTATCGATGCAATGTCAATCGATGCACCCGGCGAAACCCCCGGCAATCGGGGCGTTCGGGGCGGGCCGCGCCAGTCGGGGGGGAGTCGACGCGAGCGCCCGCTGGTGTGAGTGAGTGCGGCGACGGACGACGGCCGGCACCCGCTCGGATGCCGGCCGTCGACCGATGGGACCCGCAGAAGCAGGCGGAGTGCTTAGTCGCGCTTGTAACCCACCACGAGCTCGCTCGCGAGCTGCTCGCAGAACAGCCCGATGTCGGTGATCACGCCGATCGCCTGCGCCGAACCCCGGTCGGCGAGCTTCGTGACCGTCGCGGGGTTGATGTCGACGCTCACGAGCGGCACCTTCGCGGGCAGGAGGTTCCCGGTCGCGATCGAGTGCAGCATCGTGGCGACCATGATCGCGAAGCCCACGCCCGGCAGCGCGGCGCGCATCGCGCGCTGGCCTTCGATGACGTCGGTGTAGACGTCGGGCAGCGGGCCGTCGTCGCGCACGGAGCCGACGAGCACGAACTCCTTCTGGTTCTTGACCATCGCGTGCATGATGCCGCCCTTGAGGACGCCCTGGTCGACGGCCTCGCGGATGGAGCCGCAGGAGCGGATCTTGTTGATGGCCCGGATGTGGTGCTCGTGGCCGTGCGGCACGCCGTGCCCCTTGTCGAGGTCCACGCCGAGCGAGGTCCCGTACAGGTTCGACTCGATGTCGTGCGCGGCGAGGGCGTTGCCGGCGAAGATGACGTCCGCGTAGCCCTCGTTGATGAGCGCCTCCAGGGCCTTCCCGGCTCCAGTGTGGACGATCGCGGGGCCACCTACCCACAGGATCTTCTCGCCGCGGGCCTTGACCTCGCGCATGCGCTCGGCGATCTGGCGCACCTGGAGCGCTTGGGGCCGCTCGGAGGAGACGCCGCCGCTCATGAACTCGAAGTTCGAGGACTCGGGGTTCTTGCGCTCGGGCTCGGGCAGCGGGAGGACCTTGACGCCGAGGCCGCCGCAGACGACGAGCTCGCCGGCCTTGACGTCGGAGACCGGGAGGGTCCAGGCCCTGGCGCGGTCCTCGGACACGATGATGCCGCAGTCCATTTCGGAGTTCTCGACGGCCATCCAGTTGCCGTTGAGGCGGATCTGGGTGTCGAAGTTGGTGGTCGAGTAGAAGTCCTCGGGGAAGACGCCGTCGCGCGGGGCCGGCTTGAGGACGGCGATGCCGGGGTCGAGCGGGTTCGCGCCGTGCGTCTGGAGGCGCATGACGATGCGTTCGACCTGCTCCGGCGTCTCGGCGGAGACGGTGAGCTGGACGTAGGACTCGTCGGTGTGGTGGCGGCCCACGTCGAAGCGGTCGATCGTGTAGGCCCCCGAGTACTCGAGGACGTCGTCCATGACGCGGGCGAAGACGCCCTGGTCGATGAGGTGTCCGCGCAGCTCGACGGTCTTTGCGTGTTCCACGTTGGTGCTCCTGTTGCTTCCCGGCCTCGTGTCCCCGGCGAACTACGGGCTCGCGGGCGTCGCCGCGGGCGCCGGCCCGGGGACGCCGAGACGAGCCTAGCTCTCGGCCGCGGGGGTGCAGAGCGAAGGCTCCTGGGGGATCAGGCGGCGGCGGGCGGCGGTGCGGCCGCGGCCTTGGTGGCCTCGATCTCCTCGGGCGTGGGCCAGTTGCGGGTGACCAGGTACTGGATGAGGAAGCCGATGAGGCCCCAGGCGCCCACGACGTACGGCAGGGACGCGCCGAACTCGACGATGAGGCCGATGCCGGCGATGGCGATGCCCTGGCTCAGCTGCAGCCCGGAGTTGGCGGCGGCGACCACGCGGCCGCGCCAGCCGTCGGGGATGCATTGGGCGAGGGTCGCGTTCATCGGCGCCATGATCATGTTCGCGACGCCTGCGCCGATCGCGATGAGCAGCACCCCGGCGAGCGGCGGGTCGAGCAGCGCCGTCGCGAGGACCGCCGGGCCGATGAACGCGAGCGGCCGGATGAGCTTGTCGCGCACCGAGGGCCGCACGAAGCGGGTGAACAGGAGGGTCGCGACGACCGCGGCGGCGGCGTCGACGGCCATGATCAGGCCCTGCGTCTTCGAGTCCGCGTGCAGGTGCACCGACCACAGGACCGCGACGCCCTCGGGGACGGCGGTGAGGGCGAAGAGTCCCCAGATCCCGAAGGACACGGTGCGCAGGACCTTGTTGTCGCGCAGCATCCGGAGGCCGTCGGCGGTCTCGGTGAGCACGTGGCGGCGCTCTTCGCGCTTGTTGACCGAGGGCCGGTACTGCACGAGGAGGCTGATCGCGATCGCGCTGACCACGAAGAGCGCGGCGTTGATCGCGAGGGCCGTGTACGGGTCGACCGCTGCGAGCAGGCCGCCGGCGAGGTAGCCGATGATCTGGGCGGTCGCGGCGGCGCTGAACGTGAGCGCGATCGCGACCGACAGGGCGTCACCGGTGAGGATCTGCGCGAGGGTCGCGACGCGGGCGGCGTTGTAGGCGGGCTGGACGGCGGCGACGGCGAAGACGATCGCGATCATGACGCCGATCGGCAGGCCCGGGATGAGTAGCAGGCTGATGAGCGCGGCGCGCAGCACGTCGCACACGATCATGACGTTGCGGTACGAGTAGCGGTCCACCACGGCCCCGAGGACCTGGGCGAGGCCGAGGTAGGGCGCGAAGCTGATCGCGAACGAGGCGGCGGCGAGCGCCGAGGACTCGGTCTGCTGCCAGACGAGGAAGGTGACGGCGACGCGGTTGAGCATCGCGCCGGCGTTCGAGAGGCAGAACGCGAGGAGGAACCCGGCGGCCTCGCGGTCGCCGAAGACCTGGGAGAACGACGGCTTGCGGTCGGACTCGGGCGCGTCGTCCGCGGGCCCGGCCGGAGCCGGCGGGGGGTTCTGGTTCGACACTGGGCCTTCCTCGTTCTCGGCTCCGCGAGCGTCGGCCTCGGGCGCCGGTCTGCACCGTTGCAGCTGGCCGCCACGGGGTGGTGCGGCCCCGCCGGCATCGGACGCGGAAGGGGCCGCGTCGGCGCAGGGAATCGCCGAGATCCGTTACCTGAAGGGCGGTAAGTGACAATCCTCCGCGATTGCCGCAAGTGTCACTAGTCTGCCCGTGGCGCATGTGGTTGTCAAGCGTCCCACTGTGTTCAAAGTGCAAAAACCCGGACGCAGCCGGTGGGTCCGTAATGACCGCCCAAAACTACGCCTGCCGCCTCGCGAAGGCGGCGGCGGCCTCGGTTCGATAACGGTGGAGTCAAGGGCTTCGCTCGACGGTGTAAATGGACGGCTCGCAAGCTTCGCCGAGGGGGAAACGGCCGCGCGCCCCTGTCGGACGGTCCGCATCCGGCGGTATCCTCCAACCAGTTTTGTAGGAACCATCTAAGGAGTCGACTGATGACCGCCAGCGCCGAATGGACCGCCCGCGACGCAGCGGCCGTGTGGCACCCCTTCACCCAGCACGCCACCTGGACCGGCGACCGGCCCGTCGTCGTCGACCGCGCCGAAGGCCCCTGGCTCATCGACGTCGACGGCCGCCGCTACCTCGACGGCGTCTCCTCACTGTGGACCACGACCCTCGGCCACGGGCACCCCGACATCAACGCCGCCATCACCGCCCAGCTCGCCAAGCTCGACCACTCCACGTTCCTCGGTACGACGCACACGCCCGGCATCGAACTCTCCGAAGCGCTCATCGCCTTGGCGCCCAAGTGGGACGGACCGAATCTGACCAAGGTCTTCTACGCCGGCGACGGCTCCTCGGCGGTCGAGGCCGCTCTGAAGATGGCCTACCAGTACTCGACCCAGACCGGCCACGCCCGGCCCAAGTTCGTGCGCCTCGACCAGGCGTACCACGGCGACACCCTCGGCGCGGTCGCCGTCGGCGGCCACGCACTCTTCCACGAGGCCTACAAGCCGCTGCTGCTGGAGACCATCGGCGTCATCTCACCCGGCGACCGCGCCCTGGGCCGGGACCGCAACGAGATGGCCGACGCCGAACTCCGCTCGATCATGCACGAGCACGGCGACCAGGTCTGCGCGATCATCGTCGAGCCGATGATCCAGGGCGCGGCCGGCATGCTCGACTACGACGCCGGGTTCCTCCGCACCGCAAGGGAACTCGC
Source organism: Glycomyces sp. NPDC021274 (assembly GCF_040641195.1). NCBI lineage: Bacteria > Bacillati > Actinomycetota > Actinomycetes > Glycomycetales > Glycomycetaceae > Glycomyces > Glycomyces sp. NPDC021274. The sequence continues at coordinate 64,285 of NZ_JBFADC010000008.1, read as the reverse complement.
ATACGCCTACGGGGCGCTGCTCATCTTCGACGAGGTCGCCACCGGCTTCGGGCGCACGGGGAGGATGTGGGCCGCCGAGCACGCCGGCGTCGTCCCCGATCTGCTCACCTGCGGCAAGGGCATCACCGGCGGGTACCTGCCGCTCTCGGCGGTGCTCGCCGCCGAGCACGTCTACGAGGCGTTCCTGACCCGGCCCGGCGACACGACGCCCCGCACGTTCTTCCACGGCCACACCTACACTGCGAACCCGCTGTGCTGCGCCGCCGCGCTCGCGAACCTGCGGGTCATGGGGGAGCAGGACGTGATCGGCCAGGCGGCGAGGCTCGGCGACCGGCTCGCGAAGCTGCTGGAACCCGTGGGCGCCAAAGACGGCGTGGTCGAGATCCGCCAGCTGGGGACGATGATCGGGGTCGAGGTCGCCTCGGTCGGCGACCGCACGGGTTTCGCGGTGTGCCAGGCCGCTCGCGAGCGGGGCGTGTGGCTGCGCCCGCTCGGCGACACGGTGGTGCTGATGCCGCCGCTGATCCTCGGTGACGACGAGACCGACCTGCTCGTGAACGCCCTCGCCGAAGCGCTCGACGAGGTCATCGCGTGAGCACCGCGGAAGGCGCGCGGCAAGTCGACGGCAAGCCCGGCTCGAAGGGAGCCGAGCCCGGCGCGGCGGCAGCCGCGCACGGTCACGACCCGGTAGCCGTCGCGTCGGGCGGCGCGGGCGCCGCCTCCAGCTCCGTCCCCTCAGATCGCGCGGCAGCCCACCGGAACGAACCGGGCGCCGATGCCGCCGCCGTCTGGACCCGCCTTGGACGCAAGGCCGACCTCCGCGCCAAGGCCGGACTGACCCGCACCGTCCGCACCCGCGCCGAGGCGATCGACCTGGCCGGGAACGACTACCTCGGGCTCTCCCGCCACCCGGCCGTCCTGACCGCCGCGGCCGCCGCACTCGCCGACCACGGGCTCGGCGCGGGCGGCTCCCGCCTCGTGCGCGGCACCACGAGCGTCCACGAGCAGTTCGAAGCCGACTTCGCCCGACACACCGGCACCGAGACCGCCGTCCTGTACTCCTCGGGGTACATGGCCAACCTCGGCGCGGCAGCCGCGCTGGCCGGCCCGGTGCTGCTCGACGCCCATGCCCACGCGTCGCTCCACGACGCCGCCCGCCTCGCGGGTGGCTGCTCGGACACCTTCGCGCACAACGACCTCGAGGATCTCGAACGCCAACTGCGGGCGCTGCGGCCTGCGCTCGTGGCGGTCGAATCGGTCTACTCGGTCCTCGGCGACGCCGCGCCGCTTCGCGAACTCCACGCCCTCACCAGCGCGTACGGGGCGATCCTGCTCGTCGACGAGGCCCATGGGATCGGCACGGTCGGACCGCGCGGCGCCGGCGGCGTCGCCGCGGCCGGGCTCGCGGGCGATCCGGGGATCGTCATCACCGCAACGCTCTCGAAGGCCCTCGGTGCGGCGGGCGGCGTGGTCGCCGGACCGGCCGCGCTGCGACGGCACCTGCACGACACGGGCCGCACCTTCATCTTCGACACCGCGCCACCGCCCGCGGTCATCGCCGGAGCCGGTGCGGCGCTGGCGATCGCGCGCGAATCCGATAGCGCCCGAACCGAACTCGCCCACCGCGCGGCCCGGGCTGCGGAACTGCTCGAGGTTCCGGTCCCGGCCGCCGGGGTGCTCTCGCCGCCCGCAGGAGACGCGCGGGCGGCCACCGGCTGGGCCGAACGATGCGCCGCAGCGGGAGTCGCGGTCGGCTGCTTCCGCCCGCCGTCCACACCGGATCATCGCTCGCGCCTGCGGATCACGATCAACACCGGCATCGACGCGGCCGACTTCGACCGGGCCCTTGCCATCGTCGCGGCGACCGGCCCGGACCTCGCCGAATGACGACCAGTGCCACATCACATGTCACACAGCACTTCTTGTCCCGCCATGGCCGGCCCAACCGGTCGCCGTCATCGCAGTGCCGCATCGGCGGCAGTTAGGTTGCACCTGTGATCGCCTTCGAAGGACCGGTCCTCGTGACCGGCACCGATACCGGGGTCGGCAAGACCGTCGCCACCGCCGCGCTGGCCGCCTTCCTCATGCGGCAGGGCCGCAGCGTCGAGGTCGTCAAGCTCGCCCAGACCGGTGACGACGACGACGCCGCCGAGGTCACCCGCCTTTCCGGCGCACCGGCCCGCGCCCTCGCCGCCTACCCCGATCCGTTGGCGCCCTTCGCCGCCGCGCGGCGCAGCGGCCTGCCGCTGCTCGACCTCCACGAGGTCGCCGAGACGATCCTCGGCCTCAAGTCCGAGGTGGTCCTGCTCGAGGGCGCCGGCGGCCTGCTCGTCCAGCTCGGCGCCGGTGGCTGGACCGCCCGCGATCTCGCCGTGGAGCTCGGGTGCCCGGCCGTCGTCGTCGCCCGCGCCGGGCTCGGGACCCTCAACCACACGGCCCTGACGCTCGAAGCACTGGAGCGGCGCGGCATCGAGGCATCCGTCCTCATCGGATCATGGCCGCTCGAGCCGGGCCTGGCCGAGTACGAGAACCTCACCGACCTCCCGGGCCGGCGTCTCGGTTGGATTCCCGCCGACGCCGCCGCACTCGCCCCGGAGGTCTTCCGCCTCAGCGCCTCCGAGTGGTTCGACCTGGAAGGGGACCTGCGCCGCTTCGGCGGCGTCGCTTAGCGGACCCCAAGGGGCCTGTCGCTGCGCAGCGCCCAAAGACGATGCTGCCCAACCGAAGCCGGGGAGTCGCCCCCGCTACCTGCGACTATGCCTGCTCGGCGTCGAGTCGTCACAGTCATGGCGCTCGCTCCCACGTGACTTGGCGGGGTCCAGTACATTGTCATCGAACCGGCCCATTAGGTGCCGAATCAGTGCGATGCGGGCGCCTCTACCCCCGGCGCCCGCATCGCACCACCGATCCGGAGGCCGTTTACGCGGGCACGCGTCGCTCGGCCTCGCGCAGCGCCTTGAACCTCGGGAGCGCGAGACCGAGGAGCCAGTCCAGGCCCCAGTCAATCCCCGACGCCTCGACCGGCCGGAACTCGCAGCGCATCCGGATCCCGTCGTCCTCGTCGCCGGTGTCGACCACCGTGTGGTCCCACGAGTCGCGCGGGTCCTCCGTGCTCATCCACGAATACGTGGTCACCTGGTAGTCGAAGTTGCGCCACTCGGGCACCGCCATCAGCTTGCTGCCCAGCACCTCGCCGAACGTGAGGCCCTGGACGCCGGTCTCCTCGACCGCTTCGCGCATCGCCGTCTCACCGGGGGTCTCGCCCGGCCGCGCCCCGCCGCCGGGCACCTGGACGCCGGCCTCCGGCTGGTCCCGGTGGAGCATCACGAGGACCTCGACTCCCGACCGCTCGGGCAGATCACGAAGGACATATGCGGTGCCGCGTTGGCGGAACTCCAGGAATTCAGGCATCCCGACAGCTTGGCAAGCGCCTGCACCGCATCGCAACACATTAAGAACGTGCTGCAGTCGGGGCACCGAGACCAGGTACGCGGAGAAGCGGTCTCAGGCCAGGCCCGCCTCGCGGGCGAGCATGGCGATCTGCGTGCGATTGCTGAGACCGAGCTTGCCGAAGACATGGGTGATGTGCGCCTTGACGGAGGCGACGCTCATGAACAGTTCGGCGGCGATCTCGGCGTTCGTCCGGCCCTGCGCCACCGCGAGGACCACCTCGTGCTCGCGGGTGCTCAGGCCGGCCAGCGCGGCCCGGGCCGCCACGTAGGCGTCGGTCTCGGCGGCCGCCCGTTCCATGAGCCGGCGGGTGATCTGCGGTGACAGGATCGGGTCGCCTGCGGCGACGCTGAGGATCGCGGCGACGATCTGCTCGGGCGGCGTGTCCTTGAGCAGGAAGCCGCTGGCGCCGGCCCGCAACGCGTGCAGGATGTCCTCGTCGGCGTCGAAGGTGGTCAGCACGATCACTTCCGGCGGGCTCGGCAACTGCCGCACCCGGCGGGTGGCGGTGATGCCGTCCATGCGCGGCATGCGGAGGTCCATGAGCACCACGTGGGGATTGAAACGGTGCACGGCCGAGAGCACCTCGTCGCCGTCGGCGGCCTTGCCCACCACGGTGATGCCGCGGGCGCCGTCGATCATCATGGACAGACCGGCGCGGACCATGGCGTCGTCGTCGACCAGGAGGACGCGCAGCGGAGCATTCACGTCGGCAATGGTAGCCAGGCCCGGACTCGGAACTCGCCGGCCGGACTCGTCCCGTGGTCGAGGTTCCCGCCCGCGAGGCGCACCCGTTCCGCCATGCCGATCAGGCCGAAACCGCCGCCGGGTGCCGCGGGTGCGGCCGATCGGTCCGGCGGCAGCGGATTGCGGATGTCGATCACGAGACGGTCATCGGAGCGGCGTTCCAAGCTGATCTGGACGGGTTGGCCCGCAGCGTGTTTGCGGGCATTCGTGAGTCCTTCCTGGACTACCCGGTAGGCGGTGCGGCCGACGAGGTCGGGCACGGTCTCCCCGCCGGTCGCCGCGTCGTGCAGATCCACTGCCGCACCGGCGTCCCGGGACTCGTCGACCAGGCGGGGAATGTCGTCGAGCACCGGTTGCGGGAGCAAGTCGTGGTCATTCGCGTCCTCACGCAGCACGGTGATCACCTCCCGCAGCTCGTTCAGTGCTTCGTGCGCTCCGGCGCGGATCACTCCGGCGGCGGTCGCGAGCTGCTCAGGAGGGGAGTCGGGGCGGTACTCCAAGGCGCCCGCGTACGTCGACAGGAGCGACAACCGGTGGGCCAGTCCGTCGTGCATCTCCCTGGCGACCAGGTGGCGCTCGCGCATCCGGGCCTCGGCCACCCGCCGCCCCTGCTCGGCCTCGGCGCGCCGGGCGCGTTCACGCAGCGAGTGGATGAGCGCGCGCCGGTCCCGGGCGAACTGGCCCCAGCTGAGCAGCGCACTGAACGCGACGGCGATGAAGAGCAGCCACCAGATGTAGTCGATGCCCGGGTAGCCGCGCCAAATGCCCTGCCAGGCATGGGCGATGAAACCGGCCGCGGCCACGGTGGCGGCAACGCGAAACCGGGACTGCTGCGCGACGCACAGCACGCCCATCGCGGCCGACGGCGTGGCCGCGGGCGACAGCAGCGCCAATGCCACCAGCACCACCGTCGCGCTGACCGGTCGTCGCAGCAGCAGCGGCGAGACCAGCAGACTCGCCGCTCCGAACGCGATGTCGAAGCTCGGCAGCCAACCCGTCCAATGCCCGACCGCCTCGCCGAAGAGGGTCAGCACGGTCAGCGCGACCGCGCTGACGAGCGCACTGATCATCGCGCCGGTGGACGGCGCGTTCGGGGAATCGGTGCCGCAAGGAGACCTGTTCGTCACCCGCCAAGCCTAGGGACGCATCGTCGTCGGGCGACACCTACCAAAGTCGATTTCCCGCTCGACAGAAGTCGAGGGCCCGATCGCGGGTCGACCGATGCGACGAGGGGCCTTGCGCGGCAAGGCTATGGGAAGTGGCGCGGCGGCGAATCGCCGCGCCAGGCCACCACCGAAGGGAACCCCCATGTCCACGGAGATCACCGCCGAACCGGTCGCCGAACCGAGTACCGGCCGCCGAATGCTCGTGGTCGCGGCTGGTGCTGTTGCGTCGATCGCCGTCTGGGTCCCGACCGGCATCATCGGCGGCATCCTGCCGACCGTCCTGCTCAACGGCAACGAGCAGGTCGTCCGCTTGTACGCGATCGTCGTGTCGAGCCTGGTCGCGGGGTTGGCGGCGTGGGCGCTGCTCGCACTGCTGGAACGAAAGGCCAAGCGACCGAGGCGAACCTGGCTCCTCATTGCGACGGCGACACTCGCGGTTTCACTCGTGAGCCCGCTGGCGAGCGCCATCGACACGGAAACCCGAGTCGTGCTCTGCGCGATGCACCTGATCGTTGGAGCCGTGCTCATTTTCGGCCTGGGCCGTTCGGCACGCCGTTCCGGCGTGGCCGAAAGCTGATTCACCGTATTACCGAGCCGTATCCGCGTCGCCGCGCACGTGGCGCCGCACACCACCACTGGAAGGTCGAACCCATGAAGAACCACGACGACTCCCCGACACCTCCCGAACCATCGCGCGGCGCTGTGCGCCGTCGCCGACTGCTCGCCTCCGCAGCGGGAGGCACCGCCCTGCTCGTCGCGGCCGGCGTCACCGTCATGACCGCGAGTCTCGCCACCGCAGCGGCACCCGCCGGCGGTCAGGCGGTCATCGACCCGCCTGCCGCCCTTGACACTTCGGATCAGGCTCCGGAGACGGTCCTGCTGCCGACCGGCGACCAGGTGCGAATGGAACCGGACGGCACGATCGGGTTGCTTCCCGCCGAAGGCCGAGAGGACGTCGGATTCCTCGCGGTCCCGGCCGCGGACGGCAGCGGCGACACGATCATCGTCCCGCAAGACAACTCCGAGGACATCCTTTCGGGTACCGAGGACTCCCGCCGCTACAACGTCACCCAGCTCATGGCCGACGGCCACGCCGACGCCGCCGACGTGGAGGCGTCCCAACTGGAGTCGTACGCGGGCCTGCCGCCGACGACCGATGACGCCGGTGCCGAAGCCGCCCAGACGCTCACCGTCACCATCAAGGACCGCTCCGGCGGCGTCCCCGACAACAGCCACGTGACCTGGTTCGACACCACCGACCCTGACCACAACGGATCACTCGAGTTCGACGCCGACGGCACCGCCACCGCCGACCTCACGCCCGGCGCCTACCTCCTCACCTACTCGTTCGGGAACGGCGCCACCGACACCGAGCCGGGGGAGCAGATGCACGGCATCAGCCACGTCGAGATCGAGGACCAGAGCACGGGCCTCCTCCTCGACGGCGCCAAGGCCCAGCCCGTCTCGGTCGAGGTCGAGCGGTCCGATGCGACACTGGCCAATGACGTCCTCGCACTGGCCGCCCTCGCACCCGGCGGCTCGGGCGTCGAGTTGACCAGCTTCGGGCGCGACGCCACCAACCGCTACCTCATGCCGGAAACCGACCTGCCCGGGTACGACCTCGGTTTCCGGTACCAGCAGACGCTGACCGGCACCGAAGGCGGGCCGTACGAGTACAACCTCGCGTTCGCCCAGCACGGCGGCATTCCCGATGACACCGCATTCAGCGTCGCCGACGACGAACTCGCGGCGGTCCGGACCGAGTACCGCGGCTTCGGCAAGGCCGTGGACGGCTTCACCTGCAAGATCGGCGACCACGCCGCCGCATCCATCGGCATGGGCGTCTGCTACCTGACTCCCACGTCGTTCCCCTCCGAGCGGCTCGAGCTCTTCACCGCCGATCCCGCGATCAACTGGAGCAACCTGATCGAAGGCGGACGGTACGACGCGGACGACAACCTGTTGGACGGCTTCCGCGAGGACGCGGACTTCGTCTTCGAACCCGGTGAGACCGAGCGGACATTCCCGCACGGCCCCTTGACGGCCGGCGGGAGCGCGATGTTCCTCTACAACGATGACGGCGTCACCCGCACGGAAAGCTTCGCCAACCTGGGCGCCGGTGTCAACGGCGAGAACGTGAACCTGGTCGGATACGCCGGCGACGCGACCTTGCTCCTGGACGGACTCCAGGTCGACCAGGTCAGCGGCATCGACCCGTCCTTCGGCTTCGGCTTCGACCTCACCGATCCCGCCGCGGGCCGCTACACGCTGGCCGTCGATGGGACGCGCAGAACCGCGACAGGACCGTTCGCCACCACCTCCTCCATCGCATGGTCCTTCGACCTCGATCCGACCGCGATGAACCCCGACGGCTACCAGCTGCTCACCCTCCCGGCGGTCGGCATCACCGCGGAGGGCGTCGACGGCGGTTGGACCGAGGACCGCGACCAGGAGCTCACCCTCGAGCTGGTGGACGGTGAGGGCGAGGCCGTGACGGCAGAAGCGATCACCTTCGAGGTGTCCTATAACAACGGACGGACCTGGAAGGCGGTCGACGTCGACCTTGACGGGAGCACCGGCACCGTTGAACTCGACCATCCCCGCAACGCCCGGTACGTCTCGACCCGGATGACCGCGACCGACGAAGCGGGCACCGAGGTCACCCAGACCACGATCCGCTCTTACGGGCTCCGCTGACAGCGAGGCGATGAGCGCCGAGCACCCCCAACGAACATGAGGACCGAAAGCGCTCATCGTCGAGCCATTGCGCCGCACCGCAAAGCACGAGCATTGAGATCAAGCCCCGGTGATCCTGCGTGCAGGTCACCGGGGCTTTTGCGGCGAGGACATCGATCACAGGCAGCGCGACGCCGCAGATCCAGGCTCGTTGTAGTTCCCGCGCAGTGCCAGGACGGCATCGGCCGCGCACGCAGCCATCACCTCCCACAAGCGATCCGTCAACTGGCCCGCTCTAACCGGCGAACCGCACCACGAGCGGGCTCGGCATCCGGAACGAGAGGTTCGGCTCGCTCACCGGAGCGGCCACCACGCGGCAGCGGGGGAGCAGCGGCGCCAACGCCGCCACGACCACCTCCGCCTCCAGCCGCGACAACTGGCTCCCGAGGCACCGGTGCGCCCCCGCGCCGAACGCCAAGTGCCGCCGCGAACCCCGCTGACCCGGCACCATCCGCATCGGACACTCGGCCACGCCCTCGTCCACGCCCGCAGCCCCGAGCCACACCAGCACCGACTCGCCCGCCCGCACCGCGAAACCGCCGATGTCGGTGTCCCGCTTCACGACCCGCCGCCACGACGTGATCGGCGGCAGCAACCGCAGGCCCTCCTCGACGATCGCCGCCGGCTCCGCAGCCAACAGGTCCGGCTCCTCGATCAGCCGGTGCAGCAGCAGCGTCAAGAACTGCGAAGTCGTCTCCTGGCCCGCCACCAGCAGAAAGAAAAGTGCCGCAGTCGCCGCGTCCTCGCCGTACTCCTCGAGCAGCACCCTCGTCGCACCCGACGACCCGGCGGTCCAACTCCGCAGCAGCGCATGGAACGGCCCCACCACCGCGGCCAGCTCGCGCTGGCGCTCCGGTGAAGGCTCACCCCAGAACAATTCCAGGGCGGCCCGGCTGAAACGCTTGACCTCCACGGCCGCTTCGACTTCCAGCCCCAGCAGCCGCGCGAGCGCCGCGAGGGGGATCTCCGAGGACACCGCCGCGTCCACGTCGACCGTTTCGCCCGCCCGCAACCGCCAGGCGACCCCGGCGGCCGTCCGGCGCGCCAGGCCCTGGAGCCAGGGGCGCAGCGCCTCCACGTTCGCGGGCGCGAAGACCTCGCCGAACGCCGCCCGGATCTGCTCGTGCGAGTCGGTGTCGTTGTTGGCGAGGGTCGCCGGCAGCCGGAACCGGTGGCGCGTCAGCTCCCGCAGCGCGCCGGCGGGGATCGGGGTGACCGCGTCGAGCGCGTTCGCGGCCGAGAACCGCTCGCGGTCGGCCAGCACCTGCCGGGCGAGACGGTGCGAGGACACCACCACCTGCCCGTCCCGGCGGAGCACCGGGGCATCGGGACGGGGATGTTTCCACAGCTCGAAGAGCACGCGCGCAGCCTACCTCCCCCGAAAGTACGAGTCCCGTTCACGGTAATCTGCTCTCAGTCTTTCGGCGCCCCGCACCACGACCCGCCCCCCGGCGGTCGACCCGCGGGAACGCCGTCCGGCACCTGACTGAATGCCCATCGAAGGAGACCGTCCCTTGCAGGAGTACTCCTCCCAGGCCGCCTACGACCGCGGCGAGGCCGTCTGCGTGATCGGCGCCGGAGCGTCGGGCCTCATCGCGGTCAAGAACCTCCGCGAGAACGGCTTCGAAGTGGACTGCTACGAGCGCGACACCGTGCTCGGCGGCCTGTGGAACCCCCAGAACCAGCACAGCGCCCTCTACCCCAACACCCACCTCGTCACCTCCCGGTCCCAGACCGAGATCCCCGACTTCCCGATGCCCGACGACTGGCCCGACTACCCGTCCGCCGGCCAGATGCTCGAGTACCTGACCTCGTACGCCAAGCACTTCGGGCTCTCCGAGCACATCTGGTACGGCTCCGAGATCTCCCACCTCGAGCCGGTCGACGGCGCCCGCTTCGAAGTCGTCGTCAAACCCGCCGCCGGCAGCGCCGCCCGGCGGCTGCGCTACGGCGCGGTCATCATCGCGACCGGCCACCACTGGGCCCCGAACCTCCCGTCCTACCCCGGCCTGGACGAGTTCCGCGGCACCGTCCTGCACTCCTCGCAGCTCAAGGACCCGTCCCGCCTGCGCGGCAAGCACGTCCTCGTCATCGGCGGCGGCAACTCCGGCGTCGACATCGCGTGCGAAGCCGCCGTGAACGCCGCCAGCTGCGTCCACTCCGTGCGCCGCGGCACCTGGCACCTGCCCAAATACCTCGGCGGAGAACCGGCCGACTACGCCCTCGCCCGCCTCGCCTCCCGTCCGAAGTTCCTGCGCCGCTTCCTCACCGACCGCATGCTCAAGGGCCCCAAGCGACTCGCCGAACGCATGGGCATCGAGACGCCCGGCAACGGCCCCGGCGACGAAGAGCCCGTGCGCAACGGCCGCTACCTCGAACACGTCGGCGACGGCTCCATCAAGCGCCGCGGCGAGGTCGCGGGCTTCGACGGATTCGACGTCGCGTTCGCCGACGGCACCGAGATCCGTCCCGACCTCGTCGTCCTCGCCACCGGCTACCAGCCCAAGATCGCCTGCGTCGCACCGGAACTCCTCGGCGGCACCCCCGAAGCGCCCGCCCCGCGGCTGTTCGCGCGCATGTTCTCGCCCAAAGCCCAGACCCTGGCCGTCGCCGGACTCGTCGAACCCGGCGTCGGCGTGCTCCCGATCGTCCACTGGCAGACCCACGCGATCGCCCGCTGGCTCCAGATCCGCAAGAGCGACCCCGAACGCGCCGAGAGCTTCAAGCTCCAGGTCAACGCCGAATCAAGTCAGCACGCGGTGGAGCACGTCGACCCGCGCCGCCGGCTCGTCGTGGACGCCGAGGAGTACCTGGCCAGCCTGGGCCGCATCATCGACACCCTCGAACAGGAGCCCGCCAAATGAGCCTCACCGCCTGGGTCCGGCGCGCCCGCACCCCCGAGCCGGCCCCGGTCCGGCGCGAGATCGCCGTCTTCGAGCCCGCCGACCTCTTCGACATCGAGATCAAGGACAACCCCGAGACGAACCCGGTGCTCTGCTGCACCGGCGACCCGGTCGGCGCGGCGGCCTTCAACGCGTTGTGGCTCAAGCGGATCGCCGCATCGGGCCGGTACGCGGCGGCCGTGAGCGTGCGCGGCCAGGGCGGCACGCCCGCCGCCGACGGCGGCCCGGAGGCCCGCGCCCACGACGTCGTGCAGGCCGCGGTCACCGTGCCCCGCCAGACCGTCCTCATGGGACACGGCGAGGGCGTGGCGTGGGCCGCGCTGGCGGCCGGGCGCTACCCGGCGGCGGGGCTGGTGCTCGTGTCGCCGCAGCGCGTCCCGAAGCAGTTCCCGAAGCCGGTGGGCGAACCGCCGGTGCTGCTGGTGGTGAGCGAGTCCGAGACGCAGTCGAAGGAGGTCCAGGCGGTCGCCGAGGCGTACGGCATCACGCCGCTCACTTTCGCCGGGGCTCCCGATGACGTGTTCAAGGGCGCCGCCGCCGAAGCACTCCTCGGCACGGTCCTGTCCTGGCTCGACGCGCAGCAGCGCTGACCCCGGCGCACACGTTCCTCAGACGACCGCGCCGTCGTCGGTGTCGTCCGGTTCCTTGTCCGGTCGCAGGCGGCTGATGAGCAGCCACACGCCGATCAGGAACCCCACGAAACCGACCAGCCGTCCCGGGTTCGTCCCCAGCGGCGCGATACCCGGATTCACCAGCAGCGCGATGCCGCCGATGATGAGCAGCAGCCCGCCGATCGCCGGCAGGCTCGGCCACGGCACCGGAGGCGGCTCCGGCGGCTCGTAGTCGTCCTCGTCTTCCGGCAGCTCCGTGTCCCACAGGTCCAGCAGCGTCGGCCCGTCGTCCGAGGAGGACGACGCCACCGGGGGCGTCATCGGCACGACCTCGGTCGGATGCTCCTCGGCGTCGAGCCCCTTCACGAGCCCGCTCCCCGTGTCCAAACCCTTGATGAGCTCGTTGAAGCGCCGGTCGACGTCCTCGGGGCGCAGCTCCTCCGGCCCGCCGCTCCCGCCGCCCTGCTCGCTGCTGTCGGGCTCGCCGTTGCCCTCCTGCTCACTGCGGTCAGTCATGGACACCTCGGGTCTTGACCAGCTGCCGGTTCATGAACTCGACACTCCCGGAGAAGATCGTCTCAGCGTCGTAGTCGAGCGTCGCCACATGGAAGCTCCGCGGCAGCACCGTCGACTCGACGTCCTTGGAACGCACGCCCGCGCGGATCACCGCACTGTTGCGCGGACTCACCACATGGTCCTCCGCGCTCGTGAAGATCCGCAGCGGCACCGTCACCCGCGCCAGCTCGGGCCGCGTCACCTGCCACAACCGCCGCAGCGACACGTACGCCGCCACCGGGGTCCGCGACGTCGTCTTCTCCCGCACATCCGGCTTGTTCAAGTCGGAGCCGATCGAAGACACGCTCGGCATCACGTACCGCAGCATCGGCGCCAGGAAGCCCTGCGGCTTCGAGTCGTAGATCGCGGGGTTCACCAGCACCAGCCCCGACAGGTCGCCCCCGCGCAGCTGGGCCAGGCGCAGACACAGCGACCCGCCCATCGACAGGCCGCCCGCGAACACCGGCCTGCCCAGTGCGAGCGCCTCGTCCAGCGCCTCCTCGAGCCGCCCGTACCACTGCTGCCATGTCGCCTTCGCCAGCACCTGCCACGTGTCGCCGTGGCCCGGCAGCAGCGGCGAGACGACATTGAAGCCCTGGTCGCGCAGGTACTCGCCCCACGGGCGCATGCTCGCCGGATCAGAGGTGAAGCCGTGGCACAGCACCATCGTGGCCTTGGCTTCGGCACCGAGGTCGAACGTGAACTCCTCGGAAACGTTCGTCACGTCGCCTCCCGGGTAGCTGAATGACGGGGCGCGGGAACCGCCAGGGCTCGTGCACGGCCCGCAGGTCGCACGGCGGCCGAGCGGTCCCGTTTCGCGCCGCTTGCCCATTCTCGCACGGGTCCGCCGACCGCCGCCACCGCGCGGGACGCCCCGCCGCACCGGACCGCGCGCCCGGGAGCGTTCGACGTCAGACGGATTGACCGGTACCGATACGCTTGAGCGCGTGATCTACTGGGTGCTGAAGGCGACGCTGGGCTCGCTGCTGTGGGTCGTGTACCGGCCGCAGGTCGAAGGGCTCGAACACGTGCCCGAGGACGGCCCGGCGATCCTGGCCTCCAACCACCTCGCCGTCACCGACTCCTTCTTCATGCCCCTGGTCGTCAAACGCCGGGTCACGTTCATCGCGAAAGAGGAGTACTTCACCGGCACCGGCTTCAAAGGCTGGTTCGTGCGCACCTTCATGAACGCCGTCGGCGCCATCCCCGTCGACCGGGCCGGCGGCGACGCCGCCAGCGCCTCGCTCGACACCGGCAAGCGCGTCCTCTCCGAAGGCCGCCTCTTCGGCATCTACCCCGAAGGCACCCGCTCGCCCGACGGCCGCCTCTACCGCGGCAAGACCGGCGTCGCCCGCCTCGCCCTCCAGACCGGCTCGCCGGTCGTGCCCGTCGCCATGCTCAACACCGGGGAGCTGCAGCCCATCGGGAAGCGCATCCCCCGCATCGGCCGCGTCAAGATCAGGTTCGGGCCCTCGCTCGACTTCAACCGCTACCGCGAACTCGTGGGGGACCGGTTCATCGAACGCGCCGTCACCGACGAGGTCATGGACGCCCTCAGGGCACTCTCAGGCCAGGACTACGTCGACGAGTACGCCGCGAAGTTCAAGGACAAAGGCAAGTAGTAGCCGCTGGGGTCCGGGGGCTATTGGGCTCCGCCGCTCTACTGCCTTATTCGGCTCCGCCGAAGCCTGCCCGCCGCCGCAGCGCCGGGAGGTCCACCACGACGATCTTGCGGCCCTCCGTGCGCAGCCAGCCGCGGTTCGCGAAGATCCCGATCGCCTGGTTCACGCTCTGGCGCGAACCGCCGGCCATTTCCGCCAGCTGCGTCTGGTTCAACTCGATCGTCGTCATCGGCGACGAATGCTGCTCCGCGAGCCGCACTAGCGTCTTCGCCACCCGCCCGGGCAGGTCCAGGAACACGTGGTCGGAGGACTGCTCGGTCAGCCGCCGCACGATCATGCCCATCGACCGCAGCACCGCGTCCAGCATCTTCGGGTTCCCGTGCACGAGTTCGAGGAACGACGACCGCGCCAGTGCCAGCGCCGACGTGTCCTCGAGCGCCTCCGCGCTGGCCGACCGGGGCGATCCGTCCAGCAGGGAGACCTCGCCGAGCACCTCGGGCGCGCGGGCGACGTGGAGCATCGCGCGCTCGCCGGTCGCGGCGGTGCGGAAGACGCTTACGGCTCCCGACCGGATCATGATGAGTGATTCGCCCGGCTCGCCTTCGAAGAACAGGAGGTGCCCACGCCGGTAGTGGCGCTGTACCGCCACTCCCGCGATCTGCCGCCGTGCCTGCGGGTCGAGGCCGGCGAACATGGCGACGCCTGCAAGCGGGTCTTCAGATGGGCTGACACCCATAGTTCTCCCCCTTCGGTGGGTCCCGGGTCCGCGGGTTCCCTCCGATGATCGCTGTCTTTTCCGTCGTTGTACAGAGCCCGGTGTCGGAAACTTCACGCTCCGTTGAGCCATGTGTCCAGACGGCGCACTTGTCACTCGACCGAGTGTACGATCAAGTCTACGTGCTTTCGCGTCGATTGTCCGGTATCGCATCGCCCGCGTGCGGATCGCGAGGTCAGATTCCGGCTGCCTGATCGTATGGCGTAGCGTCGACTCCAGTCCGGCGACATACGGGTGGGGTCCGAGAACGGCCGAAAAAACACCGCTCGAGATCATACGAAAGGCCGATGCGTGGCGTACCGATACTTCTACGACTGCGAGTTCATCGAGGACGGTCGCACGATCGAGCTGGTCTCGATCGCCGTCGTCGACGAGCAGGGTCGCGAGTACTACGCCGTGTCGACCGAATTCGACCCCTCCCGCGCCATCGACTGGGTGCGCCGCAACGTCCTCGACAAGCTCCCGCCCCCCGCCAGCTCGCTGTGGAAGAGCCGCGCCACGATCCGCGACGAGCTCTACGAGTTCCTCGTCTCGCCCGTGCGCAAGAAGACCGGCTCCCACCCGGGCGAGCGGGTCGAGCTGTGGGCCTGGATCGGGGCCTACGACCACGTCGTGTTCGCGCAGCTGTGGGGCACCATGCCCGAGCTGCCGCGAGCGCTGCCGCGCATGACCAAGGACCTGCGCCAGCGCTGGGAGGACCTCGGGCGCCCCGAACTGCCGACGACGCCCGACGCCGACATGCACGACGCGCTCACCGACGCCAGGCTCAACCTCGCCCGCTGGAAGGCCCTCGAGTCCTTCCGCGCCGAGCGCGCCGCGTACGGCCCGGTCGATTCCCGCCGCTAGACCGACCCGCCGAACCCCTGGTCGCCGCCCCCCGCCGCCGATATAGGCTGGGCGTGTTTCGGCAATGGGGCCGCCCAGTTAACAGTCCTCACTCCAGGGAGTAAGACACATGCGCATTGGCGTGCTCACCGGCGGCGGTGACTGCCCCGGTCTCAACGCGGTCATCCGTGCCGCGGTCCGCAAGGGCAGCAAGGAATTCGGCCACGAGTTCGTGGGCTTCCGCTACGGCTGGAGGGGCCCCATCGAGGGCATCACCCAGCCCCTGGACTGGGACTCGGTCGAGAACATCCTCGACCAGGGCGGCACGATCCTCCACTCCTCGCGCACCAACCCTTACAAGATCGAGGGCGGCGTCGAGGCCATCAAGAAGAACATGGCCGCGCTGGGCGTCGACGCGCTCATCGCGATCGGCGGCGAGGACACCCTGGGTGTGGCCACGAAGCTGACCGCCGACGGCGTCAACTGCGTGGGCGTGCCGAAGACGATCGACAACGACCTCTCGGGCACCGACTACACCTTCGGCTTCGACACCGCGGTGAACATCGCGACCGAGGCCATCGACCGCCTGTGGACGACCGCCGACTCGCACGACCGCTGCATCGTCGTCGAGATCATGGGCCGCCACGCGGGCTGGATGACGCTGCACGCGGGCATCGCCGGCGGCGCGAACGTCACCCTCATCCCCGAGGTCGCGTTCGACATCGAGAAGGTCGCGAACTTCGTCAAGGAGCGCAAGGAGGCCGGCAAGGCCACCATCGTCGCCGTCTCCGAGGGCGCGCACGCCCAGGAGGGCATGGTCCTCAAGGACGGCGAGGTCGACGCGTTCGGCCACGTCAAGCTCGGCGGCGTCGGCGACTGGGTCGCCAAGGAGATCAAGGAGCGCGCGGAGATCGAGACCCGCGCGATCATCCTCGGCCACCTCCAGCGCGGCGGCACCCCGACCGCGTTCGACCGCGTGCTCGCGACCCGCCTGGGCCTCGAGGCCGCCAAGGCCGTGAACGAGGGCGACTTCGGCAAGATGATGGCGCTCCAGGGCACCAACGTCGTGCGCATCCCGATCAACGAAGGCACCGACGTGCTCAAGACCGTCCCGGTCGAGCGTTATGCCGACGCCGAGGTGTTCTTCGGCGTGTAGCCGACGGGCACGCCGAGAACATTGCCGGGCCTTGGCTGTGCACATTTACGGCTCCGCAAGCATTCGCCGTAAGCGGCCCCCGGTTTTCCACAGTAGTGGGGGAAACCTGAAGGGGAGCTGAAGCCGGATCGGCCATAAAGCACTGTCATAGCGCAACCACGGGCACGCCCGGTCGTTAGACCAGGTGTGCCCGTGGCTTATCGAGAGACTGATCCCTCTGTGATGGTCGGCGAGATCCCGCATCTCGCCGATTTCACGTATCACAAGACCCTGCCGGACATCGACTTCGAGACGATTCCCGTGCCGGGTCTCGACGCCGACTTCTACCGGCGCCCGGTCGGCGACCGGACCCTCAGCGTCGGCGTGTACCGCTTCGGCGGGGCCGAGACGCACCGGGCCTGGGGCTGGGTCGGCGAGGCGCACTGCTCGTGGCACGCCTACCGCAACCCCGCCACCGGCGGATTCGACGGTCCCTTCCAAGGCTGCCCGGTGTTCCGGCTGCTGCGCGAAGGCGGTCGGCTCACCGGTTTCACCCTCGGCTCAGGCGGCCTCGCCCGGCAGTTCCTTCTGGGGCAGGGCCTCTTGGACGAGCGCTTCGCTGGCGGCCCGCTCCTGGCGGGTCACCCTGCGGGTGTACCAGATCGCGGCGACCGTGAGCGCGAGGCCGAGGAACAGGCCGCTGCCGGCGAACAATGCCGAGGCGCTCGGTGAGAAGCCGAGGATCGCGACCGGCAGCTGCACGAAGGCGATCAGGCCTGCCAGCAGCCACTTGCTGCGTCCCTTGCCCCAGAGCAGCGCCGTCCATATCGGAGCGACCACGATGGCAAGGATCGCGATGTCGAGTGCCCAGTGCACCACCGGGTTCTGCACCCTGTCGTGCTGGAACGCCATCGCCGGGCTCGAGACCGAGACGATCATGGCGGCGACGGTCGCCACGAATGCGAGACGACGTGTCATACGCAACCTCCTCTGCGTGGGAAGCCTTAACGCTACGTCCGGCAGTCGTGCATGTCTGTCGGGTATCCGCCACTTGGAGTTATTTTCCGAGGCCACAGCCCCCGTTTCGGGGGCGGGTGGGGCGGCCCGCCCGGGCCGGGCGCATTGCGGCACGAATTGGGGGAGGACGGCCTTGCCCCGCCGCCATACAGTGCTCGTGAATCGACAGTGGGAGGAACCTGTGGTGGGTCAGGTCGGCCGGAGCGGCGCCGAACGGGCGGGAGCGGTCCTCGAGACCGAGACCCGGCTCGACCCGGCGGCCGAACGCGAGGCCCGCGCCGCACTCGCGGGCTGGCAGCAGTTCGCCCGCAAGTACCGGCTCGCGTTCCGCGCCGAACTCCATTCTGAGGACCTCGGCGGCGAAACCTCGGTCGTATTGGATTCCCTTGGGCGCCTGGGGTTCCCGGTCGCACACGTGCGCGGTTGGACGCACGGCGTGTGGGGCGACCGGCCGGCCTTCGGGTTCAGCGCGCTCGACGCGACCGCCGCGGGCTCGATCTACCAGCTGCGGTGCAACGCCGTCCGGCTGCGGAGCGCCGGACCCGACGTCGTGCAGCACCGGCTCCTCGACGGCGACTCCTCGATGGCCGGGAACTGGCATCCGCGCCGGGCGCGCTACAAGACGGTCGCGCTGCCGGACCTGCCGCGCCCGCAGCCCCGCCAGCGCGGCCGCATCGGACGGTTCACCGCTGACGCCCTGGACCGGTTCTTCCGGCCGGTGCCCAGGCAGCTCCACACCGACGACCCGGCATCCGCGGTGAGCGTCGCCGCCGCCGCAGAGGCCGCGGGTCTGGACCTGTTCCGCTGGTCTTGGGCGGCGAAGGAGGGCTGGCTCGTGACGTGGAAGAGCGACGGCACCGGCGCCGACACCCACCACCAGCGCGCCCGCTTCATGGACTTCCTCCCGGCGCTGGCCGACTGCTTCGACCGCGCATGAGGCGGCAGCGGCCGTCAGATGCTTCAGGTCCCCTTCAGGTTCGCCGCGCTAGCGTCGAAACCGGGGGCCCTTCCCTAGGCGGACGCGGACACTCGGCGTGCGTCGAAACGGCGGCCATCCCGCCTCCCGCGACCGCGACCCGGCGGCCGACTTCAGCTTCGCTTCAGGTCGCTTCAGCTTGGCTTCAGGTTCGCCTCGCTATCGTGGAAAACCGGGGAACCAAACCCAGCCCGATGCAGTGCTTTCGGCGTGCACGGCGGAGGCCGACCTCCCTGTCCGGGTGGTCGGCCTCGATGCCTGTAGCCGTATCGCCTAGCCGTGGGTCTTCGTCAGCTCCGCCGCCACCACAGTGTGGCGCAGCAGGAGCGCGGTCGTCACCGGGCCGACGCCGCGGGGGACCGGGGTGAGCCTGGCGGCGATCGGAGCGACCGACGCGTAGTCGACGTCGCCGACCAGTCCGCCGTCCTCGGTCGGGTTGGTGCCCACGTCGATCACCGTGGCACCGGGCTTCACGAAGTCCGCGGTGATCATCCCGGCGCGGCCCACGGCCGCGACGAGGACGTCGGCCTCGCGGCAGACCGCGGCGAGGTCCTTCGTGCGCGAGTGGCACACGGTCACCGTCGCCGACTCGTTCAGCAGCAGCAGCGCCGCCGGCTTGCCCACCACAGTGGACCGGCCGACCACGACCGCCTTGGCGCCCTCGAGGACCAGGTCCTCGCGCTTGAGCAGCTCCAGCACCGCCGCGGCCGTCGCCGGCGCGAAGGTCCGCAGCCCGGCGGCCAGGCGGCCCAGGCTCTCCGAGTTCGCGCCGTCCACGTCCTTGTACGGGCTGATGTACCCGCCGACCTGCGAGAGCGTCACACCCTCCGGCAGCGGCGTCTGGCAGATGATGCCGTGGACCCCGGGGTCCTGGGACAGCTCCTGGAGCTTCGCGGTGATTTCGTCCTTGCCGGGGTCTTTGAGGTGCTCGACCCTGCAGTCGATGCCCTCCTTCTCCGCGGCCTTGCGGATCGAGCGCACGTACCAGGCCGTGCCCTCGTCGTCCGTCGGCACCACGACCGCCAGGGTCGGCACGATGCCCTCGTCGCGCAGCCGCGCCGCGTCGGCGGCGACCGCCGCGCGGATGTCCGACGCGACCGCGCGCCCGTCGATGTCACTCATGCTCGAATCCTCTTCGCCACGATCTGCATGATCGCCTCAGCCTGCACCTTCGCCTGGAGCGCCTCGTTGAGCGTGCTCGCGAGCCGCTCCCGCTCGGCCGGGTCCTTGATCGCGACCACGTTGATGTCCACGTTCAGCGCCGCCGACTCCAGCGCCGACTTCGCCGCCGAAGCCGCCACGGCCACGTCCGAGATGACGTTCGGGTTGGACCCTTCCAGGATCCGACCCGACAGCTTGATCACCTCGGCCGACACCCGCGCCACCGCGAGCGGCACCGCCGCGGCCTCGACCAGGCCCGCCTGGATCGCCGCGGTCCGCGCCGCCTTCTCCGCATCGGAGGACTTCGGCAGCTTGTAGGCGGCGACGACGCCCGAGAACGCCTCCGCGTCGTCCTCCGCGAGCTGCAGCGCCTCCCCGCGCAGCCGCTCGGCCTCGGCCAGGGCCTCCCGCATCACCGCCTCGTGTTCGGCGAACTTCGGCTTGCCGATGGTCAGGTTGCACACCATGGACACCAGGGCGGCGGCCATGGCCGCGCTCATCCCCGCTGCCGCGCCGCCGCCGGGCGCCGGGAGCTCCGAAGCAAGGTCGGTCAGCCAGTCATCAATAGTCGTCTCGCGCACTCGGCCAGCCTAGACGCGCCACCAAAGGTGGGATGTCTGCGCCGGTCCCCGGTGTGTCGCGCCGCCCGCTCCCGCGTGTGAGGGTTCACCCATTGAGACACGCAAATCAGCGTGGTGACCCCGCACCGCCGCCACGTACGATTACCGCGTGAACCGCCAATGGCATGATCTGCGAAACCCTGGCCTCGTTCCCGTCGTCGCCGACGCGGAGGAAGCCGAGCGCTATCAGCTCGACGCCTGGCGGAACCTGCCCCGCGAGCAGGTTCCCCCCTGGGACGACTACGCCGAGGTCGAGGACGTCGCCGGAGTGCTCGCCGGCGTCCCGCCGATCGTCGCCCCCTACGAGGTCGACCACCTCCGCGAGCTCCTCGCCGAGGTCTGCGAAGGCCGCGCCTTCCTCATGCAGGGCGGCGATTGCGCCGAGACGTTCATCGACAACACCGAGCACCACGTGCTCGCGAACATGCGCACGCTCCTGCAGATGGCCGTCGTGCTCACCTACGGCGCCTCACTGCCCGTGGTGAAGGTCGGCCGCGTCGCCGGCCAGTACTCCAAGCCGCGCTCGGCCGCCCTCGACTCGCTCGGCCTGCCCGTCTACCGCGGCGACATGTTCAACTCGCTCGAAGCGACCGAAGAGGCCCGCGTCTGCGACCCGCAGCGCATGATCCGCGCCTACGCCAACTCCGCCGCCACCATGAACATGCTCCGCGCCTACCTGCGCGGCGGCCTCGCCGACCTCATGGCCGTGCACGACTGGAACAAGGACTTCGTCCGCACCTCCCCGGCCGGCGAGCGCTACGAGGCCATCGGCCGCGAGATCGACCGCGCCGTGCGCTTCATGGCCGCCTGCGGCGTCGAGGACGAGAACCTCCACACCGCCGAGGTCTTCGCCTCCCACGAGATGCTCGCCATCGAGTACGACCGGGCGCTCACCCGCATCTTCAACGGCAAGGCCTACGCCCTCTCCGGCCACATGCTGTGGAACGGCGAGCGGACCCGCCAGATCGGCGGCGCCCACATCGACTTCCTCTCCCGCGTCGCGAACCCGGTCGGCTGCAAGATCGGCCCGACCGCCACGCCCGAAGGCGTCGTCGAGATGTGCCAGAAGCTCAACCCGGACAACATCCCCGGGAAGCTCGTCATCATCACCCGCATGGGCCACAAGAACGTCCGCACCGTCCTGCCCCCGATCGTGGAGAAGGTCCAGGCCGCCGGGTGCAAGGTCGTGTGGCAGTGCGACCCGATGCACGGCAACACCTACGAGTCCGCCTCGGGTTACAAGACCCGCGCGTTCGACCAGGTCGTCGATGAGGTCCTCGGCTTCTTCGAAGTGCACCGCCAGACCGGCACCCACCCCGGCGGCATCCACATCGAACTCACCGGCGAGGACGTCACCGAATGCGTCGGCGGCGCCCAGGAGATCCGCGACGACCAGCTCTCCGACCGCTACGAGACCGCCTGCGACCCGCGACTCAACACCCAGCAGTCGCTCGAACTCGCGTTCCTCGTCGCGGAGATGCTGCGCCACTGAGGCTGTCCTTCAAAAGGGACGGCCCATAGAGTGAGCGCATGAGCGCACACGATCTGTTCCTCCTCGGCGGAGTGTTCCCCGGCATCGCACCGGCGGCGGCACTCCGCCGAGTCGTCTCCTATGCGCGGCAAGCGGAGACGGCCGGCCTCGACGGCGTGTGGACCGCCGAGCACCACTTCATCGAGTACGGCGCGAGCCCGTCCGCGACGCTCATGGCCGCCCACCTCCTCGCCGCCACCGAACGCCTCCAGATCGGCACCGCCGTCGCCGTCCTCTCCAACCGACACCCCGTCGCCCTGGGCGAGGAGGCCGCCACCCTCGACGCCCTGGCCCCCGGCCGCTTCCGCCTCGGCGTCGGCCGCGGCGGCCCCTGGGTCGACCTCGACGTGTTCGGCTCCAGCCTCGACCGGTACGAACGCGGCTTCGAGGAAGGCCTCGGACTCCTGACCCGCTGGCTCTCCGGCGACGCCGAAGTCGCCCACGCCGGCGAGTTCTTCGACGTCCTGCCCGTGCGCGTCATGCCCCCCGGCACCGGCCGCCCCGTCTGGGTCGCCGCCACCGGCGAAGGCACCGCCCGCCTCGCCGGACGCCACGGCCTGCCCCTCCTGCTCGGCATGCACGCCCCCGACGACGACCACATCGCCCTCCTCAACGCCTGGCGGCAGGAAGCCGAAGCCGCCGGGTTCGACCCCGACGCCGCCGAGCACGTCTCGACGCACCTCGCCCACATCGCCGACAGCCACGCCACCGTCGACCGCCTCCGGACCTCGCTCACCGAACTCCTGACCAGGGGCGTCGGCCAGTACGTGAGCCTCAAACCCAAACGCGGCGAACGCGACCACGCCGCCTACGTCGACTGGATGATCGAACGCCACGCCGTCGGACCAGCCGACCACGTGGCCGAACGGCTCGCCGTCTCCGCCGAGAAGACCGGTGTCCGCCGCCAACTCCTCATGGTCGAGGGCATCGGCGACCCGGAAGCAGTGGGCGACAACATCGCCGCCCTTGGCGAAACGCTCAGTACGACCGGTACGGCGCTGCCGGAGGGCTCTGCGGCGGCAGCCCCTTGAGCGGTTCGCGGCCGCGCTGGCGGAACCACTGGTTCGCCGAGCCCGTGAACAGGCAGATGAGGGTCACGAGCGGCATCGCGAGGCTGAGCAGGGTCCAGATCAGCCGCCCGCCGTCGGCGGGCGCGCCCGCCTGGCTGGCCGTCTCGAACCCGGTGTAGATCCCGATGAAGCCGGACACGAAGGCCAGCAGCATGACCGCGATCGTCACGATCTGCGCCCAACGCCGGCCCGCGCCGATCTTGACCGCGAGGACGCCGAAGAGGATCACCACCGCGATGGTCACCGCGAGGACGATGGTGACGAGCGCCGCGAGGTTCTCGAAGCCCTGCGAGAGGTCGTCCTCGAACTCGAAGTCGCTGAAGTCCAGCGCATCAGACCACAGCAACGCGGTCAGCCCGCCGCCGCTCCGCAGCAGATCAGGAACGAGAACTGGAGCCAGAGCATGACCTGGGCTGCGGTTACGGTCCCGGGTTTCCGGTGCAGCAGCTCAGGTGGCAACGGGTTCGAGGGCGGCGTGGTGGGCGGCGTGTACATGGGCGGGTTCCTTCGAAGGCGGGTCCGCCCAGTCTAAGCAGCCTCATCCATCCGGCCAGCCTCGCTGCCGTCGAACCAACGGCGGCCTTCCCAGCCGTAGACGCATCGCAGCACGATCGCCTGGACGATGAGCGAAGGTGTGGCCCCGATGAGGACGACCACTGCCAGAGCCGGTTCCCAAATCGCGAAAGTCGCGATGGTCACGGCGGTGAAGCCGACCAGCACCGCCGTCCCGATGATGATCGTGGTCCGCGCTCGGCGGTCCGCCTCACCTGCCCAGAGGTCGATGAGACAGGCGTAGGTGACGATCGCGGCGAAGCCGATGACCCATGCCCAGATGATCGCGATCCCGCCGGGATCTTCATGCCAGTCGAATCGCTCGACAGGCCAAGCGATCGCGATGACCAGCGGAAACCCGAACGAACAGTTCCCTGTGATCATGACCAGCGCGACCTGCACCCGGGTGAGGATCCGCGCGGTGGTGATGGCCTTCGGCCACTTGGCACGGGGCACAGGCTGAAGCAAGATCGGCATTCCAGGTGTTCCTTCAAGGTTGCAGTGCTGAGTGTGATGCAAGGTCTACGGGTTCGGTTCGCGCAGATACGCCTCACATTCGCGAAACCACTGCTCCGTCGGTTCGGAGTGGGTGCACATCCAGGCGAACAACTGGAGCAGGACTGAGGGGAGCGCCGAGACGAGCGCGAGAACGGATCCGCCGCCTTCGAACTCGAAAAGCAGTAGCGCGCTGGCGCCGGCCAGAACGATGAGCATCGCCAGTCCGGCCGCGACCCAGGTCCGTGCGCGACGGTCACCGTTGCCGAGCTGCCTGATGGTGATGACTGCATAGGCGGCGGCACCGACCGGCACGATCACCATCGCGATCCAGAGCCCAGAATCCACTCCGCTCAGACCGGGGAGGTAGAACACGACAGCCGCCATGAAAGCTGGCCACCAGGCGAACACGGGCAGCAGGCCGCAGCAGAACAATGCGGCGGCCTGAAGGCCGACGAACACCTGGGCGGCGGTCACCGTGCCGGGCCGGTCGGGGGTCTTCGGGGGGACGGTCACGGAAGAGCCTCGCGTCGAGGCTGGGGCGCGGGGTCGGACATGGGCGATCCTTCGAGGGCTTTAAGTTGAACATGTTCAACTTAGCGTCTCCGACTCCGTTGCGAAAGCACTCGAGACCGGCCCCACATCCGGGGACCGGTCTCGAGTGCTGGGCGATGTTCTTGCGTCAGGTGTTGAGGGCGTATCTCAGGGCCTCGAAGACCGTCTGGTCCTGGTACTCGTATCCGTTGGCCTGCAGGACACCTGGCTTGATCTTGGCGCCGCGCAGCATCTCGACCGCGGCCTCGCCTGCGACGAGTTTGACCGCCCAGCCGGGGATGATCCAAGGCGTGGGGCGGTGGACGACGGCGCCGAGGGCCTTCGTGAACTCGCGGTTCGTCGTCGGGGCCGGGCCGACCATGTTGACGGGGCCTCGTACTGATTCGTCCTCGATCGCCGTGACCGCCGCGCCCACCCAGTCTCGCAACGAGATCCAGGGCAGGTACTGCTTGCCGCTGCCGAATCGTCCGCCCAGGAAGCACTTCCACGCCGGCACGAACCGGTCGAGCAGGACGCTCTCCGGGCCGAGTACGTGGCCGGTCCGCAGCTTGACGACTCGTGCGCCCGACTCCTCGGCCGCGGCCGTCGCCGACTCCCATTTCAGGCAGAGCCGTCCGAGAAAGTCGGCCGCCGCGGGGGTCGATTCGTCCACTTCGACATCGGCGCGGTCGCCGTACCAGCCGGCGGCAGACGCGTTGACCATGACCGGCACGTTCGCTGCCGCAACGGCTTCGGCGAGGACCTTCGTCGGGACCACGCGGCTCGCCTCGATGCGCTTCTTGTACGCGGCGTTCCAGCGCTTGCCGCCCACGTTCACCCCGCACAGGTTGACGACCGCGTCCACGCCGTCGAGGATCTGCGGGTCCAGGGGTCCCTTGTAAGGGTCCCAGATGATCTCGTTCTCCTCGTCGGGCTTGTGCCGCACCAGTCGCACGAGGTCGTGCCCTTCGCCGACGCTTTCGAGGGCTTCCATCAGGGGCTTGCCGAGATAGCCGCTCGACCCGGCGATGACGATCCGCATACCGACAGCCTATGGCCTCGGCTCGCGGTACCACTCTTGAACCTGGGCGCGGAGGTTCGGGGCCTGCAGTTCGGCGTTCTGCTGAATCTCCGCGAGGGACTGCGCGGCGAGAGCGCGCCGCCATTCGAGTTCGGCGCCGCGCATGGCGGTGTCGATCGCGCAGGGGGCGCGGAACGCCGAGGCGGGCTCGTCGCCCCAGACTCCGTTCTGGCGGATCTCGGCGCACTGGAAGGCCTCTGCGGGGCCCTCGATGGCGGTCAGGATGTCCATGAGCGTGATGTCGTTGAGGCTCTTGGCAAGACGGAAGCCGCCCTTCTTGCCCGCGGTGGACGTGAGGATGCCGGCCTTGACGAGCGGTTGGAGCTGCTTGTTGAGGTAGGCGGGCGGCAGGCCGTACCCGGCGGCGAGCCGGGCGGTCGAGACGGGCCCGTCGACACCCATCCAGTCCAGGAGCAGGCAGCAGTGCGCGGCCCATTCGACGCCTTCGCTGATCTTCATAACCTCGATCTTAGCTGTCCAGGTTTTACACGGGTGCTGCTGACTCGTTCCTGTTCTGGACTTGCGATTCGGCGCGTGCCCCTCGGTTGCGGATCAGTATCTAGACATGTAATATCTAGATATGAGTTCCGGCAAGGGCCGGAGCACCTGCCAGAGGAGCACCCATGGACACCGTCCCCGCACCCGTCATCGCCCGCGCCGCCACCGCTGAGCGGCTCGCGCACGCCCAGCAGTCGGTCATGACCCTGCTCGCCGACTCCTCGCAGACCGGCGGGGCGCTTTCGGTGCACCGCTCGACCTTCCCCGACGGCGGCGACGGCGCACCCTCGCACTTCCACACCGGCACCACCGAATCGCTGTTCGTCATCTCGGGTCGCCTGCAGGTCCTCACCGGCGACGAGGTCATCGTCCTGGAGGCCGGGGACTTCATCACCATCCCGCCGGGCCTGCCGCACGCCTTCGGCGCCGCCGCCGGGCACGACGCCGACGTGCTCGCCGTGTTCACCCCGGCCGCCGACCGGTTCGACTACTACCGCCTGCTCGAGCGCGTCGTCGCGGGCGAGGCCGACCCGAAGGAGATCCCGGCCTCGGGGGAGCGCTACGACAACCACTATGTGGCGAGCGAAGCCTGGCAGCGGGCCCGTTCGGGGGAGTAGACGCCGAGGGCCGCAACACGAGAGTGTTGCGGCCCTTGCTGTTTCGGTACTAGAGGCCGAGCCTGGCGAGGTTGAGGCGGCCGAGGCGCCCGCGCCACGGCACGCCCGCCCTGATACCGGCGAGCACTGAGCGCTGCAGGGTGTTGTCCTGCGGGAGCTCCTCCACCGGCGTGTCCTCGGTGCGCGCGAAGACGAAGCGCCATAGGTCGGCCCGGTTGCCCTCGGCGCCGACGGCCGCTTCGATGTCGAAGAGCGCGGCGAAGCCGGTGATGTTCGAGCGTTCGGGCAGCCAGTCGCGCAACTGCGGGTCGAGCAGCCAGGACTCGCACTTGAACACCAGGTCCTCGGGTCCGTCGAAGCGCTCGGGGAAGACGGCCGGGAAGAACTCCAGCGCCCATTCGACCGAGTCGCTCACGGCGTCGAGCGTGAGCGGGCCGCCCTCACCGCGGATGTGGATGCCCACGAACGGGTTCGCTTCGTCGCCCTCGACGCAGAACTGGAGCCGCCCGAGCTGGTAGAGCGCCCCGCGCAGGTGCCCGGTGAACCAGTGCGCGACGTCGAGCCCGGCCCTGCCGTAGATCCGGCGGTTGAGCCGCAGCTTCTCGCCCACGTCGAGCAGCAGCCGCCGCGAGAGGTCCTCGTCGATGCGGTGCTCGCGGTGGTAGGCGAGCATGTCCGGGACGGCCGCCAGCAGCGGGTACAGCCCGAGCAGCGGGTGCGCTTCAGCAGGCTTCGGCCAGGTCAGCCATTTGCGCCCGCCCATGTCGGCGACGATCGACTGGTAGAGCCGGTCGGCGGTCTCGCGCGCGCCGGGGTCGAGCGCGCCGAGGGCCTTCGCGGCGTCGTCGGCGTCATCGGTCTCGGCGCCGCACCAGTCCAGGAGGAGTTCGCGGACGTCGGCGGCGTCGGGTTCGGGGTACGCCTTCACGGCGCCGGGCAGCGGCAGGTCCTGAGTCACCGGCCTATGTCACCACGCCCGGCCCCCCGGCGGCAACATCGGGTCGGTCACCCTAGTCTGGGTTCCGTGCGACGGTTGCTGACGCCTCCCTGGATCGTCCTCCACTTCTTTGCGGTGGTGTTGACGGTCGCCTTCGGGCTGCTCGGCTGGTGGCAGCTCTCCCGCGCACAAGGCGGCAACGCCATCAGCTGGGGATACGCCTTCGAATGGCCGCTGTTCGCGCTCTTCACGGTCGCCTTGTGGATCCGCCAGATGCGCCTCGAACTGCGCAAGGACCGGCCCGTGACGCAGCAGCGGCGCGGGAAGCCCGAACCGCCGCCGATGACCTCGCCGTTCGAGTCGGACATCATTGCGGCTCGCCGTGATGATCATGAGCGCAGTATCGCGGCTCGCCGCGACGACACCGCACCGTCACTGGACCAGAGAGCTCAGGGGAGCCACGCATGAACGCCGCTCTGAAACGCTTCCGGATCGTCGCCTGGATCGTGGGCACGTTCCTGATCCTGCTCATGTTCGTGGCGATGCCGCTCAAGTACCTCGCCCACAACGACACGATGGTCTCGGTCATCAGCCCGATCCACGGCCTCTGCTACATGGTCTACCTGGTGCTCGCCTTCCACCTCGCCCAGCAGGCGGGCTGGAAGTTCTGGCCGCAGACGGTGGGCCTCATGCTCGGCGGCACCGTGCCGGTCGCGTCGTTCTTCGTGGAGCGCTGGGCGCACCGCCGCATCCTCGAGGAGCACCCGCAGGCCGCCGACCCGAAGGTCCGCACCGAAGAAGCGGTCTGAACGCAGCTGCGGAAGAGCCCGGCGAGCATCGGCTCGCCGGGCTTTCCATCTGCTTTAGGCCTGCAGTGCCGATCCCGCCTTGAACGTGTCCCAGTCGAGGGTCCAGCCGGTGAAGCCGTCGCCTTGCGGCACTTCGAGGCCGGTGTTCTTCACGATCACCGGGTCGCCCCAGCGCACGAAGTTGTAGAGCCACTCGCCCATCTCGTCGGAGACGTTGAGGCAGCCGTGGGAGCCGTTCGCGACGCCGAGCCGGTCCGCCGCCCAGGGCGCGCCGTGGATGAACTGGCCCGAGAAGGTCAGGCGCATCGCCCACTTGACGTCGGTCTCGTAGTCGTAGAGGTCGGAGACGAAGGTCGACTCCTCCTCGCGGCTCATGATGATCATGGTGCCGGAGAACGAGCGCGCGTCGTTCCCGTCGATCTCCCTGGCGCCCAGGGAGATCGGGATGGTCTGCACGATGGAGCCGTCGCGGAAGGCCCGCATCTGCTTGGTCTCGTCGTCCGCTTCGAGGTAGCGCGACTCGGCGTCGGTCGTGAAGCTGGTCTCGGCGTCGAACTCGCCGTATCGGCCGTCGCCGATGTCGAGGCCGCCGATGGCGAGCCGCACCGAGACGGCGGTGTTCGGCTGCCAGTACTCCTTCGGCCGGTACTCCAGGGCCCGCCCGGTGATCCAGTGCCAGGAGCCCTCCTGCGCCGGCTCGGAGGTGACGAAGAGGCGCCGTTCGACCGAGGCCCGCAGGTCTTCGGGGATCTCGTAGTCGGTGAAGCGGAACGCGAGGATCGCGCCCATGCCGACCGTGGAGCCGTCGCCGGGCAGGTAGTTCTCGATGCCGACCCGGTTTCCCGGGGAGGCGATCGTGGTGAACGTCGAGGTCGCGGTGGCGGTGAGGCCCGCCGCGTCGTCGGCGGTGACCGTGGCCGTGTAGGTCGTCTCCCACGAGAGCGGGCTGGCGGGGACCCAGGTGGTCCCGTCGGGGTGCATGGCGCCTTCGACCGCTGCGCCCGCGGCGTCGGTGAGCGTGAACTCCTTGAACTCGCCGGCTTCGACGGTCCAGGAGATCTCGGTCGCGGCGGTCGCGTCGGCAGCGCCGTCGGCGGGCGTGATCTGCACCTTCGCGGCACTCTGCGGCGCTTCGGAGGACGCGTCGTCGCCCTCGCCTTCGCCGATGGTGCCCGAATCCTTCGTGCAGGCCGCCGCCGCGAGGCCCACGACGGCGAGGCCG
This sequence comes from Glycomyces sp. NPDC021274, assembly GCF_040641195.1. NCBI lineage: Bacteria > Bacillati > Actinomycetota > Actinomycetes > Glycomycetales > Glycomycetaceae > Glycomyces > Glycomyces sp. NPDC021274. The sequence goes on along the minus strand of NZ_JBFADC010000008.1, from coordinate 34,640 downwards.
CCTGCGGCGAGCGCGCCGCGGCGGGAGAGGGAGGACGGTCCGAAGCTCATGTGACCACGGTACACATGGGCGGCGACAGGTCGTCTACTTCGCACCTGTGACCTATTCGGCCCCAGGTCAAGACAACCGGGCCGCCGTTCAGCGAATGCTCAGGTGCACGTGGTTCGTGTGGTCGGAGTTGGGGTCGCCGTGGGCGCCGGAGTAGGACTTCCAGCCGTCGCCGGGCATCCAGATTTGCCGGTACCAGATCACGTACTGGACGCCGAGCGCGTCGGCGTTCTCGACGAGCCAGGCCGCGAGGTTCTGCCCGTAGTCGTAGTCCTCGCCCTGGGCGTCGCCGCGGAAGCCGTCGGGCTCGGAGGAGAAGTCGCAGGCGCGGCCCTTGCCGTGCTCGCCGAAGGAGGAGGGCCGGTAGCACGCCACGAAGCGGGTGAACCCGGCGATCTGGGACTGCGTGAGGGCGTGGAGGGTGCGCGGGCTCAGGCAGCCGTCCGTGGTCGGGTCGTCCTCGGAGCAGCCTTCGCCGGGCAGCGTCCCGTCGGAGTTGCGGGGGGCGGGCTCGGCGGGCGGCGCGTCGGAGGCGGAGGGCCCGACGGCGTCGTCGCCGCCGGAGGCCGCGAGTTCCAGGGCGGCCTCGTTGCGGGCGTCCTCCATCTCGTCGGCGAGCTTCTCCTGCTCGTCGATGTTGTCGGCGAGCGTCTCGCGGGTGGCCTCGATCTCCTGGAGGCGGGCGATGAGCTCGTTGAACCGGTCGGCGCGGGACTCGCCGAGGAACTGCAGCAGCTCCATGGCGGCGACGGCGTTCTGCGGGTCGCCCGAGGCCATGAGCGCGGCCGTGGACTGGAAGTCGGAGGTGGTGGACGCGACGTACGCGTACTCCTCGAGTTCGAGCTGGAGCGCGGCCGACTCCGCCTCCGAGTCGTCGAGCTCCTGCTCGAGGTCCGCCTGCTGCTGCTTGAGCGCGTTGAGCTCGTCCTGCGCGTCGAGGTAGGCCGCGATGGCGGCGCTGAGCGCGTCCGAGGCGCCTTCGTCCTCCTGCGCGGAGGACTGCGAGGCGGGTGCGACCAGGAAGACCACGCCCGCGAGCGCCACGATGGGGAGCGAGAGCACGCGCTTGGCGCCGCTGAGGAAGGATCGCGGGGCGCGGGAGCGCGCGGGGGAGGAAGTGCCGGCGTTCAAGGCTTGAGGGTCCTTCGGTTGCTCGGAGCCGATTGGACGGGATGGTCGGCGTACAGCCTAGAACGGGAAAATTCCTCGAATGCATCGGGTCATTGCGCATAACCACTGGTAGTCGCGGAACTACCAGGTTTTCGGCCCGAGTGTGGCGTGGCTGACTCAGGAGCCGTTCATCTTCGTTCCGCCTGATAGGATTGTTCGAATTCGAACCAGCCGCGAGGGCCGGTGCCGAAGCCGAGGAAGGAGGGCCGCCGATGAGCGCGGGAGATTTCGAGAGCCGCTGGCTCGCCCCTGACGTGAACGCCGTGTGGACCCGGTTCCTCCACGTCACCCACCGCCTCGAGCACCACATCGACCGGCGGCTCCAGGAGCAGCACGGCATCACCCACACCCAGTACGAGATCATGGTGCGCCTGGCCGACAGCGACGGGCGCGCGATGCGCATGAGCGATCTCGCCGACCGCATCGTGACCGCCAAGAGCGCCGTCACCTACCAGATCAACAAGCTCTCCGAGATGGGCCTGGTCGAGCGCCGCAAATGCGGGCGCGACAACCGCGGCATCTGGGTGCACCTCACCGACGGAGGCGCCGAGCGCCTGGAGCACGCCGCGCCCTGCATCCTCTCGCTGGTGCGGGAGCTGTTCCTGGACTCCCTCAACTGCGACCAGGCCGCCGAGCTCGACAAGCTCCTCGGCACCTGGTCGGACAACCTCGACGAGCGCGACCGCAATCCGATCGGCCACCCCGACCACCGGGGCCTCGAGAGCGCGCCTGAGCTGTCGTAACCGCTTTCGGTGCGGCCCGCCGGTGTAAGGCTCGCAGACGGTGTGTGCCGGTGTAGGGTCAGGCCGTGCCGAGCTTTCCGCGTCCTGAGACGACCGTTCCCTACCGAATCGACGGCCTGGCCGACCTCCTCCCCGAAGCCGGGGAGCTGCGATTCGACGTCACCGGTGTGAGTCTCGCCGCCGACGCCGTGGAGCCCGGCGACCTCTTCGCGGCCCTGCCCGGCGCCAACCGCCACGGTGCCGAGTTCTGCGCCCAGGCCGCCGAGCGCGGCGCGGTGGCCGTCCTCACCGACGAACGCGGTGCAGCCCTCATCGAAGGGACGCTGCCGGTCCTCGTCGCCGCCGATCCCCGCACGCTCACCGGAGCGATCGCCGCCCGCGTCTGGGGCCGCCCCTCCGAGCGCCTCAACCTCCTCGGCATCACCGGCACCAACGGCAAGACCTCGACCGCCTACCTCGTGGAGGCCGGCCTGGCCTACGCCGGGCGAACCACCGGCATCATCGGCACGGTCGAGACCCGCATCGCGGGCGAGCGCATCGAATCCGCCCGCACGACTCCCGAAGCCCCCGAACTCCAGGCCCTCCTCGCCGTCGCCCTCGAGAAGGGCGTCACGGACGTGGTCATGGAGGTCTCCAGCCACGCCCTCGTCCTCGGCCGCGTCGAAGGCTGCCACTTCCGCGCCGCCGGGTTCACCATGTTCGGCACCGACCACCTCGACTTCCACGCCGACCTCGACGACTACTTCGACGCCAAGGCCCGCCTCTTCGACGGCCGCGCCGACATCGAGATCCTCAACGACGACGACAAGCGCGTCGCGACCCTCTCCACCGACGAGAACCTCGGCTTCTCCCTCACCGACTCCAGCGCCGACTACTACGTCTCCGACATCACCGGCGACGGCTTCACGCAGCGGTTCCACCTCGAATCCCTGCACGGTGAGGGCGACGGCCTGGTCAACATGCCCGGCCGCCACAACGTCGCCAACGCCGCGCTCGCCGTAGCCCTCCTCGAAGCCGTCGGCATCGACACGCAGACCGCCCTCGCCGGGGTCGCCTCCTGCACCGGTGTGCCCGGCCGCATGGAACTCGTCTCCGGCGACGGCCCCGTGCGCGGCGTCGTCGACTACGCGCACAAGCCCGAGGCCATCACCGCCGTCCTCGAAGCCCTCCGCGACTCCACTCCCGGCAGGGTCATCGCGATCCTCGGCGCCGGCGGCGACCGCGACCGCTCCAAGCGCCCGCTCATGGGCGCCGCCGCCGCACGCGCCGCCGACCTGGTCATCGTCACCGACGACAACCCCCGCACCGAGGACCCCGCCCGCATCCGCGCCGAGGTGGCCGCCGCCGTCGAGGGCGTGCCCTGCCGTAATATCCCGGGACGGGAAACCGCCGTCAACGAGGCCGCCGCCCTGGCCGAGCCCGGCGACACCATCGCCCTCCTCGGCAAAGGCCACGAGACCGCCACCGAGACGGCCGAGGGCCTCGTCGCCGGCGACGACCGGGAACTCCTGGCGCGTGCGCTACGCGATGCCGCCAGGGTGAAACCGGCGCACGACCTTGAAGCGTGATAGTCCCGAACACCGCACGCACTCACAACAGGAGGAGACCGCCGCGTGATCCCCATGAGCCTGGCCCAGGTCGCCGCCGTCATGGACGGCAAGCTCAGCGAGACGGCCAGCCCTGAAGCGGTCGTCACCGGCGGCGTCGAGTACGACTCCCGCAAGGCCGGGCCCGGCGGACTGTTCCTGGCGATCCCCGGCGAGAAGGTCGACGGCCACGACTTCGCCGCGAAGGCCGCCGCCCAGGGCGCGCTCGCGACCATCGCGACCCGTCCGATCGAGACGCCCGCGATCTACGTGGACAACGGCATCGACGCATTGACGAAGCTCGCCAAGCACATCGCGGCCGCCTCGAAGGCGCGGATCATCGGGGTCACCGGCTCCAACGGCAAGACCTCCACCAAGGACCTCATCGGCCAGCTCTGCGCCCGCCTCGGGAAGACCGTGGCCACCGAAGGCAACTTCAACAACGAACTGGGCCACCCCTACACCGTGTGCCGCGTCGAGCCCGACACCGAGTACCTCGTGCTCGAACTGGCCGCTCGCGGTCTCGGGCACATCACGCAGCTGTGCGAGATCGCGCCGCCCGAGGTCGGCGCCGTCCTGAACGTGGGCATCTCCCACCTCGACGGTTTCGGCGACATCGAGACGACGGCGCAGGCCAAATCCGAGCTGCCGCGGTTCCTCTCGGCTGAGGGCACCGCGGTGCTCAACGCGGACGACCCCCGCGTGGCCCGCATGGCCGAGGCGACGCGAGCCGGCGTCCTGACCTTCGGCATTGAGAACCCCGCCGACATCATGGCCGTGGACCTGGACCCCGGCGACGGCCGCTACAGCTTCACGCTGACCGCACCCGGCGGCCAGTCCGCACGAGTCAAGTTGCGGCTGTACGGACTCCACCACGTCTACAACGCGCTCGCCGCGGCGGCCGTCATCTGGAACATCAGCGCCCCGCTCGACGTGATCGCCGAGTGGCTGTCCGAATCCGGCCGCCTCTCCGAACGCCGCATGGACGTCTTCACCCGCCCGGACGGCACCACCGTCATCGACGACTCCTACAACGCCAATCCCGCCTCGATGGGTGCGGCCGTCCGCACCCTCGGGCAGCTCCCCACCGAGGGCCGCCGCATCGCGGTCCTCGGACTCATGGCCGACCTCGAAGAGCAGAGCGAGACCTGCCACCGCCGCCTCGGCGAACAGGCCCGCGACGCCGGCATCGACGAGGTCATCGCCATCGGTGAAGGCACCGAACCCATCATTGAAGGTGCCGACGGCGTCACCGCCACCCATGTACCCGATCAAGCCGCAGCCATCGCGCTGCTGCAAAGCCGGCTGCGCCCCGGCGACGCCGTCCTGGTGAAGGGCTCCCGATACCGGACCTGGGACGTCGCCGACCACCTGCGCGCCAAGGAGGACACAGACCAGTGAGAGCCGTAATCGTCGCCGCGTTCGTGGCGTTCGCGCTCACCATGGCGCTCACGCCCCTCGCGGCGAAGCTCTTCCGCCGCTTGAAGGCGGGACAGCCCATCCGCTCCGACGGCCCCCAGACCCACCTCGCCAAGGCCGGCACCCCCACCATGGGCGGCGTCGTCTTCATCTTCACGACGGTGCTCGCGTACGTCGCGGGCCACCTCGTGCTCATGGCCCTCCCCGAGAACGTCGACGGCGTCACCTTCAACCGCCCCACCGGCTTCACCGCCACCGGCATCGTCCTCATCGGACTCTTCGTCACCTGCGGCTTCGTCGGCTTCATCGACGACTGGCTCAAGATCCGCCGCAAGCACTCCGGCGGCATCTCCGGCCGCGCGAAGGTCTTCGGCCTCACCATCGCCGCCACGATCTTCGGCATCCTCGCCGTCTACTACACCGGCTCCATCGACTCCCCGGACATCTCCGAGACCGTCGCGACCCCGTACCTCTCCTTCACCCGCGACATCAGCGAGATCCCCCTGACGAAGATCGGCATGGTCATCCTGATCGTGCTCCTCGTCAACGCCACCGCCAACGGCGTCAACCTCACCGACGGCCTCGACGGCCTCGCCACCGGCGCCTCCATGATGGCCTTCGTCGCCTTCGTGATCATCGGCTTCTGGGAGTACCGCCACTGGTGCGGCGGCGCCCAGCCCGCCGACAACCTCTGCTACGACGTCCGCGACCCCCTCGAGATCGCCCTCATCGCCGGCGCCGCCGCCGGCGCCATGTTCGGCTTCCTGTGGTGGAACACCTCGCCCGCCCAGATCTTCATGGGCGACTCCGGCTCGCTCAGCCTCGGCGCGCTCATCGCCGGACTCGCGTTCGCCTCCAAGACGATCCTGCTCCTGCCGATCCTCGGCGCGCTGTTCGTCATCACCACCGCCAGCGTCATGATCCAGGTGACCAGCTTCAAACTCACCGGGCGACGAGTCTTCCGCATGTCGCCCATCCAGCACCATTTCGAACTCGGCGAGAACCGCTGGTCCGAGGTGACCATCGTGGTCCGCTTCTGGATCATCGCCGGCATCTGCACCGCGCTCGCCCTCGGCTTCTTCTTCGCCGACTTCCTGCGGATCGCGGGGTAGGGGATGAGGATCGCCGACAACGTGCTCGTCGCCGGGGCCCGGGTCGCCGGAGCCGCCTGCGCCGACGTCCTCCTCAACCGCGGCGCCGCGGTCCGCGTCTACGACCGCGAGGACTCCGAGCGGATGCGGGCGCTCGCCGCCCGCGGCGCGACCTGCGTCGTCGCCGCCGAGTTCGACCCCGCACTCCTGGACGGCGTCGAGCAGGTGGTGCTCTCGCCGGGCTTCCCGCCCCACCACCCGATCGCCACCGCCGCGAGCGCCGCCGGGATCGAGGCGTTCTCCGAGCCCGAACTCGCCTGGCGGCTGCGCGAACCCGGCGCCGCGCGCTGGCTCGCCGTCACCGGCACCAACGGCAAGACCACCACCACGACGATGCTCGCCGCGATGCTCGCCCAGGCCGGTCTCCGCACCGCCGCGGTCGGCAACATCGGCGTCCCGCTCGTCCACACCGCCAACGGCCCGTTCGACGTGCTCGCCGTCGAGCTCTCCAGCCACCAGCTCCACTGGTCCTCCGAGCTCGCCCCGACCGCCGGGGCCGTGCTCAACCTCGCCCCCGACCACCTGGACTGGCACGGCGGCTTCGACGCCTACGCCGAGGCCAAGGCCGCCGTCTGGCGCGGCGGCCGGGCCGTCGCCAACCTCGACGACCCGTCCGTGGTCGCCCTCGCCAAGCACACCGACGCCGAAGTCACCGGGTTCACCCTCAACCACCCCGAACCCGGCCAGTACGGTGTGGCCCTGGGCTTCCTGGTCGACTACACCGGCCCCGAGCCGGTCCAGATCTGCTCGGTCGACGACGTGCACCCGGCCGGCTGGCACAACGTCGCCAACGCCCTCGCCGCCGCCGCGCTCGCCCGCCAGGTCGGCGTCACGCACGCCGACATCGGCGACGCCCTGCGCAAGTACGTGCCCGAACCGCACCGCAACGTCACGCTCGTCGAGCATGCCGGCGTCACCTGGGTCGACGACTCCAAGGCCACTAACCCGCACGCCGCCGCCGCCGCGCTCGCCTCCTACGACTCCATCGTGTGGGTCGCGGGCGGCCAGCTCAAAGGCGTCGACGTCGAAGGCCTCGTCGCCCAGTACGCCCCGAAGATGCGCGGCGCCGTCCTCATCGGACAAGACCGCGCGGTCGTGGCGGAAGCGCTGGCGCGACACGCCCCGGGCCTCCCCGTGGTCGTGCTCGACGGCCGGGACGATGCGGTGATGACCGAAGTCGCCTCGCACGCCGCGGCACTGGCCGAACCGGGGGACACCGTGCTGCTCTCCCCGGCCGGGGCCTCCTACGACATGTTCACCTCCTATGCGCACCGCGGCGACGCGTTCGCGGCCGCCGCGCGCGCCCTGATCGAGGGTGAGGCCGGGTGAGGAGCGGGTTCACCGAGTTGCTGCGCGGCCTGCTCGACAGGCCGCTCGCCTCGTACTACCTGCTGCTCTCCTCCTCGGCGCTGCTCCTCACCATCGGCCTCGTGATGGTCTTCTCGGCCACCATGGTCGAGTCCTACGAGGCCACCGGCGACCCGTTCGCGGTGATTCTCCAGCAGGTCGTGTGGGCCGTGGTCGGCCTCGTCTGCTTCTGGGTCGCCCAGCGCCTGCCCTCGCGCACCTATCGGGCCGTGTCGCGCCCGCTCCTGGTGGTCGCGATCCTGCTCGGCCTCGTCCTGGTCGTCATGTCGATCCGGCAGAAGCAGCAGGAGGCCGCGGGCGGCGACTCCACGGGCGGCATCGCCACCGACCAGCTGTGGATCGACCTGGGGCCCTTCCAGTTCCAGCCCGCCGAGATCGCCAAGTTCGCGCTGCTCCTGTGGGCCGCGGACTCCCTGGTGCGGCTCGGCCCGCGAATCGCGTCCTGGCGCGAGCTCGCGATCCCGATGTTCCCGATCGCCGGGCTGCTGCTCATCGTCATCGGCTACGCCGACCTCGGCACGATGCTCATCATCCTGGCGATGTTCCTGGGGCTGCTGTGGGCTTCGGGGGTGCCGTTGCGGATCCTCGGTGTGCTCGTGGCCATCGGCCTGCTCGGCTCGGCGGTCCTCGTCGCGTTCGAGGGCTACCGGATGCAGCGCATCATCTCGTTCTCGCGGCCCGAGGACTTCGCGGACACCTGGGGCTACCAGGCCATCCAGGGCTACTACGCGATCGCGGACGGCGGCTGGTTCGGCCTCGGCCTCGGTGAGAGCCGCCAGAAGTGGGACTGGCTCCCCAACGGCCACAACGACTTCATCTTCGCGCTCATCGCCGAGGAGCTGGGCGTCGTGGGCTGCCTGGTGATCCTCGCGCTGTTCGCCGTGCTCGTCTACACGGGTTTCCGCATCGCGCGCCGCTCGGACGACCCGTTCCGGGCGCTCGTCGCCGCGGGCGTCACGATCTGGATCGCGGGCCAGGCGTTCATCAACATCGGCGGCGTGCTCGGCCTCATCCCCATGACCGGGGTGCCGCTGCCGTTCATCTCCGACGGCGGCACGGCGCTGGTCGTCATCCTCGCGGCCGTCGGGATGCTCGCCGGGTTCGCGCGTGCCGAACCCGACGCCGCGACGGCGCTGCGGGCCCGCAACCCCTCACGTCTCGTACGCTTGCTGTGGGCCCCCCTGCCGCCCGCACCCCGCTCCGAATCCGATTCGGAGTCCACCCAGAAAACTACGACCAGAAAGACATGACGTTGCCTCAGCTTCGATCGGTCGTCCTCGCCGGCGGCGGCACCGGCGGCCACATCTACCCGCTCCTGGCCTACGCCGACTGCCTGCGCCGGCACGACCCGCACGTCCGCGTCACATGCCTCGGCACCGAGAAGGGCCTGGAGAACGACCTCATCCCGAAGGCCGGCTACGACCTGCGCAACGTCCCGGCCCACCAGCTGCCGCGGAAGATCAACCTCGACCTGCTGCTCACCGCGCCGCGGATGCTCAAGGCCATGAAGGCCACCCGCGACGTCATGGACGAGGTCCAGGCCGACGTCGTGGTCGGCTTCGGCGGCTACGTGGCCGTGCCCGCCTACCTGGCCGCGTGGCGGCGCAAGACCCCCATGGTCATCTTCGAGTTCAACGACCCGCCCGGGGTCGCCAACAAGATGGCGCTCAAGTTCAGCGACAACCTCGCGCTCGGCTTCCCGCACCTGCCGCAGGCCTCGCCGATCCTCGCCGAAGGCACTGTCACGGGCGTGCCGCTGCGGCCGGCGATCGCGCACCTCGACCGGCACGCGATGCGCGCCCAGGCCTGCCAGTACTTCGGCCTCGACCCGCGGCGCCCCGTCCTGTTCGTGTACGGCGGCTCGCAGGGCGCGGCCTCGATCAACAACGCGGTCTCCGGTGCGGCCCAGGCGCTCACGCACCGCGGCGTCCAGGTCCTGCACATCACCGGCGCGCGCCGGGACGAGCCGATCCACATCCCCGAGGGCCTGCCCGTCCCGTACCGGACGCTCCCGTACCTCGACCGCATGGACCTCGGCTACGCCGCCGCCGACATGGTGCTCGCCCGCGGCGGCTCCATGACCGTCGCGGAAGTGTCCGCGCTCGGCGTGCCCACCGTCTTCGTCCCGATGCCCTGGGGCAACAAGGAGCAGTACCGCAACGCGGGTCCCGTCGTGGACGCCGGCGGCGCGATGTTCTGCGACGACGAAGCGCTCAACCCCGCATGGATCGAGGCCAACCTCATCCCGGTCATCACCGACCCGCACCGGGTCGCGGCGATGTCCCGGGCCTCGGCCGCGTTCGGCAGCCGCACCGGCGACGAGGCGCTGCGCAACTACACACTGAAAGTGCTGGAGCAGGCATGAGCGACGACCCCAACGACCTGACGAGCCCCATCGACGAGGGCGTCACCGCGGAAGACCTGGGCCGCACGCTGTTCATCGGCGTCGGCGGTGTGGGCATGAACGGCCTCACCCGGCTGTACGCGACCCGCGGCCTCCCGGTGTCCGGCTCCGAGCTGAAGGACTGGCCGAGCCTGCCCGAGCTCGAGCGCCTCGGCGTCACGCTCCACCGCGAGCACGTGCCCTCCAACCTCGACGGCATCGACACGGTGGTCCGCTCGACCGCGCACAACGACGAGCACCTCGAAGTGGCCGAGGCCCGCAAGCGGGGCATCCGCGTCTACCACCGCTCCGAGGCCCTTGCCGCGGCGATGACCGGGCGCCGCTCGATCGTCGTCACCGGCACGCACGGCAAGACCACGACGACGGCGATCATCTCGCAGATGCTGGCGCACGCCGGCCTCGATCCGTCCTATGTGAACGGCGGCGAGAACATCGGCGCCCACACGGGCGCGCACGGGAACGGCGAGTACTTCGTGGCCGAGGCCGACGAGTCGGACCGCTCGTTCCTGCGGTTCCGCCCCGAGATCGGCATCATCACCAACATCGACGTGGACCACCTGAACACCTACGGCGACATGGACTCCCTCACGGAGGCCTTCGAGCGCTTCGGCCGCAACACTGACAAGGACGGCCTGCTCGTCCTGTGCGCCGACAGCCCGGGCACCGCCGCGCTCGCCAGGAAGTTCCGCGCCGAGGGCCGCACTGTCGCCACGTACGGCTTCTCGGACGGCGCCGACATCCAGCTCGGCGAGGTCGAATCGGGCAAGGACGGCGTCGACTACACCGTCCTCGCCCACAACCAGCTGCTCGGCCGCTTCCACCTGCCGATGCCCGGCAAGCACATCGCGCTCAACTCCGCCGCCGCGATCGCCGTGGGCCTGTACATCGGGCTCGAGCCCGAAACGGTCGCTGAGGGCATCGCCGCGTTCGGCGGCGTCAAGCGCCGGTTCGAGAAGCGCGGCGAGATCGGCGGCTACGCGGTCTTCGACGAGTACGCCTACCACCCGACCGCGATGACCGAGGCCATCAAGACCCTCAAAGAGGTCGCCGCCCCCGGCAAGCTCGTCGTGGTCTTCATGCCCTACCGCGTGTACCGCACCGTCGAGATGCGCGCCGACATCGCCGAAGCGCTCTCCTTGGCGGACAAGGTCGTGGTGATGGAGATCTTCGGCCCCGGCGAATCCATCCCCGAAGGCGAAGGCGGCCAGGCGCTCCTGGACGCCGTGGACCTGCCCGACGCGGACAAGGTCTTCGTCGCCGAATGGGACGACGTGCCCGCCGCCGTGAAGGCCCTCGCGGGCGAAGGCGACGTCGTGGTCACCATGGGCGCCCCGCCCGTGCAGCTCATGCCGGACGACCTCCTGCGCTGATCCCGGAGCCGGCCCGCGACCGCGGGCCGGCCCGGCACCGCTTGGAACGCAACGCGATCGAGCGGTACCGGAGTGTCGCAACCGGTCGGTAGGATGGCGGGGAGAACGCCATCCCCCACCCACGCACTCCGGCAGGTGAACCCCCGCGATGAGCGTCAGAAAGCGGATCGCCGACGCGAAACGCTCCGGCCAGACCAACCTCGACCTCTCCCGGCAGGGCCTCGGCACCGTCCCCGCAGCCGTGGAGGGCCTCACGCAGCTGCGGTCCCTCGACCTCTCCGTCAACGGACTCACCCGCCTGCCCGAATGGATCGGCGAGCTCACCGGCCTCCGGCGGCTCAACCTCTACGGGAACCGCCTCACCACCCTGCCCGACTCGATCGGGAACCTCACCGAGCTCACCGAACTGAACCTCGGCGAGAACCAGCTCACCGCGCTCCCCGCGTCGATCGGGAACCTCACCCCCCTGACCCGGCTCGACCTCGACATGAACCGGATCACCGCGCTCCCGGGCTCCATCGGGCGCCTCACCCGCCTCGCCAGGCTCGACCTCTTCCGCAACCAGCTCACCGACCTGCCCGCGTCGATCGCCCGCCTGCGCGCCCTCACCCGCCTCGACATCGGCGACAACCGCCTCGGCACCCTCCCCGAACCGGTCACCGAGCTCACCGAGCTCACCCGGCTCGACTTGTCCCGCAACGGCTTCACGGCCCTGCCCGACACCGTCGGGCGCCTCACCGGCCTCGTCCACCTCGGACTCGAACGCAACCGGCTCACCACCCTGCCCGACTCGATCGGGAAGCTCACCCGCCTGAACCGGCTCGACCTCACCCGCAACCGGTTCCAGGCCCTGCCCGAGGCCATCGGCGACCTCACCGAACTCGTCCGCCTCGACCTCGAAGGCAACCGCCTCACCGCCCTGCCCCGGTCCATCACCAAGCTGGAGAACCTCGCCGGCCTCTACATGGAGGGCAACCTCCTGCCGCCCGAACTGCGGGCCGCCGCCGCGGCCGGGCCCCGCGCGCTCGCCGAGTTCATGGAGGGCGTCGACACGGCCGGCGCCGACTTCCGCGAGGCCAAGCTCGTCCTCGTCGGGGAAGGCGAGGTCGGCAAGAGCTCGCTCCTGGCGGCGATGCGCGGCGAACCGTTCGACCCCGCCCGCGGCTCCACGCACGGCATCGCGGTCAAGACGCTCGCGGTCGCCGGTCCCGGCGGCGACCCGGACGAGGCGATCTCCTTGAACGCCTGGGACTTCGGCGGGCAGAAAGTCTACCGCCCCACGCATCAGCTGTTCTTCACGGCCCCGGCCGTGTACGTCGTGGTCTGGAAGGCCCGCCAGGGCCCCATGCAGGGCTTCGTCGACTACTGGATCGACTTGATCCGCCGCCGCGCGGGCGACGAGAACGTGAAGATCCACGTCGTCGCCACCCATGTCGACCTCGACGGCCAGCATCCCCGGATCGACCAGGGCTCCCTCCTGGAGCAGCACGGCGCCCTCATCGGCGGGTTCCACTTCGTCGACAGCGCCACCGGCACCGGCATCGAAGTGCTCAAGGCCGCCCTGTGGCGCTCGGCCGCCGCGATGCCCCAGATCAACCGCGAGGTGCCCGAGGGCTGGCGGGACCTGCACCGCTCCCTCACCGAGAGCGGCGAGTCCTATCTGGAGTACGACGACTACCTTTCCCGCGCAGCGGGGTTCGGCCTCGACGCCGAGGCGGCCGACGCGCTCGCGCGGATCGCCACCGAACTGGGCTACTGGATCCACTACCCGGAGATCAGCGGCCTCGACGCGATCGTGGTCCTCAAGGGCGACTGGCTCAGCACCGCCGTCAGCCTCGTCCTCGACGACGCCGAGACCGCCGCGCGGCACGGCCTCGTGGAGCACTGGCGGCTGCGCGAGCTGTGGGACGACCCCGAGCAGCCGCCGGCGCTGCGCTACGACCCCAAGTTCCACGCCGCGCTCCTGCGGCTCATGGAGAAGTACGACATCTCCTACCGCATCGCCGCACCCGAGGGCCGCCCGCAGAGCAGCCTCATCGCGCAGCTCGTCGACGAGGCGCCGCCGCCCCTGGGCGAGGTCTGGGACGCCTTCGGCGCGGGCCTCAGCGAAGGCGCCGAACTGTGCGAGTTCCTGGACGCCAAGGGCGCCAAGGGCATCCCAGAGGGCCTGCTGCACCAGCTCATCGTCCGCTGGCACCGCCGCTCCCTCGGACGCGAGCGCTTCGAGGACAGCGTCCACTGGCACAACGGCCTCGTCATCCAGCCCGACCCCTACTCGCGCGCGCTCATCCGCATCGAGGGCCAGCGGCTCCGCGTCGCGGTCAAGGCCCTCTACCCCGACCAGTTCCTCCACGAGTTCATCCGCGACCTCGAGGAGTACGTCGGCGAGCTGTGGCCGGGCTTCCGCCTCAAGCGGCTCGTGCCCTGCGCCGAGCAGTGCCTCGACCCTGACGGCTCGAAGCTCGGCCTGTTCGGCCTGGAGCGGCTGCTCACTCGCCGCCGCGGCGGCAAGCGGTACGCGGAGTGCCGCCGCTGCTGGGCCGACGTCCCGATCGACGCGCTCGTCCACCGCGGCCCCGGCGACGGGCCCGCCGAGGAGGAGCCGAAGCCCGCCAGGCTCCCCGCACCCCGCGTCGATTTCGCGGACCTGGTGCGGCGCACCGGGGAAGCCGAGGCGAACGAGATCGAGCGGTGGACCAAGACCCACCGCGAGATCCAGAAGCTCATCCAGCTCGTCTCGGACGAGGCGAGCCGCGGGCCGCGCTTCTACACGGTCGAACTGCGCGACCGGCAGGCCTGGCACCAGCGCCTCACTCACGTGGGCGTCCGCGTGGTGCTCTGGTGCGAGCACTCCCGGATGCCGCTGTACGCCCTCGACGGCGACCCCGCGAGCGGCGTCTACGACATCGACATGCCCCGCGACTGGCTGATCCGCTCGGCCCCCTGGATCAAGCGCACCCTCAAGGTCCTGTGGTCCACGGTCCTGCCCGGCGGCGCGGCGGCCCTCGACCTGTTCGTACCGGCCTTCGACCAGGAGGCGATCGAAGGCCACCTCGAGCTCGCCGAGGAGTCCTTCAAGACGATCGCCGAGTTCGGGGAGCAGTCGCTCAAGACCGCCGAGGAGAAGGCCTGGATGGCCTCGGACGGGCGCTCGGGTGCGGAACTGCGCCGCCTGCACGCCTTCCTGGAGAAGGTCGACCCCGGCTTCGGCGGGCTCGAGCGGGTCCAGGACCTCGACAAGTTCCTGTGGGTCCACCGCCGGTTCGTCGGCGAGTACGAGCCCGGGACGCCCACCTTCGAATAGCGCGAGGGGCGGCCGCCGGATCCCCGGCGACCGCCCCTCGAACGCATTCGGCTAATCCCAGGCGGCGCCGTTGCGCCAGTAGCCCATGAACGCCCCGCACTCCTTGGGCAGGCCCAGCTCCTTGCGGACGGTGAACCGGAGGGTCTTGACGACGCCCGTCTCGGCGGCGATCCACACGTAGGCGTCGCTCTGCGCGACCTCCTGCGGCGCCTCCCAGATCATCTCGTCCTCGTTCTCGTCGAACTGCTCGGTCCGGGCGAAGTCCATGCCGCGCGCCGCCTCGGTCACGGCCGGGATCAGCTTGTCGCCCCACACCGCGCCGTCGCGGGGGAGCCACACGACCTCGACGTCCTCGGGGGAGTCGATGACGAGGACGTCGGCCGCCTCGGGGACTTCGATGAACGCCTTGCCGCGCGCGGTGATCGGCAGGTCCTCCAGGATCGCCGCGATCGCCGGGGCCGCCGTCTCGTCGCCGGCGATGAGGAGCTCCGCGCCGTCGGGGGCGTGGAAGTCGAGGCCGCCGTGCGGGCCCTCCCAGCGCGCGTCAGGGCCCAGCAGCAGGATCTCGTCGCCCACCCCAGCATTGCGGAGCCAGCGCAGCGCAGGGCCGCACTCGTCCTCGCTGTGCGCCTCGTGCACCACCATGTCCACGTCGACCTCGCCGGCGGCGCGGCGCACCGCGCGCACCGTGTAGGTGCGCACGCCGCACTGCTCCTCCTCGGGGAGGGCGCGCAGCTCGGAGTACCACCGCTCGCTCGTGGGCATCTTGTCGAAGCCGCAGGCCGGGGCCGGGAAGATGAGCTTGAAGCGCTGGTCGTAGCCGTTGTCGGCGAAGTGCGCGAGCGCCGGACCCGCGAAGGTCACCCGGGTGAAGGCGGGGCTCAAGCGCTGCAGCGCCTGCACTCTCACGGGGAACACCTCCCACGACCGGACCGCCCTGCTCTCAACGGCCTCGGACCCGGTCTGCTCCTCAGTCTGCGTCGCCACGCGGCACTCCCCTTCTTAGCTAAGGTTTGCCTTACCTTATCCGAGGGGCCGGGCGAGCCGCCACCGCCGAGGGGCCGGGACGTGGAATCATCGACCCATGCGCGGCCCAGAGAACACGCCCGAACCCGGGCCCTGGCGGCTCGTCCACGTAGTGCGCCGCAAGCTGCCCAATCGGCGGCTGCGGTGGATCGCGACCGGCATGCTCGCCGTGCTGGCGCTGGCCTTCGTGATCGTCTGGACCACACCGCTGTTCGAGGTCGAGCGGATCGAGGTCACCGGCACTTCGGTGCTCACCCCTGAAGAGGTCGCCGTGCTCGGCCAAGATGCGGTGGGCCGCTCCGTGCTCGGTGCCGACCTCGACGCGATCGCGAACGCCGTCGCCGGGCTCGCCCCCGTCAAATCCGTGGAGGTCACCCGGGCGTGGCCGGACGCGGTGAGCGTCGCCGTCACCGAACGCGAGCCTTATATGGCCGTTCCGGTGGGCGAAGAGACTTTTCTCATGGTCGATGTCGAAGGTGTGGTATTCGACGAGACCGACGCCGCTCCCGGATCTATTTGGAGGGTCGAGCTCGCCGACCCCGGACCGGGCGACCTGGCCACGATCGAGACCCTCATAGTGCTGCAGGCACTCCCGCAAGCCCTCGCCGACGAGGTGGAACACGTGGCCTCGCCGTCCCCGGCGAGCGTCACCCTGTATCTCGAAGATGGACGGACGCTCCGGTGGGGCGACGGTTCCGAAAGCGAGCAGAAAGCCGAGGTCGCCGATCGATTGTTGGCGGGCGGGTACGAACATGTCGATGTCAGCGCACCAGATGCCCCCACTGTGAGTTAGCGTTAAGGGGGGAGCGGGTGTGCGCGCACATCCCGTTTGCCGTACCCAGGGCCGAAGGGGAAGGAAGGCAGCAGCGATGACACCACCGCACAACTACCTCGCCGTGATCAAAGTCGTTGGAGTCGGAGGCGGCGGCGTCAATGCTGTCAACCGGATGATCGAGGCGGGCCTCAAAGGCGTCGAGTTCATCGCCATCAACACCGATGCGCAGGCGCTCTTGATGAGTGACGCCGACGTCAAGCTCGACGTGGGCCGCGAACTGACCCGCGGTCTCGGCGCGGGCGCCAACCCCGAAGTGGGGGCCAAGGCCTGCGAGGACCACCGCGACGAGATCGAGGAAGTCCTCAAGGGAGCGGACATGGTGTTCGTGACCTGCGGCGAAGGCGGCGGCACCGGCACCGGTGGCGCGCCCGTCATCGCCAACATCGCCCGCAAGCTCGGCGCGCTCACGATCGGCGTGGTCACCCGGCCGTTCGCCTTCGAGGGCAAGCGCCGCCAGACCCAGGCGGTCTCGGGAATAGACGATCTGCGCAACGAGTGCGACACGCTCATCGTGATCCCGAACGACCGGCTGCTGCACCTCGGCGACCGCTCGATCTCCATGATGGACGCGTTCCGCCTCGCCGACCAGGTGCTGCTCTCCGGTGTCCAGGGCATAACCGACCTCATCACCACGCCCGGCCTCATCAACCTCGACTTCGCGGACGTCAAGAGCGTCATGAGCGGAGCGGGGTCGGCGCTCATGGGCATAGGTTCGGCCCGCGGTGAGAACCGCGCCGTCGAAGCGGCCCGCGCCGCGATCGAGTCGCCGCTGCTGGAGCAGAGCATGGAAGGCGCCCGCGGCGTCCTCCTCTCGATCGCCGGCGGCTCCGACCTCGGCCTGTTCGAGATCAACGACGCGGCCGAGCTCGTCTCCGACTGCGCCCACACCGACGCGAACATCATCTTCGGCGCGGTCATCGACGACGCCCTCGGCGAAGAGGCCCGCGTGACCGTGATCGCCGCCGGCTTCGACGTCGAGGACGAGGCCGAATTCGAACTGGCCCAGCCGAGCCGCATCACCGCACTGCCTGAGCAGAAGCCCGAGCCGGTGCGCGAGACCAAGCCCGAGCCGGAGCGCGAGTCGAGCAACGGCAAAGTGCTGTTCGACGACGTCGACGTCCCGGCCTTCCTGAAAGACGGCTTCTAGCGGCGGCGGACCGTCGGGACCCGACAGTCTCGGCGGCCCGTCGGCGCCGGTGCGAAGCGCCGACGCAGCACGCAGCACGCAGTGCGGACGCGCCGACAACGCGCAATGCGACGGCACCGACGAAGCCCGCGAACCACCCGCTCACCGCAGCCGACCCGCTAGGACCTCCACCCTTGACCACCCGATCGCGCCGAATCCAGTTGCAGGACAACCTCGACCGGACGCGCGAGGCCATCGCGGCCGCATGCTCCGACGCCGGCCGCCCCGCCGACTCGGTCCGCCTCATCGCCGTCACCAAGACCTTCCCCGCCGCCGACGCCGCCGCCCTCGTCGAACTCGGCCAGGCCGACCTCGGCGAGAACCGCGACCAAGAGGCCGCCCCGAAGGCCGCCGCACTCGCCGCCGCCGGCCTCGAACCCGTGTGGCACTTCGTGGGACAGCTCCAGCGCAACAAGGCCCGCTCCGTCGCCGCGTACGCCGATTGGGTGCATTCCGTCGACCGCGCCCCCCTCGCGAACGCCCTCGGCAACGCCGCCACCGCCCACGGCCGCAACCTGAACGCGCTCATCCAGGTGAGCCTCGACGGCGACACCGCCCGCGGCGGGGTGCCCGTCACAGGCCTCGAAGCGCTCGCCGAAGCGATCGCCGCCGCCCCCGCACTCACCCTCAAAGGCGTCATGGCCGTCGCCCCCCTCGGCTGGGACCCCGCCAAAGCCTTTGCGCTGCTTGCCGAATGCTCCGCGACCGTGCAGCGCGTCGACCCCGGCGCGACCGAGGTCTCCGCCGGCATGAGCGGCGACTACCGGGCCGCGGTCCTCGCGGGGGCCACAATGGTCAGACTGGGCAGAAACGTGCTCGGCGAACGTGAACCGATGGCGTAAGGTGTGGGGCAGCAGTGGACAAATAGCCGCACGAGGACAGTTGACTAGTCGGGCAAAATCACCTCCGTGTAAGGAGTCGGCGCTAGGATGAGACCGCGTACCTGACTCAACAGGGGCGGCCCGAGGAGGGAGCACGATCGATGGGCGCGATGCGGAAGGCAGGCATCTGGCTCGGCCTCATCGAGGACGAGGACGATCGCGGCTACGGCAACGGCTACGAGGACAACGACGAGTTCGCCGAGGAGCAGCAGCAGGCGGCGGCACCCCAGCGGGTGCGGGGCGCGCAGCGCACCACCGGCCGGGTCGGCCGGACCGCGTCCGACGACCGCAGCCCCGTCCGCCAGCTCAACCGCGGCTCCGGTTCGGTGACACCGCTCTCCTCCCGTGAGCCCGGTGTCCGGGAGACCCTGACGCGCGACAACCTCGCGCTGGCCGAGCCCGCGACGGTGCGGCCGGTCCCGGCCGAGGAGGAGTCGCACGCGAACTACCGGATCACGACGCTGCACCCGACGACGTACAACGAGGCGCGGACGATCGGCGAGCGCTACCGCGACGGCACCCCGGTGATCATGAACCTGTCGGAGATGGAGGAGGCCGATGCGAAGCGCTTGGTCGACTTCGCGGCGGGCCTCATCTTCGGGACCCGCGGCTCGTTCGAGCGGGTGACCAACCGCGTGTTCTTGCTCTCGCCGCCGCATGTTCAGGTGACGGCGGAGGACAAGGCCAAGATCGCCGAGGGCGGCTTCTTCAACCAGCCCTGATCCGAGGGATACACTGCGAACCGTGAACCTGGCACTGCAGCTGATCTATCTGGCGCTCTTCGCGTTCTACCTCTTCCTCCTGGCCCGTCTGGTGTGCAGCGTGGTGGTGCAGTTCGCCCGCCGCTGGGAGCCCGGACCGAAGTCCGCGGCGGTCCTGGAGACGGTCTACAGCGTGACCGACCCTCCCCTGAAGGGGTTGAGGAAGGTGATTCCGCCTCTCAGGCTTGGTAGTGTATCGATTGATCTGGCGTTCCTGGCGCTGCTCTTGGGCGTGTGGATCCTGATGGACGTAGTCATCAGGAACCTCATCGTCTAGCGGCGCCGGGCGGGGGTGCGAGGCACGGTTATCGTGTTGAGTGGCCTTGTGCGCCAGGCGAACAGCTGAGAAGGAGTTTCGAATGCCGCTGACCCCAGCCGACGTTCACAACGTCACGTTCAAGAAACCCATGCTCGGGAAGCGCGGATACGACGAGGACGAGGTCGACGGTTTCCTCGATGAGGTGGAGCGAGAGCTCGCACGCCTCAGCGATGAGAACGGCGAACTTCGCGCACAGCTCGAGAGTCTCCGCGCCGGCGCTCCCCCCGGGGCAGCCGACCACGCCGAGATGGCCGCCGCACTCGACCGAGTGCAGCGGGAGAAGCACGCCATGGAGCAGCAGCTCCAGGAGCTCGACGGCGAGTTGCACGAGATGCACCAGCAGATGGTGGCCGCTCAGCAGCAGGCGCAGCAGCTCCAGCAGGAACTCGCGCAGCGCGGTCCGGAGCAGCAGGCCTCCGCCCCCTCCGGCGGCGGCGAGCAGGAGGCCCTGCGCCTCCTCATGGTCGCCCAGCGCACCGCCGACGAGCACCTGGAGGACTCCCGCCGGGAGGCCGACACCGTGCTCGGTGAGGCGCAGCGCGAGGCCCAGTCGATGGTCACCGAGGCCCAGCGCGAGGCGCAGACGATGGTCTCGCAGGCGCAGCGCGAGTCGAAGACCATGATGGCCGAGGCTCAGCGCGAGTCCAAGGCCCTCCTCCACGACGCCCAGCGCGAGTCCGAGTCCCTGGTCACCGAGTCGCGTGCCGCGGCCGAGGACCTGGTGGGCCAGGCCCGCGACAAGGCCGAGCGCATGGAGATGGAAGCCGAGCAGGAGCGCCAGAAGGTCATCGGCCAGCTGGAGGACTCCCGTTCGTCGCTGCTGAAGAACATCGAGGAGCTGAAGACCTTCGAGCGCGAGTACCGCACTCGTCTGAAGCTCTACCTCGAGAGCCAGCTGCGCGACCTCAACGGCCAGCAGGGCCGCACCGAGGACGAGGGCTTCGAAGAGGCCCCGCAGCAGACGGCCCCGAACGAGCGCACCGGCGCCAGATCCGCGTTCGTCATGCAGGGCGGGCGCGGGTAGCCCCTCCCGCTCCTTCCCCGGGACATCCTCCTCCGGCAGGGCTCGCGAGCGCCGCAGAATGGCCTCGCCAGGCCATAACCTGAACGGGGATCGCCTCGTTAATCATGGTTGAGCGGGTGAGGGCGCGGCTAGCGCCGCCGCCCTCACCGCCGCACCACGCTTCACCACCATGCTTCAACGATGCCGCGGTCCCTGTTCGGGGACCGCGAAGGACCGCGCGAGGGCCCCGCTACCTTGCGCAGGGGAGGAATCGACGTGATCGTCAGCAGCCTGCTGATCCTCGTCACCGCGGCGGTCTTGCTGGTCACAGGCATGATCACCGGGAACAACCAGTTGCTGGTCTCGTCCATCGCGGCGAGTCTGGCCACCGGCGTGGCCCTGTACGCCGGGATTCGCGGCCGGGGCGCCAAGCGCCCCCGCGTGGCCCAGCACGGAGCCGGCTCGACGCGCGGCCCGCAGCGGTCGCCGCGCCGACCTGACGACGACGACACCCAGCAGTTCCGCCGGATAGGCCTGGACGACACCCCGACCACGGAGATGCCGCTCCTCGAGGGCAAGGTCTTCGAGCCCACGGACTACGCGGTGGACCGCGATCCGGAGATCCGGTTCGAGGACGTCCCGCCGCGGCAGAGCCGCGGCGACGCCCTCAACCGCCATCGCGCCCCCGAGTCCACGGTCGGCGAGCCGACCGAGCAGCGCATGACGAGCGTCGAGTCGGCGGCCCTCATGCGGCTCGACACCGAGGTCGCCGTCGTCGACGGCCGCCCCCGCTTCCACCACTCGGCGTGCGCGCACCTCACGGGGCGCGACCACGAGCCGCTGGCGGTCTCGGAGGCGCTCGAGCTCGGCTTCACCCCGTGCGCGATGTGCGAGCCGGTCTCGCGGCTGCTCCTCGTGCCCACCGCAGGGAGCCGCTGACGGCGGCTCGTCCGGCAAAGGATTGCCTCAACGCCGCTGCTCGCGATCACGCTCCCGGTGACGCGCAGTCCGGACCCAAGTTCCCGAAGTAATTGACCTACTTGCAGGACTTGCGTATCCTGTGTGCTTATTGCGCGGCAGGCCCCCGCCTCGGCGGGGCCTGACGCGCATTGTCCTCGTTTCGACGAGGCCGTCACGAGTACGCGATTTCGGGAGCCGCCATGCCGAACACCCGATGCGGGCCGCAGCTGCGGCGCCGCCGTGCGCTGACGCCACCGGAACCCGAGCCGACATACCCCTCCAGAGGCGCGTCATGAGTCCAGCGAAGAAGACCCAGAAGCAGGCAGCGAAGAAAGCGGTCAAGAAGGCCGCCGCGAAGAAGGCGGTGGTGAAGAAGGCCGCCGCGAAAGCGCCCACGGCGAGTGCGGCGAAGACGGGCGCGAAGAAGACCGCCGCCAAGAAGGCCGCGAAGCAGGCGCCGCCCGCGCCGGCCGTCGAGGAGGACACTGTCGAGGAGAGCACTGTCGTGGACGACGCCCAGCAGCTGCGCACCGAGAGCGAGCAGGCCGAGTTGCGCGCCGCCCTGAAGGAGCGGCTGGACGAGCTGGTGGAGGAGCAGCAGCGCTACACCGACTCGATCACCCTCGCCCAGCGCGAGCGGTTGAGCGACACCGCCGGGGACGACCAGATCGACTCCGGTTCCAAGACCGTCGAGCATGAGCACGAGGTCGCGGTCGCCGGTTCGCTCTCCGAGCGCATCCGGCAGGTCAGCCACGCGCTCGAACGCCTCGACGAGGGCGGCTACGGCTTCTGTGAGAAGTGCGGTAATCCCATCCCGGCGGCGCGGTTGGCCGCGTTCCCGTCGGCTACCCTCTGCGTCAGTTGCAAACAGCTGGAGGAGCGACGCTGAGCGAGGACACGCAGCCCGAGACCGACGCAGGTTCGGGTCCCGACGAGACCACCACCCCTGACAAGAGGATGCCCGCCCGGAGGGCCGGGCTGACGATCGCCGCACTGCTGCTGGCGGTGTTCGCGGTCGGTCTCGACCAGTGGACCAAGAACCTGGCCGAGGCGAACCTGGAACCGTCCGATCCGGTGCGGATCCTGGGGGGCCTGGTGTACCTGGACCTGACCTGGAACTCGGGGGCGGCGTTCAGCCTCGGCACGGACTACACGTGGATCTTCACGATCATCGCCTCGGCGGTGGTCGTCTTCCTGATCGTGCTCTCGACCCGGATCGTGTACCCGGTGTGGGCGATCGCGATCGGCCTGGTCCTGGGCGGCGCCGCGGGGAACCTGTTCGACCGGTACTTCCGGGAGCCGGGCTTCGCGCACGGGCACGTCGTGGACTTCATCAGCGTGTTCAAGCCGGACGCGCAGGCGTTCCCGATCTTCAACATCGCCGACTCCGCGCTGTGCTGCGGCGTGGTGCTCATCGTGCTGCTCGAACTGACCGGGCACGGCTTCTCGCCGGAGTCCCGCAAGGCGTCGCCGAGCAAGGGCGGCAAGCAGAAGGAGACGGCATGAGCGGCGTGGCCGCGCGCCAGACGCGCGCCCTGCCGGTGCCCGAGGGCTTCGAGGGCCAGCGGGTCGACCAGGTCGTCTCGCGCCTGCTGGGCCTGTCCCGGACCGTGGCCGCCGAGCTGGTCGCGGACGGCGATGTCACGATCGACGGGGCGCCGTGCCAGACCAAGTCCGAGCGCGTGACCGCCGGGGCCTGGCTGGAGGTGGTGCTCCCGCCGCCGCCCGAGGACCTGCTGGTGCGGTCCGCCGAGCCCGTCGAGGGCTTGGAGATCGTGTTCGACGACGACGACATCGTGGTGGTCATGAAGCCCGTGGGCGTCGCGGCGCACCCGAGTCCGGGCTGGTCGGGTCCCACGGTGACGGGCGGCCTCGCCGCCGCCGGGTACCGGATCTCGAGCCACGGACCCGATGAGCGCCAAGGGATCGTGCACCGCCTGGACGTGGGCACCTCGGGCCTGATGGTGGTCGCCAAGAGCGAGGCCGCGTACTCCGAGCTCAAGCGTGCCTTCAAGGAGCGCCGGGTGTCGAAGCGGTACCGCGCGGTGGCCCAAGGGCATCCGGACCCGCTCTCGGGGACCGTGGACGCCCCGATCGGGCGGCATCCGCGCCACGACTACAAGTGGGCGGTCGTCGCGGACGGCAAGCCGAGCGTCAC
Source organism: Glycomyces sp. NPDC021274 (assembly GCF_040641195.1). Lineage (NCBI taxonomy): Bacteria > Bacillati > Actinomycetota > Actinomycetes > Glycomycetales > Glycomycetaceae > Glycomyces > Glycomyces sp. NPDC021274. The sequence goes on along the minus strand of NZ_JBFADC010000008.1, from coordinate 10,948 downwards.
GCACTACGACACGATCGAGGTCTTCCCCGGGGCGTCCCTCATGGACGTCGGGCTGGAGACCGGTCGGACGCACCAGATCCGGGTGCACTTCTCGGCTCTCGGGCACCCGCTGGTGGGCGACGCGACCTACGGTGCGGACCCGAAGATGGCCGAGCGGCTGGGCCTGACCCGCCAGTGGCTGCACGCGTACCGCCTGGAGTTCGCGCACCCGACGCGCGGCGCGACGGTCACCTTCACGAGTGATTACCCCGCGGACCTCGAATTGGCACTGGCGCGGTTGCGAGAGGACTCCTAGGGAGCCACTAGACTGGACCTCTGAAGGTCGCAGCTTCCGAAGGACGCCGTTCTGAGAGGACGCTGCGGCGGCGCTCGCGGCATCGTCGCACCGGGCGTAACGCACGCCTCACCCCCGGGCCCGCGGGCCCGCGATTCGCAACGGGCCTTGAGGGATCGTCGTGATCTAATAGTCGCGGGTGGTAATGGTTTCCGGTCGGGGTGGCGACGCTTCAGTCGGCCGCAGCGCAGCTGCGAGCCGCGGATTGGTCCGCCCGAGAGGAGGTTGTGAGTGAACACGCCCGAAGCTTGGAACAACGACCGGTCAGACGGTTCCCGCTGGCAGAAGCTCCTGGGACGCGGTCGCGGACGTGCCGGAGGCGCGCAGCAGACCCCGACGCCCCCGCCGCGCGAGGCCTACCCGCCCTCGCCGCCGGTCGGGCCGCCGCCCGGCCAGGCGCACTACTCCGTGCCCACCGCGGGCCGCCGCCCTCCCGTCGCCACGCAGACGCCGCCGAGCGCCGCGCAGATCGCGGGCCAGGTGCGTCCGCCCCAGCAGGGCCTGCCGCCGCAGCCGCGCCGCCAGCAGCACACCGAGCCCAGTCCCGTAGCGCTGCAGCGCCTGCGCCGCGACCTCGGCCGCAGCCGGGTCATCGCCTTCATCAACCCCAAAGGCGGCGTGCACAAGACGACCGCCACCGTGCTCTCGGCCGCGGCCATGGGCACGGCCCGCAACGGCGGCGTGATCGCCTGGGACGACAACGAACTGCGCGGCACGCTGGGCCTGCGGGCCGGGTCCGCGCGGCACGGGCGCACCATCCGCCACCTCGTGGAGCACCTCGACCAGGTCGAGGCCGCCGGGGTGCACCTGCCCGAGCACCTCGACGAGTTCCTGCGCCACTCCTCCGACGGCTCCTTCGACGTCCTCGCCGGCGACGAGGACCCGAAGCTGCAGCGCCGCCTCGACCCGACCACGGTGCTGCGCGTGCTCGACATCCTCACGCGCACCCACGGCATCGTCTGCATCGACACGGGCAACAACGTGGAGTCCCCGAACTGGCGCACCGTGGTCTCCTCGGTGGACCGGCTCGTGGTCACCACCGTGCCCCGCGAGGACGCGGCGTTCTCGGCGGACTGGATGCTCGACCACCTCGAGGAGGGCGGCTACGGGAACCTCGTCAAGAACGCGGTCACGCTGCTGTCCATGCCGACCCCGAACCCCGGGCCGCTCCTGAACGACCTCCAGCGGCACTTCTCGCAGCGCACCCGCGCGTGCGCGGTGGTGCCGTACGACCCGTCGCTCGAGCCGGGCGCGAAGATCGAGTTCTCGGCGCTCCGGCCGGAGACGCGCGCGGCGTGGTTCGAAGCCGCCGCAACCATTGTCGACGGTTTGTAACCGCCGCGTTCCGCACCGTCCGCTCCCGTACATCCCTGACGGGCGCGGGCGCCGCTGTGGCAGGATTCCAGGCGTGACTGACGACGCCGAGCGCACCGTGAACCTCCGTCCGGACGACAGTGCGGGCAGGGAAGGGGCGGCCGTCGCCCCCGCGGACCCGGCCGGCTCCCAGGGCGCCGCTCCCCGCGAGGGCGATGCGCACGTCTACGGCAGGCGCACCCGCTCGGAGCGGACGATCGGCCGCGACCTGCTCGCCGCCGGGTTCCTGGCCGTCGTCCTCACCGCGATCGGCGTCCCGGCCGCGATGCTGTGGCAGGTGGCCACCCCGCGCGTGGAGTTCGTGGTCGTCGAAGGCGGCTGGGCCTCGGTCGAGACCTACCCGAGCGGCTACGTCGAAGGCGATCTGGTGTTCGCCGGGATCGGCCTGGTCCTCGGCATCCTCGCGGCGGCCTTCACCTGGGCCGCGATGCGCGAGCGGCGCGGCCCGCTGCTCCTGCTCGGCCTGGTCATCGGCTCGATCGGCTGCCAGGTGGTGGCGTGGAAGATCGGCGCGAAGGAATGGCAGCACTTCTGGGACTCGGTCGAGCACGCCCCCGTCGGCGCCCACATGTGGCGCCCGCCGTCGGTCCTGTTCGTCGAGCTCGACCCCGCCGCGGCGTGGGCGGCGCTGAAGGTCGGCAACCTCACAACGGCCCTCGACTCGCTCCAGCTCGGGGCCCTGGCGGTCATGGCCCTCGCCGCGACCTTCACTTACACCGTCTGCGCGGGCTGGTCACGTCGGCCCAGTCTTCGAACAGACGCTCCCGAATAGCGGTATGCCTTTTGACCTGGAAAGCCGGGCTACTACGCTTGGACCGTGCTCAGACGCATCGATCTTTCAGGAGAAGTACCCGGCTACTCGGCCCGCGCCCTGCGCGAGCTGATGCCGCGCGCCGCGTTCGACGTCAGCGAGGCCCTGCGCTCGGTCCAGCCGCTGATCGACGACATCAAGCATCGCGGGACCGCCGCGGTCGTGGAGATCGTCGAACGCTTCGACCACGTGCGGCTCGAGCACCTGCGCGTCCCCGACGGCGCGATCAAGGCCGCCGTCGATGAGCTCGACCCCGAGCTGCGCCGCGCCTACCAGACCTCGATCGACCGGGTGCGCGCCGCGCACGAGGCCCAGCGCCTCCCCGAGGTCGCCACCGAGGTCGCGCCCGGCGGCACCGTCACCGAGCGGTACCTGCCGGTGGGCCGCGTGGGCCTGTACGCGCCCGGCGGCCTCGCCGTGCTCGCCTCCTCCGTGATCATGAACGCCGTCCCGGCCCAGATCGCCGGGGTCGGCTCGATCGCGCTCGCGTCACCCGCGCAGAAGAACAACGGCGGCCTGCCCGACCAGGGCATCCTCGCCGTCGCCGGGATGCTCGGCATCGACGAGGTCTACAGCGTGGGGGGACCGGCCGCCATCGGCATGTTCGCCTTCGGGACCGAGGAATGCGCCCCGGTCGACATGATCACCGGCCCGGGGAACATCTACGTCACCGCCGCGAAGCGGGCCGTGCGCGGCCTCGTGGGCACCGACGCCGAGGCCGGGACCACGGAGATCGCCGTGATCGCGGACGCGACCGCCGACCCGGTCCACGTGGCCGTCGACCTCATCAGCCAGGCCGAGCACGACCCGGCCGCCGCCTCGGTCCTCATCACCGACTCGGCCGACCTGGCCGACGCGGTGAACGCCGAACTCGTGCGCCGCGTGCCGGACACCCGCCACGCCGGCCGCATCGCGACCGCGCTCGCGGGGGAGCAGTCCGGGACGATCCTCGTCGCCGACATCGACGAAGCGGTGGCCGTGGCCGACGCGTACGCCGCCGAGCACCTCGAGATCCAGACCGCGGACGCCCGCGAGGTGGCCCTGCGCATCCGCAACGCCGGGGCGATCTTCGTCGGCGCCTACTCGCCGGTCTCCCTCGGGGACTACTGCGCCGGCTCGAACCACGTGCTCCCCACGGGCGGCTGCGCCCGCCACTCGGCCGGGCTGAGCGTCCACACGTTCCTGCGCGCGGTCCACATCATCGACTACACGCGCGAAGCGCTCGCCGTCGTCGCCGACGACGTGGTGGCCTTCGCGAACTCCGAGGACCTGCCCTCGCACGGCGAGGCCGTGTCCGCGAGATTCGAGACGAAATGAATACCGAGTTCACTCCGGTTCGGGCGGTGGCGGGCGACGGGAGGGCGAGCGAGATCGAGAACCTGCTCCGCGAGGACCTGCGCGGGCAGTCGCCGTACGGCGCGCCGCAGCTCGACGTTCCCGTCCAGCTCAACACCAACGAGAACGCGTTCGCGATCCCCGACGAGGTGGCGGCCGTGGTCGCCGAGTTCATCGGGCGCGAACTGCGCGGCCTCAACCGCTACCCGGACCGCGACGCGTCAGCGCTTCGCGCTGACCTCGCCTCCTACCTTGCTCAAAAGGGAGGCGGGCACGGCCTGACGGCCGACCACGTGTGGGCCGCCAACGGCTCCAACGAGATCCTGCAGCAGCTGCTCCAGGCCTTCGGCGGGCCGGGCCGCACCGTGCTCGGCTTCATGCCCTCGTACTCGATGCACCCGCTGCTCGCCCGCGGCACCGGCACCGCCTTCGTGGACGCCGGACGCGAGGACGACTACACGCTCAGCCCCGAGTACGTGCGTGCGGCGATCGTGAAGCACGACCCGGACGTGGTCTTCCTCGTCTCGCCGAACAACCCGACCGGGACCGCGCTCGAACCCGCCGTCATCGACGCCGCGTACGAGGCCGCCCGCGGCATCGTCGTGATCGACGAGGCCTACGCCGAGTTCGCCCGCGACCCGCGCTCGACCGCCTTGGGCCGCCTGGAAGGCCGCAAGCGCCTCGTCGTCACCCGCACCATGAGCAAGGCCTTCGCGTTCGCCGGCGCCCGCGTCGGCTACCTCGCGGCCGACCCGGAGCTGGTCGAGAAGCTGCTGCTGGTGCGCCTGCCGTACCACCTCTCGAGCATCACCCAGGCCGCCGCGCGCGGCGCGCTCGCGTGCGCCGCCCAGCTCCAGGCCGAGGTCGACGAGCTCAAGCACCAGCGCGACCGCATCGTCAAGAACCTGCGCGCCAAGGGGCTGCCGGTCGCCGACTCCGACGCGAACTTCGTGCTCGTCGGCGGCCTCCGCGACGCCGCCGCCGTCTGGCGCGCCGTCCTCGACCGGGGCGTCCTCATCCGCGACGTCGGCCTCCCCGGCCGCCTGCGGATCACCGCCGGAACCGAGGACGAGACCACCGCGCTGCTCGACGCGTTCGACACCGCGCTCGCGCAGCGACCCGAACTGTTCGATCGTGCCTCTGAAGGCCGCGCCATTGAAACGCAACAGGAGCAACAACCGTGAGCCGCACCGCGCACATCGTCCGCACCACCGGTGAGACCAGCGTCGACGTCTACGTCGACCTCGACGGCACCGAGAAGACCGTCGACATCTCCACCGGCGTCGGCTTCTACGACCACATGCTCCACCAGCTCGGCAAGCACGGCGGCTTCGACATCAAGATCGCCGTCAAGGGCGACCTCCACATCGACTCCCACCACACGATGGAGGACACCGCGATCGCCCTCGGCCAGGCCTTCGCCGAGGCCCTGGGCGACAAGGCCGGCGTCGTGCGCTTCGCCGACGCCTCCGTGCCGCTCGACGAGGTACTCGCGCGCGCCGTCGTCGACCTCTCGGGCCGCCCGTACATGGTCCACGAGGAGCCGATGGACATCGCCCCGATGATCAGCACGGACTACCCGACCTCGATGACCCGCCACATCCTCGAGTCGTTCGCGTACCACGCCCGGATCTGCCTGCACGTCACCGTGCTCCGCGCCTCCAACCCCGGCCAGAAGCCCGACGCGCACCACGTGATCGAAGCCCAGTTCAAGGCCCTCGCGCGGGCCCTGAAGTACGCCACCCGCATCGACGGCACCGACATCCCGTCCACCAAGGGCGTGCTGTGAGCTACGCCGGCCCGATCCTGCTCATGGCGGTCGCCGGCGTCCTCCTCGGCGGCTCGATCACCCTGCGCAAGAACGAGAAGTACGCCGCCGCGATCATCGTCGCGGCCTGCGCCGTGGCCGCGTTCCTCGGCGGCGTCTACCTGATCTACGGCTAGGGGAGTCCGATGGCGAAACCCAGTGTGGCCCTGTTCGACTACGGCTCGGGCAACCTCCGCTCCGCGTTCCGCGCCCTGGAGCGGGCCGGAGCCGACGTCGAGCTCACCAGCGACCTCGACAAGGCCCGCCGCGCCGCAGGGCTCTTCGTGCCCGGCGTGGGCGCGTACGCCGCCTGCATGGAGGGCATCCTCAAGCACGGTGTGGACGCGGTGATCCGCGAGCGCGCCGCCGCCGGAGCACCCGTGCTCGGCGTCTGCGTCGGCGAGCAGGTGCTCTTCGAGGAGGGCGTCGAGCACGGCGTCAGGACCCGCGGCGTCGGCGTCTTCGAGGGCCGCGTGGAACTCCTTGCGGCCCAGCGCATCCCGCACATGGGCTGGAACACCGTCGAAGCGGCCGAAGGGATGCGGCTCTTCGCCGGCATCGATCCCGCCGAGCGGTTCTACTTCGTGCACTCCTACGCCGCCAAGGCGGTGCCCCCGGGGGCGCTGGCCGCGATCTGCACGCACGACGAGCCGTTCATCGCCGCCGTGGAGCGCGGCTCGGTGGCGGCCACCCAGTTCCACCCCGAGAAGTCCGGCGACGCCGGGTACGCGCTGCTGTCCAACTGGATCAAGGACCTGGCTTCCTGAAAGGCATGACATGACCGAACTTCAGCTTCTTCCGGCCGTCGACGTGACCGGCGGCAAGGCCGTGCAGCTCGTGCAGGGCGTGGCCGGCTCCGGCAAGGCGTACGGCGACCCGATCGAGGCGGCCCTCGAATGGCAGCGCCAGGGCGCCGAGTGGCTGCACCTCGTCGACCTCGACGCGGCCTTCGGGCGCGGGACGAACCATGAGCTGCTCGCCGAGGTCGTGTCGAAAGTGGACATGCAAGTGGAGGTTTCCGGCGGCATCCGCGACGACGAGACCCTCACGCGCGCCCTGGACTCCGGGGCCCGCCGCGTCAACATCGGCACCGCCGCGCTCGAGAACCCCGAGTGGTGCGACCGGATCTGCGGCGAATACGGCGACCGGGTCGCGATCGGCCTCGACGTCAAGGGCGGGCGCCTGGCCGCGCGCGGCTGGACCCGCGAGGGCGGCGAGCTCTTCGCGACCCTGGAGCGGCTCGAGCGCGCCGGGTGCGAGCGGTACGTCGTGACCGACGTGAACAGCGACGGGATGCTCTCGGGCCCGAACCTGGACCTGCTGCGCTCGGTATGCGACGCCACCGACAAGCCGGTGATCGCCTCCGGCGGCGTCTCTTCCCTCGACGACCTCCGCGCCCTCGCCGGCCTGACGGGCATCGGCGTCGAAGGTGCCATTGTCGGAACGGCCCTGTATGAGCGTAACTTCACGGTCGCTGAGGCGTTGAACCTGTTGAAAGGACTGTAACCACCGGGGAGGCGCGCATGGCATTGGTCGAACGGGTACCGGAGACCGGGCCGTGGGCGCAGCTCTACGGTTACTCGCGGGCGGTCGCGGTGGGGCCCTTGGTCCTCACCAGTGCCTGCACCGCCGATGTCGAAGCGCGCCCGCATCTCAAGGGCGACGCCGCCGGGCAGGCCCGCGAGGCCTTCCGCACCGCCCTGGACGCGATGGTCCACGCCGGGGCGGGCGTCTCTGACGTGGTGCGCTCCCGCCTCTATGTGACCGACCCGGCCCACGCCGACCCGGTGGGCCGGGTCCACGGCGAGTTCTTCGGCGTCGTCAAGCCGACCGCCACCGTGGTGATCGTGAACGGCCTCTTCCACCCCGGCCAGCTCGTGGCCGTCGAGCTCGAGGCCTTCCGCGCCTGGCGGGACATCGACTGACGCGGCTGCGTTGCACATGGCGCTCGGCCGACATGACCGGGCTTCACGCTGCGATCGGCTGATGCGACCGCGCTTCGCGTTGCGCGCGATGTCGGACCCGTGCGGCACGATTGAAATGGGGGCCCCCGGGCGCCCGATTTGCGTAGACACTCCCGAACCTCATACGATGATCCGGAGGCTCGCGATCCTGTGCACCTGAACGAGCGTTCAGTAGTATGGGCCGTGAGCCTGACCGGGGCTCGCCGAAGCGGCCGCATCGGGCGTCCGCGGGCCACGAGCCCGCGGCCACGTCGGGGCCGGCGCGGCAGGAACGACCGAAAATGGGGTGTCACCGTGGACGCTGAGTCGATCGCCGAAGGCCGGAAGCGCTGGGAGCAGCGCTACGAGTCCGCCGCTCGACGGGAGGCCGACTTCACCACCCTCTCGGGGCTCGAGACCGAACCGGTCTACGGCCCGCCCGAAGGCGTGGCCGACCCCCGCATGGACCGCATCGGCTGGCCCGGCGAGTTCCCCTTCACCCGCGGGCTCTACCCCACCGGCTACCGCGGCCGCCCCTGGACGATCCGCCAGTTCGCCGGCTTCGGCAACGCCGAGCAGACCAACGCCCGCTACAAGATGCTCCTCAAATCGGGCAGCGGCGGCCTCTCCGTCGCGTTCGACATGCCCACCCTCATGGGCCGCGACTCCGACGAGGCCGCCTCCCTCGGCGAGGTCGGCCACTGCGGCGTCGCCATCGACTCCACCGCCGACATGGACCGCCTCTTCGACGGCATCGACCTCGGCGGCGTCACCACGTCCATGACCATCTCCGGGCCCGCGATCCCCATCTTCTGCATGTACCTCGCCGCCGCCGAACGCCAGGGCGTCGACATCGCCACACTGGACGGCACACTCCAGACGGACATCCACAAGGAGTACATCGCCCAGAAGGAGTGGCTGTTCCCGCCCGAGCCGCACCTGCGCCTCATCGGCGACCTTATGGAGTACTGCGCCGAGAACATCCCGCGCTACAAGCCGCTCTCGGTCTCCGGCTACCACATCCGCGAGGCCGGATCGACCGCCGCGCAGGAACTCGCATTCACCCTCGCCGACGGCTTCTCCTATGTGGAACTCGGCCTCTCGCGCGGCCTCGACGTCGACCGCTTCGCCCCCGGGCTCTCCTTCTTCTTCGACGCGCACATCGACTTCTTCGAGGAGATCGCCAAGTTCCGCGCCGCCCGCCGCATCTGGGCCCGCTGGCTACGGGACGTCTACGGCGCCACGACCGACCGCGCCCAGTGGCTCCGCTTCCACACCCAGACCGCCGGCGTCTCCCTCACCGCGCAGCAGCCCTACAACAACGTCGTGCGCACCGCCGTCGAAGCCCTCGCGGCCATCATGGGCGGCACGAACTCGCTGCACACCAACGCACTCGACGAGACCCTCGCGCTCCCCACCGACCAGTCCGCCGAGATCGCCCTGCGCACCCAGTCGGTGCTGCGCGACGAGACCGGCGTCCTCAACGTCGCCGACCCGCTCGGCGGCTCCTGGTACGTCGAGGCCCTCACCGACAAGATCGAGGCCGAGGCCGAGAAGATCTTCCTCCAGATCCTCGCCCTCGGCGGCACCGTGCCCATGACCGACGCCGCCGGCGCCGTCGGGCGCGGCGAGGACCCCGCCGCAGCCGCCTTGGAGGCCATGAAGATCGACGCCGCCGCACGCTCCGGCGACGTCGACGCATCCGGCGAAGCGGCGCCGCGCCACGAGATCGGCCCCGTCACCTCGGGCATCCTGCAGGGCATCGAGGACGGCTGGTTCAACGCCGAGATCGCCGAGGCCGCCTTCACCTACCAGCAGCAGCTCGAGGACGGCACCAAGCACATCGTCGGCGTCACCGAACTCCACGACACCGTCACCCCCGACCTCGAGATCCTCCGCATCTCCGGCGACGTCGAACGCGAGCAGAACGCCGTGCTCGCACGCCGTCGCGCCGGACGCGACAACGCCGCCGTCGACCGCGCGCTGGCCGAGATCGCCACGGCCGCAAAGGGCACGGCGAACCTCATCGAGCCGATCCTGGCGGCGGCCCGGGCCGAGGCGACCCTGGGGGAGATCTGCGGCGTGCTGCGCGTGGAGTGGGGCGAGTACCGCGAGACCACCGGCCTCTGACCGGTGCGGGAGCGGCCGCATTGCTGCCTCCGGTGACGACGGGCACAGCGGGAGGTTTCGGATCGGCGGGCAAAGGGTACCCAACCGCGCAGTAACAACGAAATATGGGATGAGTGTCCCCGCAGGTCCCGTAACTCCCCAATAATCCGAAATTAACCTCTTTTATTCTTGCCCAAGGCTCGCGCCGAGACTTACAATGAGAAGCGTCAGGCCCCCCGAGCGGGCAACATGCTTCAACCGATGTCCACAAGGACTGGAGGGCGATCGCATGGCGGACAAACGAACAGAAGGCAAGCGCAAGGGCTCCGACGAGTACGGGCACCTCGCGCCGCTATTCAGGGAGCTGGCCTCCCTCGACGAGGACGACCCGCGCCGGGCAGAGGTGCGGGATCGACTGGTCACCGGCCACCTTCCCCTGGCGGAGCACATCGCACAGCGGTTCGCTGGCAAGGGCATCGCCAAGGACGACCTCGTGCAGGTCGCCTCAGTGGGCCTCATCCACGCCGTGGATCGCTTCGATCCCGACCAGGGGGCGGACTTCCTTTCTTATGCGGTACCAACGGTGATGGGCGAGGTGCGACGGCACTTCCGCGACACCAGCTGGCCGATGCGGGTGCCGCGCCGGCTGCAGGAGCTGCGGATCGCGCTGAACCAGGCGGGCGGCGAGCTGTCGCAGCGACTCGGACGACCGCCGACGGACGAGGAAGTGGCCGAGCACCTCGAGATCACCGTCGCCGAGGTGCAGGAAGGCTACGAAGCCCGGCAGGCCTACCGGGCGGTCTCGCTCGACGAGCCGCCGTTCGCCGACGGGGAGCGCTCGACGCTCGCCGAGTCGGTGGGCGAGGAGGACGCCGCTCTCGAACTCGTGGAGAACCACGAATCGCTCGTGCCGCTCATCCAGGAACTCCCGCAGCGGGAGCGCAAGATCCTGGCGTTGCGGTACTACGGCGACATGACGCAGACGCAGATCGCCGAGGAGGTGGGCATCTCGCAGATGCACGTCTCCCGGCTCCTCCACCGCACACTGGAGGATCTGCGCGATGGACTGGACAAGACCGCCCGTTAGGGCGCTGTCCGAGTAATGGAGCACCACGCCGGAGCGGGGGGGCGGGGGGCCCCCCGCGCCGGGGGGGGGGGCCATTAAAAGGGCAGCCCCCAAACCGGCGGGCGTGTACAGTCCAAAACGCCCAACCAACACAGTGGGGTGGGGGAGC
>NZ_JBFADC010000007.1:292294-320859 GCF_040641195.1 Glycomyces sp. NPDC021274 | reverse complement strand
AAGGAATCCACGAGCCCGCTGCCGCTCACCATCGGTAATCAGGGCAACGAAGACACGACTTCACCCGAACGAGACATTTGCATGAGCTTCCTGGTATTCGTTGCAGATGTTGTTCAACAGCCGCATGTCGGTGGAGTACCGGGCGACCAGGTCGACCAGCTGTCGGTCGATGCCGGTGATTCCTTTCTCCTTCAGCAGGTCGCCAAGGAGGTCGCGTGCGTTCCGGTGAGAGATGAACGGGACCATGGGTATGACGATGTCGAAGAACTTCGTGCGGTTGGCGCGGACGGTTTCGGCCCTCGCGGCGTCGTCGCCTTCGGCCTTGCTATCGGTGCCGAGTTTTTCGAACAGGCTGTCGCGCACTGCATAGATGAACCGCAATGGCAGCTTCTTGCGAGTGCGTTTCCGGGTGTTGTTGAGGAGGGTATTGAGTTCGCGCAGCGCTTCGAAGATTTGGGGGTCGTTGAAGCGATCAAGATCTTCGAAGATGACTACGTCGATTTCTTCAGTGTCGAAGTAGTTGACGATGTCATCGAGGTATTCGTCGAAGTAAGTGTGGCTGCGCTCCGAGAGCTTCACGGTGGCGCCGGCTGCTGAAAGATCTGCAATCACGTAGCGGTCGTGCAGAATGTGACGCACAACGGTAAAGACCAGACCCACAATGGCGGCGAGGCTGAACCAGGCTGCGGTGCGAACGAACCAAGGATGTTCGGGACCGGTGCCAGCCACTGCCGGAAGCCAGCCCATGAGCGCGAGGAAACCCCAAATCAGGGCGATAGACACCGCTGCCTCGACCACAGGCCGCCACAAAGAGAGCGGAACACGGCGCCGGAACCGCGAGTGGCGCATGGTGGTCGGTGACGCGCTGTAGATGAGCTGTTTGACAAGCTCTTTCTGGATACGGTTGGTCAGCGTCGTATCATCGCCGTTCGGACCCAGGGTAGAGATCGACAACCGCAACGTATTCAGTTTGGTCTGCTTCTCGAACTCGCCGAGAACACTGGACTTCCCCGTGCCGTATCGGCCAGTGAGCGCGATATTGAGGTGGTCCGGTTTGGCGACCTCTTGTGCTAGACGCCGGAGGTACGTTCCATGCTGCGCATCTTCATAGCGCGGGGCGAGCGACGCTAGCGTCCGTACAGGCAGTGCGGAAATCGGAGTCGAGTCTGTATCCGTCGGCGACAAAGTAGCGCCATGGGACTTTTCGCCGTCCGCCTTAGCAGCATTGGGCACTGTTCCTCCAGAAGCGTAATGATCACTTTCAGCTTCGAGGAAGCAGTGCCTTCCACGAGGCTGCGGTGCAGGGTTCATCTCGACCGTGCTTTCGTACCAGTTAGGCCGATGTGCACCGATCCTGGGCTCGGAGCCGCACAGTTTGGGCACCTGACGGACGCTGGGGGCCTAAGTGTACTGGCATGCACCGACTCGATGGGGCGTCCGTTCCTCCCCGGTCTTGCCGCCGACGAACTCACGAAACTGGCTGGCCTCCTCGACTGCGGGTCGACCTCGCGCGTGGACTTCGACCTGAAAGAGACCGAGCTCTTCGGATAGCGCTGTCGACGCCCAGGTTTAGATCCACTTTTCTCTAACGTTGAGCTCCTCCCGAATCACCTTGAAGATCGCAAGAAGCTCGTCGTTGTACTCATCACCGCTCCATGCCTCGAGCTTGGGGTGGACCTCAGGACCAGCAACCAGCTCCGCCCTCATCATGGCGTTCATGTGCTGACGCATCGCTCGCATGAAGGTCTCCCCGTCCTGCTTTCTCGCCGCCAGCACTTCGTTGGCCGATGAGAAGAAGGCCACGTAGGCGTCAATCCGACATGCTCGAAGCCATTTTCGATGCTCGAGGCGCTGCGTCAAGAAGTACGTCACCACCACACCGACCAACAGCGCAAGCGGCCCGAGGAGCGACAGGATCAGTGACGCATCGGTGCTGGTCTGAATGATAATCGGCGCATCCTGGCTCATCAGACGATTGTCGCCCCGCCTGGCTGCTCGCTGGAGCGAAACAGCCCGGCTGGGTAGGCGGCATGACAAGAGTCGAGCCGGCGGGGGCACCGAGCGCTGCCGCTCCCGTTTAGCAGAGCCTTCGTCGGTTCCGCGCCACTCCGCTTGCGTTCGACCAGCGATGCCTGCGATACGAATCGACCACGGTCATCACCATGCGGGCGCGACAGGTCGTTCGCGCCGCTCCGGGCCTGTGATGTCGGCGATGCCCGGGATTCTCCTCGTCGTGTCCCTGGCGCAGTCCGGTTCGTCTGCCCGGGTGTGCCGCTGTGGTGCGAGCACGCTACCCGACGGCCGCTCCGCACCGCTCCTTCGTCGCTCGCAAGGGCACCTGCGCACTTTCTTCGCCGGGGCGCTCCTTCGTCGCTGCGAACAAAGATGCTAGCCGCCCTTGACGTGCCTCGCTTTCCCGCCGGGCTTGACGCGGTCTCACCACAGCGGCACAACACCCGGGGAGAGACCCGGCCGCCGCGCCAGCAGCAATCCCGACAAGGAGTCACATCATGGAGTTCCACTTCGCCGTCGAAGGCCAGATCGTCAAGCGCGACCCCGAACGGCAACCAGGGCGTCCGCTTCGAGCTCGCCCACAAACCCACCTACCGCGACGCCTCCGGCAAGTGGGCTGAGGGCAAGACCCAGTTCTTCGACATCACCTGCTGGGGCGCCCTGGCCGACAACGTCCTCGCGAGCTTCAAGCGCTACGACACCGTCATCGTCACCGCCCGCTCCCTCTTCGCCCAGGAGAGCAACGGGTTCGCCCACCTCAAGGTCACCGCCGAGAACGTCGCCGCGAGCCTCCGCTTCGGCACCGTCACCCCCACGCGCAAGGAGCGTGTGGCGAACGCCGAGGTCCGCACCGCAGACGGCGAGACCCGACCGGTCACCGTCGAGGACCCGTGGGCGGGCGTGAACGCCAAGCCCGCACCCGAACCAGTGCCGGCCTAGTGCTTCTCCCGCGGGGCGGCTACCAGGCCGCCCCGCTCCCTTTTCCACACACCGCTCGTTCTCACGAACTTTTGGAGTTCCGCCATGACCACCCGAACCAAGCTCGCCCTCAACGGTCCTTCCGACCTCGTCAGCGCCGTCCCCTACCTGCTCGGCTTCGAGCCCGAACACAGCCTCGTTGTCGTCTGCCTCAAAGACAGTCAGCTCGCCTGCACCTTCCGCGTCGACCTGCCCGGTAGCTTCGACCACCTCGACCGCCTCCCGTCGCTCACCGCGCAGGCCGCGGTCAACGATTGCGAAGGCGCGGTCCTGATCGCCTACGGCGAGACCGAGCTCGCCACCGCCTGTCTCGACCGCACCGCACTCGACTTCCGAGACAGCCAGATCAAGGTCATCGACACCATCCGCGTCACCGACGGTCGCTTCTACAACCCGACCTGCGCCGACTACTGTTGCCCGGCCGAGGGACTTCCCGTCCCCGAACGCTCCGCAATCGGCACCGCCCTGGCCGCCTCCGGCGTGGTGCGCCACCCGGATCGCGCCGCGATCACGGCACTCCTGTTCCCAGCTGACCCCGCTCGCCGCGCCGCGGTCGCCACCGCCGTAGACGATGCCGTCACCGCCGAGGCCGAGCTCTCGTGGGCCGAACAGCGCCAGATCGATCTCGCGGCCGTGGACCAGTGGCTCAGCGCCGCCGAACTTCCCGACGAGGCGGCCGACATCGCGATACTCGGGCTCGCTCTCGGGGACCTGGACGTCCGCGACCACGCGCTCATCGCCAGCGACATCGACCCGAGCAAGAACGCCGACCTGTGGATATGGGTCGCACGCCATCTCGAGGACGACCTGGCCGTGCCGGTCCTAACAGCTGCCGGGTGGTGCGCCTACCGATCCGGCAACGGCGTCCTCGCCCGCGAAGCCTTCGAACAGGCACTCAACGCCAGCCCGCAGTACCGGCTCGCGCTGATGCTCCTTCAAGCGCTCCAGGCCGGGATTCCCCCACATGCCCTCTCAGCCCTGACCGCCAAGCATGTCAACGCATAGACCGACATCAACCAGCCCCGCCCGCTTCATAGCGGGCGGGGCTTCGTCATCGCGATGGGAGGTTCCCCGTGTCCGAGCCCGAGCCCCCTACCGACGTCCTCGCGACGCTGCAAGCCGCCGAGGCGGCCTTCCAGTCTGCCCGCGAGCAACTCCGACAAGCCGAAGCCGAACGCTACCGCTCGATCTGGCAGACCCTCACCGCCGCTGAGGACATGGCCGAACTGCGCGCCGCGCTCCCGGCCACCATCACCGCCACGTCCCTGTGTGCCGCCGTCCGCCGCCACGCCACCGAGGACACCCGGTACGTCCAGCCCGAACTGCCCGACCTGGACGACGGCGTCGAGCTCTGAACCGGCCTACGCTGTCGCGCTCTCCTGATCGCGAGCGGCGGCGAGGAAGGCGCGGACCTCGCCGATGGTCAGATCGCACAGCTTGCCGATGCTCTCCTGCGTCTCGCCCAGCTGCTGCAGCTCCTGGACGCCCGCCGCTATGGCGAGACGCCCCTCCTCGACAGCGAGCTTCGCGGTGAGGACGTCGATCACGGTCCCCTCAATCCGTGTCTCACGCTCGCGGACTTGGGCGATGCGTTGCCGGCGGATCTCGCCAGCGCGACGCGTCGCCAATGTGCGTTTACTCGGTTGCGGTGTTCTCTCGAAATCGTTCATGCCAGCGACCATAAACGCGATCTGGATGATCCCGCAACCACAGATTTTTGCAATTCCATGAGCCATCGGCACTGCCCGGACCTCCTAATGACAGACCAGGACCACTTTAGGCACCAGCCGGGACTAGAGCGCCTCTACCAGTACTGACGTCGGCCAAGATGAGCCCGGTCGAAATGAAGGACACACCTCTTGCACGTTTCGTGAATCAGGACCAAATGGTATTTGAGCAGCGCGAGAGAACCGCTACCTTTGACGATCGGGAATTGTCACGAGAATTGCGGGCGGGGGTGGTTTGCGGTGATGACGGTCCACAAGCTGTCCGTCGGCGACGGCTACACCTACCTCACGCGCCAGGTCGCCGGCGGCGATGCCCAGCGTCAGGTCGGGCAGTCGGCGGCGGACTACTACACGCAGGGCGGGAACCCGCCGGGCCGGTGGACCGGTTCGGGCATCGCCGCGCTCGGCCTGAAGGCCGGTCAGCAAGTCGACGAGGCCCAGATGCGCAACCTGTTCGGCGAGGGGCTCCACCCTAATGCCGAGGCGCGTCAAGACGCCTATCTCGAAGCGCATCTGGTCCCGGGCTTGTCGGAGACCGAGCGGGGCCGCGTCCATGCCGCGGCCGAGCGTGCCGGGAAGCTCGGGCAGAAGTTCCCCGCCTACAAGGTTCTCGACCCGTTCGACGAGCGGGTGGCGAAACGCTTGGGCGACATCACCTCCGAGACCGGCCGCGAGCCGACCGCAGCGGAGGTCGCGAAGGTCAAGCGGGAGGAGTCGCACCGCCAGCGGGCCGGGGTCGCGGGGTACGACCTGGTGTTCACGCCGGTGAAGTCGGTGTCGGTGCTGTGGGCGCTCCACCCTGACGAGCGGGTCCGGATGGAGGTCAAGGCCGCGCATGACGCCGCCGTCACTGCGGTCGTCGAGCTGCTGGAGGAGCATGCGGCGTTCACCCGGGCCGGGGTCGGCGGGGCCGCGCAGATCGAGACCACCGGGCTCGTGGCGACCGCCTTCGATCACTACGACTCACGCTCGGGCGATCCCGACCTTCATACGCACCTCGCGGTGGCGAACAAGGTCCAAGGCACCGACGGGAAGTGGCGGTCCCTCGACGGGTCGGCGCTGTACGCGATCGGCGTCGCCGCGTCGGAAACCTACAACTCGACGATCGAAGCCGAACTCACCACCCGCCTCGGCCTCAGTTTCACCGAACGACCTGGCCCGGCCCGGAACGGTCGGCTCGTGCGGGAGATCGACGGTATCGACCCCGCGGTGCTCAAGCATTTTTCGGCGCGGCGCAGCGTGATCGAGGCCCGCTATGCCGAACTCCGCGCAGACTTCCGGGCCCGTCACGGCCGGGAACCCGACCCGAATACGGCACGGGAACTCGCCCAGCAGGCCACCCTGGAGACCCGCGAAGGCAAAGACCGGCCCCGACCCCTCGCCGAGGCCCGCCAGGACTGGACTGCGCAAGCGGTGGGCCGATTCGGTCCCTCCGTGATCGGCCAGGTCGCCGCCGCCGTGCCCACCACCCCGCGCCCCGACGCGGTCGCCGCGCTCGCCCCTGAAAAGGTCGAAAAGGTCGCAGCGCGGGTGCTCCAGGAAGTGTCGGCCGGACGCGCGACCTGGACGCGGTGGAACGTCCACGCCGAGACCATGCGCCAGCTCCGCGCCGACTTCACCTTCACCGACCCGGACGCGCAACGCGCCGCGGCCGACATCGTCGTCTCCTATGCGCTCGGCGAGGGCCGGTCGATCAACCTCACCGTCGCACCGCCGGTCGAGTCCCCGGCGATGCTGCAACGCTCCGATGGCGTCTCGGTCTTCGTCCGGCACGAGTCGGCCCGCTACACCTCGCAGGCCGTCCTCGATGCCGAAGCGCGCCTGGTAAAAGCCGCTCAGACGCCCACCATCTACTCGACCAGCTTCGCCGCGGTCGCGGAGCGGATCGCGGCGTTCGAGTCCCGCTCTGGGCGGACGCTGGACGAGGGGCAGCGGGAGCTGGTGACAGCGTTCGCCGCCGAAGACCGGCTCCTCGCAGTCGGGATCGGCCCCGCGGGCTCGGGCAAGACCACCGCGATGCGTGCATACAAGGAAGTTCTCGCAGCAGAGGGCCGACACCTGGTCGGGCTCGCACCCTCCGCCCAAGCCGCGAAGGTCCTCGAAGCCGACCTCGGCATCACCTGCTCGACGGTCGACAAGCTCCTCTGGTCCGTCTGCCCCGGCAATCTCCTCTCCGGCCCCGAACTCGCCTCCTCCCTGCGCCACCTCGCGAACGACCCAGAATCACTCGTGCCCGTCCACGATCTCAAACCCGGTGACGTGCTCCTTGTGGATGAGGCGTCGATGGCCGGGACGTTCAACCTCGACCGCCTCACCGCCCTCGCCGAAGTCACGGGCGCTCAGATCCGGCTCCTCGGTGACGACTGCCAGCTCGGCGCGGTCGCCTCCGGCGGGGCGCTGCGGCTCATCGCCGCCGAAGCCGGGGCCACCGAGCTGCGGGACCTCCACCGCTTCCAAGACTCCGCCTTCGCCCAGGCGTCGTTGAAACTCCGCGAGGGCGACGCAGCCGGTCTCGACTTCTTCACCGATCGCGGGCGCCTGCGCGGTGGCAGCCGCGACGCCATGCTCGAAGCCGTCTACTCCGGGTGGATGCGCGACACCGCGGCGGGGAAGACCAGCCTGATGATGGCCTACTCCAACACGATCGTCACCGAACTGTCCGACCGCGCTCGCATCGACCGCATCGCCGCCGGCGAAGTCAAAGCCGGCGGCGTCGCGCTCCATAACGGCTCGGCCGCCGGGCGCGGGGACTGGGTCGTCACCCGCGACAACAACTACAAGCTGAAGTTCAACGGCGGCAAGGACTTCATCCGCAACGGCCAGACCTGGACCGTCAAACGCACCTATGCCGACGGGTCGCTCAAGGTCAAGTCCCGCGACAGCCGCGGAACCACGATCCTGCCCGCCGAGTACGTGGCCGAACACGTCGAACTCGCCTACGCCGCCACCGTCCACCGCTGCCAGGGCATGACCGTCGACACCGCCCACCCGCTCCTGACCGCCGACTTGACCCGCGACGCCCTGTACGTCGCCGCCACCCGCGCCGCCGAAACCACCACGCTCTACGCCGTCACCCACACCGAAATCCCCGCCGATCCCGACCACCGCGGCGACAAACCTAGATGGGACCCCGACGCCACCGCCGCCCGCGAAATCGCCGAACAGATCCTCTCGAAAGAGCCCGCCAACCGCGCCGCCACCATGGAGCGCGAACACCAACGCGAACTCGCGGCTTCCCTGGCGACGCTGGTGCCGATGTACCGCACCGCCACCGAACGCGCCGCCGAACACCACTACGAAGCCCTCATCAACCGCGTCGGCGGCACCCTCCTGCACGACACTGACCTCGCCGATATCAAGGCGAACGGCCTCGGCGCGCTCGCCGGCACCCTCGCCAAAGCCGAAGCCGCCGGATGGGACCCCGAGCAGATCCTCACCCTCGCCATCACCCGCGGCCCCGTTGACGACGCCGACTCCGTCACCGCCGTCCTCGTCGCCCGCATCAACACCCACATGGACGGCAACACCCCGCCGCCCACCGGAGCACAGCCGACCAAAGTCGACCTCGACCGCTACCGCACCCTCCTGCGTCCCCACTACCCGGACGCGCAGGTCGACACCGACACCGCACTCAGTCCGGCGCCGGTCACCGCACCCGCCAACGCCGCGCATCCGGTCGCCACCGAGCGCCCTGCCGACCGCTACCGCACCGAGCTCGCGGGGCTCCTCGGCGCCGAGACTGCCAATGCGGTTGCTGCCGAGCGGGCCTGGCCCGCCGTGGTCGGCGCACTTCGCCGCGCTGAACACAATGGCCAATACTCCGCCGACGCGCTACTCCGGGCGACCGCGCAACGCGACTTCGACGGCCTCGACGAAGTCGCACCCAACCTCGCCTGGCGCATCGAACGCCAGACCCGTCTGCTCGAACTCGACCCCACCCACACCGGTCAAGCCTGGCCCGCCCTCACCTGGACGACGAAGGCCTGGGAAGCAGCCGGAGGCGATGCCGCCGAACTCATCGACGGCCTCGCCGACGGCCGCACCCTCGCCGACCTCGCACTCGAAGCCGGACACGAACTCACCTGGCACCAACGCACCCAAGCCATCGAGAACGCTCCGAACCCGCTCCCCTGGGCTGGCGCGCCCCGCACCCTCCACAACAGCGACGCCGTCCCCGCCGAACTCCGCGACTTCCTCGACCGCACCGCCAATGCCATCACCATCCGAGTCGACCACCTCGCCGACCAAGCCGTCACCGACCGGCCCGCCTGGACCGCCGCCTTCGGCGACGCCCCACGCGATGACGAGACCGCTTTCGAGCGATGGCGCACCGCCATCGCCCTCACCGCCGCCCACCGCGACACCCACCAGGTCCAGACCGACGACCCCGCCCACCCCTTCGGCCCCTACCTCGAAACCGGCCGCGCCGGACACCACGCCTGGTGGGCCGCAGCCAGTGCCGCCCTCGCCATCGACAACCCCGACGCGCCCGCCATCCCCACCGGCCTCGCCGACACCGTCGAGCAGCAACTCGCCCACGCCATCGCCCGCGACCTCTACCAAGCACTCCCCGAACCCGAACGCGAATCCATCCATGTGGCCCTCGCCGATCAGCTCGGCGCAGCCTCGCACCTTCTCGCGGTAGATCCTGAAGCCGCTGCAATCTCCCCGGTCTTCGCTCGAGACTTGCTCGGCGCTATGTCGGATCGCGGCCTCCTCGTCCCACAGGCGGCGCCTAATCTCGGAATCAGCTCCGCTCGGTTCCGCGATGATGCGCCAATGCCCGAAATGCCCATGGAGGTGGGAAAATTCCTTCGGTTCGACGCGCGTAACGCGGCTTCGACCCATCATCCGTGAGACGAACTCACGGATCGACGCTTTGTACCGGTTGCGATGCCCGTTCGGAAAGGTTCGGCGCTTCACAGGGTCGCCCAAGGCAGGCGGAGATCGGCGGTGAGGGACCAGGCGACCGAGTTGGAACGCGGCGATGACGATCCAAGTCCAGCGGTCAGCCGCAGGAAGGTTGCGGATCTGTCGGACGAGTGTCGGGTACGGTCCGGAGGTCGCTGATCCGAAAGGCAGCAGTGTCTCCTGGAGGTCAAGCAGAGCTTGAAAAAGTGCACATTGTGCGACGAAGATTGCTGCTATAGAGTGATAGCCTTGCCGCTATTTGGACATGACCTCACATCACCGCTGAGCAAATCGTGCTCCGCACCAGAAAGTAGGAACCTCATGGCTTCAATCTCCCGCGCCTACATGCAACAGATCTATCAACAATTTCAGATGTTCGCCACTTGGCCAACGCAGTCTGTAGTCAATTTGGGTGATGTCGGTGTAATGAAGGATAGGCTCTTCAGGAAAGTTTCCCATCTAGATGACTTCAATGTACGTTTTAAGGTTGAACCAGTCGGCCCGGAGGCGGATCAGAACTACACGACCTCCAGTCAGATATCAGTGTCGACGTCGATCGGTCAGCCGCCTGTAGTCGGCATAACGTTCGGGACCGAAGGCTCCACCTATCTTCAAGCAAGAAACTGCAGGCGCGAGTCCCTCGGAAACCTCCTCGAACTGGAACGTTCCCTACTAGAGCTATATCGCAGAAGCGAATGGAATCCTGAGCATGTAATCATTACCAGTGTCCTGCGTGCCAGCCCTACGATTATCCTCATCGCCGGGAGTGGCGGCGGGAGCATCGAACTTTCGCTTCCGGCCGGAGTCATCATTGACGAACTGGTCTATCCTTGGGTCTCCGGATCGGTGGCCATCAAGAAGGAGTCCGGAATCAGCGTCAGGCATGTCACCAAGCATGACACGACGCCATGGTTCGGGGCCTCGCAGCTGAGACGTCCCTTTCGCAAGGAACCGACATTGCAGTTTCTATCAGGCGATGACGAATCTGACATGGCCCTGGAGACACTGAAATGGGACGACTTCTAGAAGGTGTGCCGATATGTTGATGTTAGAGTCTCGGGCCCCGCCATTTCCCTTCGGGCGGATTTCCGAGAACATACTCGGTTCCGTAGGGATACAGCTTGAAAGCTTGCGGATAATAGTAGGAGTAGTCTCCTTTAGGGGGAGCCGGGAGACGAGCCGTGCTGCTAAGAGCTTCGAAATCCGAAACCACTGAATCAGGAAGGTCTTCTTGCATCAGGTGATGACGGGAGAGTCGCCTTGCGAGCTCTTGAGCAAGGCCGCCGGAGTCAAAGCTTGGCGGAAAGAATATGGAAAGCTCATGAACCACTTGTGCTTCACGGGGTTCCTCGATCTCCTGTTGAATGGTGATGACGACACCGCAGTCGTTCAGCAGGCTCTGTTTCGGTCGGTATCCGATCGACGTGATCCAGGGGTAGCGAAGATGTCCGATCATTCTGCTGGCGGAGGTGGGCTGCTTCTGACGCTCGAGAATGATTCGAGCATCGGTAATATACAGATTTGCTCGGCTGATTCTCCATTCGACAGAGTCACGATTAAAGAGATCCGTTGAAATTATCCAGCGACGCCAGCAAGCGTACTCGACTTGGATGGGTCCTTGAATTGACCCGTCGGCATCGGAGAAATGGATGTTGCCGTTTCTTGTCAACCGTGGAAACAACTGGTCGTATGAATTATCGATCGACCCGAATTCGGAGATCGTCAGCATGAGAAACTCTTTAAAGATTTTGTGCTCAAGACCTCGACGACCGATCGCGTCGATGCTCTGGGGCTGCGCCGATGAGATCGGGGTATTACCAGCGCTCACAGAGTGAGGATCTCCCGGTGCGGTCTCGCCGGAAGTGGAGGGCTCGATGTCGAAGCTGAGTCGCTCCCGCGGCTTTGTGTCGTCGACTTCGACCGCTGTCAGCCGATGAAGGGGAGAATCCACGACGGATCCTCCAAGACCGACATAAGCAAGGCTGAGGACTGTCAGTGGGATGGAGTCCCCACCGTCGAGCCACCGGTCAAGCTCCTCTCGTTGTAGAAGCCTCAGGGCCTGAACGGAGTCCTGTCCGGAACTCATCGCGTTGGTCAGCACTTTGGAGATGCGTGCGGACTGTGCACTGATCGGTAGAGGGAAGATTGTGCACAACACATGTGCGGCGCCTGCATATACCATGGCGGCGCCGAATCCAAGCCATTCGGGCGCCTCGATGGTTCTGTCTGCGGTCCTCCGTTGGGGGTCGGTGACGTCTACGTGCACTCCGAGGCTCGTGCAGCCGGTGAGCACGACGTTCCTGGGAACCTCGCACCACATGCGTCCTCCCTCATCGGTCCGGTACAGCTGATGCAGGTTGAGGTAGCCGTCAGCGAATCTCGCACCTGATCGGCCGGGATCCTGGGGGTCGAAACAGTCCACATGGCTCACGATCTGGAGTACCTGGACCGGGCGTTCCCGAAGCGTCACTGCCAGTTGGTCCAGGGTGACAGGACCTTCCAACACCTTGCCTCGATCGGGACGACTGCCATCCATCGCTCGCATCCCCGCAAGACCCTTCCGGTCTGGGGCGAGAACAGCGACTACGGGGGGCACTTCTCGTTCTGGCTGAGCGTGGTTCGCGCTCTGCCGAAGCTGCTGTGCATTCATTCGTCGATGGGCGATAAGAGCGATCGAGGGAACATGGACGAGTGCGGCGACATCAAGGACCATCCTGCGGTCGTCGATGGGGAGGGCGCAAATTGGAATGACGCTGAGCACCCCGGTTGGGGCAACGGCTACCGGAACTACATGGGACGCAGCACTCAATGCGGCTTGGAGCGCCTGAGGAAGGAGCGCCGCGCCCAACTTTCCGAAGACTTGAGCGAACATCTCCCTCGCGGTGACCAAACCCTCCGCGCCGACCCCAACGGTGGGTGCCTTCATGAGGCCCTGCTGCCGTGGCGCCTCGGGCCCTTTCGGGTACAGGGGCATGCTCGGAAGATGCTCAAGAAGCGTCAGGAGCGGTTCTTCAAGGTCGGCATACGGGCTTCGCTCAGCGATCCAGTCGCCGGTCGGCATCCGCACAGCGTGATATACCCATTGGGAGGCTCGCGCGAAGGTCCAATACCAGCCTTGCGGCACCATCGTCTCGATCTCACGGTCGAGATCGATGGCGCCTTCGACGCTGCCTCCTACCCAGGAAGCCCGTTGCACCAGAATAGTCTTGTCCGTGAGCAGCGGATCGCTATGCCCTGGCTGAGGCTCAGGAACACGGGTCGCCTCGAACGTCTCACCCTCATCGCCAATCGCGCGGGGAAAGATTCCACGTACGTTGGGCAGCATGGTGCTGGCCAGCAGCGCGTCGAAGATGGACCGGGCAGACTCACTCTCCTCCGAGCGGTCGAGCGGAACGGACTGGGCTCGAACGACTTCCAGCAGTTCTGCCACAAGTGCCGGGCGGTTGCGCACTGCGAGGTCAAGGGCCAACCCGTAGCTTTCGGCGTGGGACGCAACCCATTGCGACCGCCAGGCCGCGGTTGGCAGTTGGTACCGGACTTGTTGAACGATGTTGAGCGACTCCAATATGTTGCCCAAAGCGTCGTCATACAGCTTGGAAGCGAATTGGATCCTTGCGAGAGTCGCGAACGTGTAGGCCTCTAGAAGCGGCTCAGTCGAGCCGCTAAGGCGCCGCAACACGTTGTCGAGAAGTTCGGCGACCATCGCGAATGCGCCGGCTTCTTCATGGACCTCTGCGTCAGGGAAGCGCGAGGGGTTGTCGATCACCTCGAGATAGAGTGTAGCGAGCAGCAGCGTCTGCCTGCAATAGTCAGGAATGGAAGACCCGACCCCGACCTTGCCTTTGCTCAAGTCATACTGCCTAGCTAGATGAACAACCGAACCAGTGGTGTTGCCGGCGGCATGCATGAGACGAAGAAGATGCAGCTCGGTCTTGTCTACGAGTTCTATGTCCCCCAGCCGGACTGCTCGCTCGCGGACAGGCTGCAGAACCTGGAGTCCTCGGATACAGCGCTCCGCGTCGTCCGGATCTGAAGTCAATGCTTCTATGGTCCGGAGCTTTGCTTCTGTGACCCAGTATCGACTCCTGCGGTCGTCATCCAGAAGTCGCAGCGCCTGTGCCCAGTGGACCTGAGCCGCCTCAAGCTGACCTGCCGCGTGCAAAACATCACCCGAAAACAGCGCGCACCATCCGCGAATGGTTTCACCTTGGGACGCAGCCAGTCGTCGTGCCTCTTCGGCCAGACGCAGAGCCGTCTGGTGTTCAAGATTGGCAGAGGCCACCAGTGCTTGACACTGCACCAACACCGGCTTGATCTTGGCGGGTGCACCCTCAAACCCTTTGTCAATGAAGACGGTCGCTCTTGAGCGATCGTCGTGCGTGGCTTTGTCGACTGCGAGGGCAACGGCAGCCCATCTCTGACTGAACAGCGTACGGGCCGCGGGCCAGGGGCCAAGAAAACGGAGCGGGCTACCACGCAGCAGCACGGGAAGAAATCCCCGTCGGAGGAACGTTATCGAAGGGCGAACCAGGACCGAACCGACGGCTACCGGAACGAAGACCATGAGCTGCAGCGGCTCGCGCCAGGCGACGAGACCGAGGACCGCCGCCGCGAAAATGATGGCGAGTCGGCGACCGCTTCCGATAATGGTCCACCCCAGCAACGCCAGTAGAACCAGGTATGGAGGGGAGAGCGCCGCGAGGAGACCAAACGCCACCCCGATCAACGTGAGGATGGCGCGAACCACAGAAATCTGCCCGATCAAGGCGCGATCGAGAGCGGTTATGAGGTCGCATTCATGCAACCCGATCGATCCACGGGCAGTTCTGAACCGCCGACTGAGCACCAATGAAGGAATGACGCGGCCGAGTCTCTCTGAAAATAGGAACAAATCTGCTCGCGACCTGAAGTCAAAGACGTTTCCGAGCGGAATTACGAGATCAATTATCTCCTCATCACCGTCTCGCTTGTAACGATCGGACAACCACTCATTCAGGCGGGAAGAAGCGTCCACGCTGAAGGGATCGAACATCGAGACTTCTGGCTTCATGACAGCTTCCCTTGCATTTTCAATGCTTTATACCAACCTGCGGCCCGTCGGGCCATGCGCGCATCTGAACGAAGGGTCTTCCCGGTGACATCGGGATCCGCGCAGTCGGAGCGCGCTGCCACAGCAGCCATTGCGCTTTCGGTCGCATCCAGCGCCCTATGCGTGGCGGCCGTTGCCGGAAGCCACCAGGGCAACCCAAGCGCAACAGATGCTGCAAGAGAAGTGGAATCGACCAGAAGTCGGAACCATAGCGGTGAACCGGTGCGATCCATGGTTGCACTCATCACCCATATCAAGCACCATGGCGAAATGGTAAAGCTGCCAAACGCGATCAAACCAAGGAGCACAATCAGCGAGATCGCTCGAGAAGTCAACACTCCCAGATAGATCTGCAGGATATAGGCGTATACCCTGGAATTGGAGTGAGTTGGCCCCGGCATTTGAGACCTTCCAAGAGTGGGACGTGCCGCTGCCATGCCCACTGTTTGCTTCCGCTCCGTTTCGAACCGGTAGGATTGGGGCCGATCTTGCCTCAAGGGACTCAGAATAGGCCGCCTTGCTCGTGATTGCCGGTCTTCGAAGGATGTCTGGTTGCGAACGCTCATCGCGGCGCGAATCACCTCGCGCGGGTTCACCGCCAATTCCCAGACCATCGATCGACCTTCCCGGTCTTGGGAACCCAGCTCGATGCAGGCGAGTAGTAGATGGACAGTATCTGCAGCAGAGTCGCCTGTTCGCTCAACCCAATACTGCAGTCTCGACAGTACTTCCAGTTCGCTGCCAGGCGTCTCTTCCGAGCCCAGCGTATTATAGGGAAGTGCCTTGACTTCGAGGAATTCAGCGTAGCCTTCATCACTGAGAAAGTGATGACGCCCGAGGAGCTTCAGCGACAGTCTTGATCGAGATTGCTCGTCTTCGGTGAATAGGGTCGACCACATCAGATCCGAAACCGCGAGATCTTGTGAATGTGACCGGGCATATTTCTCAGCAGTTCGAATGCATACATTCAAGGAGTGCGTTCGCGGCATTGAGTTCTTTAGTCCGGAGTCAGAGTGCTCGGCAGTCACAACTTCAGCCATAACTCTCCCTGAATCGACGAGTGCCGGTCCATGATTCATCAGCGGGACATACTTGTCAAGCGCCTGAAGGGACTCGATTGACTCCGTATCCCTAGAGTCGAATTTGCCAGAGTTTCTTCACCATCTTGTGGCACGTCCCAACACTTTTGATAGTAATTCTTCTTCCGTTGTCTCGATTTTGACAACATACTTTCATGGCCATACGCGCAAGCTCGATGCCGGCATCGGTATTGAAAGGGCAAGCGATTGCTGTCGTGAAACGATTGAATTGCTAATTCCGCACCGATTGTCGCACATCAAATAGCCACTACTAACGAGTTCTCCCTCATGAGTGTGCTCTCGTATCAGATTGTCCCCGCAATATCTTCGGGCGGTCATCCGGGACTGTGGACCACTTCAGCTCTGGCTAGTATCAGTCGTATGGTGAATGGAATTCCTCTGCATGAAGCCTTGAGCGGCCTCCGAGCGGACCTGGAGCGGGCGCAAGCAGAACACGGCAGCACTCTTCGATTGCAGATAGATTCGATCGAGCTCGAACTCAGCCTGGAACTCGATCTCGAAGTGAAAGCAGAGGGGAAAGCGTCCACTGAGGCGAAAATCCCGTGGTTCGTCGTCGGGAAGGCCGAAGTCGGCGGCGGCGCGACAGCGCAAGGCGCGCGAACCCATCGGTTGTCATTGAGCATCACGCCGCTCGCGGTCACCACTCCCGAACCGCCTCCGGCTACATCGAACGGCACTGGCGCAAGCGGTCAACCTGCGTCCGTCCAATACCCGATCCCGCCAACCTCCCCCCTGCTCATCGCCGACAACCAGCCGCGCATCGACCGGTCGGCCTCCTGATCGCCGCAGGGAGCTGCAATGAACGTGAACCCCTCGGACCCGCGTCTGGCACGCGTGGTCAAGATTCGAGTACGCGGCCCCGGCGGCTTCGAAAGCGTCGTCGGGACCGGCTTCATCGTTGACGCCGGCCTCGTACTGACCGCCCGACATGTCGTCAAACAACTCATCTCACCCGGCGGCGATGCAGACCGGCGGAATACGCAGGACTGGCGCCAACTCGCCGACTACCCAATCGACATGCTCCGAATCTGCCCCGCAGAAGGGACCAGAGGGGTCGAGGTCACCGAGATCCTCGGTCTCAGCCCGACTCTGGATGTTGCCTGCCTGGTTGTGCCTGGACTGCCATCACCTGAGGTCCCCAGCCCCGCGGCCAGGCATGAAATGACCATCCCGCTGGAAAACTGCTGGATGATCGGGTACCCGACTGCGGCCACGGACGACGGATCCGTCCAGGCCGAGTACGTCGGCGCCCGCCTCATCCCCGTCAGCCGCAACACCGACGGATTGATCGCACTCGACATCACAACAGCGCGCCCAACCCAGCGAGACGGTTGGAAAGGCGCCTCCGGGGCAGGCACCACCGATGTCAGTGGCAACCTCATCGGGATCGTGTCCCATGTGCCGGCAAGGATGGAAGGCCGACTCCTGGCCGTCGGGATACCCGAAGTCGTTGCCGCAGCACGAGCCCTCCTCACCTCACCTGAACCTCGAACTCCTGAACGCCAACGCGCATTGGAGGCCCTGGCCCGACTTGCGGTCACTGAGAACCCGCAGAACTCGAACGCTGGGGAGGGGTCGGTCGCGGCCCTGGCACACCAGCTGCTTGATGCGATCACGCCGATTCTGCCGCAGCCGGTGGCGATGGCGGCCCAACGTGCCCACGGTTCGATCTCACGGGGCCGCTTCGCGACCGGCTTGCTTGTTGCCGCTGTAGTACTCATGGTCTTGCTGGCATCCGCAGTAGTGGTGCGATGGGAACAGACCTCCGCAACGGCCGATGGAGTTCACGACCCGGCGGTAGCAGCGGACGCTGACAACACTGAAGCGCCGGAGCCCAGCGACAATCCGGTCATCGATGAGGCATTCGCCGTCGAGAATCTGTTCACCGATAGCAACTGCGCGAGTTTCGACTTGTCGAACTTCGAACAGTTCGCAGGCGCTCCGTCGACCGAACTTGAGTCTCCGCCGATCTGGTCTCGAACCTCAGACACCACGGGAAATCTGTGGTGCGAGTTCATCGTCAGCTATCACAATGAGCCGCAATTCGATCAACTCAATCTCACCATCGAGGTCGCGGTATTCGGAGATAGCAGCTCCGCGGACGCCTATCGAGAAGAGATCTCGGACCGCAGTGGGTCAGATGAAGCGTCGTTCGCTCCGCTGGAGGTGCCTGACTTCAACGGCACCATCGCTGAGTATCGACACCTCGGCGACAATGGATTCGAAACCGATTACAGCGAAACTATCCACGAGATCGGGATCGTGGCTTCCCGGAACAACGTCATTGTCCGCGTCGACATGGGATTGGAAGTCGGCATCCATGATATCGACGAAGGCCGTGAAATTCTCATCGGCTTTATCGAGCAGGCCTACCTCATGTGCGGCTACTACGTCGTCGAATAACTCCTGACATCCCGACCATGGAGGCCACCATTTCAACTCCCTCTGGACCCATCCCCGCGCCGCATGACCGCCGCGGACACCGCCGTGGTGTCAACATCGCACTGCTGAGCGTCACCCTCATCAACCTCTCGCTTATCGCGGTACTGATTCTCATCGAACAGCGCGAACCCGCACCGGTCGGAACCATCGAGACCAATACGCAATCCGACAGCGCCGCAACCACCGAGCCCGCCGCCGAACCGACCACCGCAACGGCAGCAGCCGTCGAGATCCCTGAGGACTACGTCTGCACCGAGTACGACCTCGCACAATACGAGCAGTACGCCGACGGCGAGCACAACGAGGAATACTTCGTCGCTGACGCCTACTCGACATACCTCGACGTCATCGGGGACATGCTCTACTGCACCTTCATGATCGGCTGGCCCGCCGACGGCGATGAGGTCGAGCTGACCATCGAAGTATGGGACGAAGTCGATGAGGCCGCCGCACTCGACACTTTCGCTTGGGACCGAGGGAACTGGGAGGTCGGCACCGACGGCACCTTGGAGGACTATTCCGGACTCGAAGGCGACGGCTTCGTCTACGAGGGCTCCGGCCCGGAAACGTTCACGAAGATCGAGTTGATGGTCGGGACGTCCATCGCCTCGGGAACCATGCAGAGTGCCCAGTCACTCGATGCGGAACAAACCCGCTCGATTCTGCTGGACATGATCGACCAGGCCTGGATCGTCAACGCTTTGAATCCCCGTTGAAGCAGCCCCAGGACGGCTCACCGCGCTGAAAGACGAGCTGGTACCACCCACAATGTAACTGTCAGGAGCGTCTCCATGTCCGAACCCACTCCCGATGCGCGCCTCGCACGGTTGGTCAAGATCAGAGTCCGAGATTCCTCCGGGGATGAGCGGATCGTCGGCACCGGTGTGGCCCTGGCGCCCGGGCTGGCATTGACGGCCCGCCACGTCCTGAAACAGCTGGTGCGATCAGCGGACGGTCCCGACGCCGACCTCCGCAACACTGCTTGGGCCGACCTCGACGATCACCCGGTGGAGGTGCTGCGGGTCGCTTCGGCCGGGGGCGACGCCGGGCTAGCCGTTGGCTCGGTTGTCGAACTCGATCCGGGGCATGCACTCGACGCCGTCGTGCTCATCGTCCCCGGGCTTCCCGCACCACCCGACCCCTGCCCCGCCGCCCGCCATACTCTCGACGCCCCGCTGGAGCTCTGCCGCATCATCGGGTACCCGGTCGCGGCTACCGACGACGGCTCAGTGCAACCGGAGTACGTGGGCGCCCGGCTCGTACCGATCAGCCGGAACGTCGACGGTCTGCTTTCGCTCGACATCACCACGGCCCGGCCCGGCGAACGCTCGGGTTGGAAAGGCCTTTCGGGAGCCGGCGCCTGCGACGCGAGCGGCAGGCTGCTCGGCATCGTCACCCACGTCCCCGGTCGTCTGGAAGGCAGGCTGCTCGCCCTCTCCATCTCTGCGATCCGCACCACCGCCGCCACTGTCGACCGCACCGACCTGGGGCTTGACGATCGAGCGACCTTGGACACCTTGGCCGCATTGGACATCGAGGAGAATCCGCTCGTCCAGGAAGCTGAGGAGGGCCGGATCGCGCAGTTCGCCCACCATGCCCTCGACTTCCTCACTCCAGTCCTGCCCGGCCCGGTGAAGCATTCCGTTCAGCTCCTCCATGGGGCTATATCGGAGCGCCGGTTTTCCAAGGAGATGGCGGTGGCACTCGCCGTCCCAGTCCTCCTGGTCGCCCTCCTGGTCACGCTCGTGGCCTGGCCCCGCGGCGCGAGCGACCAGAACGGAGGCGAGGAACCAACATGGGCCGCCACAGAGGCGGTCGAAACCGAGGCCTTCGTTCCGAGCGATCCGCCCTCTCCGGAACCGAGCCCTTCAGCGACTGAGGGACCAGCGACGGGATCGACAATCTGGAACGCGACGGTAGCCGACAACGAGTGGGCCGCAACGGACGGCGTGATCGGTGCGTCCAGTACGCGGGTTGAAGGCGGGCTCGCCGTCAGACTGGATGACGACGAGATCTTCTTCAGCACTTACGAGCTGGAGTCAGGGAACCTCCTCGCCGGCCCGGTCGCGATGATCCCTCCCTCCGAACCCGGATGCGGCATGACAGTCGCACGACGCCACGACGGCACCAGCCTGGTGCTCGACGCCTACGAGATCGAGACCCCGGCGCAGGGCACCGCTCCAGCGACCAGGGAAGTGGTGCTGCGAGCAAGCGACGCGACGACATTGACGACGTTGTGGGAGACAAAATACAACCTTGAAGAAGGCGCCGGATGCCTGGACGCGATCGGTGGGAAGACGCGATACGAATCTACGATGGAGTTCAGTGCCGATCAACGCCATGTCTTCTGGGACAGTCGGATCTTCGATCTCGACGACGGGTCTGCCATGTGGCTCGGGGAATCGACGATCGAGCGCCCGACTAGCATCTTCGTTGCCGGATCGCAGCTCGCCTGGTACGAATCCGATGACCACACAATCCACTTCAACAACATGAGCACCTTGGAGATCGAGTCGAGCCTGGCTCTCGAAGACGACGTCTATCCCAACGACCTCCTGACCCCCTGGGGATCCTCACTGATCTGGTCCTCAGAAGAGGCGGTGTACTCGACCGATGTCCACGGGAGCAGGACATGGATGACCGAGGTCGAGGCCGAGGTCTACGACGTCGAACCGATCCCGGACAGCGACATCGCGGTCATGCTGCACGACCCCGGGGTCGGCGTGCCCTGGATCGGAGCCATCGACCTGAGCGACGGGACAATTCTATGGGACAGAGAACTCGATGAGTTCGAGTATTGCGGTGCGCTCGACGGGAACGCTGCGATCATCATCCACGACCAGTACGCAGTGCTTGACCTCGACAACGGTGAAGACGTCACATACGACTCCGAGCGATCAAGCTGCCCTCTGGTCCTTCCCGGCGTGGCCGTTGTGGACGGCGAGTTCAAATCCACACTTGTCTGATCGCATTTGCATCTCGCTCACATAAGCGCACAGACAAGTCGACCATATCGCGCAATTGACCTGAGGCGCCGTAGACCTCGTCGCCGGCCAGCCACAGCCGGAGGGCGCCGTTGAGCTGTTGGACGGCCAGGGCAGGGTTGGTTTGGAAGACCGTTTTCTCGCCGATCCCGCCGGGTTGGAGTCGCATGGTGTCTCGCCTCGAATGCGGCCTGACAGTTGTCGCTGCAACCCTGGTCGTTGTGCCACTTCCCCTCTGCGCCGATGCAATGCTTCCATTATCCGCCTTGCCGAAACCGGCATGCCTTGACCTTCCCTTAAGGACGAATCGCCCTTTGCTGTCATCCCGTCCCGTTGGATCCACCAATTGGTCTACTCTGGTCGGCTTGGCTTGCAACAGCATCACTGCGAGTTTAGACTCGAACACACTTCCCGTTTTCAGCGTGGAATCCCCGAAGTTCCGTCAGCATCGCACCCCGGGAGGGCCCGTGTCCGAACCGTCGAAGTCCAACATCATCAAAGGCAACGCGCGTGGGGTCGTCCAGAACTCCGGAACGATCCGCGGCAAGATCTCCATTCAAGCCAACGGCAACGAAATGAGCACCGCCGACCGGAAGGCGGCCGAAGCCATCGAGGCGGTCCGGAAGGCGCTGGCCGAGGCGAAGACCGCCGGTGAACTCAGCGACTCCCAAGCCGCCAGCGCCACAGCCATCCTCGACACCGCCGAACCCGACGCAGCGAACGGGGAGTCGCGTTCCCGCCTTGCCGAAACCTTCGGCCACGTCAAGACCATCGCCCGGGGCTGCACGCGGG
This sequence comes from Glycomyces sp. NPDC021274, assembly GCF_040641195.1. NCBI lineage: Bacteria > Bacillati > Actinomycetota > Actinomycetes > Glycomycetales > Glycomycetaceae > Glycomyces > Glycomyces sp. NPDC021274. The sequence continues at coordinate 298,823 of NZ_JBFADC010000007.1, read as the reverse complement.
TCGTCGACGCGGTGAGCGGCGCGATCGACGTGGTCAAGGGTCTGGCCTGATGGACGCAGCGCAGGCGCCGCCGGGCGCGAACTCCATCGGCGGCAACGCCAGCGGGGTCCTCCAGAACTCGGGCATCGTGATCGGCGATGTCAAGCTGTACGCGTCGGATTCCGAGGACCCGGACGAGTTGTTCGAGACCGGGTTGCACCGCTTGCACGGGAATATGCCGCGAAAGGCGGCACTGTCGTTCTCGGCGGCGTACGACCGCGGGATGCGCGAGAGCCGCCTCTGGTTCTACTGGGCCCTCGCCATTCTCAGCGGACGCTCGGACATGGATTTGGACGCCGAGTCGTACGCCGAGTTGAGCGCCTGCCTGAGCGCAGTGGAGGCCGCCTCTACCGATCCGTTCGATAGAGCGACGATCGTGGTCAAGGGCCTGTTCGAACTTTCGATGCGCATCCGGGAGACCGAGATGGAGGCGCTCACGGAGGAGGATCGCAAAGCGATCATGGTCGTGCTCGAGCTGCTGCGGAAATTGAGCGACGATCGCAAGAGCGAGATCACGAGGCACCTGGACCGCGTCATCGACGGCACGATCATGGACCTGTCAATGCAGATGCTGCGGGAACAGCTCCAGGAGCGCCGGAGCGAGCACGCTCGGGCCGATCGCGCGCCCAGGTTCTTCCTGCCCGATCCCATGACGCCGCGACCGCGGGAGATGCCGAACTGGACCGCACCGGGCGCATGGGGCGTCATCGTAGGCGGGGCCGCTCTCGCCCTGCTGGCCGGAGCGATCCTGTACTTCGGTGCAGACACGACCGCCCAGGTGCTCACTGCCGCAGGGGCGATCGCAGCTCTCGCCCTCATCGTTCGGTGCGCTCCGGCGATGATGCTGCGCCGTGAACGAGTCAAGCTGCGCGCCCGGCACTATCAAGGTTCGGCGACCGACATGCTCTGGGTCCGTTGGCCCCAAGTCATGGCCTTCCGAGACCGGTTCGCACAGGTGCTCGAATACGCATTCAGGGAGCAAGCACCGCCCGGCCGCGCCCCCGAGGACTGGCTGGCCGAGACCGGGCAGGCCCGGCTCACTCTCAGCTGCCGCACCGCCGAGCGGTACGGCGATCAAGACGACATGGAGACGCTCTACTGGCTCGCGTACCACTACGCGGACCAGTTCGCCGACGCGTCGGCCTCGGGACTGCTCCACCACAAGGACGCCGGCGTATCCCCGGTCTCGCCGATGGCGAAGACGGGCCTGGTCGGCGCCGGGGCGCTCTTGGCTCTGGCGACCGCCGGTGCCGCGGCGCTGTCCGAAGGCTGGGGTGCGGTCGCCGCCGTCATCGGCGGTCTGACCTTCGCACCCGCAATCGCCCTGTTGGGCTATCACGGTCTTCGCATCGGCCTACGCCGGCGATTCGACGAGGAACGCCGGCGCTGGGCCAAGGAGCTGTTCACCGCCGAGCTGGCACAGTACGACCACTGGCGGGAATGGCTGCGCAATAGACCGAGCGACATGGAAATGAGCGACTGGCTCGACGCCGACCTCACCTGGCTTCGCATGCAGGCCATGAACGAGCTCCGATTGACGCACCACGACGTGTTGGCCCACTTCGCCATCACCGAACCCGACCCCTTCGCGCGGGCGGCGCGTGTGCCTGACGGACCGATCCGATACTCGAAGTACCGGCTGCGAACCTTCCTGCTGACCCACAACGGCGTCCGTATCTACAGCGCAGACCTCGACTTCAATGACGGTTCGCATCTCAACCCGTCCATGGACAACTTCCGTTACGACATGATCATCTCGGCGGAGCTGGTCAAGAGCGGCGTCCGATACGGTCGCACCGGTGCCGCACTGGTCGACCGCAATCAGATACAGCCGAACATGACCGCCGACGTCGCATTGGCGCATGAGATGAAGCTGGCGCTGCATGGGCGGTTCATCAGGATCGTCATTGAGAACCAGCGCTACCAGAATTTCGCCCCCCAGACCCCGGCGGAGGAGAAGGCGCTTCTAGACCTCGCGATGGAGACGTCGGGTGCAGTGGAAGGACTACGCATCCTGCAATCCATTGCGGGTGAGGGCAGGGACTGGATCGTCACGGAGCGAGCCCGCCACCGTCGGTTCATCGACCGCGAACTGTTCACTCGCAATGCAGCGATCAACAGGATCGACCGAGCGACGCCCGCGATTGAAAGCCACGAGCCGGCGGCGCTGCCCGCACCGCGTCGAACTTCGGAGCTGCCGATCGCCGAAGACTGAGCGAAGCGGCCAGGGCCCCAGCTGCCGCCACAGTCGACAGGCACCGAGCCCGAAGCGCTCGACCCGGTCGAGGGTCAGTGCAGTGAAAGTCGATACCGAACGTGCCGCCGGACACGATGACCCGCCCGCCTCGGTCAGATCGGCCGCGGGGTCGTCTGCGAGGTGCTAGCCATATTTGCTTGCGGCTTCTGCGCCGACGATCGTCGGTCGCCCAGACGGGCCGCCGACCAGAGGATGAGCCGGGGCTCCATTCGCGGGGCCACTCCACGAGCAGGATCAGCCCAATCGGAATGACCGGTGCCGAGCGGCGCGGCGTGACCGATCCATCGGGACTTACCACAGTGAACGCCTTTCACCTGGTGCCCTCGAACTATCCGATGATTCCTGGTGACATCTCAAGGCATGCAACCAGACTTGAGTTCACGGAAGACTGTGACTTAGTTAACTCAAAAGAAGGCTGTCGCCCCTGGGCGTCCCAGGGCATCCTGGAACGTCTAGACCAGCGACAGACTAGCGAGAGCAAATAAGGGAAGCTCCCAGGCCAGGGAGCAAGTCCCTGACCTGGGAGTTTTGGTCGGCCTAACACTCGCTTATTCGAACCCAAGCGCCCAGCTAGACTGCCTACTCGACCGTCTCTCAGGCGCCTTGCCCGCCCGGACCGGGAATCCCGGCCCCTCATGGACTGACACGACCGGTACAAGCGGGGATATTGAGGTCAGCTACGGACAGCCGCCGCGAGCTCTCGACCAGCGCGTCTCCCCCGAGGCTCGGACGGCACTCGCCTCGGCCTTCGCTTCCGGGGCCAAACAGAAGGACCTCGCCCGCCAGTACGGCATCAGCATCCGCAGCGTCAAACGCCTCATCCAGCAGGCCCGCAAGGCAGGACTCACATGAAGGAGCTGTGGAGGCAGACCTGTGACGATTGAACTGAGAGCCAACGTTGCGAACTCCCTTGGGGCAACCCTGCCGGGTGAACTTCAACGAGGCAAACCCTTACTGCCGGCAGCGCGGTGGCACCCGCGCCATGATGCCGGAATGACTTCCAAGAACCGACGGATCCTCGTCCACGGTGGCCGTCGCGAACAGCTCAACCTTCGCGCCCTCGCCGACCTCATCGTCGCCGCAGCCGAAGCGGAACCTCGCGACGACAACGCGAAAGGCAGCATCCCAACCTCGATGCGAAGACTCCCGGAGAACCCCTGACCGAAACGCATTTCGGGCCCACACGCGAGCCGAACCCACAACCTACTGTTTCGAAAATCGGCCAGGACCTAGGCGATTACCCGATTCATGCGAGGTCCATCCACCCCACCTCCACGACCACTCCGGGGAGTGGCTTCGGGAAGATGTGGTGGGCCGCCTCGGACTCGAACCGAGGAGCTGCGGGTTCGAGTATCTCCCCTGGCCTGGGGTTTCATTCCGTCCAGGCGATGCCCCTCCAACTCACCTCCACAGCATCTCGAACATTCTTCTCGGAGCCGTCCGCGGGCTGGGTAATTGTCCGTTGTTGTACTGTTCCGGCTGCGGTGTCGATTCACGCTACCCTGAGGGTCTCTCGTTACCTGGATGCATGGAGGTGGCAATCCGTGCGGGAACGCCATGCGGTCATTGTGACCGCCGGAAGGGTCGATCCCGAGGACGATGCTGCCGAAAACTCCACCGAGGCATTCGGTCCCCTAACTTTCGTCGATGACCAGGCGGAGGACCTCCGTCAGCTGCTGCAGCACGAACTCTTGGGCTACACCGTCGACCACCTCACCGAGGCCCAGGATGTGGATCTACTCCGCATCAAAGGTGTCCTCAAACGTGGGAACGGGATTCTTCACTTCCTCGGACATGGTGCCATCCGATCAGATGAGCTGCATTTCGTACCCGCGACCGGCGACTTCAGCCCGCTCACCAGCATGGCCGCATGGTGCAAGGAGCTCAATACCCGGGCAGAAGCCGGCGGTCCCCACTACCTGCTCGTCTTGGACTTGTGCCGCGCCCAATACGGGCTCCGAGGCCAGAAACTCGGTGACATCGACAACGTCTGGATCGCCTGTGCCGCAGGCGATCAGAATGCCTATAACGGCTGGTTCAGCCAGGCGCTGGCCGCGACGCTGCGCAATCTGTCCAGGGGCGAGATCGATGTGGACGCCTCGTTCGAGTTCGTGCCGATGCGGCGGTTCCAGCACAAGCTCGAGCAGCAGTACGCGCGGATACTGAACGACGCAGACCTCACCGAGCTCGAGAAACCCCGTGCACATTTCCTGGGGCACTTCAGCGACTCGACCGAGTCCACCTCCGGGCGGGTACCGCTCTTCCCCAACCGGTATTTCAACCCCGAGGCGGCGGTCGAGCAATCGGCGCGAGCGGACGTGGACGCCAGCCTGCATCCGTTTCTGGATGTCCGGCATTTCGCCGACCGGGCCGGACCGCATTTCACCGGCCGAGACTCGATCCTGGCCGCCTTGGGGCAGTGGCGGACCGGACGCCAACCCGAGTCCGGGCTGAATGTCGTCACCGGAGCCCCCGGGAGCGGGAAGTCGGCGATCACCGCCGCGATCGTCCTGACCTGCCACCCCGGCATCCTCGCCAGTCACGTCTATGCCGCCTCCGCGCAGACCCTGCGGGCCCAGCTCCCGACCGCTTGCCGAATCGGCGTGACAGGGCCAGTGGCCGCCGTCCACGCCCGCCAGCGCCGTCTTGAGGAAGTGACCCGGTCCTTCATCGAACAGCTTCACGGCCAGGGCAACCCGATCCTCGACCGAGACCAAGTCGCTTCGGTGACGGACTTGGCCGACTGGGCCAAGGCTCAGGGTGTACCCCCGCTGCTCATTCTCGATGCCTTGGACGAGGCGGTCAAACCCGATGAGCTGGTGCATGTGCTGCTGCGGCCACTGCTGGCGGTGCGGCGCGATGGCCGTCCGGCCTGTCGGGTCCTGGTCGCCGGCCGCCACGACACCCCTGAGAACCAGCGTCTGCTCGACCTGCTCGAGTATTCCTCGGCCGGTCCGTTGCGCGTCGACTTGGATACGCACGACCCTGCCGAACTGCGACTTGACCTTGAAGCGTTCCTTACCGCAGCGCTCCCGACCGTGGGCCAGTGCTGCACCGACCGGGTTCCCGGTCTCGCAAAGGCCATCGCGGACGCCCTGGTCGAGCGCGTCGAACGACGCGAATACGGGCCGTTCCTGGTCGCCAGTCTGTATGCGAACTATCTCGGTCGACTCCCCCATCGGGGCAGCGATGCATCCACGCACTTTCCCACCGATGCGGACAGCGCGGCCCGACCGGTGCCGCGCAGCCTGCCCGAGGTCCTCGAACTCGACTTCGGCCGTATCGATGACCCCGCCGAGCGCCGCCGTCAACGCTCGATCCTGGCAGCGCTCGCCTTCGCCTACGGCGAGGGCATGCCCGCTGCGATCGCCGGGATGCTGGCCGCCAAGGTCTTCGGCGGCGGTGCCGGCCTTGATGCCACCGCCATGCTGCATGACAGTGCCGGCATCAAGGTCTACCTGCGCAGCACGACCGATCCGGACGGGACGCCGCTGTACCGGCTGTTCCACCAGGGCCTGAACGACTACCTCAAGCAGCGCCCCATCGCAGAAGGCGACCGAGCATGACCCAGACACCGGACTTCGAACGCCGCATCTATGAAGCGCTCGCCGAAGAAGCAGCGGCCACCGGATGGAACCAGGCCGACGCTTATCTCAAGCGGCACGCCGCCGACCACGCCGCGGCATCAGGTCAGCTGGACGACCTTATCTCCCAACAGGACTTCTTGAGCAATACCGACCCCAGCACACTCGCGCCCCACCTCAGGCGACCACTCGACTCGCGAGCGGGGCAGCTCGGCGCGGTATTCCGAGCAGGCATCGATCTCCACCGGGAGGCGACCGATCACCGCGCGCGAGCACAACGACTCCTGATCGACCACTCCCGGGCAGGGTTCTCCGAACCGGCGAACGTGGGAGACGCTGCGAGCCTGTGGCGACCAGCCTGGTGCATCGGCAGCCAGCTCCACCCAGCCCAACTCGATGTCCTCCAACGCTCTGACAACGTGCGGGCGGTGGCGTTCGGCCAAGTCGCGGGCCGCCCGGTCGCCATCACCAGCAGCGAGGATCAGACAGTGCGGGTGTGGGACCTGGACACCGGTGAACAGCGGTCAGTCATGACCGGCCACACCCGCGAGGTATCGGCCGTGGCGTTCGGCCAGGCCGCGGGTCACCCGGTCGCCATCACCGGCAGCGGGGATCGGACGGTACGGGTGTGGGACCTGGACACCGGTGC
>NZ_JBFADC010000007.1:0-292199 GCF_040641195.1 Glycomyces sp. NPDC021274 | reverse complement strand
GGTGAACAGCGGTCAGTCATGACCGGCCACACCCGCCCGGTACATGCGGTGGCGTTCGGCCAGGCCGCGGGTCACCCGGTCGCCATCACCGGCAGCGGGGATCGGACGGTACGGGTGTGGGACCTGGACACCGGTGAACAGCGGTCAGTCATGACCGGCCACACCCGCCCGGTACATGCGGTGGCGTTCGGCCAGGCCGCGGGTCACCCGGTCGCCATCACCGGCAGCCAGGATCGGACGGTACGGATGTGGGACCTGGACACCGGTTCGGAACGGTCAGTCATAACCAGCCACACTAGCCCGGTAACGGCCGTGGCGTTCGGCCAAGTCGTGGGTCACCCGGTCGCCATCACCGGCAGCCAGGATCGGACGGTACGGGTGTGGGATCTCGACACTGAGACCGAAGTGGACCGTCTGAACCTTCCCGCAAGTGTCACGGCCCTGGCCTTGGCTCCACCGACACAACTGCTGGTGGCCTACGGACAGGAACTCATGCTCCTCGAACCACCGCAGAAACCCTGGAGTCACCTGTGAGAGTCGCTGTCGTCCACGGCATCCGCCGATATCGAGGAGCCCCCGCCGAAGCGGTGCCCTACTACACCGATCAATGGCTGTCGGCACTGAGCGAGTGCCAGACACTTCCATGGCACGCAGGCGACCAAATCGACCTACATCCGGCCTACTACTCGCACCTGCTGATCGAGCCCGGCGCGCAAGGCAACGGCCTGACCCCCGACGCCCAGGAACTCCTCGCCGCGTTCCTCGACGCCTCGTACAACCCGGACACCACCGGCGCCCAAGGCCCACTCACCTGGCCGGCCCGCGCCGCGATCGCCGCACTCGCGAACCGCTGGAAGCTACCGGAACAACAGGTCACCCGATTCCTGGAACGCTTCGTCTCCGAAGTCGCCGCATTCCTACGAACAGGGGCCGGCTTCACCCCGAAAGCAGACGTCATCGAGACGGTCGCCGAAGCCATGGAAGGCGCCGATATCGTCATCGCGCATTCACTGGGCTCGATCGTCGCCTACGAAACCCTCTGGGCCCACCAGCTCGAAATCCCGCTGCTGATCACCATCGGCTCACCGCTAGCGGTCCCGCAGCTCCACCCACGCCTGACACCCACGCCAGTAGACGGCCTCGGCGCCCGACCTCCCGGCGTACGGCAGTGGAGCAACCTCGCCGACCGCGGCGACTTCATCGCGATCCCACCCGGCGGGATAGCGAAAGCCTTCACCGGCGTCGACGAAGACCTCCACGGCACCATCGCACCCTTCGACTTCCACAAGATCACCAACTACCTCCGCAGCCGGACCCTAGGCGAAGTCCTCACCAGGTGGCACCAAACCAGTTACGGCACATGATCTGTTCGCGCTGAAAGTCGCTCCGCCGCGAACCCCACTGTCCATAAGGACCGCAGACCCGGCCCATCCACAGATGACCGAAGCGAACGGTTGCCGACCACCATCAGGCGGTCAAAAGGAAACCGCCGCGATTAGCAGTAACGCTGGTCGCGGCAGAGATGATGGTGGGCCGCCTCGGACTCGAACCGAGAACCTCTGGTTTCGAAAATCGGCCGGGGCCAGGGCGTTCAACTGGTACGCGCCAGGACCATCCACCCCGCATCCACAGCCGCTCCGGAAAGTGACTGCGAGAGAAAGTGATGGCTGCGCGGGTCACGTCATTGAAACGCCCCGCCTCACGCATGAGGTGTTCGACGGATAGGTCTCTCACGCAAACCAGGGCGATTCAACCAGTTGGGGCGAATCCTCCATGCCGAGGTGTCTTCACCCCGATACTGCGACGTGCGGCTCCCTTTGGGGGAGCCGCACGATAGTGCCGCCAACTGGCGAGCACTGCCTGTACAAAGTGACATAAGGTGTAACCGACCTAATGTCCGTTGTCGGGTTGACAGGATTTGAACCTGCGACCCCCTCGTCCCGAAAAAGAGATCTGAAGCTTCAGATGTCTCGTACAGTAGATCAGATCTGACCTGGGTAGGAATCAAGCTTTGATCTGCACAATCGGGACGGCTGAGGTATCTAGGATCCTTGCCACCTGATCACGATGCTTCTGATGAACAAAGACCATCAGCAGTTCCTTCGCCCTTGACCCACCGACGTATAGCACTCGGCGACTTTCCGAATCTTTACCGTGTTCCCAGTCGTCAAGCAGCGTACGGCCAGATCCTTCGTTCGGCCTGAGCGAGCTAGGAATCACGATCCCAACCCCCTTGAACTCGCGGCCTTTGACTCCGTGCACCGTCGAACATTGAACGAGCAGCTGACCACGGTTCGACATGCCGTTCCAAACCTCTTCGGTCGGCGCCTGAATCAAGTTCCCGAGTCCATCGAGTTCAGGTGCAACGGGTTTGAGCTCCGTCCACTGCACGTCTCGAAAATAATCCCTCACCTCACGCGCGAACTGGCCGCGGGTTTTCCCCTGCGCTGACAAACTGACCGCCATGCGAACGGAGGCTTCTCGGAGCCGGCGCTCGTCGATTCCGAGCTCAGCACAAGCTCCCTCGATGCTCTTGAAGCGGAGATCTCCCCCATCGTCCAATACCGCGAGAACTGCCTTCTCGACCCTTCGGACGGCATCACGGCGGGCAACGGCGTCGGTCTCCGCGGAGCGGAGTTTGAGACCGGCGTCGGCGATCGCGGCCACCCGGTTGCTCCCGAGCTCTCCTGACGCTGCCATGCCAGCCGCGCGCAGTGCATCCTTCCGCTTGTGAGCGAGAAGGACGAGCTCATCCGTATGCACTTCGTGTTGCTTGGATATGGAGAGCGCGGCAGGAAGGATTTGATCGAGTTGGGCGTACGTGACGAGGTAGATAGGAGTTCCGACCGCCGCGGTATCGCCGACAGGCTTCTCGATCATGGTCTGCGACCGTAGCGAGTTGTTGAAGGCGCAGATCGCAGGGCTGCTCCGCCAGTTCTCAACAAGCGTTGGTTGCAAGGTCAGTGTGGTTCCGAACTCGTGAACTTTGGTCGGCGTTGCGCTTCGGAACTCGTATATGGCCTGGTCGAGATCGCCTACTGTCACCATCCGGATGCCCAGGTCCCGAAGGAACTCCAGGATCAGCAGTTCTTCGCGGCCGCAGTCCTGGACCTCATCGACGATGATCTCGGCAAACCGAAATCGAAGCAGTCCGCCGAGGATCGGGCGGTACTTGTCATTCGAGATCCATATCTCTGCGAGGAATCGTGCAGTGTCGCAGCTGACCGTTCCCGCTCGGAGCAGGCTCCGGAGGACCTGGGCAGCACGTTGCTCTGCCTCCAAGCGGAGCCCCCTCAGCTTCTTCCTGGCTTCCGCGTTGCCGAAGTTCCGGTCGACCCTGCCCATGTCGATTGTGGCCCGCAGTTGGTCGTCGAAGTCGAACCACTCAAGGTCGACATCTGCAGATTTGCCGGTTGCCATGCGGAACTTCGTGCCTTGCACCTCGCTCCACGACTGCACGTACCGTGGGTGAACCTTGAAGAAGGCGACATACAGCGGCGTGACGATGAAGCGGTGCAGGAAAGCGTCGAAGGTCCCTACGAAGTTGGGCGCGCTGAGTACGTCGGTTCGATACCCGCACCTCGTGCGGACCTCGTCGATTGCCGTGTTGGTGAACGATACGAGAGCGATACCTCGCCGGTCTTCCTCAGAGGCACGCTTGAGGAAGCGTGCCACCATGGCACGGGTCTTTCCTGCGCCGGGGCATGCTGCGACGAACAGGTCTACGTCGGCGTTGACGAGGATCTTCTGGTCATCGGTGAGGCTCACGTCGCTCACTGGCGGCCCTTGTGGTCGTTGACCGATGCCCTGAGGGCGGTGGTGAGATAGTCCGGAGTGGTGAACGGCTCATCGCTGGCGATCAATACGGCGATGTCCTGGGCGAATTCGCCCTTGCTGATGAACTTGTCGTCGAGCCGGAGCGCCTTGTACAGTCCGAACTCCGGCCCCAGGCGGTGGGAAAGTGTTGTGTCCCATTTCTCCTGGCTTCGAGGATGCTGCTTGAGGTACGCCTTCTCCAGGATCGGGCGATTCCCATCGGGCTCAAGAAGATCGGCTTCGAGCGTGTGCGGGGCTTCGGCGACGATCAGCCGCCCAGCCGCTCCAATGCTGCTGGCGTGCGCTTCAAGATCGATCTTGCGGTTGTAGATCTTCTTGCCGTCATCTCCCTCCGCATCAGTTGGTGTGGATCCTTGATCCGCTGTCGCAGATGCCGAATCAGGTTTCTTAGCGTCCTCGGACGCTTCCTGAGCACGGGATTTCTTAGGTTTCTCCTCTTCAGGAAGTTGGGGGTCGGCATCTGTGACCACGACGAGCTGATCGAGCAGCCGGCAGCCGTTCACCTCCGAGAGCAGCAAGGTGATGTAAGGCTTGAAATCGACGCTTCCGACGTTGCCAATGGTGACGCCCCGGAATGCGCGCTTCAGATCCTCAGCATCCTTGAACACGCTGTGGCGTGCCATCACGGGGAGCAGCACCGCCTCGGCGATCCCTTCCACAAGGATCACCCGTCGTGCAAAGAGCAGCCCTGCCCTGGTGGCATCGAGATACTGATCGATCTTGCGCCGCTCCGACTCCGTCAGATCGAGACTCGCCAGGGCGAGCGCCTTGGTCTTCCGAAGCGCGACCTCCGTGGATGTCCCGTCCTCGGAGGCGATGGATTCTCGTTGAACCACGGTTCGCAGGGCCACGATGTTCTGGATACCGACGCTGCTGGCCAGGTTCGGTGAGTGCGTCGTGGCGATAACCTGGATACGTCCGGCCGGCCCGTGCGCATCGTCCTCCGGAGACGCCTCGACCTGCTCACGGAGGTACTCAAGAAGGACGGCCTGGAGTTGGGGGTGAAGATGCGCCTCAGGCTCCTCCACCAGGAACAGAGTGAGCTCGGCGTCCCGCGCCTTCTGCAATTCGAGGATCACGGTCGCCATGTACAGCAGGTTGGCGTACCCGAGCCCGGATTCGATCAGGTCAGTCGGTTCGACGCCATGCTCGGCCATCTTGACCCGCATACTCCGCGTCAGGCGATTCAGCTCATGCTCGGTGAAGGTGACTTTGACATCCTGCGCGCGGACGGCATTCGTCAGTTTGCTCAGGTGCCCTTGGATGGCCTTGGTGGTCGTTTCGAGCACGCCATGCTGCTTGATGCCCTCAAATGCGTCATTCGCGTGCTTCAGGAACTCGTCTTGCTGCTCCTCGGTCGTGAGGTGCTGGATGATCCGGGCGAGCCGATTGCCTTCGGCTGAGTCCAATTCTTTCTGCGCATCACGCAACGGAGCGAGGTAGACATGCGCGATCTGCTCGCGCTTCTCCGGCTCCGCTTCTGCACTGTCGGCGGGACCGGCCGTGAAGCGGGACCCCACTCGGTACCGACGGGTCGAGTCTGATCGGAATCTGCCGGTGTAGATCGCCTGATCGGCCTTGACGTCCAAGGCAGTGACGTAATGCGCCCGTTGGAAATCCGTCAGATCTGAGAACTCGACGCGGACCTCGGCTTCCTGGCCTTCCCTCCCATGGGCCAGATCGGACACGGCGAACCACCGCGTGGCCCGCCGACTCAGCGGAGCGGTCGCGAGCCGGAGAGCTTCGATGACATTTGACTTGCCCGAGTTGTTCTCTCCGACGATCAGTGTGATCCCGGATTGAAAATCAATGGATACGTCATAGGCTGACCTGAAGTTCTTCAGTGCGAGCCGTCGCAGGTACATCCCACGTCTTGCAGTCTCGGTTCCCATCAATTCTCCTCGTTCTTACCCAAATCGACCTAGCCGCCTTGTGACGCTGAGAAACTACGGTTATCTACCAAGGCGACACGCTCTACTCGCGGGTTCGGTTGCATCAACGACTCGACGCTCCGCTCATGGAGAGGAACAGGACTTATGCAGCACGGCGGATTTGAACTAGCTTGCTCAGGAACAACACCTACGAGCAGGCAAGAAGGGCACCACAGGCACAAAGAAGCGAAGTGGCCAGGGATGCACCACAGTAGCGATCCGAGGTCAAGGAGCGCAGCCACGGGCGCAGATCCTCTCCCCAGTTGCCAGTCTCGTTAGAACGGCACGCGATGATCGAGCGGGTTCGAAAGCCGAAACGAGGAGCCAGAATTCCTCATCGCTCCCCGACCAGTGCATCTACAGGCCGTCTGGAAACCGGTTCTCAGCGAAAGTACCTATCCATTTCTTCCGCGAACCGGATGGCCTTTTCCCAACCCGCCTGCACTAGCGATTCGATCAATTTCCGAACTGCCGAAGTGCATTCAGCGTCGTCGAGGATGAGGTCGCGGTGATTGCCCATGTAGCGTCTGATCAGTTTCAATACTGCGTCAACGGCAAGTGACTCATACGCATACGACTCATTTGCTGTTGCTGCCTGTGTTGCGATGAGTAGGGCGTATTTCGGATCAAGGTCCGCGATGTAGTCAATACTCTCGACTACATGGTGCACCACCGCAGGATAGTGAACGGCCGCATACTTTTCGAGCATCGGTAGCGCAAACTCCGAAAACCTATCAAGATCTCTCTCATCTGGCTCTTGCGGTGACTCTTCCTTCTTCCGCGAGGTGGCACCACTTGCGTAATAGATTTGCGAGGTTGCTCCCTCGGCAATGCCCACGGCGTCACCAAGAATCTTGTCCTGGTCGGGTGAACGTGTGGCCATCCCTGCTAGTTCGCGCCAGGCGGAGCATATTGGATCGACTGGGAGTTCTAGGAGTTTGAAGGCGCACTCTTGCGCTTCCAGCAGCGAGGGTTCGTGCGGATTGAGGTAGTCACGCAGGTAGGAAATCACTCTGATAGTCCGATTGGGATTTGCGAGCGGCTGCGACAGCCATGCTTCGACAGTTCGTCTCGCATAGGGACTGTCATGTACTGCCGCCAGGCCAGCAATCGCGTGAAGAGGTATATCGAGGTGATCCTGACTCTTCAAGGTCTCGTCTGCTTCTGGTTCAGCGGCAAGTATCGCCCAATACGGCTTTGCCGCAAGCCGATCAAGGATGCTATCTACTTCAAGAGGACTCTGGGAGACCTGCCTTCGCAGCACCTGCATCAGGGCCACGAGAACGGGGTTGTGGCGCTCACGGGCGAGCCGGATTTCAAGTTGTTGCAGCACTTCTGCTGAACTGCTAAATATCGAGGCAAGTACCTGACCGCTGATCAGTCGATAGATAGGGCTTGGCGAGTCCAGGTAAGGGTGCAGGAGGCTCGAGAGCTCTTCACCGTGTGCGGTTCGCCAGGTCGACCAGCAGATTAGGGTGGCGATGCCTTGCAGCGCTTCCGTACTGACGGTCACGCCCCACGAACCATTCCAGCCTGTGGGCAGGGGGTCACCTGGTTGCTGTTCAGCGACGGGCGGCAGTTCCGCCCGCAGGGTAGCGAAGACGCGGGAGCCCAATTCAGAGTCTGGCAGGGTTTTAGAGTGGTGTGCCAGGCTTCTGGCACCGCGCATGAGTACCAGTTGCGATTCGTGGTCGTTCGAGGGGTCACGGTCGATCTGAGATTCCAGTGCTTGGCTGAGGTCTAGCCAGCTATCAGCCAGGCGCCTCCAGCCTGCAGCACGTTGCTCGTCGTGGTTGGACTGGACCTGTTCAACGGCGCCGGCGACTTCACGCAAGGCCCGATTGAGCCCGGAGTCGGCGCCCGATGCCTGGGGGGCCTCGTCGTCTTCGACCATCCACTCTGCGTCGTGTCGTTCTTCGGGCGAGACGAGGAGCGGCAGTGGCCTGCTCTCCCTTCCACTGGTCTTCAGGTTTTGCAGGTGGTCCTGGGCGGCGGGATGTCTGATACGTTTCGGGTCAGCAGCGCGCAGAAGCGTGTCGCGTCGGCGCAAGAGCCATCGTTCCTGGTCGGGACCGCGGGAGGGCTCGGTGGCGGACAGGATTGCTGCCTCAATTGTGTGGTGTTCTTCCGCCTCGAGCGCTGGGGATGTTCGCTGAAACACATGGCCCGCCGCGAGCCATGTGTCGTCGCACATGAACATGCTGCGACTGAGCAGAGGTGCCAGGCGCCGGGCCATCGTCGGCGACGGGTCGGACGCTGCGCGGTAGAGGAGCCGCTCCCAGACTCCGCTGTGCGTGAGCTTCTCGGCCAGCAGGTCAACGACTTGGTCCAAGTCCGTGCCAGGTGACTGCACTTCATTGGAGCCGGTCTGCAAGCCCTGGTCCAGGACACGATCCGAAGCCATATGGAGTTGGTCGACTAGTGCGTCGGCGATGGAGGCGGCGGCGCCGTGGCCGCCTGTGTAGGACAGGTTGTCGCCGTAGCGGATGTGCGGTGGCGATCCCACAGTGGTAGCTGTATGCCAGCCTTGGAACATCTGGGGCTGTTCGATAATGCGCAGCAGAAGCTGCGCCGCAGCCGTCAGGTTGTTCGCTGCCATTTGTGGGAAGACATCGCCTACGGTGTGGCGGAGGCTCTCAAGATCCTGCTTCCGGTTGCTCCTCAGATCAAAGATCTGGCTATGCATCATCGACGTGGGTTCGTCTCGGGTTTCTTCGAACTCCCAGACGCTCGCACCGATCTCGACGGCAGCGGTGGGGTCCTTGACAGTGATCGCTGGGAGTTGGTCGATGAGGCGTCGCACTACGTCGTAGTCCCAGACGCTCATGGTCACGCTCGAGATCGCCGCCATGAGTGCAGGCCTGGTTCTGTCCGGGTCGAGGACTGCCGCTGTCGCGAACACGTTGGCCGCGCCTGCGCTGAGCCGCGGTCGCCCGTCAGCCGAGGGGTCTGCCAGCGCGACATCCATGCATGCGATTGCCGTTTGGACCAGATTTCGGGCTGTTGGTGAATCCGGATCGAGTTTGCGCCTGCCAGCAGCGCGGGTGAGCAATTGGGAGGTGAACAGGGCGAGGTCGACATCATCGTTGGTGTGAGCGAGGTCGGCCAACTCTGCGGTGAAGGCGCTGTATGCCTCCAGCTGCGGCGGATTGTGTTCTGCGGCACCGATCGCGGCAGCAATCAAGAAGCCAAGTTTTCGCGCGTCAGCGACAGTCCATCCCTGTCGTACAGCACTTCCTGGCCTGCTCTTACAGGCGCTCACGAGGTCAGCAAGGTCTCGAAGTGTTCGCACTTCTCGGCTACAGACTGCGGCGGCGGCAGCAGCTGCAATTTGGTGCCCGGGGTCTGAGGCTGCCAATCGCAATGCCAGCCGCCAGAATCCGTGGCGGGACGAGTCTCTGCGCCACTCGAGTGCGAGCCGGTAGTCCAAACTGGGGCGAGCCACTAGAGCGAGATCTGGGTCGGCGTCGAGTCGATCTGCGAGACTCTGCGAATCCGTAACGTCACCAAGCGCCAGGACAGCGACAGCGTAGTCGAACAAAACTGGGTGCGCAAAGGTGATCGGAGCGTGCGACTGACCGAGCACTCGTGGCAACTCACGCAGCACATTGTCACTGACGAGCCCCGACACCACGCTCCCTGAAACTGCGGAGGGGAGCTCTGCAGGGAGGTTGAGGTGCTGCCTGCGTTTCGCCAGCATTCGTTCGGCGACCAGTCTGAGCGTGTTCGAGCGGTCGTAACCCGAAGCGTCATCGCCGACTACCCGCCTCTGCCAGTATCGGTCCAGCAAATCCAGGCGGCTGTCGAACCGGTCTGTCTCAGTAAGCGCCCCTTCGGAGAGGAGCTGGCCAGCGATATTGAGGTTGAACGGATTGGCGAGGATCTGACGGTACCCGCCCTCGGCGACGTCGAGCAGCCGGGCGAGACCGGGGCTAGTGTCGCTGATTGAGCGCAGCTCCTCAACGGAGAAGTCGCTTGCACGGAGATGTCGGACGTTGCTGAGGGCAGGGTCAATGTGTGCAGGATCGATCGGTTCGCCATGAAACGTGGCCCTCCATCGGTCACTGTGGGCAAGGTCGAAGCTGCGGATACTTGCAACGATTCTCCAGCGACTGTCTTTGAGAGTGCGTGCCAGCTTGAACAGCCAGCTTGACGGGTCTCCTCCGCGGGTCTGATCAAGACCGTCGAGGATGAGGACTGCGGGGTGGGTGCCTGTCCAGCCTTGCAGGACTGCATCGATGTCGTGATTGAGGTTGAGTTCCTCCCTCGATTGCCCAGCGGTGGGGCGCAACTGGTCGGCGCTGAGGAGTACGACATCTTGATTGCGCGAGAGTAGGTCGGCGGCGAGGGTGCACAGCAGGCCGGTCTTGCCGGTACCCGGTTCACCAGAGACTGCCAAGTTGCCGGTGGCTTCTGCCAGCACAGGTTCAAGGATTCTTGGAACTACCAGGTGCCCTTCAGGCGTGGCGAGAGCTATTTCGTTCGAGATCGGATCGAGATTAGCGGCTGTGATACGTCGAAGTTGTTCGATGTCAGGGCGCAAGCGGGCGACAGGCCGAAGCACGATCCCTTGTATCTCAAGTTTCGCTACCAGCTCTGCTCGGTCGACCCAGGTCCGATCGGTGGCCAGCTGTACCCCTATCGCAACCAATGCGCGCCAGAGGGCTTCCGCCTTTTCATGATCGGAAACCAGCTCTGTGAGCATCACTTGCGCGGCGCGACTGTCGCTACCGCCCTCATGCAGTTCCAGGCAGAAGACGCCGAGCGAGCGAAGGAGGAGCCGCAGATCAGGATCTGTAAGCGTGTCATCTTGCTGCTCCAGCCAGCACCGCCGCAGATGCTGAAACAGCACCTCCTGTGCCGTACGTTCATTCTCATTCGTCGCAGCTTCAGTGAGAGGAGTGCTGCTAGGCCAACGGCGGAGACGTCGTACGACGTTACTGAGCGCGGTCGCCACTGTCTGTGGCGACTTGTGATCTCCTAGGATCAGTAGACAGTCGATTTCAGGATCGAGCGGACGTGCTCCCTCAGACGGCGGCCGTTGCGGCACACCCTTGTGTGCCGCCTCCACCACTTGGGCCAGGGCCTCGCCCAGGGGACTATCTGATGTCGTTCCGAGAGACATACCCTTCTTCGCCTGAACCTGAACCCAGCCGCCGTCTTCGGTGAGAGCACCAATGTCATCTACCGGCCGCGCTGTCTGACCTCCGACCCCGGCCACACGTGCACCAGTAGCCCACTCCGGAAGCCGCTGCTCAGCGAGGAGATGGGCGGCAATCCAAGCCAAGCATTGAGCTTCGAAACCCACACCACCTGCCGCTGCGGCTCCCCCCGATGAAGACCTGCTTGCCATGCCCACCATCCAACTTCAACTAGCAATCCATAGCAACTCTAGAAAATTGATGTGAGAAGCGATGATCGTCTGCTGCGCGCGTCGATGTCGACAGGGCCCGAGATCAATCGAAGTGGTGCGCTGCAGCAGCTGCCCGCGGACACGCTCGCCGCGCCACGTGAAATCGACAGTGACCCAAGTCATAGAAGCTAAGTATTCCATGCCCGAGAGTACCGAGGCATCCTGGGGAGTCACAGCAAGCGAACGACAAGCGAGAACCAGAAGAGCCGGTCCCCTCTTTCGAGGAAACCGGCTCTCAGCTGGACTTTCTTTGTAGCGGGAGGCGGATTTGAACCACCGACCTCCAGGTTATGAGCCCGGCCCTGTCGTATTTGCGAAGGCCCTGGGCGCCAGCGAGATTCCAGAATAACTTCCATCCTGACCTGCGGATACACACCTCGAAAACGTACCGAGGAGTCCCCGCGGGCACCGCTCGATCGCGGTTCATCTGAGCAACGAACCAGCAACGAGAACAGGATGGAACCCCCATGGGATGCTCCCTGAAGCGACTCAACTCCAAGGGCGAGCGGCGCTGGACCGCCGTGTACTTCGACCGCCGCGGCGACCGCCGATCCGCCGGCACATTCGCCACCAAGAAGGAAGCCGACAAGGCCTGGAAGGACGCCGAGGCCAAAGTCAACGCGCGGCGCGGCGACCACCTCGTCCGCGGTCAGATCGCCTTCCGAACCTACGTCGAGGAGACCTGGCTTCCCAACGTCACGGTGGAGGTCAAGACCCGCGAGGTCTACACCTACCAGCTCTACGCGCACATCATGGACTTCTTCGGCGACCTGCCGATGCTCGACATCTACTCCACCGACATCAAGGAGTGGCTGACCGAGCTAAAGCAGCTGGGCGTCAAGGCCACCACCAGGAAGCGTCTCAAGCAGCTCCTCAGCTCAATCCTCAGCAGCGCGGTCGACGACAAGTACATCGCCGAGAACCCGTGCCTGCTGGTCAAGACCGACCCGGTCGCACAGAAGCCGCTCAAGATCATCACCCCCGACCAGTTCAGTACCTTCTACGAGGCCCTGCCGGACGAGATGTCGAAGCTGCTCGTCGAGACCGGCATCGAAACCGGAGCACGCTGGGGCGAGCTGACCGAATTCAGAGTCAAGGACTGGGATACCGATCAGCGCGCATTCACGATCAGCCGCGCGGTGGTCCAGGTGCGCCCGGAGTTCCACCCGGAGGGTAAGCGGTTCTTCGTCAAGGACTATCCCAAAGAAGGCGGCTACCGCATCGTCAAGGTGGCACTCCATCTCGCTACGAGGATCGACGCCCACATCACGGCGCATTCACTGGAGGAGGACGACCTCCTCTTCTGGTACGCACCGCTACGCCATGGGTCGAGCGTCCCGAACTCGGCACACTGTCTCACTCCCCCGTCGGGCAGGACGAAGCCGAACGCGAGAGGCCGAACCTACGCCCACGGCACGATGAGCGCCTACACCGCCGGGAAATGCCGGTGCGCTCACTGCAGAAGGGCAATGGCGTCCTACCGGCGTTCCCGCCGCGCCAAGGGAAAGGACGATCCGCGTCCGGGCCGCCGCTGGGACACCGACGGTCACATCCCCAACCGCTGGTTCCGCGAGCAGATCATCAAGCCCGCGTTGAAGAAGGCCGCGATCAAGGTCGACATCCGGATGCACTTGCTGCGCCACGCGCACGCGTCCTGGCTCCTCAACGGAGGCGCCGACCTCATGGTCGTCAAGGAACGGCTCGGCCACGGCAGCATCACCACCACCGAGCGCTATCTCCACACGGTCCACAACGCAGACGAAACCGCCCTCGCCGCCCTCGACAAGGTGCGCAAGCACCAGCATGATGACCGGGATCTTCGAAGCATCCCGACCCAGCGTCAACCTCTCTCAAACGAGGAGCTGCTTACCCAGATGGCGGCCCTGCAAGCCGAGCTGACCAAACGACTTAGCGGCGGAGAGGCAGGAACCGCAGCATGAAACTGCCAAGCTTCGGTCGCAGGAACCGCCACCAGTGCAGGAAGAGTGCCGCTCCCGCGCCCAAACCCGTCTACCTCGACGCGCTCCCCATCGGCCCCGGCCTGATCTACCCGGACATGCTGCCGGAGAGCGTGTGGGGCTCGAACCTCCGCGGCATACTCTCCAAGGCCGATTGGGACCGCCTGCGCATCCCCGTATGCGAAGCGGCCTTCAACCGCTGCGAAGTCTGCGGCCAGCCCGGATACGACCCTGACACCAACAGGCCACGGCGCCCCGACTGCCACGAGCTCTGGCACTTCGAGGTCACCTCAACCTCGGCAGTTCAGCGACTCGCTCGGCTTGTCGCGCTGTGTCCGGACTGCCATCGCGTCCAGCACGCGGGCAGGGCGTCGGTTCGGGGTGAGCTGTCCATGGTCGTCAGCCAACTGCGAGCGGTCAACGCCTGGAACCAATCCGAGGTTCGTCAGGCGCTCCACAACGCCGAAGAAAGATACCGATGGAGGCGGCGGTTCAGCTGGGGCTTGGATCTCACACTCCTGGCGGAGAACATCCACGTGCCTCGCTACCCGAGCCTTGTCGTCCCAGCCTCGGAGCGAATTCGACTCGGGAACTCCTTCCATCAGGAATAACTCGAACGCCTGGGGTGGAGCTGATCCGCACCACCCCAGGCGCCCTCAGAAATGGTTACTCCGCAGTGCTTCGGGCCATTGGGCGCCCTGGTGTTTCAGCAGACTTTGCGTCGGAAGTTCGGGGGCCGCGAAGAAGCACCGCGATCAAGGCGGCGCCGAAGACCAGGATGACCGCAGCCACCGCAAGCGCGAACGAGAATCCCGAGGTTCTAGCCGACAAGAGCTCAACAGAGCCGGTCAATCCCTCGCTGCGCCACGTGGCCAAGGAGATCAAGACTGCCACGCCGACCGCCCCGCCGATTTGTTGCACCGAGCTGAAGATCGCCGAGCCGAGACCGGCGTCCTCCTCGTTGGTGCCCGCGAGTGCCGCCACCGACAGTGTGGGCAAGGTCAGACCGCACCCGAGGCTCGTGACGAGCATGCCGGGGAGCACCGCGGAGGCGTAGTCGTCACCTCGCGCGACACCGGAGAGCATCACGAGTCCAACGGCGCTGATCAAGAACGCCGCCACAAGCGTCCAGCGCGCTCCGAGCTTGGTCGCCATGCGCGTCGACAGCCACATGCCTGCGAAGATGCCCGCGCAATAGGGCAGGTAGGCGATGCCGGCTTCGAGCGGCCCGTAGTCAAGCACGCTCTGCAGATGGATCATGAGCAGGAACGCCATCGCATAGAACGAGGCGGAGAACAGCAGTGTCGCGGCGTTGGCGACGGCGCGGGTGCGCAACGCGAAGAAGGACAACGGCACCAGCGGCGCACTCGAGCACGATTCCACCGCGAGGAACGCGACGGTCATGATGGCGGACAGGAGCAAGGACCCGACCGCAGCGCTGTCCGTCCAACTCGACTCCCCGACACGGAGGAGGCCCCAGACCAGGCTCACGGCGGCACCGGTGCCCAGCACCGCACCGGGCACGTCCAAACGAGTGCGAACCGTCGCGCGGCTCTCGGGAACCAGGCGGGGAAGCAGGATCAGTGCCACCACGGCGACGGGCAGATTGATCAGGAAGATCCAGCGCCACGAGGTCAGGTCGGTCAGGACCCCTGAGATCACCAAACCCATCGTGCCGCCGAGAGCGGCGATGCCACCCCAGATACCGATCGCTTTGGTGCGTTCCTCCTTGCCGGGAAACAGAAGCGTGATCAGCGACAGCGCGGCGGGACTCGCCATGGCGGCACCCCCGCCTTGGAAGAATCGGCCGGTGACGAGCTGCCATGGTTCTTGGGCGACGCCGCAGAGGAGGCTTGCCGCACCGAAGAGCGCGACGCCGGTGAGGAACACGCGCCGGCGGCCGAAGAAGTCGCCCGCGCGCCCGAACAGCAGCAGGAGGCCGCCGAAGGCGAGGAAGTAAGCATTGACGACCCATGACAGGCCCGTGGCACTGAATCCGAGGTCGCCACGGATGGTCGGCAGTGCGATGCTCACGACGTTGTCGTCGAGGATGAGCATGAACTGGACGAAGCACAGGACCGCCAGCGCCGGACCGCGGCGAGCGGTCAACGTCGATGCTGCGCTCATGGCTGACGCCTCTGGCTATCGACCTGCGGTTCTGCGGCATGGGCGGAGTTGCGGAGTAGACAGGTGATCGACATATGCCGACGGTATTCGTCGGCCATGGTGACCACAATGCGCTACGAGGCCTGATGATGTCGCGTTGAGGCCATAGGATGCCTACATGGCCGTGCCGTTTGAAGGAACCGTCCCGCCCGGAGTCGGCGCAATCGTCGTCGGTGACTTTCCTCTGGCGTCGGGCGAATGGATTCTTCCGCACCACCATCCACAGCATCAACTGGCTTGGACTCGCACCGGCGTTCTCAGCATCGCGGTGGACGACACGTACTGGGTGCTCCCGCCCACCCGGGCGCTGTGGATCCCCGCCGGAGTCGTCCACCGGACCGGTGCCACACGCGAGGCGGTGCTGTGCAGCCTCTACATCGAGCCCGAACAGTGCAGCCTGGACTGGTCCGAGCCCACGCCGGTCGGCGTCGATGGGCTGCTCGCCCATTTGATCGCGTACCTCAAGCGGAGCGACCTCGATGAAGCGCCGCGGCTGCGGGCCGAGGCGGTCGTACTGGATCTGCTGCGGCCGTTGCCGTCCCTGCCAATCGATGTCCCTCTCCCTGTTGACGAACGTGCCCGGGCCGTAGCCGACGCGCTCCTTGCCGACCCCGCGGACCAGCGGAGCCTCGACGCCCATGCACGCGCGGTCGGCGCCAGCCGACGCACGATGACCCGACTGTTCACCCAGGACACTGGCATGAGCTTCGATCGCTGGCGCACTCAAGTGCGCTTGCGCGCTGCGCTGTCCCTCCTCGCCGAAGGTCAGCCCGTGGTGCGTGTCGCGCGCGCCGTGGGATACGCGACTCCCAGTGCGTTCCTCGCGGCGTTCCGCCGAACGGTCGGCACCACACCCAGTCGATACCTCGATGGGGACAGGATGTTCGGGCCGATTGACGTGGAACAGAGCTGACGTCCCTCCATGCCAGGCCGACCGCACATGTGCAGAACCCAGTGCTCTTCAACGGATGCGGCGGCGCGGGGTTAGTCGTGCTCCTCGCCGGGGGCATGGGTGTGATCCTCTTCTTCAGCGGGCGGGGTTCCCTCCTGGTCGGGGTCGGTGCTCGCCTCCGGGTTTGTTGGGGAGTCCATGTCCATGTTCTCGTCGGTGCCGTGCTCGTGGTCGTGGCCGTCGTCCTCATGGTCGGCGGTCCCAGGGTCGTGCGAGTGACTGTGCTCGAGTGCGGCAGTCGATCCCGGGACCGCCATCGCTCCGAGCACGACGAAGGCCAGCACGACCACCGCTCGATAGCCGCCGACGGACAGCACGCCGTGACTCTCGCGCGGCAGCAGCGACCAGAGCAGTCCGACCACGATGGCGACTTCTAGTGCGGCGGTGATCAGGTCGGCCGCGCCGAATGCTTCGGGGACGCCGGCGTGGGGGCCGAACGGCACGCCCCACACGCGGCTGACTCCCCAGAGCCCGAGGAACCCGATGTTGGCTAGAATCCCCGCCACTCGGAGGAAGACGTTCCCGATCGGGAAGGCCAGCAGGCCCCACAGCAGTTGGAAGCCTGCGGTGGCGGCGAAGAAGGCCCCGGCCAGGGGCCACTCCCCCCAGTGAACAGGGGTCGCGAAGACGTGAACGACACCTGCGGCCAAGCTGGCTATGGCGGCGACCTGGCGAGCGAGTTTGGCGTCGGTTCGCGCCCGGGCGGTGTCGCGCGTCTTCTCGGCTTCTCTGGCATCGTCGAGAAGGGGCTTCCGCGAGGAGGGCGGGGTCCGGCCACCGCGATCGTCAGCAGTGGGAGCGGCTCGGTTGGGAAGCAGTGAAAAGACCTGCGTATCCCAGTCGTCGTCCGCCTCGCTCTCGGACCATCCGCGATCGGGCACGGGAGCCTGACTGTGCCGGCGGTCGGGGTACGGTTCGGCCCACAGACCGGCCGGGTTCGCACTCGGTCGCCCATCGGAGGCCGGGCCTCGACCTGCACGCGGCACGGGTCGCTGAGGTGTTGCAGCCGAGTAGTACCCGGCCGTCGGGGCACTTTCCATTGCCGGTTCGGGTCGGTCGAACCCGGATCGGCGTTCGATGCCTTCACCGCCGAAGCGTCGGGAAGGACGCCGGGGCGGGTAGCGGTCGTCGGTCTCAACGGGCGGCTCGGAACGGTAGGTCCGCCCGTCCGGCGCCTGCCGATTCGTCGTCACGCGGGGTCGGCCGTCTTGGGGATAGGTCATGGGTGGTCCCTCGCTTCAGGTCAGTCGGCAGCGCGCAGCACTGCCGGAGGGTCGGAGGAGATGCGGACGCCCGAGGAGGCGACCGCTTCTAGACCCTGTTGACCTGAAGCTCGGATACGAGATCGGTGGGAGATCGATCCCTGGTGTCCACGGCGTCCGCAACCGGTGCGACCTGATCCGTGCAGTCCGCGAAGAGCGGGTCAGCTGCACCATCAGCGGGTGCGTCGGTCGCGGCGTCAGGGAGCGTCGCAAGGCCGCATGAATGGGCCCCGTGGTCGTGGGAGGGCGAGTCCGTGTGTTCTTGGTCGACCTCGTGGTCGTGTGAGGAGATCGCGTGCAGGTCGCTTTGCGGACCGAGCAGGTGACCGAGCGTGAGGAGTGCGGCGATTCCCACCAGCCAGAGCGCGAATCGCTTGCGGCCCAGTGGACACCTCGCATCGCTGACGGAAACCCGGCCGCCAGCGCCGATTGTGCCGACGGCACCCGCGACTGTAACACGCACCACGGTCTAGCGGCGGCTCGAGGAATGCTAGTGGAGGATGGTGGTCGCGCCGTACCAGACGTTGCCGTGGTCGAGTTCGACGACCTTGACAACCGTGCGGGAGTTCGGGGCGTGCACGATCAGGCCGTTGCCGATGTACATCCCCATGTGGGAGAGGTCGTTGTAGAACACCAGGTCGCCCGGTCGCAGCTCGTCGCGGCTGATGCTCGCGGTCTCGCCGTACTGGGCGGCGGCGTTGTGCGGCAGTTCGATCCCGATCTGCGCGTAGGCGCGCAAGATGAGGCCCGAGCAGTCGTAGGTGTCCGGTCCGGCGGTCCCCCACACGTACGGCTTGTCGACTTGGTCGAGCGCGAACGAGACGACCGCGTACTCGTCGTCGGTCATGTACGGCAGGTCGTAGTCGGTGATCGCGTCGCCCGCGGCGGCCTGCCACTCCTCTTCGAGGTCGGCCATCCGCGCGTTGAGCTCGTCCTGCTGCTGCTCCAGCTCGCCCTCCTGCTCGTCCAGGTCGACTTGGAGGTCGTTGAGAAGGTCGAGCTGGGCCGTGTACTCCTCGGAGGCGGTCCGCAGTTCGTCCATGAGGTCGAAGTTGTAGAGGTTCGCCGAGTTGAGCCGATCGAGGCGCTCGACGAACGCGTCAGGGGAACCCGATTCCAGCAGCAGCGCGGCGTCGCCGATCCCCTGATCGACGTAGGTCGCGGTGATGTAGTCGGCGAGCTGTTCGCGCAGCGAGTCGAGGTCGGACTCGGCCGCGTCCAGGGACTCCTGGGTCAGTGCGATCATGTCGCGGTTGTCCTGCGCTTCCTGCGCCAGTTGGTTGTACTCCTCGACGGCCGCGGTCAGGTTCGCCTCGGTCTCCTCGATCTCGTCGTTGATCTCCGAGGTATCCCGTTGGGCCCAGGCGGGGGCCGAGCTGACTGCGGAGACAAGGAGGCCGCCGATTACGGCGACAGAAGTCCATTTGCGAGGTATCGACGACGACTTCATGAGCGGAGTGCTCCTTCGAGGATGTCGGGGTGCAACGCAGGCACACGGCGGACGGGAGCCGAAGGGCTCGTCATGGGCCTAGCGCCGCTGATCGACGGGAGGCAGCGCAGGTACTGCATGGCCGATCGGCCGGATCGACGCCAGGGTCATGCGGAGCCGGCCTTCGTCCACCTCACCGCAGCTGAACAGCACGCCATCGAGGAGCAGACCTGGGGTGGTCAGGATCGCGTGTTCGGCTGCGAGCCTTCGGCCCTCGTCGCTTGCGAGGGCGATCTCGGTGACGGTGAGCTCGAACTCGGCCGACAGGTAGTGGAGCACCTCTTTGGCCCGGTCGCAGGAGTCGCTACGCGGCTCGGTGACGAGGGTCATCTCGGTCATCGGCCGGTCCCGTTCGGCGCCTGCATCGTCCGCGGCGGTTCGACCATCGCAGCTCTCTCCATCCAGCCATTCACTACTAGGCAGGATAGTAGTTAAACGCGAGGGCCGCCACCCCCATAGGGGGACGAGCTCGTTTCTAGCAACAGGCGAACCCGACTGCGGTGAGGATCGGGGCGGCGAGGACCAGCACCGGCGCGGCCACCGCGGCGGCGTTGCCGCCGAGAATCGTGCCCACTCCCGCCGGCCCGGGCGCGGCGGGAGCGTCGAGCAGGCGTTCGATGCGTGCGACCGTGTCGCCGCCGCTGGCGGCCAGCGCCTCGACCGGGGCCTGGGCGGTGGCGACGCTCAGGAGACTGCGGGCGAGGGTGCCGCGAGAGGCACTGCGCGCGGCGGCGTCGTCGGCAGCGAGTTCGACGAGATGCCCGATGCGTTCGGGCAGGTGCGCGAACAGCGGCAGTCGCCCGAAGGCGCGCCGCCCGATCTGGGCGAGCGCCACGAGCAGGTGATGGCGGCCGGCGAGGTGGGCGCGTTCATGCGCGAGCACGGCGTTCAGCTCGGGCCGGTCGAGTAGCGCGAGTGCGCCGGAGGTGACGGCGATCAAGCCGCCCTTCCCGGGGATGCAGTAGGCGGCGGGGCGCTCGGATTCGACCACGATCGCACCGAGGTGGCTGTCTCGGGGCGCGCTCGCCAGTGCGCGACGCAGGCGGGACCGCTCGGCGGTCGTTGCACGCGCCACCAAAGCGCCGGCCGCCAGAATCCAAAGCGGCACAACGCAGGTCAGCGCTGCGGCGGCAACCGCGATGACCGGACCGGCGATGGGACCATGCAACTCCCGAAGGGCGGAGATGCAGTGCTGGACCGCTTCGGCAGCGAACACCTCGGTCGGTCGCATGATCGCCGCTCCCGCGAGCACGAGTGCGAGGACGAACGAGACGGCGAGAGCGAACCAGGTGGTGATCGCCAAGCGCGGCAAGGCCACCGGCCAAACAGCCCGGTCCATCAGCCGCGGACCGACAATGACGAGCAGCGCCGCATACGCGAGGAGGATCAGCGCCGCGGTCACTGCCGCTCCTCGGCGTCGAGGAGCTCGCGCAGGCGCGCCAGTTCGTCAGGGCTGATCTTGCCGATGAAACGCAGCAAGGTGGCGCTGCGGTCGGAGGAGGATTCGAGGACAGCGGCCATGGCATCGGCGTCGAACTCCTCGCGCGACTGTGCGGGCCGGTAGGCCCACGCCCGGCCGGCGCGTTCGCGAGTGACGATCCCCTTGCGGTGGAGGTTGTCCAGGACTGTCATGACGGTGGTGTAGGCCGGCTCCGGATCGCGGTGGAGCGCGCCGAGCACGTCGCGGACGGTGGCAGGGTCGGACGCCGACCACAGGACCGTCATGATCGCGGCTTCCAGCTCGCCGAGTCTGGGCATGGGGACCTCCCTCTCGGCATGAACCCTATCCCCCGATGGCGGTTGCCATCTACTATTTATGATAGTAGTAATTGACGCTGCGGCTCCACTGATCAATCGGATCGCGGTGCTGCGGATCGGGTGCGGCTGCGCTTCGTCAACGACGGGCGCATGTGGCACCCGATGCACCTGCACGGCCATACCTTCGCGCTCGCCGACACCGGCCTGCGCATGGACACCGCGACCGTCCTAACGAGATGGACCCTGGCAGTCGACTTCGACGTGGTCAACCCCGGCAGGTGGATGGTCCACTGCCACAACCTGTACCACGGCGAGGCCGGGATGATGGCCGTCATCGGATACCGGGACTGACGACGAGGCGGGGCCGGGCGGCATCGATGCCGCCCGGCCCCGCCTGTTTCCTGATTCAGGTTCAAGCGGCAGTGGCCACCTCCACCCTGCTCCGGCGCACCGTCGCCACGGCCACGACAGCCGCCGCGAGAGCCACCGCCGCGGCGGCGATGAAGGCCGCCGAGTATCCGTCGGTCAAGGCGACCGGGTCGCCGAGTTCGTTGGCGCCGAGCGGGACCGCGATGGCGGTGACGGCGGCGAGGCCGAGCGCGGAGCCGATCTGGTAGCTCGTGTTCACGATCCCCGAGGCGAGGCCGCCCTGTTCGGGGGCGGCGCTGGAGATGGCCATCTGCAGCGACGGGATGAACGCGAGCGACATGCCGAGTGCGGCGACGAGCGAGGCCGGGAGCACGTCCGCCGCGAACGTCCCGTCAGGACGGATGAGCGAGAGCCAGCCCAGACCCGCCGCGAGGAGGACCAGGCCGGTGACGATCATCGCCTTGGGTCCGAACTTCGCCGTCAGGCGCGGTGAGATGACGACCATGCCGATCATGATGAGCGCGGTCATCGGCAGCAGCGCCGCCCCAGAGGGGAAGGCCGAGTAACCGAGGACCTGCTGCAGGTACAGGTTCAGGAAGAACCACATCGGGATCCACGCCGCGCCGAGCAGCGCCTGGGCGAGGTTGGCCGCGCCCAGGTTCGCGGCGCGGAAGATCGCGAGCGGCATGAGCGGTTCGCGGCGCTTGGCCTGCACGGTGAAGAAGACCGCGAGCAGCGCCGCGGCTGCGATGAGGACACCCCAGGTCTGGGCCGAGGCCCAGCCGACTTCGGGTGCCCGCACGATCGCGAAGACGAGGCCGCCGAGGCCGAGCGTGGCGGTGGCCGCGCCGAGCCAGTCGATCGATCCGCGCGTGCCCGCGCTGCCGGGCAGGAGCGCCGGTGCGGCGGCCACGGCCAGGACCGCGATGGGGAGGTTGATGTAGAACACCCAGGGCCAGGAGGCGTACTCGGTGATGACACCGCCGAGGAAGACCCCGGCGGTGCCGCCGGCCGGGGCGGCCGCGCCGTAGACCGCGAAGGCCTTCATGAGCTCTTTCGGGTTGGCGCCGAATAGCATCATGAGCAGGGTGAGGGCCGAGGGTGCGATGAGCGCCGCGCCAACGCCTTGCGCGGCGCGTCCGGCCAGTTCGACGGCCACGTTGCCGGCGAGGCCCGCCGCGAGTGATCCGATGCCGAGGATGATCCAGCCGAGGCTGAAGACCCGGCGGGCGCCGAGGAGGTCGGAAAGGCGGCCGCCGAGGAGCAGCAGCCCGCCGAAGACGACGACGTAGGCGTTGAAGACCCACGAGAGGTTCTCGGGGGTGAAGCCGAGGTCGGCCTGCATCTTCGGCAGGGCGACGCCGATGATCGAGGTGTCCATGATGACCATGAACTGGGCGAGGGCGATGAGCCAGAGGGCGAGCCAGCGTCGTGATGCCGGTGGGGTCGTTGACATATCACTTGCTCCTATACCGGTGGGGGGTATAGCGCGGACGCGCTGTACCCGTTCGAGGCAAACCGTTCCGGGGGCCCGGAGCGGTGGCGGCCCGGGTGGGCCGCGCGCTATTTCTAACATACCCCCGGGGGGTATATCAAGCCATCATCGACGGTGACCCTGCGCACTCCGGTTCCCGCTCCCAGCCGGCCTCCCACAGTTCGTCGGCCACTGACTCGGCCACGTGCAGCGCGTCCACCAGCACATGCACCTGCCCGCTATCGGGCGTGACGTCGACGTTCATCACCCCGACCACGCCCCGCAGGCGCGACTGAAGGCGCGCAACGCAGTGCGCGCACGTGCCTGCACTGAGCGAGGTGAGCCGGAAGGCCACCAGGCTGTAGTCGACCACGATCATGTCCATCTCCTCCAATGGGAAGACCCACGTGTACACATACCCACCATGGGTATCGTTGGGAACTCCTGCGCCAATGTTGGCCGCCACCGGAGCTCGCATCCACGTATCTGCCTGTCCGGTCCCCGCCATGGCTGGAACCGGACAGCGATACGAAGGAGTCCAATGGATTCACAGAAGCTCGACCAGCCCGAGGCTAAGGCCGCCCAAGAGGTGTACCGACTCATGAGGACCAATTGCGCGACCCTTGAGCAGGCGGTCGCGCAAGCCGGGCTGCCCGGCACCGATCTGCCCCTCGTGCGAGGCCACCTCATCGGCCTGGGGCTGCTCGACGGCACCGCCGAGGTCGCCATGGATGCGGCTTCCGCGCTGAGCCGCATGCTCGGCGAGGGCCGCGACCGGCTCGCCGAAGCGCTGCAGGCGGTCGCCGAACGCCAAGGCGCCGCACTCGACTTGGCTGAGCACTACCTCCGCCTCGCCGACGATGCGAAGCCTAGGCCCGACATCGAGATCCTGCGGCGGGACGAGCGCTTCCGCCCCCGCATCGAGGCGGTGCTCGACGAGCTCGCGGGTGGCTGCCGCCGCGAGCACGCGCAGATGCACCCGCACGTGGTCTGGTCTCCCGCTGATTTCGAAGCCTCCCTGCGGCGCGACAAGGTCCTGGCCGGCCGCGGAATCGGCTTCCGGTCGATCTACTCCCAGCTAACCCTGCGCGGCAAGGTGATCCAGCCGCTCATCGAGCGGAAAGTCGAACTCGGCGGCCAGGTCAAGGCCGCCCCGCTGGTGCCCGTCCGGATGGTCGTCTACGACCGGGAGCAGGCCATCATCGACTTCCCGCCAGACCCGGGCATCGGTGCGATCGTGGTGCGCGATCCGATGCTGGCCGCGCCGCTCGCGGCGTTCTTCGACTATTGCTGGACGACGGCGTCCGGCATGGACGACGTGCTGCGCGGCAGCGATGACACCGGCCTGAGCGACCAGCAGCGGGCCGTGGTGCGGATGCTCGCGTCCGGCGCAAAGGACGAGGCGATCGCCCGCAGCCTGGGCGTGTCGGTCAGGACGGTGACCAGAATCGTGGCCGACCTGACGGCGCAGCTCGGGGCCACCAGCCGCTTCCAGGCCGGCGTCCAGGCCGCCCGCCTCGGATGGCTCGACTGAGCGATACCCGTCAGCGTTGCGAACATATACCCCCGCCCGGTATAGTGACCGAAGTGAAGGTGTCCCATGCTCACAGCATTCCAGCAGACGCCTCCTGGGTGGAACTCCGCTTACCTCGCTTGAATACCAGGGTGATGCCATGGCTCGCACGATCGCGCGTACCGCGCTGATCGCGGTGCTCTTGGTGTGCCTGCTGGCCATGTTCTCGTGGGGCCACCGCGGGCATTCCGACGACATCGAGGCCCAGGCGGACTCGGTCTCGGCGATGGCGCACCACCACGCGGGCATGCCCCACCACGGCCAGGAAGAATCCGACCCGGAAGGCGATGAGAGCCGAGGCGGGATGCTGTCCTTGTTGGGCGTCATGGTCCTGTGCGGCGGAATGCTAATCAGGATCGTCGTGGAATTCCTGCGCCCGCTGCTCTTCCGGGTGCTCGCTGCCTTTGTGGTGTCTGCTGCTGCGATCGTGGCCGATCCCGTTCGAAGCCGATGGCGCCCAATACCTTCCAGGCTCAGGCCGACTTCGCTGCTGCTCAATCGGATCGCGGTGCTGCGGATCTAGATTCGGCCCCCGCCTGGGGATAAGTCGCCGAATCAGCATCCATAGCAACGCCATCCGAAAGGCAATCCATCATGCGTGCACTGACACGTCGATCCGTGCTGCGCGGCGGAGCCGCCGCGCTCCCCGCCGCCGCTCTCGCCGCCTGCACCGACAGCGAGCCGGCCACCCCGTCATTCGTCGCCCCCGACTCCGAACGGGTCGCCGCGGCCGAGGCCGCCCGCAACCCCGGCCCCGTCCGGGAGTTCCAGCTGGGCCCCGTCGCCACCGAAGTCGATCTCGGCGGCCTCATCGTCCCCACCTGGTCCTACGGCGGCCGGATCCCCGGCACGCCGATCCGGGTGTCCAAGGGCGAACAGGTCAAGGCGGTCGTGGCCAACGGCCTGCCCGAAGCCACCACCGTGCACTGGCACGGCCTCCAGATGCGCTGCGACGCCGACGGCGTCCCCGACCTCACCCAGGCGCCAATCGAGCCCGGCGCGACGTACACCTACCAGTTCACCGCGCCTGATGCGGGCACGTACTGGTTCCACCCGCACATGGGCACCCAGCTCGACCGCGGGCTCTACGCCCCGATGATCGTCGACGACCCCGACGAGGCCGTCACCTGGGACCTGGAGTGGACCGTCGTCCTCGACGACTGGATGGACGGCGTCACCGGCACCCCCGACGACGTCCTCGCCGAACTCGCCCAAGGCATGGACATGGACGAGGTCGGCTCCGGCGGCGGCCACGACGGCCACGGCCAAGCCCCCACCAGCGACTCGTTCCTCCTGCACGGCGCCGAGTCGGACCTGCTGGGCGCCGACGCCGGGGACGTCCGCTACCCGCACCACCTCGTCAACGGCCGCGTCCCGGCCGACCCCGAGGTATTCGCGGCCGAACCCGGTGCGCGCGTGCGCATCCGGATCATCAACGCCGGAGCCGACACCGCCTACCGGGTGGCGCTCGCCGGGCACCGGCTCACCGTCACGCACACTGACGGGTTCCCCTGCGAGCCGGTCGATGCCGACGCGATCCTGATCGGCATGGGCGAGCGGTACGACGTCATCGTCACCCTCGACGACGGGGTTTTCGCCCTGGTGGCCGAGGCCGAAGGCAAGAACGCCCGCGGCAGGGCCCTCGTCCGCACCGGCACCGGCGAGGCCCCGGCGGCCGACTTCGCGCCGACGGAGCTGACCGGGCACGTCCTCTCCTACACCGAACTCGCTCCGGCGGACCCGGTCGTGCTGCCTGCCAAGGCACCCGACCGCATCATCGACCTGGAGCTGACCGGCTCGATGGAGGCGTTCGACTGGGCGATCAACGGCCGCCCGCACGACCTCGCCAACCCGTACCCGGTCGAGGAGGGCGAACGGGTCCGGCTGCGGTTCATCAACGGCGACGTCATGTGGCACCCCATGCACCTGCACGGCCACACCTTCGCCCTCGCCGACACCGGCCTGCGAAAGGACACCGCGATCGTCCTTCCCGGACAGACCCTCGAAGTCGACTTCGACGCGGTCAACCCCGGGATGTGGATGCTCCACTGCCACAACCTCTACCACGGCGAAGTCGGCATGATGGCCGCCCTCGGATACCTCGCCTAGCGAGGCGCCAGGCCCGGCAGGCTTCGGCCTGCCGGGCCTCCCCCGCAGACGCACCTCCAGATTCCGAAGGCACCGCCATGCACACTTCCCGCACCCCAGTCCTCGCCAAACTCCTCGTCGCCGGCGCAGGGATCATGAGCCTCGCCAACTCGGTGACGATCCCGTTCCTCGCGATCTTCCTGCGCCGCGAACTCGGCCTCGAACCGCCGGCCGTCGGCCTGGTCATCGGGTCCTCGGTGTGCTTCTCCATCGCCGCTGGGTTCTTCGGTGGGGCCCTGTCCGACCGCTTCGGCCGCGTCCCAGTGCTGCTCACCGGGCTCGTCGGCGTAGTCGTCTCGTTCGCCGGGTTCGCCGCCGCAGAGCACTTGGCGACCGTCATAGCCTGCAATGCGGCGCTGGCGTTCTCCAGCAGCGTCTTCGCCCCGGTGAGCAAGGCGCTCTTGGGCGACCTGCTCACCGAAGGCACCCGGGTGCGATGGTTCTCCCACCAGTACCTAGCCACCAACGCCGGCTACGCCGTCGGCCCACTCTTGGGCGTCGCCCTCGGACTCTCCGGCGCCCGCATCGCGTTCGCCACTGCTGCAGTCACCTATGGCCTCTACCTCGCGGCACTCGCCCTCGCCGCCCACCGCGCCCCGGCCGCTCCCGCCACGGTCGACGACCTGCCAGCGGCCGGGCGACTACTCGGGAGCCTCCGAGCCGTCGCCACCGACCGCCGCCTACTGATCCTCCTGGTCGCGGGATTGCTCCTGGAGTCGGTGCAGCTGCGCATCTCCGCGCTGCTCGCCCAAGACCTCGACATCAGCTTCGACAACGGCGCGCAGATCCTCGCCGCGGTCATGACCGCCAACGCAGTCACGGTGGTCGCCTTCCAGTTGCTCGCCGCCCGGTTCGTGCTGCGGCTTGAGGCGGTCACCGCCATCACCGTCGGGGGCCTGCTGCTGTTCGCGGGCATGGCCGGCTTCGCGTTCTCGACCACCCTGTGGCACTTCGTGGCTGCGATGGTGGTGTTCAGCCTCGGCGAGGTCTTCATCGTGCCCTCCGAGTTCGCCCTCATCGACCGCATCGCCCCGCCCGCAGCCCGCGGCGCCTACTTCGGCGCGCAGTCCTTCACCCAGTTCGGCGGCTTCGCAGGGCCCTTCCTCGGCGGCCTGCTTCTCGCCGAGTGGGACGGCACGGTCATGTACCTCGGCGTCGGCGCCCTGGCGCTCGCCGCCGTCGCGGTCTATCTCGCCGCCGGCCACAGGATCACCGGTCTTCGACGCAATCCCAAAGGCGCTGAGTCGAGAGCTACGGGTCGGCCGGGCGGGCGTTAGGTCCGAATCGCAGGTGGTCGAGTGCAGCCAGGTTCACCACTGCGCGCTCGGTTTCAGTCGTCGCTTCCGGCCTTCTTCAGGTCCGGCAGCGCCCGCGTCAGCTGACGTGCTTCCGCCAGTCGGCCGTCTGGAGTGAACCGCCCGAAGAAGTGAACCTCGGTGGCGATGGCCGAGCCTTTGCGCATCTGGGCGTGAATGGTGAACCGGGCGGCGAGCCGCTCACCGTCGGCGACCGCCTCATGGACCTCGAAGCGGCCCTCGACCAGGTTCTTTCGGACCGGCTTGATGTGCGCGAGAAGCTTCTCGTAGTCGAGTCGGATGCCGTCGGCGTACTGGACGATGTCAGGCGTGTAGAAGCGGTCCATGGCAGGACCGGGATCCCCCTCGCCGTGCACGACCTCGTCGGTGAAGTCGGTGAAGAAATCGCCGATGAACTGCTTCGGGTCGGTTTCCTGCATTGCGGTCATGTCGATTCCCATCACGTCGAAGCGCCTAAGTTTGACACTTTGTAAGATATAACTTCGATGGTAATCTTGACAAGGTGTCAAACTTGAAAGATTCCGCGCGCAACCGACGGAGCAGGGCCGACGCCGCCCGCAATCGCGAAGCAGTCCTTGACGCGGCGACCCGCTTGCTCGACCGGGACCCTGGCATCAGCATGGAGGCGCTCGCCAGCACCGCCGGTGTCACCCGTCAGACCGTGTACGCCCACTTCGCCTCCCGCGAAGAACTGCTCGCTGCAGCGCTCGACCGGATCACCGACGAGGCTGTGGCAGCCATGGACGCCGCCGATCTCGACCGAGGGCCCGCCGCGGCAGCGCTCGTCCGGCTAATCGAGGCTGGAGACGAAGTGGCCCAGCGCTATCCCGGGCTCGTGGGACTGGCTGCCCCCCTTGCCGACACCGAAACGGATCTTGCCCGGCACTCGCCGGTCGTCGACCGCATCATGCAAGTCATCCGCCGAGGACAAGCCACCGGCGAGTTCGACCCGCAGGCCCCGCCCGAATGGCTGGCAGCAGCTGTCATTGCGCTCGGCCACGCGGCAGGGCGGGAAGCCGCCACAGGCCGCTTGACCTCGACGCAATCGCAGGAAGCACTCCGAGTCAGCCTGATGCGCATTCTCGACGTGAAGAGCCAGAGTCCTGAAGACTGACATCGGAACCGGTCATCACGTTGACGCCTCGAAGGCGGCGGCGTGGTCGGTGATCCAGTCGCGGTAGGAGCGGGCTGGGCGACCCAGAATTCGCGGGATCTCGTCGGTGAGTTCCGGAGCCTGGCCGTCGAACGCGGCGAAGCGCGCGACGAAAGATGCCGCCAGCTCGGGCGGCAGGCCCATCGCCGCAACGCGGCCGACGAAATCGACCACGGTCAACTCCCGGTAGTGGAGCGTCCTCCCGGTCACGTTAGCAATGACCCGCACCATCTCGGTGTGCGTGAGCGATTCGGGTCCTGTCAGGACCGGCCTGCGCCCGAGCAGGTCGTCGGCGGTGATCGCGTGTGCGGCGACTTCCGCGACATCGCGCGGATCTACGACGGCCTCGGCGAAGTCGGCGTAGGGCCATTCGACGGTGTCCCCGAGTCGCAGCTGGCCGGCCCACAGCGGGACCGCCATGCTGGCGTAGACCTGGGGGCGCAGGCTGACCCATTCCAGCCCGCTGGCCTCGACCGCCGCCTCGCATTCGCGGTTGCGGTCGCCGATGTACCGCGAGGGCTGGAGCGCGAGGTCTTGCTCGACGTTGTAGGCCGCCAGCGCGACCAGCCGGTTCACGCCGCGCCGCTTCGCGAGGTCCGCGAACTCGCTGGAGGCGTCCCGGATCGCGGTGGAGTTGAGGAACACCGCCCGCACGCCCGCCAGATGCGCGGCGATCGACTCGGGCTGCGACGGATCGCCCGCGACGACCTCGACTCCGGAAGGAAACCTCGCCCGCGAAGGGTCGCGAGTGAGGGCCCGCACCGGTACCCCGCGCGCGGCCAGCGCCGCCACCAGCGGTCGGCCGACGGTGCCCGTGGCACCCGTTATGAGGATCATGTCGTTCTCGCTTCCGTCGCTTGATCTTTCGATGCATCGCAAGCCTGTCGCGTTGCGGCGCGGCACACATCGAGCCGAGGACGGCATTCGCGGCTACGACCGTGGTCGCACCGGCGGCGAGGCATGCCCCGGTGGGCGTAGGCCGACGGGCGCTCGCTGACACCGACACCGCTAACTTGAACACGCATGTTTGAGTTCCTTCGAAATCCGGGTACGCTCGAACTCGTACATCAATGTTCGAGTTAAGGAGTGATCGTGTCCGCGATCCACCACCCCGAAACCTCCAGCGAGGCGCCGCCGCTACCACGGCGCTGGCTCATGCTCGCCCTGCTGTGCACCGCGCAGGCGATGCTCATCATCGACATCACCGTCGTCAACATCGCGCTGCCGACGATCGGCGCCGAACTCGGCCTCGACCGGGAGGCCCTGACCTGGATCGTCACCGGCTACACACTGGTCTTCGGCGGCCTCATGCTCCTCGGCGGGCGTCTGGCCGACCTCTTCGGGCGCCGCCGCCTGCTCCTCACCGGCCTGGCCCTGTTCACCGCGGCTTCGCTGGCTGCGGGCCTCGCGCAGACCGGACCGGTCCTGCTCGGCGGCCGGCTCGCCCAAGGCCTCGGTGCGGCCCTCATGGCGCCCGCGATCCTCTCCACCGTCACCACCGCCTTCCATGGCGCCGAACGCCACCGCGCGCTGGGACTGCTGTCGGCGATCGCCGGAGGCGGCGCGGCCCTCGGCGTCCTCATCGGCGGCGTGCTCACGGCCGGGCCCGGCTGGCAGTGGATCTTCTACATCAACGTCCCCATCGGGGCGGTGATCCTGGCGCTGCTGCCGGGCATACTCCCCGTCGACACCCCCGCGTCGCAACGCGAGCGCGTCGACGTGCCCGGCGCACTGCTCGTCACCGCCGCCACCGCCGCGCTCATCTTCGGCCTGGTCCGGGCCGGCGACGACGGGTGGACCTCGGCCGTGACGCTCACGTCGCTTGCCGCCGCGGTCGTGCTCTACGCCGTCTTCGCCCTCGTCGAGCGGCGCACCGCCGCGCCGCTCATGCGTGTGGCGCTGCTGGCCCGCCGCACCGTCGTCACCGGCGCGTTCCTGATGCTCATGGCGACCGCGCTGCTCATCTCGTTCTTCTTCCTCGGCTCGCTGTACCTCCAGGACTTCGCCGAGTACTCCGCGCTGCGCACCGGTCTGCTGTTCCTGCCAGTCGCCGTCGCAACCACGATCGGCGCGCAGCTGGCCGCGCATCTCATCGGGAAGACCGGGCCCCGGCCGATCGCCGTGGCCGGGATGGTGCTCGCCGCTGCCGCGTCCGGTTGGCTGGCGATGCTGGAGGACCACAGCCGATCTGCCTCGGTAGTCGCAGGCCTTGCGTTGGGGGCGTTCGCGCTCGGCACGCTGTTCATCACCGCCAACGCCACGGCATTGTCGCGTGTGGACCCCCATGAGGCCGGTGTCGCTTCGGGGATGGTCACCACCTTCCACGAACTCGGCGGATCCGTGGGCGTCGCGGTGATGTCGACCGTTGCGGCCGCGAGCATCGGCGCGAGCATCCCCACCCTCTCGGGGTTCACCGACGCGTTCCTGGTCTGTGCGGTCGCCTCCGGCGTTGCCGCACTCGTCGCGCTGGTCCTTGTACCCGCAGGGAAGGTCGAGACCAGCGGCGGCCCCCACGGCCACTAGCTACCCTTCAGGCATGGCCGACGGCAAGACCACCGCGTCGGCACGGCGGCCCAGCGGTCGCCGTGCCGACGCCCAGCGCAACATCGACAAGATCCTCGACTCGGGGCTCAAGCTCTACAGCTCCCGACCGGGAGTGAGCGTCGCGGAGGTCGCCGAAGCCGCAGGGGTCGGGCGCGTGACCCTCTACGGTCACTTCCCCTCACGGACCGAACTCGCCAAAGCCCTCATGGAGCGGGCATTCGAAGAGACCAATGCGGCTTGGGAGGCCGTCGACACCGACGGTCCCGCGGAGGACGCGCTCGAACGGATCCTGCGCCAGCAGTGGTACCTCATGGAGCGCAACCGGAACCTACGCGACAACATCATCGGCGACGTGTCCCCGCAATGGCTTCGCTCTCGCCACGACCCGATCCTGGAGCGCATCGAAGCGCTCATCATCCGCGGCCAGGACGAAGGCGCCTTCCGCACCGACCTGCCGCTGTCGTGGCTGATCACGGCGCTATACAGCCTGGTCCACGCCGCCGCCGACGAGATCACCGCCGGTCACCTCACCCCCGAGCAGGCGCCGGACACCCTCGTCGCCAGCCTGCGATCCCTCTACCGGCCGTAGGAAGAGCCCGTAGCGCAATGCACTACGGGCCCTCGGGTTCCGCTCAGGCAGCGGCGGTCGCGTACTTGGCCGGGTCGGCGTCGAAGAGCGGGCCGCAGGCGTCGCAGCACAGCCAGTAC
The DNA here is from genome assembly GCF_040641195.1 of Glycomyces sp. NPDC021274. Lineage (NCBI taxonomy): Bacteria > Bacillati > Actinomycetota > Actinomycetes > Glycomycetales > Glycomycetaceae > Glycomyces > Glycomyces sp. NPDC021274. Next base: position 260,148 of record NZ_JBFADC010000007.1, on the reverse strand, counting down.
CGCTGACCTTCGTAATCGCGGAACAGGCCCGCCGCTTCAGCGTCGGCCTTCACGACAGTGCTGCCGATCATGACGGGACATTCAGCGATCGCGTCAGCCCCTGCGTCGGCGACCTGCTCTGCCGAGGCACCGTGCCCGTGGCAGTGGTCCGCAGCCTGCTCGGGCTCGTCGTGACCGTGGTGGTGGTCGTGCTCAGACATCGGAACTCCATTCACTCGACATACCCCCTCGGGGTATGTTCGATTGTCATGTATACCCTACGGGGGTATCTCTTGTAAATCCTCCTCGGAAGGAGTCCGCGATGCGCGAGCGCACGATCGCGATCGTCGGCGGCGGTGCGGCCGGGAATGCCGCCGCCCGGACCCTCGTCGGCCACGGATTCGAAGGCCGGGTCCTGATCATCGGCGAGACAGGGGTCGCACCGTACAACCGCACGCTTGTCGACAAGGGTCTGATGACCGGCCTTCTGACTGCCGAGCAGACGGCGCTGCCGCCGGCCGAAGGCGCCGAGCGCTTGCTCGACACGGCCCTCGGCTTCGATGCCTCCGGTTCGTCGGTCCGCCTGGCTTCTGGCGTCGAAGTGCACTTCGATGCTGCGATCGTTGCTACCGGCAGCCGACCCAGGTTGCTCGACACGGCGATTCCAGGGCTCGCCCACGCCGTCGCGGCAGGGCGAGTGACCACGCTCCACTCCGCACGGGACGCCGAGGCCATCCGCGACAGCCTCAGTTCCGGGCCCCACCGCGTCTCGATCCTCGGCGCGGGACTCGTCGGCTCAGAGGCGGCGAGCCTGCTCCGCGAAGCAGGCCACCAGATCACCCTCATCGCCCGGGCCCGGACCCCGCTCGTGCCGGTGCTCGGACGCGCGATCGCCGAGCACGTCGCCGACCTCCACCGCAGGCACGTCACGACCCGCTTCGGGCGCACCGCCGCCGCCTTCAAACCCCGCTCGGACCGAGTCGACATGCTGCTTGACGATGGTGAGGCCATCGAGTCGGACCTGGTGATCGTGGCCCACGGAACGGTTCCATCAGCACCCGCCCCGCTTGCGGGCCGAGGTCTCGTCGTCGACGATCGGCTCCGCCTCGAGGGCGAGGCATCGGTCTATGCCGCGGGCGGAGTGGCCGTGCTTCCCTTCAGCGACGGTCGACGTCTTCGAATCGACCATTGGGATGACGCCGCGGCACAAGGCGCCCATGCGGCCCGATCACTGCTCCACGATCTGGGTCGGATCGGCGACCCAGGCCCGTATGGGCCGAGCAGCCGCTTCTCGATCCGCACCCACGGCACCACCATCGCGGGCGCGGGCATTGCCGTGCCCGATGCGGTCGAGCGCACCGCCTCGGAAGAACCCCTGATCACCGTCTTCGAAACCGCGGAGGGCACGTCGACCGGCGTAGTCGGCGTGAATGCTGCTCGCCAGATCCATGGCTGGAGCACGAAACTGCATCGGCCATGATCCGTGGCGGCCTCAGGTCCCGCACGGCACCCTCAGCCGGTGAATTACCATGAGCGCGTCCTCCCCTGCCGAGCCGTGACTCCCGCAGGGACCATGTAGCCCTTCCACGGGCTTCAGGAAGGCTGGCGTCTTGACCTGGTTGCGAGCGCTCTGGAAGGCCACGCTCATCGTGGTGGCCGTCGGGGTCGCGCTCATGCACACGACCGGGCACGCCTGCACCGACAATGTCTGCCACTCGGGGACGTCCTCGGCCGCAGCGGTATCCGATCCGCACGCCGCACCCGCCGAAAGCGAAGACCACCACGACCACCCGATGGGCGCCGGCATGAACCCCATGCAGGTGTGCATGGCGATCCTCACCGGGCTCGCTTTGGCGGTGTCGCTGTGGGCGATCTGGCGGCTCGCCCGGATGGCCTCCGACAGCCACCTCGTGCTGCGCCTTGGTCGCGTCGCATGGGATGTGCCGGTCTCGCTTCCCCCCGGAGGCAGACTGTCCTACATGGAACTCTCGGTGTTCCGCATTTAGGCCGAACCGCTGGTCCCCGGACCGCTTCGACCCTTCCATGCGACAACACCGTTTCGACAGGAGAGTTTCCAGACCATGAGCAAGACCTTCACCGTGCGCCGCGCACTGTCCGCCGGCATCGCCGCGTTCGCCGCACTGTCCATCGCCGCCTGCTCCGACAGCGGCGACGAGGGCGGCCACGACATGGACTCCATGAACTCGGAGTCCGAGTCCACCGAGGCCGAATTCAACGATGCCGACATCACCTTCCTCCAGATGATGATCCCTCACCACGAGCAGGCCATCGAGATGGCGGACCTCGCCCAGAGCCAGGCTGCCGACGCCGAAGTCATCGAGCTCGCCGGTCAGATCGCCGCGGCCCAGCAGCCGGAGATCGACGAGATGACCGGACTGCTCGAGGAGTGGGGCGAGCCGACCGAGATGGAGGGCCACGAGGGCATGTCCATGGGCGGCATGGCCACCGAGGAACAGATGGCAGAACTCCAGGCCGCGCAAGGCGCCGACTTCGATCGGCTGTTCGTCGAGCTGATGATCGCCCACCACGAGGGCGCCGTCACCATGGCCGAAGAGCACCACGCCGAGGGCCAGAACGCTGACGCCGCTGCGATCGCCGACGCGGTCATCGAAACGCAGACCGCCGAGATCGCGACCCTGCAAGAGATCCAGGCGCGGCTGTAACCGCATGGACCGAGGGCTCGAGTCGGTGAAAACCGGCTCGAGCCCTCGGCCCCGAGCAACCAGCTCGCCCCAGGCCGACCGGAATCCGATCGGTCACGCATCCGGGCCGAATTGAGGACGTCTGGCGGGCATGCGCTCCTCCTGAATTCGTGGGGAACCCGGATACCGTACTACTATTCATGTTAGTAGAGTTGCGGTGCGCGTATCTCGAGACCGAGAGCCGGGTCATCGTTTCCGGCAGCACTCCCCGGGAATACGACCGGGAGTGTGATGGTTGAATCGGCTTGTCAGATACCCCCATGGGGTATATTCTCTGACCGAGAAACAACCATACGGAAGGAGCCTCCAGTGAGCAGTCACCACGCCCATGACGACGATGAGAGGCACCACGACCGCGAGACGGGCCACACCGGCCACGACGACCACGCCGGACACGGCGAGCACCCGGCACACGGAGCCGCCGTCACGGCTGAGGATCACGACGCCCACGGGGGGTCCGTCGCGCCCCAGGGACACGGAGCGCATGGCGGCCATGGTGGTCACGGAGGGCACGGAGGGCACGACAAACACGCCGGGCACGACCCTGAGGTGTTCCGGCGCAAGTTCTGGCTCAGCCTGGTCCTGACGATCCCGCTGGTCGTCACCAGTCACATGATCATGGACTGGTTCGGGTACACGCTCGAGTTCCCCGGCATGGACCTCGTCGGGCCCGTGCTCGGCACGTTCGTGTTCTTCTACGGCGGCTGGCCATTCCTCGCGGGAGGCGTCCGCGAAATCCGCGACCGGGCGCCCGGCATGATGCTGCTGATCGCCACCGCGATCACCGTTGCCTACGCCGCCTCGCTCGCGACCAGCCTCGGCCTGTTCGACCTCGAGTTCTGGTGGGAGCTCGGTGCACTGGTGTCGATCATGCTGCTGGGCCACTGGCAGGAGATGAAGGCCATCGGCCAAGCCCAGGGCGCGCTCGCCGCGCTCGCGGCGCTGCTGCCCGACGAAGCCGAACGCGTCGCCGAGGACGGATCAACCGAGACCGTCCCCGCGAGCGAGCTCGGGGTCGGCGACGTGGTCCTGGTCCGCTCCGGCGCCCGCGTCCCCGCCGACGGCGAGATCGTCGACGGCGAAGCCGAGATGGACGAGTCCATGATCACCGGCGAGTCCCGGCCCGTGCCGAGGCAGCCGGGCGACCGGGTCGTGGCCGGCACCGTCGCCACCGACTCGGCGATCCGCGTGCGTATCAACGCGGTCGGCGACGACACCGCCCTCGCGGGCATCCAACGGCTGGTCTCGCAGGCGCAGGAGTCGCGCGGACGTGGCCAAGTCCTCGCGGACCGGTTCGCGGCCCTACTGTTCTACATCGCGATGGGCGCCGGCGTGGCCACGTTCGCGGTCTGGTCGCTGCTCGGCGAGACCACCTCGGCGGTCGTCCGCACCGTCACGGTCCTGGTCATCGCCTGCCCCCACGCGCTCGGCCTGGCGATCCCGCTGGTCATCTCCATCACCACGGCCGTCTCCGCCAAGGCCGGCATCCTGGTGAAGGACCGGCTCGCGATCGAGCGCATGCGCACCGTGGACGCCGTCCTGTTCGACAAGACCGGGACGCTGACCAAGGGCGAGCACACCGTCGCCGGCATCGCCGGAACCGAAGGGGCCGACCGGGACGAGGTGCTGCACCTGGCCGCGGCCGTCGAGTCCGACTCCGAGCACCCGCTCGCCCGCGCGATCGTCGCCCACCACGGGCACGAGCACGGCGAAGGCGCCCGCGCCTCCGACTTCCGTTCGCGCACCGGCAAAGGCGTGGAAGCCACGGTGGACGGGAAGCGGTACGCGGTCGGCGGACCGGCGCTGCTGCGCGAGCTCGGCGCCGAGGCGCCCGGCGAGCTGCGGGGCGACATCGACACCTGGTCAGGCCGCGGCGCCACGGTGCTCTACCTCATCTCGCTCGACGACGAGCCGGAGGTGCTCGGCGTGATCGCCCTCGAGGACGAGATCCGGCCCGAGGCCAAGCAGGCCATCGCCGACCTGCGCGCCCAAGGTGTGAAGACGATCGCGATGATCACCGGCGACGCCAAGGCCGTGGCCGAGGCGGTCGCCGCCGACCTCGGGTTCACCGAAGACGACGAGGTCTTCGCCGAAGTCCTGCCCGCCGACAAAGACCAGGCCGTCGCGGACCTCCAGGCCCGCGGGCTGCGGGTGGCGATGGTCGGGGACGGCGTCAACGACGCCCCCGCACTGGCGCGCGCCGACGTCGGCATCGCGATCGGCGCGGGCACCGACGTGGCGATCGAGTCCGCCGGGGTGGTCCTGGCATCGTCGGGCCCGCGCGGCGTCGGCGGCGTCCGGCGGCTCTCGAAGGCGAGCTACCGCAAGATGATCGAGAACCTGGGCTGGGCCGCGGGGTACAACATCGTGGCGATCCCGCTCGCGGCCGGCGTCCTGGCGGGCGTCGGGATCACGTTGAGCCCGGCGGTCGGGGCGGTGCTCATGTCGGCCTCCACCATCGTGGTCGCCCTCAACGCCCAGCTCCTGCGCCGAGTGAAACTCACGCCGGAGTCCTAACATCGGCAGGGGCCGCAGACTAAGATGGTCTGTGGCCTTTGCCGGTTTCGCGGGGACTCCAGAGGTCTCAGCGATACCCAAGGTGACCGGTCCGCCGTCGGCGAACCCGATTTCGACCCGCAAGGGACCTGACGTTCCCGGCACGATCCGGAGCCCTTCGGGCTTCTCGCCGCACCGCCTCGGCCTTAGAGCGGGCGGCGAGTACGACGTGATCGATCTCCATCACCCCGCCGTACCGATACTGAAATTTATGTTCAACAGCGCTGATCACGTCTGCCCGTTCGACGCCGGAATCCCCTCGCCAGAACGGAACTGGCGAACCCGGCCACCGACTATCCGCTCATGGGACTCGCGGAGCCGCTTGCGCTGTCCGTAACGAGTCAACCCCCGTGGCTTGAAGATCGACAAAATGAGGGCAAGTGAAAGCACCACGAAACCGCCGCCTGTGTGGAACAGCTCGCTGCCGAGCGAGCCGGCGTCGACGGCAGGATCAGCGGCGAGTTCAGCCCGAGCCGAGAAGCTCGGCGTCTGCAAGATGAGGATCAGGGTCGCGAACGCGGTGATGAGGAGTTTGAACAGCACCCAGTAGTGGCGCAGCAGGCCCCAGGAGGTGCCGAGCGCCGCGATCACGCCGGTGGCCAGCGACGCGATTGCCAAGGGCACGAGGAGCGTCCAGCCGGTGGCATCCAGCGCGAGCCAGACGACGCGGTTGACCTCCGGGTCGGCGCGTGCAACGAGATCAAGGGCGACGAACACCGCGACCGCGCCCATCCACCCGACCGTGCTTGCCACATGGAAGACCAGGATCGTCTTACGCAGCGGCGGCGCCATTGTCATCGGTAGACGCCCGAGAGGAGTGCGACGGACCCGAGCCCGTGCCGCATCGGACCATGCTCCTCGCCACCGAAGACAAGGACGGCGAGCAAGACCAGGATGGCCAAACCCGCGATGACCGCGGCGAGCTTGACCCAGCGCGGCCGACCCGTGGTCTCCGCGGGTTCACGTTCTGTCGATGACATCGCAGCTTCCTCCTGGCGGGTTTGACGTGGCAATTCCAAATTATCGATACAGAGTGTCTCTGTCAAGTCAGAGTGTCCATTACACGTCGAGGTGTATCGTGGATTGATGCCGAAGCTCTGGAGCGAGACGATCGATGAGCATCGCCGCACGGTGCGCTCGGCAGTCCTGGATGCCGCCGCCGCCCTGGTCGACGAACGAGGCCTCACAGGGGTGACAATGTCCGCCATCGCCGAACGGGCAGGGATCGGCCGGGCCACGCTGTACAAGTACTTCGCCGATGTCGAGTCGATCCTCATTGCGCGGCACCAGGACCATGTGGCCGCCCACCTCGGCCAGCTCGAAAAGCTCCGTGAGCAGGCCGCCACTCCTGAGGAGGGCCTCAAGGCAGTCCTCGACGCCTATGCGCAAATCTGCTTCTGGCGCTCCCGGCACGGCACGGACTTCTCGGCGCTGGTCCACCGGCCCGAACATGTCGCGCCTGCCGAGCAGCGACTCACCGAACTCTTCACCGAACTGCTCGCCGAGTCCGTCCCTTCCGCGAAACTGCGGGAGGACGCAACACCTGGCGAACTCGCCGCTTACTGCCTCCACGCCCTCGCAGCCGCGGGCGACCTGGACTCCGAGGCGGCCGTGCGTCGGCTGGTGGACATGACACTGGCAGGTTTGCGCCCAGCGCGCTGATCGAACCACGGCTCTGGAGTGTCATTCCAGGTCGGAGACCGCTAGGACCTCCACCCTCACTTCTGTACTCGCAGCTTCTGCTGAATTTCCCTGAGCGCTTCGGCCGACCGTTTCTGTGTGGCTTCGTAGATGGCGATGGCGTTAGGGTCGGTGGCGCGGACCCAGGCGTCGGTGCCGTCGAGGTTCCACCAGTGACCGGCGTACTTGACGGTCATGTCGAGGATCGGGGAGAGCGGCGTGACTTCCCGGTCGAGCCAGTGCTTGCGCATTTCAGTGGCGGTCATGACCTTAGGCAGTCGGTGGGCCGGAATCTCGGTCTGGACGGGGCGGCGGTTCATGCGTGTCCCCCCGTCGGGCGTTGACGGTGTGCAGGACCTAGCTGCTCGTGAGGTTCGGGCGGGGCGTGGGAGTCGATTTGGTTGGCGTGGTGGAAGACCGAGGCCTGGCTGATGGATCGGTCGACCGGTTGGGGAACGCGCTGCTCGGCGGCAACGCTGGCCTTTATGTCTTGGGTGAGGAGGTGCTTGGCGGTGTCGATGCCGGTCTTCTGGTCGGTTTCAGTGCGCGCGAGGCGGGCGACGAACGCGGCGTCGGGTTCGGTGTAGCTGGGCGGGTTGTCGCCGAGGCCGATGGCGATCTCTCGGGCTTTGGCGATCTGCCAGACCAGGCTGATATCAGTGGTGTGGTCGCCGTCCCAGCCGGCGGAGGCGACGGCTTCGTAGGCCACGCGGCAGCGGAAGTCCTGAACGGCTTCAGGCGGGACGATGCCGACGAGGGTTTGGGACTGTTCGGGGTAGGCCATGAGGGCGGCGACGAGAAGTTCTTCGTGGCCGGCGCGGGTCGCGGCCTCAGGAGCGATGGCGGCGACAGCCTGGTCGGGCCAAGGGATATCGAAGAGCGTTTGATACTGCTCGGCGTGGCGGGCGTTGAGGCGCGGCGTCTCGGGGTTCACGGAATCACCTGAGGCGAGTGCGGTTGCTGCATAGGCGGCAAGGTCACGTTGGGCGCTGCCGTCGAGGACCATGCTGGCGTAAAAGGGGACCTCAGCATCAGCGGGAGCGTCAGCGCGGAGGCGTTCAAGTCGTTCGGTGTCGAGTCCGGGAGCGTCGGCGCGCTCGGCGGCGGCGCGGGTGAGCTCGACGCCGCGGAGTTCGGGTTGTTCGCGGTGAAGGTCTTGGACGGCCTGGTAGACCGCGGCGTATCCCGGATGAGCAAGGTCGCGCGCTTCGATGGCGTCGACCGCGAGTTCGGGCCGTTCAAGCACGGCGGCAAGGTAGCGCCGCTCGGCCTCGGTGATGAGTGTGGACATCGGTGGTGTTCCTTACTCGTCGGGCCCGGCGGCGGCGAGGTTGTCGAGGCGGCGGTGCATCTCGGGGTCGGTGATCTTGACCCAATCGCCGGCTTCTGGGTCGCGGGTCCACCAGTCGCCGAAGGAGTGGACGTGGTCGCTGTCGGAGCCGCCGAGCCCTCGCGCGGAACCCAATTCCAAGCGCCGGTGCATGTCCGGCGCGGCAAGGCGCGGCGCCCGGCTTGTGGCCACGGCGGCTTCGCTTCCGACCGGTGCGGTGATGCCGCAAGTGGGATCTGCAGTGAGCCACTGGGCTTTGAGATCAGTCTTGGAGCGATCGACAAGGCGCCGGCCGCCACCGTGCTCGGCGGCGCACCGTTCGGCGTAGAAGGTCAATTGGCTGAACAGGTTGCGCAGGTCAGTCTGCCAATACCGGGCATGCTGAGCGAGTCCTCCTGCTTCGTGTCCTGTGAGGACTCCAGCCTCCGGGTCGTTGGTGTAGAGGGCTTCGCGCCACATCTTCAGTGCCCAGAGCTCTTCGATGATGCCGGGGTGCTGGGGCCAGCACTCGGGGAGCCGGGACTGGATAGAGAGCTCATAGCGGTCGTGGAGCCAGGCGACCCATTCGACCAGCCCCTCCCAAGCCGCAGTGCGCTGTTTGTCGGTCATGGCGTGCCATTCGACCAAGCGGCCTTTAATCGCGAGGACGCCTGCTCCGCCGCCTTGCGAGCTGCCGCCATCTCCGTTCGATGAGCCGCGGCCGCGGCGGACGCTCGGCGGCATGGGTTGCGGCCGTGAGGATTCGGTCATCGCCATTCCTTTCGTTCGGTTGCTTGGTCGGGGTGCTCCCCGACGGCGACGCTGTTCGGTTCGCCGACGGCTGCGCTGCGGCCGAGCAGCTGCTTCGTCTCCTCCGCGGATCGCTCGTAGTCCTTTGCCTCGCGCGACTGGTAGTGGCGGCGCATGTAGGTCTTCACCGCCGGGGTGGAGGCGTGGACGATGAGGGCTTCGCCGCGTTCTGCGTCGAGGGTGCGGACTTCGGCAGCGGTGATCGTGGAGCGTTCGCGTTCGGTCGGTGATTTCGAGGTGCCGTTCGGGCCGTGCTGCTCGTTGACGACCTGTTCGCGCCAGGTCCCGGCGAGGTCGGCGAACCACTTCGACTCCTCCCCCGCGAGCCCGGCGAGCGCGATCTTGAGTGTGGAAGCGCCCCAAAGCATGTCGGCGCCATCCCTGCCCCAGCGTTTGCGGGCGGCGGCGATCTCCTGAAGAACTGCGACAACGAAGATCCCCGAGCCGGCCGAGTAGCTCATCAGCGCGGGGAGGTTCTCGAGCGCAACGACGTTGCCGACCTCGTCGAGGAACTCCCCAAGCGGCGGGTCGAGGCGTTCGGAGGGCGATTTGTCGGACAAGCGGAGGGCGACCTCGGTGATCTCGTCGATGAGGGCGTTGATGATCGGGGCGAGTTCGCTGGTCTGCATGGCAGGGGCGAGGAGGTACATGGTGCCGCAGTCGCGCAGGAACCGCTCGATGTCGATCGACTCCGCAGGACGACAGGAGAAGAGGCGCCGGGCTTTGGCGGAAAGGAGCGGAGTGATCGCGGTCTGGACGGTGTTGAACAGGTCGCCTTTGGAGTCGGAGTCGCCCGTGTAGAGCGAGAAGAGGTTGCCCGCCACCCCGGTCACGGCACCGGGATGGGCGCGGAGAAGGTTGATCGGCTCATCGTCTCCGAGGTCGAGCGCCCAGCGGACGACGTCGTCCATCGTGCGGCCTTCGAGGGCCGCGATGTGCAACCACGCGGCAAGCAGGTTGACCGCGTTGTTGCGGAAGTAGCCCGAGTTCTTGGAGTCGCCGGCGCCGTCGCCGCCGACCGTGACCATGACGTTCGCGCGGCGCCGGGCACGGTCGTAGTCCTCACACCCGACTACGGGACTCCAGCGCAGCGGGTAGGGCCACTCAGTGTCGGAGACGTCGAGAACGGCGACCGGGCCGAGCTTGCGGCGGATCTCGTGGGTGGCGAGGACGACGTCGCGGCGGATCGAGGTGGTCAGCGCCGGTCCGGGCCAGCGCCGCAGCCAAGGGATGATGACCTGAGAGGTCTTGCCTTGCCGGGGTGCGGCAAGAACGAGGATCGAGTTCTCGATGCTCGCTGCGAGGTGCTTGGCGCCCAAGCCGACCGCCCGTCCGAGATCGACGGCGACTTCGCTGATGTCGATGCGTCCGCTCAATCCGGGGCGCAGGCGCTTCGCCTTCTTCAGCACGGCGCGGTAGGTGAGAGCGCGGTCGAGTTCGGCGCTGGTCGCGAAGCCCTTGGTGCTGCCGAGGCCGGCGAACATCTTGACCAGGCCGAAGCCGAGGACGAGGATCACAGCGAAGGCGAGTACAGCAGCCACCAGGAACCCGACCGGGCCGGGCAGGTGGGAACGGGACGAAGCAGGCCAGGCATCTGCAGGGTCGGTGATGGTGCCGGGCAGTGCGAACGCGACCTGGACTGTCGCCTCGATCCCGACATCGATCCAGGTCCACGAGAAGAGCAGGGCAGCGAGCTGGCCGGTCAACCACACTCCCGCCAGAAGACCGATGACAATGTGCGCGCATGCGAGGAAAATGGTGTCGCTGCCGAAACTACTGCTTCCTGAACTGGTGCTCATCAGGCTGCACCTGCCTTACAGGGACATACGTTCGTTGGTCCAGGTGAGTTCTTGCTCGATGGGTGTGAGCATCGTCTGGACGACGTGGGAGGAGGAGCGGCCGATCTTCCAGATGGCGCGCCCTTTGTGTTGGCCGGTCCATGAGGCGATGTGCTGGCACTCGGTGTCGGTGAGGCCGATTGCGTCGCGGGTCATCGCGAGCGGCGCGGTGTCCTGGGCAAGGCAGATGCGGACGTCGCAGGAGCTGATGAGGCCTTTGGCGATGGCGACCTCTTCGCTGCCGGCAGCGCCGACGGCCTCGAAGTCCGACAGTCGGTGCGTGCTGAGGACTTCGATGGTGCCGTTGGAGCGGGAGAGCCGCAGGTCGGCGTCGAGCTTGCGGACCATCGCGGGGATGCGCATCGCGCGCCACAATTCATCGCGGATGATCAGGCGGACCGGACCGTTCGGGTCGTCGACGGCGGTCTGTCCCCAGCTAGACGCGCAGGCGAGGGTCATGGCGACGGTCTCGTCACCGCGACCCTTCATGCGTTCGAGGTTCACAGTCTGGATCGGAGCGTCGAAATCCAGCCGCACCGTGGTCGGGCCGTCGAACAAGCCCGAGAGACTGCCCTGGACCATGTTGCCGAGCGCGTCGGCGGCGGGCCGGATGCGCTCGCGCAGTTCCTTGACGGAATCGGCACGGAGCTCCTCAACCATCACCGGGTGGGGGTCGCGGAGCACCGCCCACACGTCCGGGATGGTGGGATCGACGAGGTGGGAATTGCCGTCGTGCTCGCCGGAGATGTCCTTGATGGCGTAAGCGAGTGCGGCTTCCTCAGTCGGGTCGAGCTTGCGGTCGAGCCGGACTTCGAGGAGTGAGGAGAGCAGGGTGATGCGGCGGCGGTGGATCTCGGCGAGCCGGTCCCGGAGCTCGATCGGGTCGGTCGGCAGATGCTGGCCGAGCGGACCGGAGTCGAGTGGGTTGAGACGAGTCGGGAGTCCAGGCCCGAGCTCGACGGGTTCGACGCCGAGAGCTCGAGCGACCTTGGCGTACTCGTTCTTGATGTCGCCCAGCACGAATGTCTTGACGCCGTACGTCAGGAGGCGCAGCGCCAGACCCTTGATGGTCGCCGACTTCCCCGATCCCGGTATTCCAGTGATGAGCAGGTTCGGGTTGGTGATGAGCCCCCGGTGCAACCACTCGATGGGATGGCACGAAAAGCTGCCGCCGGTCAAGCAGTCCACGCCCATGTACGCCCCGACCGGGGGCAGCGCCTTCCCGTACAACCACGGGTAGAGGCCCTGAACCTGCCCTGTCGAGGACCGAAACGCAGGGAGGTTCGGGATGCGGGGCGCACGGCCGCTGAACGGCTTGGCGACGCCACGCCGAGACGGAACCGGCTCGGGGCGCTCGCGACGTTCCTTCTCCCGTGTAGGTGCTTCTGGCGCAGCGGAGGGCGCGAGCAGGTCGGCGAGGTCGGCATGCGGGAGGTACTGCGCGGCCTTCGCCTCGCGTCGGCGCTCCAGAACGTGTTTCATCATTGCGCCCACCGTGCTTTCGGGAGGCCGTAGCCCAACGGCAGGGCCGACATGGCGAAGCCGATGTCCTGGGTGTTCCACATCCGGTCGACTTCGATGCGAGCCGCGGCGGCATCGGCCTCGAGCGCTGCGGCGGCGTCCTCAAGCTCGCGGTGTGAGGCTTCACTGTTGTCATCGAAGTCGGTGACCGTGATGGTGACCAGGCCGGTGAACCGAACGAGTCCGTGGCCGTTGGCGCGCTCGACGTCCTGCTGAGCGGCACGGTCGAGGGCGGCCTGCTCGTGCTCGGGAACGATCTGGCCGGTGCGCTGGCGCATGCGGACCGCGACCGAACGGGCGGTGCGCTCCCTCATGACCTCTTTCTCCGCCCTCCGCGGGCCGAGTGGTTCGTGGTGCATGGAGAAGGTCCGCCGATGCTGCCCCTCGCCGAGAAGCGGCGCGAGCACCGTGGAGTACGTGCGGGAACGCGGCCAGTCGTACACCCAGTACGTGATGGAAGCGGCCCCGTCATGCAGGTAGTAGCCCGGACGGGCTTCCGTCGAGGCCGGCCGTGCGAGGACTGGATCGATCCCTGGGGGGAGGCCACCCCTGTCGGCCGCTTCGCGGCGTTCGGCGAGCGACCGAGCCATGGTCGGAGTGAAGGCGCTGCGTACGACTTCGGCGAGCTCGCGCGGCTGAAGCCAGGACTGCACGGCCAGGTCGGCACCGCCGATGGACGCAGTTAGCGAGATGACGTGGCGAGCGAGTACTGCGGAAGCGGCGCGTGAGCCTCCGCCTGCGGACCGGATTGCCGAGGCCGCGCGCCGCGCATCCATCGTGAAGGCCAGGAACGATTCTCGGGTCGAGGTCGCCAGCGTCGCCGTCGATAGCAATCCCTCGGTGATGGCCTGGGTGACCTCGGGAGCCTGCGGGTCGGCATGGTCGAGGTGCCAACGGCGCAGTGCCGCACCCGATTCGGGGAGCAGCCGCTGGAATGCCTGGACGCGGATGATCGGGTTGCCTTCGGTGCAGAGTCCGGCGAGCAGGCCGCCCCAGCCGGCGACGCGCTGTTCGCGCCGATCGGTGTCGACCAGGCCGAGGCCGGGGTAGGTGATGCGGGCGACGGCCGTGAAGGTCTTGTCGATGCGGTGGTGGACGATCGCGATCGGCGTCCCGTCCGGGAACTCGTCTTCGAGGATTTCGATTGGGGCCAGGACGCCGGGAAGATCGGCGCGCTTTTGCTTCCGGCCTCGACCGTGACCGTGCTGTGCGCTGGCTGCCTCCGACTCCTCTTCTACCGCATCGGGTTCAAGGTCGGCGGTGTCGATGACCGGGCTGGCGTCAGGAGCAAGCGCTCCAGAGGCGAACTTGTGAAAATCGCGCCGCTTCCCCAGGTGGTAGGAAACCCACCCGCTGACCCATTCATCCGCGGTTCGCCCGCGGACCCGGAAGAACGCCAATCCAATCGTGATCGCGGCGATCGGCCAGACGATGACCCCGAACAGAAGATCGGCGACGGTGAAAGGCCACACGGCGAGGAGTGAAGCGGCGGCGAGCATGAGCACGCGCGGGCCGGACATGCCGAACATGAACGCCACCCGCTCGACCTGCCAGCCGAAGTAGGTACGCGCATCAGGCTTCGTCGGGTTGCTCATCGGTTACCTCCTGGGTCAGTGCTGCCGGGGGGCGGGGGCTGGATCGCTGGTGGCGGCGTCGGGCCGTTCGGGTTGCCGTGGTCCGGGGGCGGCGGGGCCGCCTGCGGCGCACCGTGGCCGGGGCGCGGCTCGCCGTTGGTATCCGGTCCCGGTGGACGAGGAACAGGCTGGTGGTACCCGGGGTAGCCGCCGGGGAGCGCATACGGGTTGGCGCCTTCGACGCCGGCGCGCGCCGCGGTCTGCTCCATTCGCTGCGTGAGGGAGTTCGCGCCTCGCTGGACGGCTTGCAGCGCCATCGCGGCACCGGCTACCCACGGACCTGCCGCTCCTGCGGTCTTCGTGGTGCCCCCGCCGCCGATCGCACCGCTCTTATTGCCGGCCATCGTCATGCGGCCACCAACGGCTGCCATGGTGCGGGCTTCGGTGGCCTGCCCGAACTGGAGGGAGCTAGCGCTCCCACCCATCGCGGGGGCCGACTGCGCGCTGAGGAATCCGGCGCCGGCGCCGGCGACCGCCGCGAGTCCCGAGCCGCCGCCGACGTGGGTGGAAGTGAAGGTCATGAAGCGCGCCAGCGCGGGCCATGCCAACGCGGCGAGCAGGATGATGAGCATGCCGCTCAGGAGGGTGGCGATGTCGGTCGCTCCGGTGCCGTCCTCGGTTTCGGTCTCGCCGATGAGTGAGAACCCCACTGCGAAGATGATCGCGATCAGCGGCTTCATGATGATGAGCTGGATCGTGGCGCTGACCAGCTTGTTCCACCACTGCTTGGTCGTGTGGGACATCTGGCCGACTGCGGCGATGGGGCTGGTGGCGATCAGCACGGCGATGGCGGCGTTGCGGAGGATCAGCTCGCCCCAGAGCACGAAGAGCAGCGCGATGCCGGCCAGGGAGATCAAGAGGATCAGCGTGGCAGCTAGTTCAGGGCTGGCACCGAAGGCGAATAGCGCGGCGAGCTTGTCGCGAAGTTCGGCTTCGCCGTCCTCAAAGGTCAGATCGATGATGCCGCTGGCGAGTTCGTCCGAGGCGACGAGCGCCATGGAGCCGATGGTCAGCGTCGTCATGACGGCCAGCAGTGCTTTGGCCAGTCCTACAACTGCCTCGGCCACGGGACGGCCTTCTGCGGTAACGACCGTCCGGGTGATCTGGACGAACATGATGAAGACCGAGACGATCGCTGCGATCCCCATGCTGATGGCGTAGACCTTGGAGATGCCGCCGCCGGCGAGGTCGATGTTCGGGAACGCGACGAAGGCGTCGGCGAACCACTCCATCATCTGCATCATCCCTGCCGCGGCGTCGAGCGCGAGGTCCTCCATCACGGTGCCGCCGATCGATCCTCCGACTGCATCGCCGGCCTCGTCGGCGGCGTCTGCGGCAAGTTGGTCGATCGCCCACTCATTGACTGGGCTGCACACGACGTAGTCAGAGACGGAAGTTGGGTCGAAGTCATCGCACATGGAAGGGCTCCTGGAGATGGGGCTCAGGTTCGGGGTCGAGAAGGGATCAGCGGGTGAGGCGGTACCAGCCGAGTTCAGTGGCTTCGAGCGAGCCGGGGTCGGCCACGAGCGCCTGGTAGTCGAGGTCACCGAAAGGGAAGCCGTCGATCTTCCAGTCGCCGGATTCCCAGACCATGACCAGCGGGTAGACCATCGGAGAGGCCTGCGGGACGCCATCGTCGGTGTAGATGGTGGCCTCGCCCAGCAGCAGGACGTTCACGCGGTCGGCCGCATACCCGTAGGTCTGGTAGTTCGAGAAGGCCACGATGAGGTCGGTACCTTCGGGCACTTCGCCCTCGGCGGGAACGCCGATCGATTCACGCGAGTCGAGGGCCATAGCTCGCAGTTCCTCGGCGTCGAGGTCGGCGAGCATCGACTCGGAGTAAATCGCCGCGCCGAGTTCTTCGCCCCGTCCCGGGTCGAGGTTCGCCGAATAGGCAGACCAGTACTCCACGGCCGCGGAGACCGCGCCGGTGAGGTCGTGGTCGAAGCCGGTCCACATGCCCGAGACCAGCTCGGTGCCGACCGTATCCAGCACGAGCACCTCGGGCACGTCCTCGTCAGGTACGACCGGACTTGTTTCGGCACTGGGCTCAGTCAATGTCGAGGACTCGGTCTCGGCTGTAGGGGCGCCGTCGTCTCCGGATTGGAGCGCGGCCAAGGCGATGACGCCGCCGAGCCCCAGCGCCAGGAGCACTACGAGCGGCACGACGAGGCGGCCCCATCGTGAGCGTGCAAGGAAGTGGTTGCGTCCCATCGGTCTCCCCGCTTACGCGACGAAGGTCCAGGTCGTGTTCGTGACGACGATCCATACACCCGCCACGACGATGCCGACGAAGGAACACAAGAGCGCCTTCTTGCCGAGGTCGGCCGTGTCGGGGCGTTTGCTCGCGCCGCCGATCGCGATCAGCGCGCCGGCGACCACTCCGACGATGCCGCAGATGATGAGCACGATGTACTTCGCCGACGAGATCAGGAAGCTGACGCCTTGTGAACCCCCGGTCGGGTCGACAGGCGCGGGATTCGGAACGAGAGCGAGAATGTCAGCGCTTCCACTGACAGCCGATATTGCGGCATTGAAGTCCATTGGGGGCACTCCTGATTGGGGCGATTTGAATTGCAGAGTACGACGTAAGCGCCTGACTCGGAGCCGCATGAGTGCCTGCGATTCTCCCGCAAGCCCCTGTGGCCGGACTAACGTATCGGCCGTCACAGGGCCTCGACAACTCCATGAAGACTTTCGTTATATTTTTGAGACCATGCGAAAAGACCAGGTCAATCCCTAGGCACAATAGACACGTTACGTTCTGCTCGTGCCTGAACACGACTTGAAATGTCCGATTGTGCCCGCTTGTCACGGCTATCATCCACTCGACCTTTGAAGTCATAAATACGACTTCGAGCGCACTCTGGACGTTCCGAGTACCAGTCGGTAACTCCTGGGTTCGTATTGCGACGCCTATGCAGTTTCGAGTAACAGATTTGCAAATAGGCACTCGTCGGTATTGACGATCAATGCAGAGCGGCGCCTATATTGGAGCGCCGTAGCGCGCAATCCCCGATCAGGTTCCGCGCGGTGCGCCTCCCCGTCCCCGACGATCCCGGTACCCCACATGAACGCTCGCGCCCCGATCGCCACCTTGCTGGCGCTGCCCTTCGTTGCCGTCCTCGGCATCGCCGTACTCGCCGCAGCGGCGAGCGCCCCCGAATTCTCCAAGGGCATGTTCTTCACCTGTAGGACCGAGGCCGAGGGATCGACGGCATTGATCGAGGCGACCGAGCTTTCCGATGAGCAGATCCAGAACGCCGTCACGATCTACACCGTTGGCGCCGAGCGCGGCCTGCCCGAACAGGCGATGATCGTCGCGCTCTCGACCGCGATGCAGGAATCCAATCTCCGGAACCTCGGCCACCTGGGCGAGGCCAACGACCACGACTCCCTTGGGCTGTTCCAGCAACGCCCCTCGTCCGGGTGGGGAACGCCTGAGCAGATCCAGGATCCCGTCTACGCCTCCACCAAGTTCTACGACAAGCTGGAGACCATTACCGGCTGGGAATCCATGCCGGTCACCGAGGCCGCGCAGGCAGTGCAGATCAGCGCCTTCCCCGATGCCTACGCCAAATGGGAGCCGCTCGCGAGGATCGCCGTCGACCTCCTCGCGTCCATCGTCAACTGCGAGACCGCCGACCTCCCCGAAGGCGCCTGGACCAACCCGCTCCCCGGCGCCCCGGTCGTCTCCGGATATCGCACCGGCGAACGGCCCGACCATGACGGGCTGGACCTCTGGGCCGACAAGGGCACTCCGATCTACGCCGCTAGCGACGGCTCGGTCAACCGGGTCCGCTGCAACGCAACCCTCTACGGTGCCGACTACTCGTGCGACACGGACGGCTCCCCCGAGGTCAGGGGGTGCGGGTGGTACATGCAGATCGCCCACCCTGACGGCACCCTCACCCGCTACTGCCACATGGTGAGCGAACCGCTCTTCAAAGTGGGCGACACCGTCGAGGCCGGCGACGTCATCGGCTATGTCGGCAGCTCCGGCAACAGTTCCGGCCCCCACCTCCACCTCGAAGCGCACACCACCCACGACGCCTCCAGCGCCGATGCGACAGACCCCCTTTCGTACTTCGGCGACCGCGGGATCAGCTTCTCCTCCTGACCTGGCTGCGGTACATCTGTCGTACGGGATTTTCAGATGGTTCACCGGCATTCCAGATCCCCCCAACGAGGCGCTAGCTCTTCGAGGAATCCCGAGATCATCCGCTCGGTGAGGCGCTCGCCGAGACCGGCGGTCAGGCACGAGGCCCTGAGCTGCGCGGCGTGCTCGCCGAGCTGCATCCAGCGGCCTGTGAACTCGGCCAAGGAGACGCGGCCTCCAAGCTCGCCGAGCTCTTCCCAGACCGCCATGAACTCCTCGGGATCACCCACCGCCTCCTCCAGCGCGATCTCCTCGGGCACCTCATAAGGCGTTTCAGGCTCCAGGCCTTCCCAGATCTCCCGTCGACAGCTCACCGCTCGACCTCCGTCCGCAGCTTGTCGTCGCCGTAGAGCAGGACGAGCAGTTCCTCGACGACTACCCGGCACCGGCCGCCGAGCTTGAGGACCTTCACCGGGAACGTCCCCGCACTCGCATGCTCGTACGCGGTGTTCCGGCTGATGCTGAGGATGTCCGCCGCCGTCATCAGCGGGCACGTGGTGCCCAAGGCCTCGATCTCCTCGCGCCGCCACATGCGGTTCGCACTGAAACGCGGCGGCTTCCTCGTCAGGGTCCGGTTCGGCATGACTCCTCCTATCTCGCAGTTTCGACAGGATCATGGTTCGACCTGTTCGCTTAACTGCATTGATGATGCGCCACCAGCTACGATGATCAAAAGAGCTTTCGCAAAAACGACAGGGACAGTGATGACTCGCCCGAGACCAACGCCCGCGGCCCCAGTAGCCCTCACACCGGCGGAACTTGTCCTCTATCGCATCCGAGATATCTGCGAGAGCCAGGGCCTGACGATCTCCGCGCTCGCCTCTCGCCTGCTCGAACATGGCTTCGTGATCAGCGACAACCGGCTGTGGAACCTAATGTCCGGCCGCACCAAACTCCATGTCGACACGCTCTTCGCCATCGCCACCGCGCTCGGAGTCTCTCCACTCGCGCTCCAGACCACGCCGACTGATGGCGATGAAGAGGTGGAGGTCGAGCCGGCTCCTGGCGTGCGAGTCTCCTCAACTCGGTTCAACGCGTGGATGACCGGCACCAGCCCGCTTCCAGGAGCGAGCAAATCCGCATACGCGGAACATCATCCGTACGGAGCTCAGCTCGGCCGTTTCAGAGGCGATATCGACCAACGAGCCCAAGCGCTAGCCCTCCGCCTCGCCACGCACGCTGACGAAGCCGCTGCGGCAGCAGAGACACTCCGAGACCAGGCACACGCCTATGCGGCCAGCCTTCTTGAGGGTGAGCCCTCAGAGGACCTGGTCCGGTCAGCCGAGGCGCTTTCGAGGCGCTTGGGCATCGATCTATCGAAGCTCAGCGCGCACGAAGACGACGCCTGACATTTCATGCATTGGTTACAGCTCAAGCGTTGTCGTCACTACTCGGAGGGCTTGTCGCGTTGAACATTCCGACAAATGCCGACCCGGAGGCGGTGCGCTCAGATGGAGCTGCCGAAGATCGGCGGGTCGGCCAGGTTCCCGTAGTCACCGAAGGCGGCTTGGACGCTCGCCTCATCCAGTCCGTAGCGGTAGAGCGTGTACTCGTGGGGTCGGCCGGGGCGGCGTTCGGTGGCTGCCAGGACTCGATCCCGGTCGGCTGGAGTCCATTCGAGATCAAGCGAGCCGTAGAGGTTTTCGATGACACCGGGAGGGTCGGCGGTCAAGGCGGGGTATCGCAGGTCGATGATGCGGCCGCGTGGGATGCTGGTGCGAGCGTTCCTGCCGCGTTCGACGAGGCTGGACATGGTGGCTATCGCCATGCGGCCGATGTCGTGGAGGTCGTCTTCACCGAGGTGGCGCAGGTGCATCGCGCGGCTGGTCTCGACCAGTGAGCAGATGGAGCCGACGACGTCGACCGGGTTGCGGTGGGTCCACACGATCATCACATCAGGGAACAGCTTCAGGATCAGGCTGAGGTGGCCCAAATGAGTCGGGCATTTGAGGACCCAGCGAGCCGGCTCGCGGCCGTACTGGAGAACCTGAAGGGCTTGCTTGAGGTACTGGTAGTCGGACTCGTAGTGGTCGCGGGTCTTCAGCCACGTCTCATACCGAGGCATGGGGGCACGCGCAAGGTGCTGCTCGCCGTGAGGCAGCAGGAACGCGCATTCGTCGGACTGCTCGGCGCGTTGGGGGTGGATGTCGCGCATAGCCGGCGCGAGCGCGGTGACCATGCGCATGGCGTTGTCGACCCCGCGGATGACCTTGCGCGCCTCGCGGTCAGAGAGTTGGGTGCTGGTGTGCATCAGCTCCCAGAGTTTGGGGCCGCGGGCGCCGGGTGCGGCCGAAAGGATGCGGTGAGCGAGGGTGGTGGCTGTGCGAGGGAGGCCGACGACCACGATCGGCCGGACGATCCGCTCTTGTGTGATCGTGGGGTTGTCGGCGATGATGCGGCGGACGCGGGCCCGGTTACGCAGCCTGCCTTCGATGTCGGCATAGAAGGAGTACCAACCCAGGGCCGAGAGGCGGTCGACGCGGGTTACCTCGCGGAGGAGGAAGCGCAAGTCGTCGATGAACTCCGCGTCGCTCTCTTCGCGGATGCCGTTGCGGCTCAGCATCCGGCGCATGAGCCTGTCGGCATCGCGCCGGGGCGTGAAGGGTCTGAGTCCGGCGTTGATCGCCGGGAGTGCGCGGGTGGTGCGGCGGTGCATTTGGGGTGCCTTCCGGAACTAGGAGAGGTACTGAGAGAGGTAGCCGAACCCGCACAGGAGCACGGTGCCGACGATGGCGAAGGCGCCCAAGAGCTTGGATAGTCGGTAGTCGATCATCGCTCGCGCGGCCGGACTGAAGATGGCGATGGCGATCACCAGCATCACGATGCCGACGATGATGCCGGGCGAGCCTTCGAGGTCGCGCATGAGCTGGGTGGCGTCGTTCTGGTCCATATTGGAACAATCAGAGTCGGGGTCTACAGGTGGGGTTGCGGGGGTTCAGCGCGGCGGTACTCGCGAATGCTGTCGAACGCCCACGTCATGCAAGCGGTGATGCCCACTGCGATGCCGGCGAAGGCGACCAGGGCGTTCTGCCAGCCGAGCACACCGTTCGAGGCATCCCGATAGACCACGATGCTGAGCCCGGCGAGGACCGCGCTGGCGAGGACGGGCCAGAACAGCCTGGCGAGGTAAGGGGCGGCCCGCAGGAGGCAAGCGAGGATCAGCGCACCCATGCCGCGCCCATTCGCTCGTGGGCTGGGATTGTGTCCAGCGGGTCCCCGGTCAGGTCGGGGTCGGTATCGAGGGCGGCGGCGAGGGCGACCAGGACCCGCATGAGTAGCGCACCGCCCGGTGCAGCCGAGTCGAATCCGAGCCGTTCAGCGTCGGGGGTGAGTGCGGGGTAGAGCAGGCCGGCGCGGGTGAGGCCGACTTCGCCCAGCGGAGTGTCGGACAGGGCCGCGCCGAGCGCGGTGACGGCGAAGCGCCGGGTGCCGCCGGGGGGCTCACGGAGACTGATGCGCAGGTCGTACCCAAGCGCGTCGAGGATGCCGAGGGATCGGTCAGTAGTGGTTTGCATGGCACCGCCCTCGGGTGCGTGGGTTAGGCCGGTGCGGCGCTGCGGAGGGGTCAGATCTTGCATGGTGGTGGTTACTCCGTCTTGTTTGGATGGTGTGGGTCGGGTGCGGCGGGCGCGTCGAGTCCTCTCCGGCGCAATCGGTCGAAGGAGAGCCCGCCGCCGCACCCGAGTCAGTGTCAGCGCTAAGACGGGGCCGCGATGACCTTCCGGGCCGTCGAGACTCGGTGATCGCGTCGCGGACCGCGACGCAGTGACTGGGTCTGGTTGTGGCGAACGACCTGCGCGCGGTCGTCCTTCGCGTGCTCGGCCTCGGTCACCGTGGCCAGGTCGAACTCGCGGGCCTCGACATGGTGGATCTCGCCGTCCGACGATGGAAGCAGAAACTTCGAGGTGTTCTCCCCCCATGAACTGCGCTCAGCTGTCGAGGGAATCTAAGTCAAGCGATGTATTCCGCGAGTACCAACTTCACGGCATCGGTCACCGGGACCTCCTCATCGACTGCAGCCCACTGGAAGTCGTCATGCTCCGTGAGGAGAACGGGGCTGATGGTCGTTGCCTTGACGGCGAAGTTGAACTGCCTGCTGGGTTTGCCGCTGCCACTGGTGTAGTCGAAGTGCCCGAGGTACGCGGAGATCTCGGCGACGTCGAGCCCGGTCTCCTCTTTGACCTCGCGAGCGAGCGCGAGGTCGAGGCGTTCGCCTTGGTCGACCTTGCCGCTGGGCAGTTCCCAGATGCCGCCCATGAAGTCGTCGGCGGGTCGTTTGAGGAACAAGATCTTCTCGCCGTCGGCGATCACGGCGCCGACGACGAGTTGGACGATACCGTCGCGCTGTGCCTGTGCGGTGAACTTGTCGATCATCTGGTCATCCATGTTGTTCTCCTGTTTCGAGCAAATCGTTGTGATGGTCGCTGGCCTTCTTGAATGCGGCGATGTAGGCCTCGGCCAGCTCCAAGTCGTTCGCTCGGTGCCAGACGGGGAGTTTGATCGTGTTGCGGTGGAACGCCTCGGCTCGAGGGAACTGGCCTGGAGCATAGGCGAAGCGACCCCTGAGGTTGGGGAACAGCGGTCCTGGCTTCTGGAACAGTGGGAGGAGGTTGAGCGGGCAGGTCGAGCCTGGCCGGTCGGCCTCAATGGCTCCTTCCGCTTGGACGGCGGCGAAGTACTGGTCGATGCCGAGCCCGCCGAGCTCATCAGGGTCGTACCGCAGGATCAGGCCGTACCAGGATGAGGTGTCGCTAGGAGCGGGCTCGATCGGTTCGATCCCGGGCACTTCCCGAATTCCGTCCCGCAGACGGGCCGCGAACCATTCGCGGCCCTCCAGGAACTCATCGAGTTGGCCGAGTTGTTCCAGGCCGATCGCAGCCGCGAGTGGGTGGATGCGGTGCTTGAGACCCATGCCGGTCACCGCATAGGGGTAGAGCGTGCTCGTCTCAGGGATCTCCGAACGACACCGCTTGTTGTACTGGCCGTGCAGCAATGCCCGCTGGTAGATCTCGGGATCGTCGGTGAGCAGGAACCCGCCTTCGCCGGCCGAGAGCGGCTTAGGGCCGTTCATGCTGAAGGCTGCCGCGTCACCGAACGTCCCGACCTTGCGGCCGTTGACGGTGGCGCCGTGAGCGTGCGAGCCGTCCTCGAACAACCGCAACCGATGCAGCTCGGCGATCCTTCTGAGCTCGGTCACCTCCGCCGGCGTGCCCCACATGTGCGTGACCGCGATGCCTCTGGTGCGGTGGCTGAGGCGGGCGACGACGTCGGCGGGATCGAGGTTGCCGCGCTCATCGCATTCGGCCAGAACCGGGGTCGCGCCCAGGTGCAGGAGCGGGGTGACGGTGGCGAAGAACGTGTAGGCCGGGACGATGACCTCCATGCCCGGACCGATCCCTGCCGCCGCGTACATCGAGTACAGCGCGGCCGTGCCCGAGCTGGTCAGCAACGCGTGCTGCACGCCGAAGTAATCGGCCAGCGCGTCCTCGAGTTCGGCAATGACACCGGAGCGGTCGTAGATCGAGATGCTCTGGGAGAGTTGGATGGTCAACGCTTTGTGTGTGGTGTCGGTGATTGGGGGCCAGGCGAAGTGCGGGCCGGGTTGCTCGATGGCGGGTTTGCCGCCGAGCAGGGCGAGCGGAGACGGAGTCACAGCAGCTCCTTCGGGTTGACGGAGGCGCGCTGGCGCGCCGATTCGTAGCAGGCGGTGATGAATGCCAGGTGTGCGAGGTGATCGGCCGGAGCGCTCGGGTTGGGTCGCGTGCCGTCGATGACGCGGGCGAAGTGATCGATCTGCGCGGTCGCGGCTGCGGGCCAGGCTTGTTCGCGGGCGAGGGATTCGATGACTTCGCCGTGATTGTCGAGGCGGCGGATGCGTCCGCGCTCGAGCGCGACGATGCCCTTTGAACCGACGAGGCGGATCTGTTCGGTCTTGGGTCCGATGAAGCGCGACAGCAGCAACGACCCGTACAGCCCTGTCTCGTAGGAGAAGTGGACGAGGGCGGTGTCCTCGGCGTCGTACGACCGGTCGGGGCGCGCGGTGGCGGAGGTGTCGGCCAGGATCCGGTCGGGAAGGCCGAAGTACCACAGGATCATGTCGACCAGGTGATAGCCCATGTCGATGACGCACCCGCCGCCAGCTTGGGCGACGCGGCCCCGCCAGCCTTCCGAGGGATCGTCGATGTGCAACGTGTACTGGGCGTCGACGACGATCGGGGTGCCGATCTGATCGGAGAGCTGGGTGAAGCTCGAGTAAATCGGGTTGAAGCGGCGTTGGAGCGTCACCATCACCTTGATGCCAGCTTCATCGCAGATCGCGGAGAGCTCGCGGGCGTCGTCAAGGCTGGTGGCGAACGGCTTCTCCTTGAGCACATGCACGCCGTGCTCGGCAGCGGTCTCGATGACCTCGCGCCCGACATGGTGCGGGACGCACACGACGACCAGGTCGAGTGCCTCGCCGGCGAACATCTCGCGGTAGTCGGTGTAGCCCTTGACATGCAGTTGGTACTGCAGCTCGCGGACAAGTTCGGGGTTGTCGTCGCAGACCGCGACGAGTTCGACGGCGTCGGATGCGGCCAGGCCGGGCAAGTGGTCTTCTCTCGCCTGGGAGCCAAGGCCGACGACAGCAGCTCTGAGCGTCAACGGAACGATCCTCTCGGGGGTGGAGGGGTAGGGATTCGCATGGAAGACGGGAATGGGTCGCCGCGACCCACCTCGCGGCGACCCGGCCGCTGTTCAGCGGCCTTGGTGGACCGCCTCGGCCTGGTAGACCAAGTCTCCGAGGGCGGCGTTGATCTCGATCCCCAATGTCGGGTCGAGCGCTTCACCACGTACTACGGCCCGGTGAAGCACGGCCGACTTGAGGACGAGGACGGTCGACGTCCACGAGTTGGCTTCGAGCCAATCCGGGACCGGATCGAGACACGGAGTCCGGCAGTCGCTCCACCTGATCGAACCGATGTCCACTGCTTCGAAATCACCATCGGCTCTGGATGGGCGACACCGAAGCCACAGGCGCTGCTCTCCTGACAAGAACACCTCGACCCGCAAACCCGCTTCGATGAAGCTCCCGAGCGAGGTTCCGACGGCGAGATGGACGAACTGCTCCCCGTCGATCTCAGTCTCGGTTCCGGATGCCCCTGCTTTGCCGCTTCGACGCAGCCGGAGTTTCACGATTGACCGCCTTCAGCCAGTGCCCGGTCCGCGACGATCTCACCGCGGTGCTGCCATTGGCGTCCGGCGGCAGCGATGACGCGTTCGGCCCGGCCGTGCTCCTCGAACCACGCCGACCAGTCGCAATCGGGCAGGAGCCGCGGCCTCCGCCCCTCGAGGCCTTCGATCACGCCGGCCGTGCCGTCTCTCGATGCAAGCGAGAGGCGATCGACGCCGCTGAGGTAGTACCAGATCATCGTGAACTGGCGCCCGTCGATGTTGACGATCTCCAAAGGCAACGCGTCACCGAGCAGCTCGGCTCCGCCGTCAGGTCGATCGACCTCGGCCGGAAGGTCGGCCAGTATCGTTTCGTGTGTCACCGGATCGCCTTTCGGTTGTGCAGGTGAAGCGGCCCGTCGAACGTGTGCGGAAGAAGCTCGGGCGACGGCCCGCCATTGGCAGCAGGACCTGCTGGTCTCGCCGCTGACTCCATTAACCCACCGGTCAATGCGCGAGCCAATGGTTCAGATGCGGACAAGCCAGTTGTCCGCATCGACGCTTCCGACTCCGATATGAACTGGATCCTGGGAGCGAATGTCGAACCCCAGCTCCCTTCAGCTCTCTGGCAGTTGCGGTCTCGGAGAATCACCTCGCCGTTGCTGACGTACGGTGGGTACGTGGGTGACACGGACTCCAGCGAGATCTCGGGCGACATCGCATCGAAGGTCCTTGCCGTCGACGAGCTGCAGACTTTCAACGGTCGGCTCTACTGGATCGAGTCAGATCGCGAGGGAGCCTCGATTGCCAGCTGGTCGCCGCAGGACGCCAAGGTCACCAGAGATCCCTTTGATGTCGGTAGCGCTGCCCACTCCTACGGCGGTGGGTCCTTTGCGGTGACCGCGCTGGGGCTCCTGGCGGTCGCGAGCGACACAGGGCAGATCTGGAACGTCACGTCGAATACCCAGGTCACTGACCGACCAGGGCAGCTCGGAGCGCTCGCTCTCTCCGAGGACGGAATTCTCGCCGTCTGCGACAACGGCACCAGCGACGAGCTGCTCGAGATCGATCCGGCTTCAGGTGCGACCAGGACGATCCACCGGGCACCATTCCTGGCCTCGCCAGTCGTCAACGGCACGCGAATCGCGTGGGCCCAGTGGCCTGAAGACGCTGCCCCCTGGAATCACTGCGAGATTTGGAGCGCCGATTACGTCCCTGGAGAGGGGCTCTCCTCCCCCACGCTCCTCGCCGGCGGTCCAGAGGAATCCGCAGTAGAACCGAAATGGGGACCCGACGGTCACCTGTACTTCCTCAGCGACAGGACTGGCTGGTGGAACCTGTACCGATGGCACTCTGGCAAGGTCGAACCAGTGGCTCCGGTCGAGGCCGACTGCGCCGCGGCCCCATGGGAGCTCGGCTACTCCAGCTATGCGTTCCTCGAGACAGGACGAGTCGCGATGCTCGCCCGCAAAGGCCCGCCCGCCAGGCTCCTCATCGGTGCGCCGGATGCGGTACCTCGTGAGATCCCAATCCCCTTCACCTCGATCAAGCCCTACTTGGCCGCGCTCGGCGATCGGGTAGCGATCATCGGATCCTCACCGAGCTCCCCCGCTCAGATCGCCCTCATCGATCCTGAACACTCCCAAGACCCGGCCCTCGTACGCTCCTCCGAGTCCCAGATTCAGCCTCCTAGCGCCGAATCCGAGATCCACACCTTCGAATCCGGAGGCACCCCCATTACCCTGGTCTGGCATCCGCCCAGCGGCTACATGCAGGGCCCGGTCCCGACGATCATCCGCGCGCATCCCGGCCCCACCCATCACGTTGAAATGCGCCTCGACGCCGACCTCTGGTACTACACCGAGCAGGGCTTCGCCGTCATCGATGTCGACTACCGCGGCAGCACCGGGTACGGCCGCGCCTTCCGCCACTCGCTCTACGGCCATTGGGGAGACTTCGACGCCGTCGACTGCGCGAACGCAGCGCGATGGGCTCTCGCTACAGGCCGCACCACGTCCGGCGAGGTGTTCCTGATCGGAGCGAGCGCCGGAGGATTCACCGCACTGAACGCCGCCTGCCTCTCCGACAATCCGTTCACCCTGGCCGTCGCCCGATCCGCCATCGTCGATCCGGCGCAATGGGCTGAAGCGACACCGCGGTTCCATCGACCCAACGCACGAGCGCTCGGAGGCACACCGATCGAGGCTGACCGTGTCAACATCCCAGTGCTGCTCATCCACGGCGACGACGACAAGGTCGTGCCCGTCGATGACGTGCTTGAGCTAGCAGACGGCCTACGCGACAACGGGAAGCAGGTCGAACTCCTCCGATTCCCGGACGGAGGGCACTACCTCTCAAGCGCAAAGGTGAAGACCAGCGTCCTCGAAGCGGAGGTCGACGCGTTTCGCGCGGCGCTTAACCGCTCTGGGACTTCTCCGACAACGACGGAATGACCGGAGCAGCGGATCGAGCAAACTCGAAGACGTCCCTGACAGCGCCGAGGTTCCGATGCGGGAGTAGCTCCGCCATCATTCCCGCCAGCGCGTGCGAGGCTCGAAACGACTGGAGCGCTCCGCTCGCTGCGATGGCCTCTACCGCAACAGCGCCGGCGTGCTCGAGCTCTCCGGTTCGTGCCAACCCTGATGCGTGCAGCGCGGACTCGATGACCCGTCTGCGAATCCGGCGCTCGCCACCCCTCCACTACGCTGCGGTCCATGGACCCGATCTTCCGGCTCCCCCTCGATTCCCCCTTGGCAGCAGCCGTTTCCGAGGACTGGAGCCTCCTCCCGCTGCGGGTTCCGGCCGGCTGGACCGTGGTCTACAACCAGCTCTCGGCCCGCCGCCTGTCGGACGGCAGGGTGGAGGCCAACGACTCCGAGGACCTGTACTGGGCACGTACGACACCTCCACCGTGGCTGACCGCGCGGGAAGTGGCGGCGAAGGGCGGCCTCCAGTCCCGTGAGGTCAACATCGACGCCGGCTGGTACGGCGGCTCCGGTTTCCGCGTCGTCATCCTCGACCCGGACTGGGAGCACGAGCGCGCCTCGTACGCCACGCCGGACCTCGACGCGTTCATCACCGTGCTGGAGCAGTGGATGCAGCTGATCGCAGACGGGATACTCCCCTAGCCCCATCTGCCAAGAGCACGGCATTCGGTCAGAGGGCGCCTGCTCGATCATCGCCCACCATCTGCAGGTCCTGCGAGTGGCACTCAAATCGACGTGGCTGCCTGGCTCTGCACGATTCGCGGGCTCGGATTGCCGCCGCCAGGATACCCGGCGGCGGTCAGGGGCCGTTGCGTCCGAATCACTGGCCACTTCATCTCCGTCGTGTTGTGCCCCTTCCCTCTTCGCCGCCGGGTGGGCGGTCGGGTCAATCCGGCCGCGACCATCACCGGTCGTGGCCCAGATCCGGAAGGAGCCGATCATGTCGAACACCATCCCGTTGGCCGTGCTCGAGTCCGCCGCCGTTCGCTTCGCCGACGGCTTGTGCGAGCACTTGGACGGCGAGTGGCGACGTACCGAGTCGATACACGCCCAGGCGAGCATCACCGCGGGTGGCCACGAGCTCTACCTGTGGGGGTACGAGCGGGCCGGCCGAGCCCGGGTCAGCATCCAAGGACAGCTGCCCGAAGGCTGGACCAAGGTCGATGCCGGGACGCACCCGGAAATCACCCTCGCCGCTGACCGCAACGTCAAGGCCGTCGCCGCCGAGGTTGCACGGCGCCTGCTGCCGGCCTTGGAGACCGAATGCGCTCTCGTGAAGGCCGAGCTCGACCGGGAAGCCGAAAGGGATCTCGCACGCGGCAGGGTCGTCGATCACTTCCTAGCTCACCTGCCCGGCAGCGTGCGGGACTCACACGAGCCGACCGGAGCCGCGGGCTGCCGCGGCCCCGGCCTCTTCAGCACGAGCCTGCGGGTCGGCTTCGACGCCGAGACCGCCGATCTCCATGTGCGCAACGCACCCGTCGGCCTCATCGAATCCATCGCGGAGCTCATCGGCCGTGAACTCAAGAACGGAGCCGACCAGTGACCACACCTGACGACGCCCTGGACCGACTCGCCGACGCCATCACCGCGCTTGCCAACGTCCGCAGGCAGATTCAGATTTCGAAGCTCCTGCGCGAGACCGCTTTGAACGTCCTCATCCTCTCCCGCATCGCCTCGAACCGGCTCGATAACCCTCTTCGCCGAGAGCAGATCGAGTCCGCCACCGACCATTTGGTCACCCAGATCCGCCATGCCGCCTGGGAACTCCCGGTTCAGCCGGCGTCCGACAAACCTCAGGCCGAGCACTGACGATCCATTGGAGGTTCCCATGTCCAAGCACCTCACCTGGCACGAGGAGCAACGCCAGCGCAGTCAGATCGCCGAGCGGTGCGCCACTGGGCTCGTCGAGCATCTTGCCGGAGACTGGGTCCGCTGCGACCCGCACGAGCATGTCGTCGCGATCCGCGCTGGCGATCGCCGCCTGACGGTCCGGCCTGAGCAGAAGGCGTCTGTCTGGCGGGTGGTGATCACGGCGCACCTGCCCGAGGGCTACAGCGCCCGTACCCGCCTTGAGCTTCAGGAGACGACGGTCGCCGCCGACCGTCCCGCCTCCCAGATCGCCGGTCAAGTCGAGCGTCGGCTGCTCACACCTGCCTACGACATGGCCATTGCCGAGGTCCATACAGCGCTCGCTGCCGAGCGCGATCGCAAGGCCGCGATCGCGGTCGTCCTCGCTGGGATTGAAGCGCTCATACCCGGTGCCGGCCCCTACAAGCACGACGGCGAGGGCTATACCCGATTCAGCATGCCCGGCTCCTGGGGCGGTTCCTTCCGCGTCCTCTCCCGTGCCGATGAGATCGACATAGAGCTCGACCAGGTACCAACCGATCTGGCCGGCGATATCGCGGCCCTGATCGGCAAGCACCTCACCACCAGCAATGTCGACCGGCCCGAAGGCTGATGCCCCGCCTCCCACATCCGCACCCGGATTCCGGGCCGATCAGCACCATGCTGGTCGGCCCGTTTCCTCCCCGAATCACGAACGGAGTCCATTGCCATGTCAGCCCATCGCTTCGCCGAAGGCGAGATCGTCAAGGCCCGCCCGAACTTCCTCGCACCTCGCACCCCGACCGACTCCAGACCGTTCGCCTGGCCGTTCTACTACCCCGCCCGCATCACCAGCCTGTTCGGCGACGACGGCGTACTCGTCGAATTCCTCGAACACCAGACCACCCCCGACGCCTGGGACCAGGTCACCACTCCCTGGAACCGCAAGCAGGGCTTCTCGATGAAGGAACTACATGCCCTCGACTGCGCCTGCGGCACTTGCGATCCCAACGAGTCCCTACGCGACCCGCGCGCCCTCATCGAGCAGCTCCAAGCAGATATCGACGGCCTCGGCGCCAACCGAGCCAAGCACACCAGCCGCAATCTCCACTCCCACCGCTTCCCTGGACAACTCCGGCTCCTACCCGCGAGCGACCTCGAGCGCGGAGACTTCCTGCTGTTCCCCCAGCAACACCTTCACGCAGTCAAGGAGATCCGAGACGACGTCCATCTCGCGTTCTGCCACGGCGCCTACGTCACCGGACCCCACACTCGCCACCTGATCCACCGGCCTCACAAGTCCGCGCCAGTCTGCGACCCGCGCTCGACCTCGTTCGACCCGCGCTATACCGCGATCCTCACTCCATCAGGTTTGACGCTCCTGGAGCAGGTCGCCCTCGCCTGCCTCTCGGACCTCGGGCTAGCCGAGCCGATGGACAACCGTGTGGACACCCTCAACAGCTTCGCGCAGCCAAAGCGACACGCCATCCTGCACAACTCGAGATTAGAGCGACTCACGATCGCTAAGGCACAAACCTTCTACCAGGACCATCTCGAGGCTCTCAGCGGACGCGACGTTCGTCTACTCCCCAGGGCACTTGCCGCTGGCCTGAATGACTCCTACACCTCGAGCATGCCGAAGGTGTCGGGCCCATAGTGAAGAATCAATGCATGGAAGCTGACCTCTCGCGATTGCCTACCGGAACCTCTGGATGGCTCGCCCTCGTCGCGTACGCGACCTCCTTGGGCGACCTAGCCGAGGTCGACTGGTTCGAGCTCAAGGGCGCGCTGTCCTTCGCCGAAAAGTCGGCTCGGAAGCGGTCGGCCGTGATCGTCTCTCGAGCGATCCTGGGTATGTCCAACCGGATGCCGGACATCGCTCAAAAGCACCTCGGCGGCAGCGGCATCATTCTGGTCGGCATCGACAACGCCACGGTGGTCGGAACCGAAGCGGTCGACGGCGCGGTCCTTGCGCAGCTGATCGAGCCTTACTTGGGTGCTGACGGCCCCCATTGGGACTATCAGTTCATCAACCACGAAGACGGCCTCGTGCTCGCCTTCGTGGTCAACCCGCCGCAATGGGGCGACCGGTCCTTCCCGTGCCGCAAGGAATTTCAGGACAATGCATCCACGCTGAACGTCCGCGATGGAGACATCTTCGTACGCGTCCCGGGCAGGACCCGGCCCGCAACGGGCAAAGACCTGGATCAGCTGGACCTTCGCCGATCACGCGCACCGCACACCGGGGCGAAGATCGATGTCGAGTACGACGCGACCTTCGATCGTGTCGACACAGAAGGCCTTCGCGAGCTTCTGGGAGTCAAAATCGACCGCCGAGCTGATTCCCTGCTTTCCGATCTGGGGCCAAGTCCCGCGCAAAACCATCCTCTCGGCCCTGGAATCCACGCCCTCGCGCTGCAAGCGGCGTCCTGGAGGTCAGACTCCAGGAGTATGAAGGAGTTCCGCGCCGAGGTCGAGGCATGGCGAAACGCATCGAAAGCACTTGTCGACGAGGTGACTGACGAGTTCCTCAGATATGAACTAGCGCGCGGACGGCTGCTCGTCCGCAACGAATCACTGCAGTATCTCGAAGGAGTCCGGGTCCGGGTGGCCTTCCCGCCCAGGGTCATCGTGCTGATGGAATCGGATACCGCATACTGCGATCACGGCGGATCCTTCGATGCATTCAAACTGCTTCCCGATGTTCCCTACCGGTACGGGGATATCAGATATGGAATGCTGCATCGGATCAATCCGGTCCTTCCCAATTTCGGAAGTGCCACATCTTCGATCGACATCGAGGAATCGTCCGATGGAGCAGTGATCGCCTGGCAGGTTGGTGAGTTGCCCGGCGAGTCCACTGATCTGTGCAGTGAAGTCTTCGCGGTGGCGACGGACGACCACGTTGAAGAGATCACCGCGAAATGGACGGTCACAGCTAAGGGCATCCATCACGTGTTCCAGGGGGAACTGCACTTGTCTTGCGGCCAAGATCCAGGGATACATCGCAGATGGGGCCAAGGGAGGTAGGCCGCCGAGCTGGGCTTCGATCCGACTCGACCACGAACGCTGAGATGGCGGCACTTGCCGGGCCGGCCCAAGGGTAGCCGCTTCGCGGCTGAGGGACCGGGCCCTCAGCAAGCGCCGCCGTCCCGATCGGGAAGGCGGCCGACTCGATTGGAGACTCCCGTGGAGCTCACTCAGATCCCGCCTGCGCTGCTCGTCCCGCACGAGAACAATGCGCACGCCGAGCTGCGGAACATCGACGCCCTCGCGCAGACCGTGGAATACCTCGGCATCATCGAACCCCTCGTCGTTCTCCCCGCCGATGACGAAGGCCGCCACACCATCGTGGCCGGGCACCGCCGCCACGCCGCCGCCATCCAAGTTGGGCTCGAGAGCGTGCCATGCGTGGTCGTCGACGACCCCGGCGCCGGCGACCAGCTCGTCACCATGCTGGTGGAGAACCTCCACCGC
The DNA here is from genome assembly GCF_040641195.1 of Glycomyces sp. NPDC021274. Taxonomy (NCBI): domain Bacteria; kingdom Bacillati; phylum Actinomycetota; class Actinomycetes; order Glycomycetales; family Glycomycetaceae; genus Glycomyces; species Glycomyces sp. NPDC021274. Next base: position 226,997 of record NZ_JBFADC010000007.1, on the reverse strand, counting down.
GACGACCTCACCCTCCTCGAAGAAGCCTCGACCTACCAGCAGCTCACCCTCCTCGATTGGCAGCCTGAGCGGATCGCTCAAGCGACCGGCCGCGACCTCGAGCGCGTCCAGCAGTCACTGACACTTCGCGGCCTCCCCGAGCAGATACAGCAGGCCGCGAACTCCGGTGAGGTTGACCTGGTCTCAGCCGCCACGCTCACCGAGTTCGCCCACGACCCCAAGGCGATCGAGCGGATCATGAAGAAGGGCGCCGGCTACTGGGGCTACCAGCACGCCATTGCCGAGGAGCGTGCCCGCCAGGTCGCCAAGAACGAACTCGACCGGCTCAAAGCCGAACTCGTCCTCGCCGGTGTCAAAGTCACTCCGCGGCCAAAGTTCGCCTCGGAAGGCGGCACCGCGATCCTCATCGAACACCTCGTCGACGCCGATGGCAACGCGGTCGAAGTCGAAGAGGTAAAGAGCGAGCCGGGTTTCGCGGCCTACATCAACCGCGACTACGCACCCAAGCCCGTCTTCTACTGCCCCGACCCGACAGCGGTCGGGCTCCAACCCGCACCCGACACGTGGGCGGCGCTCAACGCCGACCGGGAAGCACTCCAGGCGGAGGAGGCGGCCCGCCGTTCCGTGTGGGAGGCCGCCACTACCGTCCGGCGCGAATTCCTGCTCGCCCGGTTCGGCAACGCCAAGGGAGCGAAGCGCCTCCTCCGTCCCGCGCTTCGCGAACTTGCCGGCACGCGCATGAACATGCCCTATAACGAGCTCCGCGAGTTCGCCGGCACCCTCTGCGGTTGCCCGATCGACCAGCTCCCCGAGAACGCCGGCCTCGACCGACTCACTCGCGCAGCCGTCGCCCGCTGGCTCGCCCGATGCGAGGACAACCTGAAGAGCTGCGCCGTCAGCCGCTGGGGCGACTTCGAGCACGCCTTGGCCTTCCTCGATCTGATCGTGGCCGAGGGCTACGAGCTCGCCGAGATTGAGGCACAGCTTCACGAGTCGATCATCGAGGCGCTCAAAGAGAAGAAAACGGAGGCGGACGAAGACCACGATGCCGATGTAGCCGTTGATAGCGATTCCGACTCCGCCAGTTCAGGCGCTCATGGCGCCGTGCCGGATGTTGCCGACGATGCCATTGCCGCGGAAGCAAATCTGGTCGGTGCGTAGCAAGCCGGGTCGGCATCGCCGAAAGGTGATGCCGACCCGGAACTGTCCAGGGGCCCTGGTCAAACTGGCTGGTTGCGTCAGCCGCCATTGTCTCCAAGAACGGTCGTGTTAGCTCTGCGGAAGCTGATCGAGCGCCCATTGCCGTACCTGGGCGATGACACCTTCAGGTTCAGGAGCAGTCGCGTACACCGTGAACTCGATATACCTGCGGTCCTGAACCGGAAGCGGCCCGAGCGGATGCTCGCGCAAACGGACGACGACAAAGCCGGCGGCGAGCAGGTCAATGGATTTGTCGCGGTCGATGTCTGCCTTGTCCGCATGCCAGTAGGCGCCGTCATATTCGATGGCGAGTCGGCGCCCGTCAGCGAGTTCAACGGAGATGTCGACCGTCCAGGAGGATCGCCGCTGGAACGCATTGTGACGGATCAGTTCGCCCGAGCGGGCGGTACCGAAAGCCCGCTCGACGGCGGCACAGTACTCGAGCTCGACCTGCGATTTCCCATGCTCACGGCATTCGGGGCAGCCTGCGCCGTTGGATCGGGAGGCGAGCGCTGCCTGCCAGCGGTGGCCCGGGTCAGTCGAGCACACCCATGCGGGCACGAAGTTGGTCGAGGCGAACGGACGCACATGCCAGGCGGTGAGGGGGTTCTCTGGCGCCCATTCTGCGGCGAGCTCGGGGTAGTGGTAGGCGAGTGAGTCGAGGATTGTGCGGCACTGAGGGCATCGAAGTCGCGCGTACTTGTCGCGGTTCGCCGTAGTGTCCTGCCACTCGTGGCCGCAGTTGGGGTCCCTCCACCACACCTTTCTGCGGGAGTCCGGCGAGATCTCGGCAAGGCGGAGGCGACCGTTCTTACTCGGGTGCCACTGGGAGGCGATTTCAGGATTGATCCGAATCGACGCCGGATCGGCGTCGGCTGCGGCCCGATTCGTCGCGCGTGTGGCCTGGCCTTTGCAGGTGGGGCAACCGGAGCCGAGGTAGCGGTATGGGTCGACTCGGGGGTGATGGCCACTGGAACAGCGGAATCGGAACAGTCCATGAGTTCCGGTCACCATGACGGTGCGCGGGTCGGCCTCATCCGCCCATGCGGCTAGGAGCTCGGGGACGTCAAAGACCGGCGTGGTCTTGAACTGCTCGTACTCGACACGGAATGCCGCCCGCCGCTTCTCCTCGCAGTCCGGACATGTCGCCTTGAAGGTCATGTCCAGCACCTTCGCGGTGAAACGCAATCCGCATTCAGGACAGCACCATGCCACTTCGCGGCGTGCCTTGGGCGTTGCCGTCGCCCACCACGCAGGGTCATTGACTTCGTGGTCCCACCACGCAACCGCCGAGAGCCCGGAGTCTTTGAAGAGGGTCTTCGCTCGTGTCGCCTTCGCGGTACCTGCTGCGGAGCCTTTAGGTGCTGTGGGCGTGCTTGAGGACTTGCGGTTGTTTTGGCAGCTGCAGCCCCAGCCGATATCGCCAAGGCGCTCGGCGCTCTGTCGACCGCATCCGCGGCAGCGGACCAGATGCGGGTCCTCGCGCATGGAGGGATCGGTCAACGCACCGAGGTATTCGAATCCGCTCGCTTCGGCCTTGGCCTTGACCTCGCTCGCCGGGATCGGAAGGTCGTCCGGATGGAAGCCTTGGCGCTGGCGCGCCTCCTCACCCCACTGCCGCCAATAACAGGCCCTGCAAGTCGCCTCGTCCACCGCGTTCTTCTCCAGGGTGTACTCGAACCGGTAGTGCGCCTCGCACCCGCAGGTCAAGCACTTCGTCAAGCGGTAAGCCTTCGGTGTTGCGAACGGCTCCAGCGGTTCAACGCCTCCTCGGCGGAGGATCTGGGTGATGTGCGCGTCGCACCAGGCGGGGCGCGAACGGGTCCGGAACGCAGTGGGGTTCGTGCAGAGCAGCTCAGAGCACTCCTGGCCGCGTGAGGTCGATGAAGTCGTCACCCGCCCATCATCCCCGAGAATGTCGGCGCGCAGGGAACTCGCGTGCCCCACTTCGGAAGCCGCCCTTCGGTTCGGACGAGTTCTTCGCGGCGGTCACCGCGTGTTGCGCGGCCACACTGCGGGGCGTTCCCTAACGCCTTCAAAGCGAGGGCACCCTCTCGCTGTCCTCGTCGGACTCATCTGACGCAGTCGGGTACGTCTGCCCGGGTGTGCCGGCTGTGGTGTGAGGACGCTACGCGACGGCCGCCAGTCACCGCTCCTTCGTCGCTCGCAAGGGCGCCTGCGCACTTTCTTCGCCGAGGCGCTCCTTCGTCGCTGCGAACAAAGTGCTGGACCCCCTTGACGTGCCTGGCGTCTTCGCCGCGTGGACGCGGCCTCACCACAGCGGCACAACACCCGGGGAACGCCCCGGCCGCCGCGCCAGCACCAACCCCAACAAGGAGTCACATCATGGAGTTCCACTTCGCCGTCGAAGGCCAGATCGTCCGCCGCGACCCCGAGGCCTTCGCGACCCCGAACGGCAACCAGGGCGTCCGCTTCGAGCTCGCCCACAAGCCCACCTACCGCGACTCCTCCGGCAAGTGGGCCGAGGGGAAGACCCAGTTCTTCGACATCACCTGCTGGGGCGCCCTGGCCGACAACGTCCTCGCCAGCTTCAAGCGCTACGACACCGTGGTCGTCACCGCACGGTCCCTCTTCGCTCAGGAGAGCAACGGGTTCGCGCATCTCAAGGTCACCGCCGAGAACGTCGCCGCGAGCTTGCGCTTCGGGACCGTCGTCCCCGCCCGCAAGGAGCGTGTGGCGAACGCCGAGGTCCGCACCGCCGACGGGGAGACCCGCCCGGTCACCGTCGAGGACCCGTGGGCAGGCACCAACGCGAAGCCCGCGCCCGAGCCGGTCGCGGCCTAGCCGGAAGCGGGGCGGTCTTGGGGGCCGCCCCGCTTTCTTCATTCACCGCTTACCTTTCACGACCTCTTGGAGTACCGACATGACCATCCAGACCAAGCTCGCTCTCAATGGACCGGCCGACCTCATCAGCGCCGTCCCGTACCTGCTCGGGTTCGAACCCGAGCACAGTCTCGTCGTCGTCTGCCTCAAAGACGGTCAGCTCGCCTGCACCTTCCGGGTCGACCTGCCCGGCAGCTTCGATCACCTCGACCGCCTCCCATCGCTCACCGCGCAGGCCGCGGTCAACGACTGCGAAGGCGCGGTCCTGATCGCGTACGGCGAGACCGAGCTCGCCACCGCCTGTCTCGACCGCGCCGCACTCGACTTCCGTGACAGCCAGATCAAGGTCATCGATACGATCCGCGTCACCGACGGTCGCTTCTACAACCCGAACTGCGCCGACTCCTGCTGCCCGACCGAGGGACTTCCCGCCCCCGAACACTCCGCAATCGGCACCGCCTTGGCCGCCTCCGGCGTGGTGCGCCACCCGGATCGCGCCGCGATCACAGCACTCCTGTGCCCGGCTGACCCGGCTCGCCGGGCTGCGGTGGCGACTGCCGTTGATGAGGCCGTCACCGCGGAGGCCGAGCTCTCGTGGGCCGACCAGCGCCAGATCGATCTCGCCGCCGTGGACCAGTGGCTCAGCGCCGCCGAGCTACCTAACGAAGCGGCCGACATCGCCATGCTCGGGCTCGCGCTCGGGGACTTGGACGTCCGCGACCACGCGCTCGTCGCCAGCGACATTGACCCGAGCAAGAACGCCGATCTGTGGATATGGGTCGCACGCCATCTCGAGGACGATCTGGCCGTGCCGGCGCTCACCGCGGCCGGCTGGTGCGCCTACCGATCCGGCAACGGCGTCCTCGCGCTGGAAGCCTTCGAACAGGCCCTCAACGCCAGCCCGCAGTACCGGCTCGCGTTGATGCTTCTCCAGGCGCTGCAGGCCGGCATTCCCCGCAGGCCCTCTCAGCCCTGACTGCTAAGCACGCCAACGCGTAGACAGACATCGACCAGCCCCGCCCGCTTCACAGCGGGCGGGGTTTCTTCATCCTGATGGGAGGTTCCCCGTGTCCGAGCCCGACACCTCTACCGACGTCCTCGCGACGCTGCAAGCCGCCGAGGCGGCCTTCCAGTCTGCCCGTGAGCATCTCCGGCAGGCCGAAACTGAACGCTACCGCTCGATCTGGCGAACCCTCACCGCCGCTGAGGACATGGCGGAACTGCGCGCAGCGCTCCCGGTCACCATCACCGCCACGTCCCTGCGTGCCGCGGTTCGCCGCCATGCCACTGGCGACACCCGGTACATCCAGCCCGAACTACCCGACCTGGACGACGATGTCGAGCGCTGAACCGGCCTACGCTGTCGCGCTCTCCTGATCGCGAGCGGCGGCGAGGAAGGCGCGGACCTCGCCGATGGTCAGATCGCACAGCTTGCCGATGCTCTCCTGCGTCTCGCCCAGCTGCTGCAGCTCCTGGACGCCCGCCGCTATGGCGAGACGCCCCTCCTCGACAGCGAGCTTCGCGGTGAGGACGTCGATCACGGTCCCCTCGATCCGTGTCTCACGCTCGCGGACTTGAGCGATGCGCCGCCGGCGAATCTCGCCAGCGCGACGCGTCGCCAATGTGCGTTTACTCGGTTGCGGTGTTCTCTCGAAATCGTTCATGATAGCGACAATAAACGCGATCCAGCCGATCCCGCAACCGCCGATTCTCGCAATTCCATGACCCCTCGGCATTACCCGTATTTCTTAACGACCGGCCAGGACGAATTTAGGCACCGATCGGCACTAGAGCGCCTCTACCAGGACTGACGTCGACCAGGACGCGCCCGGCCGAAATGAAGGACACACCTCTTGCACGTTTCGTGAATCAGGACCATTCGGTATTGGAACCCGCTCCATGAATGGCTAATTTTGATCCTCGGGAATTGTCGGATAGGCGGGGCGGGGGTGGTGCGCGGTGATGACCGTACACAAGCTCTCGGTCGGTGACGGCTACACCTACCTCACCCGCCAGACCGCCGGCGGCGACGTCCAGCGCCAGGCCGGGCAGTCGGCGGCGGACTACTACACGCAGGGCGGGAACCCGCCGGGCCGGTGGACCGGTTCGGGCATCGCCGCACTCAGCCTGGAGCCCGGCCAACAGGTCCAAGAGGCCCAGATGCGGAACCTCTTCGGCGAAGGGCTCCACCCCGATGCCGAAGCACGCCAAGACGCCTACCTCGAAGCGCATCTTGTCCCGGGCTTGTCGAAGACCGAGCGGGGCCGCGTCCATGCCGCTGCTGAGCGTGCTGGGAAACTCGGGCAGAAGTTCCCCGCCTACAAGACCCTCGACCCGTTCCATGACCGGGTGGCGAAGCGCTTGGGCGACATCGCCTCCGAGACCGGACGGCAGCCGACCGCAGCGGAGGTTGCGAAGGTCAAGCGGGAGGAGTCGCACCGGCAGCGGGCCGGTGTCGCCGGTTACGACCTGGTGTTCACACCGGTCAAGTCGGTGTCGGTGCTGTGGGCGCTGCACCCCGACGAGCGGGTACGGATGGAGGTGAAGGCAGCACACGACGCCGCGGCCGGCCGAGCGGTCGCGCTGCTCGAAGAGCACGCAGCGTTCACGCGCTCGGGCGCGGGCGGGGCGGCGCAGATCGAAACTCATGGGCTGGTGGCGACCGCGTTCGACCACCACGATTCCCGCTCGGGCGACCCCGACCTCCACACCCACCTCGCCGTGGCGAACAAGATCCAAGGCCGCGACGGGAAGTGGCGCTCGCTCGACGGCACCGCGCTCTTTGCGGTCGGGGTCGCGGCCTCGGAAACCTACAACGCCGCCATCGAAGCCGAACTGACCCAGCGGCTCGGCATCGCGTTCACCGACCGGCCGGGGCCGGCGAAGTCGAACCGACCCGTCCGCGAGATCAACGGCATCGACCCCGCCGTCCTGAAGCACTTCTCGGCCCGCCGCACCGCAATCGAGGCGCGATACAGCGACCTGCGCGCCGACTACCGCTCCCGTCACGGCCGCGACCCGAGTCCCCAGGCCGCCCGCGAACTTGCCCAGCAGGCGACGCTGGAGACCCGCGAGGGCAAGGACGCGCCGCGTCGGCTCGAGGAGATGCGCAGGGCGTGGACAGGTCAAGCCATTGCCCGTTTCGGACCGGCGGTCATCGGCGAGATCGAGCGTGCAGCCCCCGGCGCCGCGCTGGCCGAGATGAGCACTGCGCTCGACGGCCGCGAGGTCGCGCGGCTCGCTGATGCGGTCGTTGTACGCGTCGGTGAGGAGCGGGCGACGTGGAGCCGGTGGAACCTTCATGCGGAAGCCGCCCGAGTGGTCCGCGCCGAGCACGGCGCCCTCGGCCCCAATGCGCAGCGCGAGGCCATCGGCCAGGTCGTCGAATCGGCGCTCGGCGAGGGGCGATCGATCCGGCTCGGTGGGACCGCGCCGGTGAGCGAGCCGGAGCTGTTGCAGCGCAGCGACGGCACCTCCGTGTTCAAGCGTCACGAGGCCGACCGGTACACCTCCCAAGCCGTCCTCGACGCCGAACAGCGCCTCGTCAAGGCGGCCCAGACGCCGACAGTGTGGTCAGCAGGGGCTGAGGCCATCGCCGGACGTATCGCCGCTTTCGAGTCCCGACGCGACCAGACCTTGGACGAGGGACAGCGGCAGCTCGTGACCGCGTTCGCCACCAACGACCGGTTGCTGGCAGTCGGGATCGGGCCCGCGGGCTCGGGCAAGACCACAGCGATGCGCGCCTACAAGGAGACCCTGGCCGCCGAAGGCCGACGCCTGGTCGGACTCGCGCCCTCTGCGCAGGCCGCGGCAGTCCTCGCCGCCGACCTCGGCATCACCTGCTCGACCGTCGACAAGTTCCTGTGGCAGATCAACCCGGGCAACCTCCTCAACGGCCCCGACCTCGTCGATTCAATCCGCAGGGTCGAAGCCGCGCAAGCCGAGCAGCGCACCGGGGTCGACACCGACGTGCTCATGACCCCCGTTCACGATCTCCGGCCCGGAGACGTCCTCTTGGTCGACGAGGCGTCGATGGCCGGGACGTTCAACCTCGACCGCATCACCGCGCTTGCCGAGTACGCAGGCGCGCAAGTGCGGCTGCTTGGTGATGACTGCCAGCTCGGCGCGGTCGCCTCCGGCGGCGTCCTCCGCTTGATCGCCGCCGAGGTCGGCGCAACCGAACTGCGCGATCTTCACCGCTTCCAAGGCCCCGTCTTCGCGGCCGCCTCACTCCGACTCCGGGAAGGCGACGCGGCCGGGCTCGACTACTTCCAGGACCGCGGTAGCCTGCGCGGCGGCTCGCGGGACGCCATGCTCCAGTCCGCCTATGCCGGTTGGAAGGCCGATGTCGCGGCCGGGAAGACCAGCTTGATGATGGCCTTTACCAACACCGATACCAGCACTCTTGCCACGTGGGCTAGGGCCGACCGGATCGCTGCCAGCGAAGTCGCCGAGCACGGCGTGGCCCTGGGGAACGGACAGACGGCCGGGCGCGGGGATTGGGTCGTCACCCGCCACAACCAGTACGACCTGAAGTACTGCGGAGGCAAGGACTTCGTCCGCAACGGCGCCACCTGGACCGTCGCCGCCACCAACCCGGACGGCTCCCTCAAGGTCAAATCCCGTGAATCCAGCGGGACCCTCACGCTCCCCGCGGCGTACGTCGCCGAGCATGTCGAACTCGCTTACGCCGCCACCATCCACCGCTGCCAGGGCATGACCGTCGACACCGCCCACCCCATCCTCACCGACCAGATGACCCGCGACGCCCTCTACGTCGCCGCCACCCGCGCCGCCGAAACCACCACCCTGTACGCCGTCACCCACTCCGAGATCCCCGCCGACCCCGACCACCGCGGCGACAAACCGAAGTGGGACCCCAACGCCACCGCCGCCCGCGAAATCGCCGAACAGATCCTCGCCCGCGAACCCGACAACCTCTCCGCTACCGAGACCGACCAGCGCCTCACCGCCCGATCCGGCGACCTTCACGAACTCGTCGCCCGCTACCGCACCGCCGCCGACATGGCTGCCGACCACCACTACAACGAGCTCATCACCCGCGTTCTCACACCCGCCCTCGCCGCCGAGCACCTGGCCGACATCGAGGCCAACGGCCACGGCGCCCTCGCCGGAACCCTCGCCAAAGCCGAAGCCGCCGGGTGGAACCCCGAGCAGATCCTCACGCTCGCCATCGCCCGGGGACCCGTGGACGACGCGGGTTCAGTCAGCGCCGTGCTGATCGGGCGCATCAACGGCCACATGGAAGGCCACACCCCACCCCCAGCAGGCGCCCAACCCACACCGGCCGACCTCGCCCGCTACCGGGAACTCCTCCGGCCCCATTACCCCGAAGCGAATCTCGACACCGCGACCGCGCTCCACCCCAAGCCCGTCCGGTTCCCCACCAACGCCGCTCACGAGGCCGAACCGATCCAGGCTACCGACCGCTACCGCACCGAACTCACCGAAGTCCTCGGGGCGGAACTCGCCGACCGCGTCACCGCGGAGCGGGCCTGGCCCGCCGTTATCGAGTCCCTGCGCCGCGCCGAGGAAGCCGGCCAGTACTCCTCCGAAGCACTCCAGCGTGCTGCCGCACAACGCGACTTCGACCGCCTCGACACCATCGCACCCAACCTCGCATGGCGCATCGAACGCCAAACCCGCCTCATCGAACTCGACCCCACCCACACCGGGCAAGCCTGGCCCGCCCTCGCCTGGGCCATCAAGGCCTGGGAAAACGCAGGAGGCGACGGAACCGAACTCATTGACGAACTCGCCGAGGGCCGCACTCTCACCGGCCTCGCGCTCGAAGCCGGCCACGAACTCACCTGGCACCAACGCCTCGAAGCCATTGAGGCCGCTCCCCACCCGCTCCCCTGGGCTGCCGCACCCGCCCCACTCCACCACAGTGACGCCGTCCCTGCCGACCTACGCGACTACCTTGGCCACGTCGCGAACGCCATCGGCGCCCGCGTCAACCACCTCACCGAGCACGCCGTCACCGAACGACCCGCCTGGACCGAGGCCTTCGGCGAAGCCCCCACTGACGAAGCCATCTTCGAACGCTGGCGCACAGCCATCGCCCTCGTCGCCGCCCACCGCGACCAACTCCGCGTCAACACTGACGACCCTGACCACCCTTTCGGCCCTTACCCCGAAGTAGGCCGCGCCGGGCACCACTCATGGTGGGCCGCAGCAAGCGCCGCCCTCACCATCGACAGCCCGGACGTTCCCGCAAGCGCCACCGGCCTGGCCGCGACTGCAGAACAACAGCTCTCCATTGCCATCACGCACGACATCTACGATGCGCTTCCCGTCACTGAACGCGAAGCCGTTCACGAGCAGATCGCATCTACCTGGGGATCGACCTGGCAGCTTATCGCCCGAGATCCGTCGGTGGCCGCGAGCCAAACCATCCTGGCCGCCGACCTTGTCCACGCACTGTCCGATCTCGAATTGCTCACGCCCGAACTTGCTGCTGGTCTCCGGATCACCGCTCCACACCTCAAAAACGAGCGGCACGAAGAGACCGGACACACCGTTCTACCGCTTCAACAGAGTGGGGACAGTCTGGGCGCCTCCAGCCCACACACAGCCAGTCAAACTCGATGACTTCTCCCCGACTTTGAGCGGGGCCCAAGGCTAGTCGTTGGACGACCCACGGTCGGGCTCGGCTGGATCGTGTTGGGTGCTCCAGCCGAAAAAGTCGCTGTGCGGGAGGTCATCGGTCCAGTAGCCGTACCGGTTGCCGAGGATGGTCAACACCGATGCGGAGTCGATGGGGTTCCGGTTGAACTGTAGACCCCATCCGAGCGCTGTGGCGGTTGCCGACATACCTAGGGCGAATTCGAGTGAGACCCGTGTGACGTCGCTGGGTTCGATAGAAGGATCGTCTGGTGCTTCAGGTCGGTGTTGTTCTTCGCGGAGGTGCCGCTCGTAGCTCTCAATGGCCTCGGCAGTGTGAGTGCCGTAGCGCGCGGTGATTCTCGCGTTTATCACGAGGTTGGCAAGGGCGTTGAGTAGATGCCAGTCCTTCCAGCCGTCGGTTCTGAGCTCGGAGAAGACAGCGAAGGTGCTGGGATCGGCCTGGAGCCGCGCCAGGCTGTACCGCAAGACTGGAGGCAGGTTCTCGTATCGGGCCCGAACCTCCGCCATAGCAGTTTCGGTTGAGTAGCCGGGCCCTGGTGTGGTGGGTGGTTTGAGGTGTGGGGCGCACCGATCGGGGAAGTCGTCGGGGTCGCCGAGCGATGGTACGTGAACGGCGGCGGCGGGACTGCGGTAGTCGGCTCCGTTGAGGTCGGCGAGTTCGCGGTAAGGGCGTCCGAATTCGAGTTTGTGGGCGAGGCCGGACGCGAATGCCTGGTTCAGGAGCCCGAGGAACTCGCGCGCGGGCAGCATGGAGTGCGCGATCAGGATTTTCACCGCGACTTTCAGCAGCTGCCGTGGCCACCGGTCGACATCGACTGGCCCTGTTGGTGCGTAGACGATCCAGCGGTCGGGGTGTTCCTGACTGCTTTGGGCGTCGAGGTCGGAAGCTCCGGCCCCGGAGCGGGATGGTGTTCGGATCTCGATCTCGAGATCGGCAGGAAGGAAGAGCGGGTCGAGTGAGGCGAGCTCGACGAGAAGTACTTGCATTGACGCGGTGAACTCTTCTGCTGCGAGGACGGAGGTGCGGTGGTTGTCGGACACGACTCGCCATCGCAGTCCGAGGGCGGAGAAACGGGTCTGCCATTGACGGTCGGCATCAGCAAATGGGGCGGCGGTCATGTCGTCGGCGGACTCGATCCACTGTTGCTCGTCCCAGGAGGTGGTTTCGTCGGATTGGGTGATGCTCTCGTAAAGATGCTGGCCGAATCCGGCGACGTCAAGGATCTGTCGAAGCGGATTTACTAGTGCGGGCCGGTGCTGTTGTGCGGCAATGAAGGTGACTTGTTGTTGGGTGATCGCGTCTTTGAGGTAGGGGAAGCGGCCGAAGTTGACCGGATCTGCGGTGAATTGCAGTTGTGCGAGGAGTGCGACGGCAGTGGTCTCGGCCGAGGTGATCCAGGCACCGGCCTGGTGGTCGTAGCTGGCGGCTTGGAAGAGGGCGCGAGGAATGTAATAGCGATCGTGGTCGTCGGTCGACTGCATAGCGATTGCCGCGACGGCGAGAGCGTACTTCTTTGCAGCCAGGGGCATGTGGAGGTGGCCGTAGATGTCGGCGATGATGTTCATGGCATGGAGGGATTCGTGCAGGGTGTCACCGTGCCACCAGTTGATCTTGGCTTCGTGGAATTCACGGAGCGCATGCAAGAGCTGACCGGTCCGAGCTAGCTGCATTGCACGTTGCAGACACTGGTGCGCGACCTTATCGTGAGCGCCTTGAGCAGCCAGGACAGCGTCAAGACCGTCCCGGACTGTGGAGTACTGGGCGTGACCGATGAGGATCGGTGTCAGGAGGCTGAAGCGCTCAGTGAGGGCTTCGATCGGGAGCATACGTGCGTCGGGCAGTGCGTCGACGAGTTCGACCAGCGCAGCCATGCCGCCATCGAGGTCGAGGAGTGGCATTTGCGGATGGACTGGGGGCAGGTCTCCGTAATCGAATTCTCCGACTGGAATCTCGATCTGCTCCCCTGGAGGAAGCGGGTACTCAGCAATCAGGGTGTTGTCGATCTGCAGTGCCAGCGTCACGGTGACTTCAAGCAGGATAGATCGAGCATGGTCATGCGGGCTCGCCTCCAAACAGATCCGGGTGCGCTCGCGCGTCTGGTCGATCCAGGCAGCGACTTGGGCCCACGTCAAGTTGGAAGTGCCACTGACCGAGGAGGCGCTGCAGTATTGCAGCAATCGACTCGCATCCGAAAGCAACGTCGGGCTGGTCACCGAGTCCAGCTCCGCGAAGAAGTCGAGAACGTGCTGCTCGGCCGGAACCAGAGTGCCGGTGCCGCGAAGATGAGCGACGGCCAGTTCGTATCGGACACGCTGACGCATCTCAAGGTCAGGGTGACTGTTAAGAATCCGCTCAGTCAGTTGCATCCAGCCACCGAGATCGCGACTGGCATCATCGTGGAAGGTGGCGTATCGCAGACAACGGGAGAGTTCGAGAAGGTCGCCAAATGCGTTCGGCGGCTCGGTCCGGGCTTGCCAATCGTCTCGCAATTTCACATACCACGCAGGCACCGACGGATCGGGCTCCGGAGGTGCAGGCTGCAGTTCCGCAGGCAAGTGGAGGTATTCCTCTGCGATCCAGTAAAGCTCGTGGTTCGCGAGCAGCTCAGACAGGGCTGCGCCGTCCACGATCTCCAGTTCAACTCCGTGTTCGGCACGAACCTCGTCCTGAATCTCATGGCGAATGCCTGAGGCAAGCCCCTCGGTGGCGAAGAAGTAGACCCGGTCGACTGGGGTGCCCTGGGAGCAGATCGATTCCAGATCGCTCTTGATCTTGGTGCGAAGATCCTTTGACTGGAGGGTGCAGGCACATGCAACGGTGTCTTCAGTTGCCAACGCGAGGAACCCGACCGAGAACGGAAGCTCGTCTTTCAGGTAGGTCCTGAAAGTCTCAAGGTCCCTGCCCTGATCGCCCTTCGCTGAGACTGGTCCTGTTGCCGGGATGACATTGCTGACGAAGCGTGCCTTAGTCACATACCGGCACAGATGCTCGAACTCATGATGAGCGTTCTGACTGCCCAGATCGTGCAATCTGAAACGAATGAACTGAGCGAGTTGTTCTGGGTTCGCCACGGGGTCGTCCTCGAGAGGTGCGGGAGGAGCCGCTAGTCGGCGGCTACCGGTTAAGCACCACGCTAACGCAACGCTCCGACAAACACAGTTCACGCGCCTCGGCACCATGCCTACGCACCAATATGTCTGACGGTGCGCGCTCCGTCCGGGGGCTGGCTCGGGGGCTTTCGAGGGCCTTGCCTTATGCGGCGAGGCGTTAGGCGAGAGCGCAGGTCGGGTCGGTGCCACGCCGGTTGAGAAAGGTGGTGAAGTCGAACTGCTCGCGCAGAGTAGTGCCGTCCGCGATCCGCTGCGACTGGAGCCGTTCGGTGAGTTCGATCTCCAGGTCCAGGGTGCGGACGACATCGGTGTGAGAGGCGTGGAGGAAGACCACGCCGTCGTCGTCGGCGAAGACCCAGTGGTGCTCGGTGACCACGTGTGTTCGAGGCGGGCGGGCCGAACAGGTCCGCTCCGGCGGGGCAGTGGTGGCGGGGTGCGACGGGGCGGGCGCCAGCCTCTGGCACCAGCACTCTCCTCAGAACGATGCAGGTCCACAACGGAGTCCGTGCGGCGTTAAGATGTGGCACTGAATCGGCCAGGCCGCACCGGTCGCCCGATTCCGGACTGGCTGAAGGAGTTCGCTCATGAGCCGCCACAGCAAAGGCTCGAACACGGAACAGGGTGCGACGCTGTCGCTTCTGACGCTCACGCCCTCATTTTCCGAGGCCGATCACCGGCTTTACACCGATGCCATCGCCGCCAAGCTCCAGGACAAAGCGGTCCGAAACATCGCCTTGACCGGCAGCTACGGGACCGGCAAGAGCAGTGTCCTCGACCAGGTTGCCGTGGACTACAAGGGCAAGAAGGCCATCCAGATTTCCTTCGCCTCCCTCGGCATCGCCAAGACCCATCCCGCTCCAGGCGTCGAGCCATCGCCAGCCGACACAATCACCAACCTAATCCAGAAGGAGATCGTTAAGCAGCTGCTTTATCGCGAGGATCCCGTGCGGCTGCCCGGGTCACGGTACCGTCGAATCAGTGGCCTCCGACCCTGGCGCGAGGTCGGAATCGCCCTCGCCCTCGGCCTGCCGATTTTCCTCCTGTTCGTCCTCGCCGGCTGGACGGACAAACTCTTTGCCTTTGCGCAACCGGATCTGGGCCGATGGGATCATCTCTTCGTCGCGCTGGGCTCGGTCGGCTTCGTCTTCGGCCTCCGGCTGCTGTTTCACAACCAGATCCACATCGACCAGATCGGCGCCGGATCAACGATTATCTCGCTCTCCGCTCCGACCTCGACCTACTTCGACGAGTACCTCGACGAGATCGTGTACTTCTTCGAGGTCACCAAGCTCGACCTGGTCATCTTCGAAGACCTCGACCGGTTCGAGGACCCCCATATCTTCGAGACGCTCCGGGCACTCAACACGACGCTCAACGGCGCCAAACAACTACGTGGCCGCACGATCCGCTTCATTTACGCGATCAAGGACAGCATCTTCGACCAGCTCGGCTTCGCCCCGAACATTGGAGCCGATCAATCTGAGCCCGGCGTGGCCGCGGACCGGGTCGACGCCGCCGCCGGAGAAGTTGCCCGCGCCAACCGCACCAAGTTCTTCGACCTCGTTATTCCCATGGTCCCGTTCATCACCCACCGAAACACGCGCGACCACATGTTCCGCATCATGAAAGACCTCGACCATCAGGTGTCCCTGGAGTTGTTCGACCGCACCGCGCGTCACGTCGCCGAGATGCGACTGCTCAAGAACCTCCGCAACGAGTTCGCCGTGTTCCGCGCGAAACTCATCGGCACCGACGGCGGGGGACTCGACCTCCAGGACGATCAGCTCTTCGCGATGGTCCTGTACAAGAACACACACCTGTCCGACTTTGAGGCGATCCGGTTCGGCACCAGCCTGCTCGATCAGCTCTACCGCATCGGACGGAACCTGGTGCGCCAACACGTAGCCCGCCTCGACTCCGAAGCGACTGCCGTCCGCCAGCAGCTCCAACGCCTCGACACCGCGACCGAGCGGGCAACCGACCTCGGCGGCAAGCTCATCGCCGACCTGAATCGCACCACTCGCCGATTCCGGGGAACGATCAGTAGCTATCAGTTCGAAGGCGCGGTTGTCGCCGAGGACAAGCTTCGTACCCCGGAGTTCTGGGATCGGTTCCTCACCGGAACCAATCCGCTGATAGCAATAACCAACCGCGGTGCCCAGCTCCAGGTCGCACCCGAAGACGCCGCGGAGGTTCTCCATGGCCCTGTCGCCCTGACTGACTGGGACGATGATGCTCGCGAAGCATTTACGGTGCGCCTCATGGACATCAAGCAGAGCCGTGACCGCCTGCTCCATGCTGACATGCGTGAACTCGCGGCGATGACCGACCTCACCATCACCTACAACAGCGACCAGATGACCTTCCTGGACATCGCCAAGGTTCTTCTGCAGTCCGAACTCGCCGTCGAACTCATGCAGCACGGGTACCTCAACCGCGACTTCACCCTCTACACCGCGACCTACCAGACCGAACGCGTCGGTCCCAAGGCCGCGAACTTCATCATGCACCACGTCGACCCGAACGTGATGGACGAGCAGTTCGACCTGGATTCCGAAGATGTCGAGGCCGTGCTTCGCGAACGCGGCAGCAGCATCGCGAACCTCGCAATGCTCAACATCGCTGTCTGGGACTACCTTCTTGCCAACGAACACCCCCGCATCGGCAAGTTCGTCACCTGGTTGCTCGACTCCGGCGAGGCACGGCATCGCTTCCTCACCGCCTACCTTGCCGGCGGCAAGCACCAAACCGAACTGATACGCAAGCTCACGGCGACCTGGACCAATATCTTCTCGTTCCTCGTCACCGACCTCAACGCCGACGAACCGACCCGACAGGCGTACTTCGATTCGGCCCTGGGATCACTTGCCCCCGGGGTCCGCTACCGCACCGACACCGCAGTCCGCGAGTACCTGGAACAGCACTATCCCGAGTTTTCAACCCTGACCACCCACGACCTCACCGCCGAGTCCAGCGAAGCGCTCGCTGAGTTCATCAGCAACGTCGACGCTTCCTTCCCCTCGCTCGCGCCGCTGTCAGAACCAGCACGAAAGATCGTCGTCACCCTCCAACGTTTTCCCGTCACCCGGCAGAACCTGATCACAGCGCTCTGGAAGCCACAGCACCTGACGCTCGACGAAATTCACGTCAGCAACCGGAACGTCTACGCGCATGTGCTCGACCACCTAGAGGCCTACCTCAACAACGTCCTCGACCAGGACGAGTACCGTCTCGCACTCAGTAGCACGCCTTCCTACATCACCGTGCTCGAAGACCTCGCCGAGCGCAATTCACCCCACCTGGCCGCCGTCATCGAACGGTCCGCACCCAGCTGTCAAAACCACTTTGTGACAGCGTTCCCCGAGCCCGCCTGGCCATTCTTGGCAGCCGCACAGCGCTTCCCCGCCACCTTTGCCAACATCACCGCCTATGTGGAGTCCATCGGTGGAATCGATGCCGGACTCGGTAGCCTCCTGACCGCGGAGAAGCAAATCAGCACAGACGGCGAACCCGAGGAGGAACGAGCTGCGCTCGCGTATGTGATCCTCGCCGCTCGGTCAGCGATCACCGATCCCCAGGTGAGGGTCCGCCTCGTAGTCAGCCTCAGCCTCCAACACCGCCTCGTACCCGACCAGATCGAACCAGAACCCGGAAGACTCGTCGGCTTGCTCATCAAACGCCGCATCGTCGAAGACAACGCCGCCACCTTCGCTCTGACGCGCGACACCGACTGGGCGACTAGGGAATTCGCGATCACCGCCTCCAGCGCATTTGCGGACTACTGCTCTCCAAACGAGCTCCCCGAGACCGACATCGCCACACTGCTGGAAAGCGAGCAAATCGCTGGGAGCATCAAAGCCGACATCATCACGGAGCTACGCTCGTTCACTCCCACGGATCGACGCGACGCACTTGAAGCCGCTGCCCGATACGCACGAAAGCACAACATCCTCCTCCCACTCGAGGAAATCCACCGCATCGCCCTCGCTACCGGCTCCGCAGCCCTGGTCCTTCCCTTGCTCGAGCCTCAACTGGATCAGTGCTCGCTATCGGACCTCAAGCCGATCCTCGCCGCCCTTAAAGGCGAATACGACCAGATGACCACCACCAACGGGCGACGCCTCAAGCTGCCACTCACACACGCCGCCATCGAACTTGCGCACCGCTTGCAGGCACTCGGACCCGTGAGCACCGTTAACGCCAAGGATTCGGTGCTCAAGGTCAACATGCGCCGCTCATGAAACAACTCAGCAGCAAGGTTGGGGACTGTTGAAAAGCCTGCCACGAGACAAGCCACAATAGTGACCTGAAACACTAGGCCAATATCTAGCGTTTTCATGGGGTGCCGAGGAATCATGGTTCATCCGAGCAACGAACGAGCAACAGGCATGGAAAAACCCGGCTCCCTCTTTCGAGGAAACCGGGTTTCACCTGGTATTTCTATCGTAGCGGGAGGCGGATTTGAACCACCGACCTCCAGGTTATGAGCCCGGCACAGCACATCCCGGGCACCTCAGACAATATGGACTTCTTTTCGGGTCACCCCTAACCTTCCACTCTCGTTCCGGGGTTGGTTTCACATCGAGCCGGAACTGCGAGCCTCCTCTCCGTAAAGCCGCAGCCTGCATGCCATGCGCGGCAATCCCGGCAGGGTATTCGCGCCAGGCACTCCGAACTGCGTTTTCGACCTCCAGCTCTTCGACTGCCTCATGGCTTTTCGGAACTCGGGCTGCTGGTGTTGAGTTCGTGGCGGTGCAGCACTTTCCAGACGGTGGACTTGTCGATGGCGATGTGCTCGGCGGCGAGGTGGTCTTTGATGAGTTTGGGTCCCCAGCCGATGCGCCGCCGCAGGTCGCAGATGCGCTGCTCGACTTCGGGACTGGTGCGGCGGGTCTGTTCGGCGGAGCGGTCGCGGACGGACGGGGCGGGGAACAGGTCGGCGGGGAGTGTCAGGCTGCCGGCGAGCAGGGCGGCGGCGCGCTGATCGACCTCGGGCCGCCAGGCGGCGTAGATGTCGGTGGTGGTCGACGGGGATTTGTGGCCGAGCCGGTGGGCGACGTCGACGATGCCGATACCGCCGACGATGAGTTCGGTCGCGGCGTAGTGGCGCAAAGCGTGGGGGTGGGTGTCGATGCCGATCGACTTGCCCATGTCCTTGAAGCGCTTGCTGAGGTAGCCTCCTGAACCGGGCTTAGCGTGGTCGGCCTTGTAGGAGTACAGGTACTCCTCCCCGGTCGGTGCCAGGCCCAGGGCACCGCGGCGTTCGACGATGCGGTCGCGCAACGCCTCCAACAGTGCCATGGTCGCCGGATCGAGCGCAAGCCATCGAGCGGTGCCCTTGACCTTGGTGCGGTCGAGGAAGATCAAGTTCCGATCGAAGTCGACGTGCTTGAGTTGGTACCGGGTCATCTCGGATCGGCGGGCGCCGGTGACCGACAACAGCAGCACGATCGTTCCCCAGTCCGCGTTCTGGGTGAACGCGGCCTCGATCAGCGCGTTCACCTGAGCGGTCGTCGGCGCCTTCGGGGTCACCAGCGGCGCCTTCGGTCCCCTGATGCGCTTGGACGGATCAGTGGCGAGCCAGCCCCACCGGAACAGCATGCCGCACGTACCAGTGATAACACTGTGGACCTTTCGCAGCATCGACGCCGACGCCCGCGTGCAGACATGGGACTTGCAGCGCCGACCGCACCGATGACCGGTCAGATCGCGCACCAGGCGAGCGTTGCGCCTGCCCGGCGGATGATGTTCCATGCGCATGCGGCCTCCGCAGCGGATACGGCACTTGCCGATGTCGCGGTAGAGGCCCTCTGCAGCCTGTACAAAGTCGCGTCCAAGCGAGCTGAGGGCGATCGCCCCCAGTGCCGGAATGACGTGCGTCTCGGCCAGGTATCGGGATTGGCGCTGGCTTACCGCTGCGAGTTCTCCTGCTGCGACGTACTCGTCGCGGGTGAGGAGCCATTGCCGGACTGCGTCGCCGAAGCTCCACGTGCCTGCTGCCGCCTTGCCGCCATCGGCCAGTGCGACCAGCCGCACGCGAGTGGCCTCGGCTTCATCGCGGTCCTTACAGGACTCGGTGAGGTAGAGCTGCCTGCCAGTCGCGAGATCGACGCCGTTGTAGACACGGACTTGGAAGGCGTTCCCGCGAGAGCGGATACTCCCCCGCGGACGTGAGGATTGGGAACGTTTGTGAGTCATACTCCCATCATGACCATGGACAAACCCATGGACAGGCGATCAGCCGCGTCAAGGAGCCGCGAGAACGACCCAGTCTACCTGCGGATTCATTCATCGTCGTGAGCGCCTTCGACCCCTGCATGCGCGGATCCAGGGCCAGGTCGAAGCCCCAGATTGATCGACGATTTGGGACTTGACCTGCGGTTTTAGACCGATGCCAGGCAGAAATTGGCTTCGGTTTGAGCCGCTTGCCAGTGAGCTTGAAACGGACAAAATGCGCCGGGAAAGAAAAACAGGTCAGAGGCTAAGCCTCTGACCTGCGAAAACGTCGGGCTGACAGGACTTGAACCTGCGACCCCTTGACCCCCAGTCAAGTGCGCTACCAAGCTGCGCCACAGCCCGTTTTCCGCCGCGTTGTCCGCGGCGGACACAACTTTAGCCTATGGTCCCGGGGGCCTCGGAGGCGAGGTCCCCGGTGTGAGAATGGCTATTTGCGCTTGTCCTTCTTGCGGGATTCGCGGGGTTTGACCACCAGGTCGATGGGCGTTCCGACGAAGCCGAAGTCCTCGCGGAGCTTGCGGGTGATGAACTTCAGGTACTGCTTGTCGAACGGCGCGTTCGTGAAGAGGAGGAAGCGCGGCGGTTCGGCGGCGGCCTGGGTCGCGTAGATGACCTTCGGGGCCTTGTTGGCGCGGACCGGGTGCGGGGTGGCGGCCTGGAGGTCGCTGATCCACTTGTTCAGCTCGCCGGTGCTGACGCGCTGTCCCCAGCCTTCCAGGGCTTCACGCAGGGCGCGGGCGATCTTCTCCACGGCGCGGCCGGTCGTGGCCGAGACGTTGACACGCGGGGCCCAGGAGACCTGGCCGAGTTCGCGGTCGATCTCCTTCTCGAGGTAGTAGCGCCGGTCCTCGTCCACGAGGTCCCACTTGTTGAACGCCAGCACCATCGCGCGCCCGGACTCGGTGACCTGGGTCAGGACCCGCTGGTCCTGCTCGCTGATGGGCTCGGAGGCGTCCAGGAGGACCAAGGCGACCTCGGCGGCCTCGACGGCGGCCTCAGTGCGCAGGGAGGCGTAGTACTCGGTGCCGGAGGCGAACTTGACGCGCTTGCGCAGGCCCGCCGTGTCGACCAGGACCCAGTCCTCGCCGTCGATCTCCACCAGGGAGTCGACGGGGTCGACCGTGGTGCCCGCGACGTTGTCGACGACCGCGCGCTCTTCGCCCGCGATGCGGTTGAGCAGGCTCGACTTGCCGACGTTCGGGCGGCCGACGAGGGCCACCTTGCGGGGGCCGCGCTCCTTGAGCTGGCCCGTGGGCTCCTCGGGGAACGCCCAGATGATCTTGTCGAGCAGGTCGCCCGAGTTGCGGCCGTGCAGGGCCGAGATCGGGAACGGCTCGCCCAGGCCCAGGCTCCACAGCTCGTGGACCTCGGCCTCCTGGCGTTCCGAGTCGGCCTTGTTGGCCACCAGGATCACCGGCTTGCGGGTCGAGCGCAGGATGCGCACGGCCGCCTCGTCGGCGTCCGTGGGGCCCACGCGCGAGTCGACCACGAACACGATCACGTCCGCAGTGCGCATCGCCAGCTCGGCCTGCAGGGCGATGGACTTCGCCATGCCCTCGGCGTCCGGGTCCCAGCCGCCGGTGTCGACCAGGCTGAACTCGCGCCCGGCCCATTCGGCGTCGTAGGC
Organism: Glycomyces sp. NPDC021274; assembly: GCF_040641195.1. Lineage (NCBI taxonomy): Bacteria > Bacillati > Actinomycetota > Actinomycetes > Glycomycetales > Glycomycetaceae > Glycomyces > Glycomyces sp. NPDC021274. The sequence continues at coordinate 205,327 of NZ_JBFADC010000007.1, read as the reverse complement.
CACGCGGTCGCGGGTCACGCCGGGCTCGTCCTGCACCACCGCGGCGCGGCGGCCCAGGATGCGGTTCACCAGTGTCGACTTGCCCACGTTGGGGCGGCCGACCACGGCCACCGTCGGGACCGGACCGCGTTCGTCGACGTCGTCGCTCTCGCTCCAACCGTCGTCGCCGGTCCAGGTCACTTCGTCAGTCATCAATTTCCCTGTTGCTCAGCAAGGCCAGAATCTTGGCCACTACCTCCACGATCGGCAGCGTCGTGGAGTCGATCACCACGGCCCCCTCCGGGGCCTCCAGGGGTCGGGTCGTCTTCGAGTCGGCGGTGTCCCGCCGTTCGATGTCCTTCGCGGTGGTGTTCGCGTCGGCGCCGTTCTCGGCGGCGCGCCGCTTGGCGCGCTCGACCGGGTCGGCGGTCAGGTAGACCTTCACGTCGGCGTCGGGCGCGACGACCGAGACGATGTCGCGGCCTTCGACCACGATGCCCGCCTTGGCATCGGCGATGATCCGCCGCTGCTCGTCGATGAGGAACTTCCGCACCGACTTGTTCCCGGCCACCGCCGAGACCGCCTTCGTCACGTCGTCGCTGCGGATCGCCAGGTCGGCATCCTCGCCGTCGACGCGGGTGAACGGGTCCTCTGGGGTGGTCCCGAACTCGAGCTTCGCGTGCTTCACGGTCTTGGTGACCTGCGCGGTCTGCGAGGGGTCGACGCCGGCGTTGAGGACCGCCAGTGTCGCGGCGCGGTACATGGCGCCGGTGTCGAGGTACGCGGCGTCGATCGCGGTCGCCAAAGTCTTGGCCACGGTCGACTTCCCGGCCCCGGACGGGCCGTCGATAGCGACGACCGGTCCGCTCTTCTGCTCAGGCACTGTCGCGCTCCGTTCTTCAACTGCAAACCAAGCAAACCTACATCATGCCCGGTTCTACCTGGTGAGGTGTGGATTGACCTCACTATCAGACCCGCCCGGTCAGCGCCGCTCGACCACCCGCGCGCCCATCGGCCACAGCGCCATCGGGATCATCTTCCAGTTCGCCACCGCCAGCGGGATGCCGATGATCGTGATCGCCTGGAGGAACCCGGTGACGAGGTGCGCCAGCGCGAGTTCCCAGCCGAACAGGATCAGCCACAGGACGTTGCCCAGGAGCGAGAAGCAGCCGGCGTCCCGGTCGTAGACGACCGTGCGCCCGAACGGCCACAGCACGTACCCGGCCAGGCGCATGTTCGCGATGCCGAACGGGATGGTCACGATGAAGATGCAGAAGAGCAGACCCGTGAAGAAGTAGCCGATCGCGAGCCAGAGCCCGGCCAGCACGAACCAGATCACGTTCAGAATCGTTGACATGCCCGAACCCTAACCGGGCCATGCCCTTCCGTCACTACAGCCAGCTAGAGTCCGACCTCGCGGTACAGCTCCCCCACCTCGTTCGGGGTGAGCCTGCGCAGCGTCCCCGGCTTGAGGTTGCGCAGCTTGACCGGGCCCATCTCGGTGCGCACGAGGCGCGAGACGTGGTGGCCGACCTCGTCCATGAGCCGCCTCACAATGTGCTTGCGGCCCTCGTGGATGGTGATCTCGATCAAGGACTGCCCGGCGTGCTCGTCGATGATCTTGAGCTTGTCGGCCTTGGCGATGCCGTCGTCGAGTTCGACGCCTTTGAGCAGCTTGTTCCAGGTGGGCCGGTCCATGATCCCCGCGACCTGCGCCCGGTAGACCTTCGGCAGGCCGTGCGAGGGGTGCATGATGCGGTTGGCGAGCTCCCCGTCGTTGGTGAGCAGCAGGAGGCCCTCGGAGTCGGTGTCGAGCCGGCCCACGTGGAAGACGCGCTGGTCGATGCCTTTGGCGAACTCGGCGAGGCAGCGGCGGCCCTCGTCGTCCTCCATGGTCGAGACGATGCCGCGCGGCTTGTTGATCGCGAAGTACACCTTGTCGACGTCGGTCATGACGCGCTTGCCGGAGACGTGGATGATGTCCTTCGACGTGTCCACGCGCTGGCCCAGGTGGGCGCGCTCGCCGTTGACCTTCACCTTGCCGCGGGTGATCAGGTCCTCTGCGGCACGGCGGGAGGCGATCCCGGCCTGCGACAGGACTTTCTGCAGGCGGATGCCCTCTTCGTCAGCGTTGTTCATCTTCCTCGATATCCGTCACGTCGTCCGGTAGGAACGGGGCCAGCTCGGGGAGCTGTGCGACCGTGTCCAGTCCGATCTTCTCCAAGAACAGGGTGGTGGTGCGGTAGAGCGTCGCCGTCGAGTCCGGGTCGGTCCCGCACTCCTCGACCAGGCCGCGCGCGACGAGCGTGCGCATGACGCCGTCGCAGTTCACGCCCCGGATGGCCGAGATGCGGCCGCGGGTGACCGGCTGCCTGTAGGCCACCACGGCGAGCGTCTCCAGCGCCGCCTTGGTGAGGCGGGCGGAGGCGCCGTCGGTGACGAAACGCTCCACGTACTGGGCGTAGTCCGCCCGGGTGTAGAAGCGCCAGCCGCCGGCTTGGCGACGCAGATCGAATCCGCGTCCGTCACCAGTGTATTCGGCGCTGAGTCGGCCCAGTTCCTCGCGCACCTGTGAACGTGGCCGCTCCAATACCGAGGAGAGGAACTCCTCGCTCAGCGGTTCTTCGGCGATCATGAGGATCGCCTCCAGGACGGCGCCGAGGTCGACGTCGTCGGGGACGGGCCTGGTGTCCGTGACCTCGGGTTCCTCGTCCGGTTCCGGCTGGGCGGGCGCGGCGGCCAGCGCGGCGGCGTACTCGTCGTCTTCGGTCAGCGGCTCGTCGGCGGGCGTGTCGGGGCGCAGCGGCGCGGCCTCCTGGCGCGCGCCGGGCATCTTCCACGTCGCCAGGTCGTGTTCGAGGGACTCCCCCAGGTGCTCGGGTCTCATTCGCTCGATTCCTCCCCCGGTGGTGCTTGCGGTTCAGCGGGTGCTCCCGCGTATTCGTCGACGTCGATCTCGGTGACGTTCCCGCCGAGCCAGCGGACGGTGAGTTCGCCGAGTGCCTGCATCTGCTCGAAGCCGACGAGGGCCTCCCGGTAGAGCTCCAGGAGGGCGAGGAAGCGGGCGACGACTTCGAGATGGGATTCGCAGTCGGAGGTGAGGGCCCGGAAGGTCGCGGTCTGGACGCGCTGGAGGCGGCGGGAGATGATGACGGCATGCTCGCGCACGGAGACGCGCTGCATGTGGATGTGGCCGGTGCCGACGGTGGGGATCGCTTTGGGCCGCATGGCTTTGGCTGCCAGGGCGGCGAACTCCTCGGGGGTGAGGTCGAGGACGAGTTCGGGGAGCAGGCCCTTGTAGCGCTCTTCGAGGCCGACGTTGCGGGGGATGCGGGTCGCGGCGGTCTCCACGAACATCGCGAGGGCGCCGGCGGCTTCCTTGTAGGCCTTGTACTGCAGGAGCCGGGCGAAGAGGAGGTCGCGGGCTTCGAGGAGCGCGAGGTCCTCTTCGTCGTCGACGACGGTGCCGGGCAGGAGGCGGGCGGTCTTGAGGTCGAGGAGGGTGGCGGCGATGAGGAGGAACTCGGAGGTCTCTTCGAGGTTCCAGGCGTCGTCGAGGCCGGTGACGTAGGTGATGAACTCGGAGGCGACCTGGTGGAGGGCGAGTTCGGTGACGTCGAGCTTGTGTTTGCCGATGAGCTGGAGCAGCAGGTCGAACGGGCCCTCGAAATTGGCGAGCCGGACGTGGAAGCCGGTCTCGGCCTCCTCCGGTTCGCCCTCCCGCTGGGTCGGGAGCTGGGGCGGCTGCTGGTCGGTCACGCAGGCAAGCTTAGACGGGCGTTTGGGGCACCACGATCGATACATCGATGTGGAAAGGAATTTGGGGTCAGCGGTCGTGCTCAGGGGCAATCTGACAAGGCTCGTGAGGAGCTGGTACGAAAGCGGAGCGCAGCGGAGCAGTACTTGCGACGAGGGAGCCGCAGCTCAGATTGTTCCTGAGTGCGGGCGATGGCCCCATAATTTGTCCGTGGCGGCAATGAGCTCTCGGGCGAGTTGGCGGTAGGCGCGGGCGCCGGAGGAGGCGGGGGCCCAGGTGGTGATGGGTTCGCCGGCGACGGTGGTCTCGGGGAAGCGGACGGTGCGGGTGATGACGGTGGAGAACACCTTGTCGCCGAAGGCCTCCACGACGCGCTGGAGCACTTGGCGCGAGTGGGTGGTGCGCGAGTCGTACATGGTCGCGAGGATGCCGTCGAGTTCGAGGTCGTAGTTGAGGCGTTCGCGGACCTTGTCGACGGTGTCGAGGAGGAGGGCGACGCCGCGCAGCGAGAAGAACTCGCACTCGAGCGGGACGAGCACGGAGTGCGCGGCGGTGAGCGCGTTGATCGTCAAGAGCCCCAGGGACGGCTGGCAGTCGATGAGGATGTAGTCGAAGTCGGGGATGACCGGCCGCAGGACGCGGGCGAGGGTCTGCTCGCGGGCGACTTCGTTGACGAGCTGGATCTCGGCGGCCGAGAGGTCGATGTTGGCCGGGAGGAGGCGCAGGCCGGCGACGTTCGTCTTGACCATGACGTCGTCGATGTCGACGTCGTCCTGCATGAGGAGGTTGTAGACGGTGAGGTCGAGCGTGTGGGGGTTGGTGCCGAAGCCGACCGAGAGCGCGCCCTGCGGGTCGAAGTCGACCATGAGGACCTTGCGGCCGTACTCTGCAAGGGCCGCACCGAGGTTGATGGTCGTGGTGGTCTTGCCGACCCCGCCCTTCTGGTTGGCCATGGCGATGACGCGGGCCGGGCCGTGGCGTTCCAGCGGTTGGGGCTGGGGGATCTCACGCTTGTTGGTGTACGACTCGGGGTCGGGCGAGGTCAGATCCTCCGTGCCGTCAGCGGGAGGCATCTGCGCGGCGCCTCGCAGGGCCGCCCATTTGTCGTTGCTGTCCACACTGCTCATTTCTTCGCGCCTCCGGGTGCGAGGTCGACACCGGGTGCCGGGCGTCTCACCATTGCCTGTCTTAGCGACTGTACGTCAGTGTATCGAGGCTGTCGACGGCTTGGGAGACTCCGAGGCACCCGGCGTGAGTTCGCCCGCTGTGCGGAGCGCGGCCCGAATCCTGTTGGGACGTCAGTTCTCCGCGAGCACCTGCGCGATCGACTTGAGCGGCAGGTGGTGCGTGATCGCGACGGGTTCGTTGACGACCTGCCCGCCGTACGTGTTGAGGCCTCGCGCGAGGGCGGGGTCGGATTTGAGCGCCGCGGCCCAGCCGAGGTTGGCGAGCTTCATGACGTACGGGAGGGTGGCGTTCGTCAGCGCGTACGTCGACGTGTTCGGCACGGCCCCGGGCATGTTGGCGACGCAGTAGAAGAGCTTGCCCGCGTGGGTGAACGTGGGGTCGTCGTGGGTGGTGGCCTTGGAGTGCGCGAAGCAGCCGCCCTGGTCGATCGCGATGTCGACGAGGACCGCGCCGTCCTTCATCTCGGCGAGCACTTCGTCGTCGACCACGGTGGGGGCCTTGGCTCCCGGGACGAGGACGGCGCCGATGACGAGGTCGGCCTCGCGGCAGGCGCGCTTGACCTCGAAGCGGTTGGAGACGATGGTGCGCAGGCGGCCCTGGTAGAGGTCGTCGGCGGTGTGGAGCTTGTCGACGTTGAGGTCGAGGAGCTCGACGTCGGCGCGCATCCCGACACTGATGGCGGCGGCGTTCATGCCGGAGACGCCCGCGCCGATGATGACCACGCGCGCGGGGGCGGTCCCGGGGACGCCGCCCATGAGGGTGCCGCGGCCGCCTTCGGGGCGCTGCAGGTGGTAGGCGCCGGCCTGGACGGCGAGCCGCCCGGCGACCTCGCTCATGGGCGCCAGGAGCGGCAGGCGGCCGTCGGCGGTCTGCACGGTCTCGTAGGCGATGCCGGTGACGTGGTGCTCGAGCAGCGCGTCGGTGCACTCGGCGCTCGCGGCGAGGTGGAGGTAGGTGAAGAGGGTCTGGCCGGGCCGCATCCGGTGGAACTCGGCGTGGATCGGCTCCTTGACTTTGAGGACGAGATCGCCTGAGGCCCAAGTGGTGTCGGCGTCGGGGCAGATGCGGGCGCCGGCTTCCATGTAGTCGGCGTCGGTGATCGCGGAGCCGAGGCCGGCCCCGGTCTCGATAGCGACGTCGTGGCCGGCGGCGACGAGCTCGTGGACACCGGCGGGGGTGAGGGCGACGCGGTACTCGTTGTTCTTGATCTCGCGGGGGACGGCGACTTTCACGTGCGGGTTCCTTCCGAAGCGTTGTGCCAGTTCGGGGCCGGTCGGCATCCCGCACGGGCAGTCTAGGACGCCGGTTGTCCTGGAGCCCGCATTCCTTGTGGGTTCAGCGGTTCGGACGGCGTCGTCGCCGTGATCGTAAGGCGGCCCGCCGCACCATGATGCGACGGGCCATGTGAGCGTGCGCCTTCGTTGTTAAGGGCTAGTTGCGGTCCAGGTGCAGTTTCGTAAGGGTGAGGGCCAGCGCGCAGACGCCGTTGCGGATCTCCCCGTCCGCGACGGCGGCGAGGGCCTTGTCGAGGTCCCACCAGTGGAGCTCGATATGGGTCTCCTCGTCGGTGCGCTCGTGCAGGTCCACCTCGGGCACGGGGGTCAGGCCCGTGGCGAGGAAGTAGTGGATCATCTCGCTCGAGACCCCTGGGGTGGAGTAGAACTCGCCGAGCTTCACGAGGTCGGCGGCGAGGAGGTCGGCCTCCTCGGCGAGCTCGCGGCGGGCGGCCAGGGCCGGGTCCTCCCCTTCGACGTCGCGCAGGCCCGCCGGGAGCTCCCACAGGAGTTCCTTCGCCGGGACCCGGAACTGGCGGATCAGGCCGACCCGGCCCTGCTCGTCGAGCGGGACGGTGACGACCGCGCCGACATGGCGGAGGTATTCGCGCTTGGCGGTGCCGCCTCCGGGCATCGCGATGGTCTCGGCGGTCAGGTCGAAGGCCCAGCCGCGGTGGATGATTTCGCTGTCGAGGACTCGGTACTCATGCACGAGGGCCACACTAGTCGGCTCAGGTTTCGGGATCAGGACTCCGCGGCCTCGCCGCTGAGGCGCCGGAGGATCTGCTCGACCACTTCGCGCTCGGGCAGCGGGGCGCCGGCGAGGGCCGACAGGAACAGGCCGTCGCCGACCAGGCGCACGATCTCGGCGGTCACGGGGTCGGCGACCTGCTCGTGGATGAGGTCGCGCCAGCCGTTGAAGATGAACAGCACGTCGGCCCGGGCCTCATCCGAGAGCTCGCCCGTGCCGCGCAATGCCGTGAGCAGCGCCCAGAGCCCGGCCGCCGACTCCTCGGACTCGACCCAGGAGACCTCCAGGAACATCTCGACGACGCCGCGCTCGCGGGCCTGGGCGATGTTGGCCTCCTCCACCGCGCGGTGGCGGCGGGCCAGGCCGTCGTAGAGCTCGGACTTGGACTTGAAGTGGTACAGCAGCCCGCCCTTGGAGACGCCGGCTTCGGCGGCGACCTTCTCCAAGGTCACGCCCGAGGAGCCCTCGTCCACGAGGATGCGCTGGAGCGCGTTGAGGATGCGGTCCCGGGTGGTGATCTCCGGCTCTTTCATGTTTCCTCCAGGTGCCAACTGTACCGTCCGGACGGTACAGTCGAGGGGCGTGTCGGCCTCCGGCACGCCCGGTGTCCGGGATGCCGCCTCGCGAGCCCTGCCTCGGCTCACGTCAAGAAAGAGTGAAACCCATGGCCGCTACGCTTCGCGCACCGCAGGAGCCCCGCGCCCGCATCACCGCCAAGCAGGGATCGGCGCTCGCTGTGCTGGTGCTGCCCGTCCTGCTCATCTCCATCGACATGACCGTGCTCGGCTTCGCCGTGCCGTTCCTGTCCGAGGACCTCGCCCCCACCAGCTCCCAGCTGCTGTGGATAGTCGACGTCTACGGCTTCATGCTCGCCGGGCTCCTGGTCACCATGGGCACTCTCGGCGACCGCGTGGGCCGCCGCAGACTGCTCGTCATCGGCTCGGCCGCGTTCGCCGCCGCGAGCGTCCTCGCCGCCTACGCGCCGACCGCCGAAACGCTCATCGCCGCGCGGGCACTGCTCGGCCTCGCCGGGGCGACCCTCATGCCGACCACCCTGGCGCTCATGCGGAACCTGTTCCACGACGACCGCCAGCGCAAGTTCGCCATCGCGATCTGGGCCTCGGGCTTCTCCGCGGGCGCGGCCGCCGGGCCGATCATCGGCGGCTGGCTGCTGGAGCACTTCTGGTGGGGCTCGGTGTTCCTCATGGCCGCACCGGTGTCGCTCGCGGTCGTGGTCGTCGCGCCGCTGCTGGTGCCGGAGTCGAAGGACCCGAACCCGGGCCGGATCGACCTGCCGAGCGTGGCCCTGTCGTTCCTGGCGATGTTCCCGTTCGTGTACGGCGTCAAGACGATCGCCGAGCACGGCCTGTCGTGGACGGCCGTCGTGTCCCTCACGGCGGGCATCGCGTTCGGCGCGGCCTTCATCGCGCGGCAGCTGCGCCTGGAGCACCCGCTGATCGACGTGGGCCTGTTCCGGCTGCGCCGCTTCAGCGCCTCGCTGGCCACGAACTTCACGATCGTGTTCGCGATGATCTCGTCGCTGTTCCTGCTCACGCAGTACCTGCAGCTCGTGCTCGGCTTCTCCCCCATGGAGGCGGGGCTGCTGCTCCTGCCCGAGATGGCGATCTCCGTGGTCGCGGGCCTGTTCGCCGTGCGGCTCTCCGAGCGGATCGGGATGGTGCGCACCATCATCGGCGGTCTGGCCTTCGTGATCGCCGGGTTCGCCGGGATGTCGCTCGTCCGCGTCGACGAGGGCGCGCTGGTGGTCGTGGCGGCGTCGATCTTCATCGGCATCGGGGCCGGCCTCGCGCAGACGGTGACCAACGACGCGATCCTCGCCGCGGCCCCGGCCGACCGGGCGGGCGCGGCCTCGGCGATCTCCGAGACCGCGTACGAGCTCGGCGGCGCGATGGGCGTCGCGCTCCTGGGCTCGCTCGCCACGGGGATCTACCGCACCGAGATGGCGGACGCACCGGTCCGGGCCGAGACCCTCGGCGAGGCCGCGCACCTGGCCGCGACGCTGCCTACCGCCACGGGCGATGCGCTCATGGAGGCCGCCAGGAACGCGTTCACCGACGGACTGCGGACCGTGGCGGTCATCGCCGCGGTACTGGTGCTCATCGCGACCATCGCGGTCGGTCGGGCCCTGCGCACCCAGCCGTCCAAGGCCTGAACGAGTGCCGTCGGCAGCCGCGAAGGGAGCATCCCGCGCGGCCGCCGGCGGCTCCGTGGGCGCCATCGATGCGCACACCGCAGTGCCGCTGCCCGATTCGGCTGCCTGATTTGCCGGATACCGCCGCGATATGCTCAGCGATCGTAGTGTCCACCCGTCACCGTGCTTCGCCCAGAGGTACGGAAAGGAAACCCTCAAATGAGTTGGTACATCGGCGTCCTCAAGCGATACGCGGACTTCAACGGCCGCGCGCGGCGCAGGGAATACTGGATGTTCCAGCTGTTCAACCTGCTCGCGTACCTGGCCCTCAGCGTTGTCGGGGCCGGCATCATGATCCTGCTCTCGATCGCGTTCTCGAGCTCGTCCCCGAGCGCGACCTCGACCGAGGCGGGGATCCCGGCTTTGGGCTTCGCCGTCCCGCTCCTCTATCTTCTCGCGGTGATGGTGCCGACGATCGCGGTCACCGCGCGGCGCTTGCACGACCAGAACAAATCGGGCTGGTTCATGCTCCTCGGCCTCATCCCATCGGTCGGCGGCATCATCCTGCTGGTCTTCATGTGCCTCGAAAGCACTCCCGGCCCCAACCGCTTCGGGCCCAGCCCCCACGGCCCGGACCAGGGATACGGCCAGCCGCCCTTCCAGCAGCCCTACGGCCAGCCGGGGTACGGCCAGCAGCCGTACGGCCAGCCCGGATTCAGCCAGCCCGGTCACGGGCAGCCGCCGCAGGCGTACGGCCCGCCTCAGCAGGCGTACCAGCAGCCTCAGGCACCGCAGCCCTACGGTCAGCCGCAGCCGCCGCAGTACTGAACCGGCGCAGACGAAAAGGGGCCGGGCTCATCTGAGCCCGGCCCCTTCGTCGTGTTCGCTTACGCCGCTTCGAGATCGAGGCGCTCGGCGGCCTGGCGCTTCAGGGCCGCCTCGACCAGGCCCGCGAAGAGCGGGTGCGGGCGGGTCGGGCGCGACTTCAGCTCCGGGTGGGCCTGGGTCGCGATGTAGTACGGGTGCACGTCCCGGTCGAGCTCGATGAACTCGACGAGGCGGCCGTCGGGCGAGAGGCCCGAGATCACGAAGCCGGACTTCAGCAGCTGGTCGCGGTAGGCGTTGTTGACCTCGTAGCGGTGGCGGTGGCGCTCGTTGACCTCGGTGGCGCCGTAGACCTCGGCGGCGATGGAGCCCTCGGCGAGCTGCGCCGGGTACGTGCCCAGGCGCATGGTGCCGCCCATGTCGCCGCGCCCGGCGACGATGTCGGTCTGGTCGGCCATCGTGGAGATGACCAGGTGCTCGGCCTCGCGGTCGAACTCCTCGGAGTTCGCGCCCACGAGACCGCCGACCTCGCGCAGGCCCTCGATCGCCATGCACTGCATGCCCAGACACAGGCCCAGGGTCGGCACGAGGCGCGTGCGCGACCAGGTGAGCGCCTGCAGCTTGCCGGGCACGCCCCGGTCGCCGAAGCCGCCCGGGATCACCACGGCGTCGACCCCGGCGAGGGCCTTCGCGGTCCCCTCGGCGGTGGCGCACTCATCGGAGACGACCCAGCGGACCTTGACCTTCGCGCGGTTGGCGAAGCCGGCCGCGCTCAGGGCCTCGACCACGGACTTGTACGCGTCCGGCAGTTCGACGTACTTGCCGACGATCGCGACCTCGACGGTCGCAACGGGATTGTGGACGCGGTCGAGCAGGTCGTCCCAGCGGGTCCAGTCGACGTCGCGGAACGGCAGGTCGAGCTTGCGGACCACGTACGCGTCCAGGCCCTCCGAGTGGAGCTTCTTGGGGATCTCGTAGATCGACTTCGAGTCGGGCGCGGAGACCACCGCCGCGTCGTCCACGTCGCAGAACCCGGCGATCTTGGACTTGAGGCCGTCCGGCAGCGGCCGGTCGGAGCGGCACACGATCGCGTCGGGCTGGATGCCGATGCTGCGCAGCTGCGCCACCGAGTGCTGCGTGGGCTTGGTCTTCATCTCCGAGGACGCGGCCAGGTACGGCACGAGCGAGACATGGAGGAAGAAGCAGTTGTCGCGGCCGATGTCGTGCCGGTACTGGCGGATCGCCTCGAGGAACGGCAGCGACTCGATGTCGCCGACGGTGCCGCCGACCTCGGTGATCACCACGTCGGGGACGCGGCCGGTCTCGGGGTCCGGGTCGGCCATCGCGGCCAGGCGGGACTTGATCTCGTTGGTGATGTGCGGGATGACCTGCACGGTCGCGCCGAGGTAGTCACCGCGGCGCTCCTTGGCGATGACGTCGGAGTACACCTGGCCGGTGGTCACGTTGGCGTGCTTGGAGAGGTTCCGGTCGAGGAACCGCTCGTAGTTGCCGATGTCGAGGTCGGTCTCACCGCCGTCGTCGGTGACGAAGACCTCGCCGTGCTCGTACGGGTTCATCGTGCCGGGATCGACGTTGAGGTACGGGTCGATCTTCTGCATCACGACGTAGAGGCCGCGCGCGGTCAGCAGGTTGCCGAGACTGGCGGCGGTCATGCCCTTGCCGAGTGCGGAGGTGACCCCACCGGTGACGAAGAGGTGCTTCGTGGAACGGATCTGACCATTAGCGGCGCTGGCCAAGGCGGACTCCCGTGATGTTCGTGGCGAACGAGCTGCTAAGGCTGTGCCCAGTGTTCGAGTCGCAAGCTTCGTCGAACGCAGCCGGTGGATCGCATCATCCACGGGATTCCACACTAACACTTTCACCGTCGTTTTCCTCATCGACCCACGACGGTGCGTCGACGATCATGTCCGAGTACTGGCCGTCCTTGACGTGCGCGCGGGCCAGCACGCGGTGACTCATGATGACCGCCAAGGGAACCATGACGGCCAGGGCCGCGCCGAGGCTCATGAGGCCCTTGCCGAGGAGGAGGCCCGCCATGGCCGATCCGGCCACGGCGGCGGAGAACGCGGCGCGCAGCGGCGGGTACAGGCCCCAGGCGCGGCGCAGGCCGCCGCCCGGACGCAGGAGGATCAGCCAGCAGTAGGCCCCGGCCATGACCGTGAGCACGCTCAGCGGCGAGGTGAAGACCGCCACGATGTTCGAGCCGATGCCGGAGGCGATGACGCCGTTGGTGTCGCCCATCATGTCGCCGAGGAACGAGCCGAGCTCGCCGCGCTCGGCCTCGGGACGCTGGTAGTCGATCCAGGAGAGGCCCACGAGCACGGCGACGCCGGCGAGGCCCGACCACACGAAGCGCGGGAAGGTGACCCAGCCGCCGGTGGCGAGCGCCGCCGCGAGGCAGGTGCCGACGATGATGGCGACGGCCGCCGGGACGGAGTCGCCCAGCGCCCCGGCCGAGACGATGAGGACGCCGACGCAGCCGATCCCGGCCATCGCCGGGGACTGGAAGCGGCGCGGGAGCCGCCACGACACGGTGGCGGCGAGCAGCCACAGCGAGGCGATGAACATGCCCGTGGCGACCGGTCCGAGCTCGTTCGAGGCCGAGTCGGCCACCGTGTAGTCGCCCAGGAGGGTCCCGAGCGGGTCCTCGGTGCGCAGGAGCATCGCGAGGACGGTCACGAGGATGCCGAAGGCGGACACCGAGATCATGAGGCTCGCGGGGCCGTGGCGGCCCGGCAGGGCGATCGCGAGGCACGCGCACACGACGGCGATGCCGAGGGCGGTGAGCGGCCCGACGACGCCGGGGTGCGCGGCCGACCACCAGCCGAAGAAGTCCGCGAGGATCGCGGCGGCCACGAACAGCGCGCACACCAGCGCCGAGACGATGTTGAGCCGCATGAGCCACAGCGGCGGCGGCTTGACGCCGGGCTGCCCTGCGCGGCGCAGCAGCTGCAGCAGCGGCCAGGCCACGAAGGTCAGGGCGAGGAACAGGAGCACTTGGAGCCACTGGGTGGCCGGGGCGGCGACGGCGGCGGCCATGAGCCGCGCGTCGGTGTCGTCGAACACCGCCTGCCGGTCCGCATAGGTCTTCGAGTCGGCGGCGGCGCCGGCGGCCTTGCCGGTCACGGTTTCCGGCGGCGGCGAGTCCAGGAGCGTCAGGATGGTCGCGGTCAGGTCGGTGAGCCGGAGGTAGCCGGGCCGTTCGGCGGGCAGGTCGAGGAGGTTGTGGCCGTCCTCGGTGCCGAAGTTCGCGACGGTGGCGAGCAGCCGGTCCGGCTCGGCCACCTGGCTCAGGCCGGAGATGATGAGCGCCGAGTCCTCGCCGCGGGCGGCCCGGAGTTCGCCGACGGTCTCGTCGAGGTTCGCGAGCGCCGCGGTCCGGGAGCCGGTCTCGACCGGCAGGATGCCGCCGTCCACCACGGTGAGCGGGCATTCGGCCAGCGCGTCGGCGAGGTCGTCGCCGCTGGGGAGGCCGGGCCAGTACTCGCCGACGCGCCCGACCGAGTTCGCCGTCGCGTACGCCGCGCCGGGGCCGATCGCGGTCGCGCAGGTGGTGCCGGCGGCGAGCGTGCCGAGCTGGGTGCCCTGGTCGAGGTCGCTGTTGAGGGTGACCAGGTCGGTCATGTCCCCCACGGTCGCCGTGCCGTCGTCGGTGCTGATCTGGTCGGAGGAGACCGGGTCGCAATGCGCGCCCTGCCCGTACGCGTCGCTCACGGCGGGAGCGCCCGCCGAGAGGGTGAGCCAGCCGTCGAGGGCGCAGGTGAAGTTGCGTCCCGAGTTCGTGTTCAGCTCGGCGAGCGAGCCGTCCTTCGCCAGTTCGGCGAGGTGCGGGGTCGTCTCGGAGTCGATGTCGGTCCAGGTGAGGCCGCTGACGCCGAGGAGCACCACCGAGTCGACCGTGGTGGGCAGCGCCTCCTCGCCGTCGTCGGGGAGCAGTTGGAAGACCGCCACGCAGGCGAGGACCGCGACGGCGAACCAGGCCCCGATCGGGCCCAGGTTCTCGGTGATGCCGCGGGCGACCGCCTTGCGGGCTTTGCGGGTCAGGCGCCCGGCATCGAGTTTTCGCGACACGGCGGCGCTATCTTCCCGTCAGTTCCAGGTACAGCGCGTCGAGCGAGTCGAGCATCTGGGCCTCGTCGGGCCAGGTGGCCGCGCGGGCGAGGCTCTTCTCCCCGAGGGCGGCGAGGCGGGCGGGGTCCTCGAGCAGGTCGCTCACGGTCCGGTCGAGGCCGTCCACGTCGCCGACCTCGAAGTACAGGGCGGCGTCGCCCACGAGCTCGGGAATGCCGCCGGTGCGGGTGGTCAGCAGCGGCACGCCGGCCTGCATGACCTCCTGCGCGAAGAGCTGGCGGGCCTCCCACTGGCTGGAGATGACGGCGAGGTCGGCGTCGGCGAGGAGCTCGGCGACATCGGTGCGGTGGCCGAGCAGGCGCACGTCCGCCCCGGAGGCGTCGATGAGCGCTTGCAGGCGCACTCGCTCGGGGCCGTCCCCGGCGATCACGACGACCGGCTGCCGGTCGAGCGCGGTCCAGCGCTGCGCGGCACTGATGAGCGTGTCGTAGTCCTTCTGCGGGTGCAGGCGGCCGACGGAGAGCAGCAGCGGGCGGTCGCCGATCCCGAGCTCGGCGCGGACCGCGCCGGCGGCGCTCACGGCGACGCGCGGCGGGGCGGCCACGGGCGCGAGGCGGGCGTCGCGCGCGCCGAGGTCGACAAGGTGCTCGTGGAGGTCCGAGGAGGCCGCGAGGGCCACGTCGACGCCGCGGGCGAGGCGCTTCTCGATCTGGTCGGAGACGCGCCGCTTGATCCCGGTGGTGATGAGCTGGTTGTGCCACGTGGTGACGAGGGCCGCGCCCGTGGGCCGGGCCGCGAGCGCCGTGAGCCCGGCGGTGAGGCCGTGGGCGTGCACGAGGTCGACGCCGCGACCAGTGATGCCGCGCAAGGCGTTCCGGGCCGACCACCAGGCGAGCGGGAGTTCGGGCGAGGGCTTGGCGGTGATCGGCGCGGATGCGAAGCGGGCGCCCTTGGCGCGGAAGCCGAACCGCTCCTCGGTCTCGGGCGGGCCGACGACCAGGACGGCGTCGCCGCGTGCGACGAGGCCCGCCGCGAGCGACGCGACGTGCGTCCCGATGCCGCCTGTCGAGGGGCCGAGCACCAAGGCGATTCGGCGATGGCTCACTTGTCTGCTCCACTGGTCTCGTCGTGCACTGGGTCGTCAGGTGCGCTGTCGTCGAGTGCGCTGTCGTCGGGTTCTTCAGACGCTCGGATTATGCCAGCGCGTCGCAGGACGGGGCGCACCACACCGGAACCGCCGATGAGCGCGGCGAGTCCGAGGTAGACGACGGCGGTGGCCGCGCCGACGACGATGCCCTGCAAGAGGGCCGAATAGAACGTGTCGGCGTGGCCCCACAACGCGATGATCTCGCGCGCGGCGAGGACGGCCGCGACCGCGGAGAGGATCGTGGCCAGCGCCGCCCGCGGGATGCCTCTGAGGCTCGCGGCGCCGGTGTGGCGGGCGATGGCGGCGGTGAGGGCGAGGCCGATGACGGTCATGCCGATCGACCAGGCGATGGCCAGCGCGAGGGTGCGGTCCGCGATGGGCATGGCCTGGGAGAGGACGACTGCGGCGACTGCGCCTGCGGCCCAGCCGACCGAGGTCGCTCCGGCGGCGTACTTGTTGCGGCCGATGGCGTAGAGGCCGCGCGAGTAGATCGCGAAGACGGAGTAGCCGAAGAGGCCGAAGGCGAGGCCGGTGAGGGTCGCCTGGAGCTGCGGCTGGGTGCTCAGTCCGCTGTCGGCCGAGACGGAGGAGAGGACGGTGCCGATGGGTTCGGCCAGGCCCGCGAGCGCGGCGACGCCGAGGCCGGAGAGGAGCAGCACGGCGCGGCCGGTCTGGGAGAGTCGGCGCTGGTAGCGGTCGTGCTCGCCGAGTGAGAACGCTTCGGCCAGTACGGGGTAGGCGGCGGTGGCGAGCGGGACTGCGAGCACGGCCCAGGGCAGGAGGAAGAAGGTCTGCGAGACGGTGAAGATCGCGGCCGGCCCGGTCCCGGCGTCGTTGGCGAGCCGCAGCAGCAGGGCCTGGCACAGCTGCTGGGCGCCGACGGTGATGGCTCCGGCGATGGCGAGGGACTTGAGGCCGGCGGCGACGTGGGTGTCGAGCCGCCATGCCGGGCGCAGTCGCAGGCCGATGCCGCGCAGCGGAAAGATGAGGCACCCGGCGAGGACGGCCACGCCGCAGGTGGTGCCCAGGGCGAGGAACACGATGCCGTTCTGGCCCAGGTTCTCGACATTGGCCTGGCGGCCGGAGATGATGCCGTAGACGACGTAGACCCCGGCCATCACGACGCTCGAGAGGAGCGGTGCGAGGGCGGGCCAGGCGAAGCGGCGGTGCGACTGCAGGATGCCGGTGAGGACGACCGCGACGCCGTACAGCGGGATCTGGGGGGCGAAGAGGACGAGCATCTCGGTGGCGGCGTCGATCGTCGCTTCTCTGGCGATCGGGTCGTCGACTGCTTCGTTGTACGGCATGAGCAGGACGATGATCGGGCGCGCGAAGGCCGCCACGAGCAGACCGGCGGGGATGAGGATGGTCAGCGCCCAGGTCATCAGCGCTGAGGCGATGTGGCTGACCTGCTTGGGGTCGTTCCTGGCGAGCGGTGCGGCGAGGAGCGGGATCACCAGGGCGGCGAGCGCGCCGCCGGCGACGAGCTCGAAGATGATGTTGGGGATGGAGTTGGCGGTCTGGTAAGCGGTGCCGAGGGTTCCGAGGCCGATGGCCCACGTGAACACCATCGTCCGGCCGAATCCGGCCAGGCGGGAGGCGACGGTGATCGCACCGATGACCGAGGCGGCACGACCGACTTCGCGTCGGGTCTCGGTCAAGACTTCGTCCGACCCAGCTCGTCCAACTCCCGCAGCACGGGCGTCTCGGCGATCACTTTCGTGAAGCTCACTTTTTCGGAGGCGGCGATGAGGGCGGCGACGCCCGCGAGGGCGACGTGGCGGCCGATCATGCCGGTGCGTGCGATGTAGGCGAGGCCCAGGAGCGCGCCGAGGGCGTTGGCGCCGCCGTCGCCGAGCATGGTCTTGCCGTCGAGGTCTTCGGCCATCGCGGCCCCCGCGGCCGCGGAGACCGCGAGCGCGGTGTTGGCGCCGCCCGCGGCGGTGCGGCGGCGCGACTTCTCGCCCGCCGGGCGCGACAGGGGCGCGGAGATGAGGGTGACGACCTTGAGGGCGCGTCCGGGCCGGAGGTCGAAGAGGTTGACCACATTGGCGGCGCCGGCGATGACGCCGCCGCCGACGCCGACGTTCCAGAGGCGGCGCAGCAGGGGCCGGTCCTCGTCGGTGAGTTCGCCGTTCTGCAGGTCGATGAGGGCGGCGGAGGCGATGCCGGCGGTGGAGATGCCGAGGATCTTGATGAACCCGGCGCTCAAGCGGCCCTTGAGGAGCGCGCCGACGTGGCCTTTGAAGCCTTTGGCCTTCTCGCCTTTGGCGTCGGCGATGTCGTCGTAGAGGCCGACCGCTCCGGCGGTGAGCCCGGCGGTGGCCGCGGCGGCGGCGTACGCCGGGGAGTTCGCCCCGAGCACCGCGCCTGCGGTGGCGCCCACGGTGATCCCCGGGCCTTCTGCCAGGGACACGGTGTCGCCCTTGTGGTTGACGCGTTCCAGTTCGGCCGCCCACTTGGAGCGTCGTACGGCGCTGATCGCGGCGATCGTGCCGCCCGCGGCGAGGCCTCCGATGAACGCCCGCCCTACCGTGCGCGTTAGCTGGCTCATGGGCGCGATACTAGGCCGCGCCGGGAAGCAGGTCTGAAGCGCCCTCCCCGGTGCCGAGGTGGTTGACGGTGCCGGTGTTGATGAAGTCGGCGAGCCCGGCGACCGCGGCGATCTGCCCCTGGGTGATGGCGACGTTGTCGACGGTGGCGACGGTGTCGGCGTTCTCAGCGAGAAGGATCTTGATGGGGTTGCCGTCGCCGGTGTCGGTCGTGGCCGCGTAGACCGTGGGGTCGTCGGCGGCGTACTCGTTGGCGAAGGCGACCATGCCGGCGTTGCGCTCGGCGGCGTCGGCGTCGACGAAACCGGACCCGGCGAGGATGATGACGCCGTCGGCGACGCCCGTGGGCGTGGTCTCGACGGTGAGCATCTCCAGGTCGCCCAGGCCGGTGATGACGGTGGTGATGTCGGCGGGGGTGACCGTGACGGTCGCTCCGGCGGCCTCGCCGGTGGTGACGGCGGCGAGCACGTAGCTCATCGCGGTCACGCCGTCGTAGGTGACGGGGGTGGTCATGGTGTCGGGGGTGGTGGTCTCGGCGAGGTCGCCGAGTTCGCCGGTGTTGGCCGGGTCGAAGAAGTCGTCGAGGATCGAGATCCGGCCGGAGACGGTGGCGCCGGCGTAGCCGAGCATCTCGACGGTGCTGTCCACCGTTGCGCTTTCGACGCCGGGCAGGGCGACGACGAGGACGTTCTTCGCGGTGAGCTGTCCGGCGAGGTAGGACGGCGCGACCGCGTTCGCGAAGGCCTGCTCGTCCTCCAGGTCTTCCGCCATCTGCTCGGCCTGGTCCCGCAGCTGCGCGTTGCTGTCGCGCAGGCTCTGGATGTTGCTCTCGAAGGCCTCGATGGCGGGGCCGTTGAGGGCGGCCGTGCCGAGGATGAGGCCCACGGTGAGGGCGAGGAAGACCGCGGTGAGGCTCACCAGGTGGTAGCGGAAGTTGATCACGAGAACAGCCTTTGGATTTGGAAGAGCAGTCCGTCCCACCAGTCGGCGATGACGTCGACGAAGGAGCGCCCGACGGTGGAGATGGCCACGGCGGTGGCCATCGCGGCGAGCCCGGAGACGATGAGCAGGAGCAGGGCGGAGATCGACATGTCCTGGCGGTAGAGGCGCGAGACGCCCTTGGCGTCGACGAGCTTGCCGCCCACGCGCAGTCGGGTGAGGAACGTGGAGGCCATGCCGCCGCGTCCCTTGTCGAGGAATTCGACCATGGTGACGTGGGTGCCGACGGCGCAGATGAGCTCGGCGCCCTTCTCGTCGGCCATGAGCATCGCGATGTCCTCGGAGGTGGCCGCGGCCGGGAACGGGATCGCGGGAACCCCGAGCTTGTCCATCCGCTCCATGCCGGGGGCGCGCCCGTCGGCGTAGGCGTGGACGACGATCTCGGCGCCGCAGCGCAGGGCGTCGTCGGAGACCGAGTCCATGTCGCCGACGATCATGTCGGGCGTGTAGCCGGCTTCGAGGAGCGCGTCGGCGCCGCCGTCGACGCCCACGAGCACGGGCTTGAACTCGCGGATGTACGGGCGCAGGACGTCGATGTCCTCTTTGTAGTTGTAGCCGCGGATGACGATGAGCGCGTGGCGGCCGTTGAAGGAGGTCTTCACGTCGGGCACGCCCACGCCGTCGAGCAGGAGGTCCCGCTCGCGCTTGAGGTACTCCATGGTGTTTGCCGCGAAGGCCTCGAGCTGGATCGAGAGCCCTTCCTTGGCGGCCTCCATGTCGGCGCTCACGGACGCTTCGGTCTGGACCGCGCCTTCGGCGATGAGGTCGCCGCCGGAGAAGATCTGCCCGGCCTCGATGTCGACCGAGACGGACCGGCCCTCGCGGACCCGGTCGAAGATCTCGTCGCCGACGCCGTCGATGAGGACGATCCCGGCTTTGACGAGCACCTCGGGGCCGAGGTTCGGGTAGCGGCCGGAGATCGACTTCGCGGCGTTGACGACCACCGGGACGCCGGTGCCGACCAGAGTGTCGGCGGCGACCCGGTCGAGGTCGACGTGGTCGATGATGGCGAT
The DNA here is from genome assembly GCF_040641195.1 of Glycomyces sp. NPDC021274. NCBI lineage: Bacteria > Bacillati > Actinomycetota > Actinomycetes > Glycomycetales > Glycomycetaceae > Glycomyces > Glycomyces sp. NPDC021274. Next base: position 185,598 of record NZ_JBFADC010000007.1, on the reverse strand, counting down.
GTCGCCGGGTTCGAGCCGGCCGCACAGCCGCTTCGTACGGCGGTCGAGGCGGGCGGTGCCGACCAGCCGATCATCGGAGGGGTCGCCCTCCGGGTTCCGCCCGGGCAAACGCAAGCTAGGTACACGCATCGTGCATCATCATGCCATCCGATCGCACGCCCCGCTGCGACGGCTCGCCGGGGCGGGCGCCGCGAATGGGGCTTCCCTAGGACTTCATCTTCGCCGCTTCTGCCAGCAGTTCCTCGGCGTGGGCCACGCCCAGGTGCGAATCGGGCATCCCGGCGAGCATGCGAGCAAGCTCACGCGCCCGCGCCGCGTCGTCGACCACGCGCACGCCCGAGACCGTGACGGCCCCTGACGTGTCCTTGGAGACCACCAGGTGGCGGTCTGCGAAGGCCGCGACCTGCGGCAGGTGCGTGACGACGAGCACCTGGTGGCGGCGGGCGAGCTTGGCGAGGCAGCGGCCGATCTCGATCGCCGCGCCGCCGCCGACCCCGGCGTCGACCTCGTCGAACACGAGGACGGGCGGGCCGCCGATCTCGGCGAAGACCACTTCGATCGCGAGCATGACGCGGGAGAGCTCGCCGCCTGAAGCGCCCTTGTGGAGGGCGGCGGGGAGCGAGCCCGGGTGCGGGCGCAGCAGGAGTTCGACCTCGTCGGCGCCGTCCTCGGTGGCGCCGGAGACGGTCATCTCGTCGCCGCCGGTGACGGCGAGGTCGACGCCGCCGCGTCCGGCCGGGCGCGGTTCGACCGCGGCCGTCACTTCGGCGTGCGGCATCGCGAGTCCCTTGAGCTCGGCCGAGACGGACGCGGAGAAGCGCTCGGCCGCGGCGCGGCGGGAGGCGCGCAGCTGCCCGGCGAGTTCGGCGGCCCGCGCGGTGAGCTCCGCGTGCTGGGATTCGAGCTCGGCCACGCGCTCGTCGGAGACGTCGAGCTCCGCGAGGCGCTTGCGGGCGTTCTCGGCCCAGGCCAGCACGCCGGGGAGGTCCTCGGCGTACTTGCGGTAGAGGGTCTTCATGGCGGCCTGGCGCTGGTAGATCTCCTCCAGGCGCTGCGGGTCGGCCGAGAGGTCGTCGAGGTACGCGGAGAGGTCCACGGCGGCTTCGGCGAGGAGCGCGCCGGCCTCGGCGAGGCGCTCGGCGAACTCGGCAAGTTTGGGATCGGAGTGGGCGTCGTGCTCCAGGGCCCGCGCGGCCGCGCCGACGGTGTCGGTCGCGCCGCCTTCGCCCGTGGCCGGGTCGCCGCTGATCGCACCGTGCGCGGTGGCGGCGGCGAGGCGCAGGGCCTCGGCGTTCTCGAGGCGGCGGGCCTCTTCGGCGAGTTCGGCGTCCTCGCCTTCCTGCGGATCGACGGCGGAGATCTCGTCGAGGCCGAGGCGCAGCATGTCGGCCTCGCGGGCCATCTCGCGGGCGCTGGTGCGCAGGCGCGAGAGCTCGGCGGCGCAGGAGCCGAGTTCATGGAATACGGCGCGGTAGGCGTCGAGGACCTTGCCGTGGTCGGCCCCGGCGAAGCGGTCGAGCGCGGCCCGCTGCTCCGCGGGCTGCAGCAGCCGCATCTGGTCCGACTGGCCGTGCACCGAGATCGCCAGCTCGCCCAGTTCGGCCAGCACGCCGACGGGCGCGGAGCGGCCGCCGACCCAGGCCTTCGAGCGGCCTTCAGAGGACACTGAGCGGGCCAGCAGCAGCTCGCCGTCCTCGAGGTCGGCCCCGGCTTCGATGGCGCGCTCCCGCAGCTCGAGGGCGTTCTCGCCTACGGCGAATCGACCCTCCACAAGGGCTCGGTCCGCGCCGAGGGGGGCACGGGAGGCACGACCGCCGAACAGCAGACCAAGACCGGCGACGACCATGGTCTTACCGGCGCCGGTTTCACCGGTGATGCAGGTCAGGCCGGAATCGAGCGGCAAGGTGGCGTCAGCGATCACGCCCAGGTTCTGGATGCGAAGCTCCTCCAACACGCTTCGAAGCCTAGCCGGTCCGTCTGACAATCGGCGGCCGAGCGGCCTCAGATGCGGCCGTGACGCCAACCGTCAACGGGCAGAGAGAGTTTCGACACCAGTCGGGAGGCGAAGGGCTGCCCGGACATGCGCACCAGGCGCACCGGGCGGGCCGAGCGGCGGATCGTGACGGTGGAGCCGCACGTCAGCCGCGTGAGCTCCTTGCCGTCGGCGATGAGCGCGCCCTCGGTGCCGACCGACTCCACGCCGATGCGGATCACCGAGGAGGAGTGGACCACCATCGGCTTGGCGAACAGGGCGTGCGCGTTCATGGGGACCACCACGAGGGCGTCCACATCGGGCCAGACCACCGGGCCCCCGGCCGACATCGCGTGCGCGGTCGAGCCGGTCGGCGAGGCGACCACGACGCCGTCGGAGCCGTAGCGGGAGATGCGGGTGCCGTCGATCTCGATGTACAGCTCGAGCATCCGCGCGGGCTCGGCCTTCTCCACCGCGATGTCGTTGAAGGCCCACGAGTGGTGCTGCTCGCCGTCGGTGCCCATGGCCTCGACCGCCAGCGCGGTGCGCTCCTCGACGGTGTACTCGCCGGCGAGCAGGCGGGAGACGACGGTCTCGAGTTCGCCGGTCTCGGCCTCGGCGAGGAAGCCGACCTTGCCGAAGTTGACGCCGAGCAGGGGCACGTCGGCCTCGGCCGCGACCTTCGCGGCGCGCAGCACGGTGCCGTCGCCGCCGAGGGCGAGCACCAGGTCGGCGTTCTCGCCGGTGACGTCGTCGCCGACCACGAGCGCGTCGGGGCGCAGGAGCGAGCGGGTCGCGCCGGAGCAGATCTTCACCGCGACGCCTTCCGCCTCCAGGGCGGCGGCGAGCTTACCCGCGAGCTCGGCCACGTCCTGGCGGAGCGGGTGCGTGACCACGAGGACACGACTCGGCTTCTGCTGCGGCTCCACTCGCGCTCCTACTCAGACGGTTACAGGGCCTCGAACTGTACTCCAGGCGGGTTCACCGGGAGTATCGGAGAGCATACCCAGGATAGCGCTTGCACAGAGCGGTTCGGCACGAAAGGCCAGCGCCCGGCTTCCCTTGGGCGGCAAGCCGCTCTGAGGTCTGGCCCGGTGTGATCCATTGCGGCACAATGTGTCCTCACACCCACCGGACCAAAGGGAGCCACTATGGCCACACGCAGACAACTCCTCGGCTACTCGGCACTCACGGCCGCAGCAGCGGCCGGGCTCGCCACCGTCGGGCCAAGGGCCGCCGCCGCGAACGGCGCCCACGTCCCCGCCATCGTCATCGGCTCCGGCTACGGCGCGGCCGTCTCGGCGCTGCGCCTGGGCGAGGCCGGCATCGCCACCACCGTCCTGGAGATGGGCCGGCTCTGGAACGAGCCGGGCGAGGACGGCAAGGTCTTCTGCACCATGACCGCCCCGGACGAGCGCAGCATGTGGTTCAAGCGCCGCACCGAGGCGCCCCTGTCGACCCTCCTGTGGCTCGACGTCGTCAACCGGAACATCGACCCCTACCCCGGCGTGCTCGACCGCGTCAACTACGCGGACATGTCCGTCTACGTCGGACGCGGCGTCGGCGGCGGCTCACTCGTCAACGGCGGCATGGCCGTCGTCCCCCGCCGCGACTACTTCGAGGAGGTCCTCCCCGGCGTCGACGCGACCGCGATGTACGACCGCTACTTCCCGCTCGCGCAGGCCGAACTGCAGGTCAACACCATCGACCCCGAGTTCTACCGGACCACCGAGTACTACCGGTTCAGCCGCGTGGCCGCCGCCCAGGCCGAGGCGGCCGGGCTGACCACGGTCTTCGTCCCCGACGTCTACGACTTCGACTACATGGAGCGCGAGGCCGCCGGCACCGCCGAGAAGTCCGCCCTCGGCGGCGAGGTCATCTACGGCAACAACCACGGCAAGATGAGCCTCGACAAGACCTACCTCGCCTCCGCCCTGGCGACCGGCAACGTCACCATCGCCGCCCGGCACCAGGTGACCGCCATCGAACTCGACGCCGACGGGAACTACGCCCTCACTGTCGAGCACCGCGACGACGCGAACGAGCTCATCGAGGCCAAGCGGCTCACCTGCCGCCACCTGTTCCTCGGCGCGGGCAGCCTCGGCACCACCGAACTGCTCCTGCGCGCCCGCGACACCGGTGCGCTCCCCGACCTCGACGAGGCCGTCGGCGCCGGCTGGGGTCCCAACGGGAATGTGATGACCGCCCGCGCCAACCACCTCTGGAACTGCACGGGCCTCAAGCAGTCCACGATCCCGGTCATGGGCATCGACGACTGGGACAACCCCGAGGCCCGCGTGTTCGCCGAGCTCGCGCCCCTCCCGGCCGGCATCGAGACCTGGATCAGCCTCTACCTCGCGATCACCGACAACCCCGAGCGCGGCCACTTCACGTACGACGCCGCCGCCGACAGGGTCGTGCTCAACTGGAGCCTCGAGCAGGCGCAGCCGGGCGTCGCAGCCGCGAAGTCGATGTTCGACCGCATCAACCACAAGCACGGCACCTCGTACCGCTACGACCTGTTCGGCGACGGCCGGGCCTTCGCGGACGACTTCTGCTACCACCCGCTGGGCGGGTGCGTCCTCGGCCAGGCCACCGACGAGTACGGGCGTCTCAACGGGTACGAGCGCCTGTACGCGACCGACTCCTCGCTCATCCCCGGGTCGATCGGCGTGAACCCGCTGGTGACGATCACGGCGCTGGCGGAGCGGAACCTGGAGGCGATCCTCGCCGCCGACTTCGCTTAGGCGGGAACGCCGCAGGCCGCGTCCACGCCGGCGCGGTCGATCGGCTCGCCTTCAGTGACCATGCGGCAGAAGAACTCCACGTTCCCCTTCGGGCCGGGCAGCGGGCTCGCGGCCACCGCGGTGGTGGTCCAGCCGAGCTGTCCGGCCTTCTCGATGACGCCCCAGACGGCGGCGGCGCGCTGCGCCGGGTCGGCCACGACCCCGCCCGCGCCGACCTGGCCCTTGCCGACCTCGAACTGCGGCTTGACCATCGGCAGCATCATGCCGTCCGGTTTCGTGCACGCGGCGAGCGCGGGCAGCACGAGTTCGAGCGAGATGAAGGACAGGTCCCCCACCGTCAGGTCGACCTGCCCGCCGAGGAGTTCGGGGGTCAGGTGGCGGACGTTCGTGCGGTCGTGGACGACGACGCGCTCATCGGTCTGGAGCTTCCAGGCGAGCTGGCCGTAGCCGACGTCGACCGCCAGCACCTCGGCTGCGCCGCGGCGCAGCAGGACGTCGGTGAAGCCGCCGGTGGAGGCGCCGGCGTCGAGCACGCGCAGGCCCTTCGGGTCCGCCTCGAACGCGTCGAGGGCGCCGATGAGCTTGTGGGCGCCGCGGGAGACGTAGTCGTCCACGTCGCCGACGAGGCGGATGGAGTCGTCGCCGGTGACGCTCGTGGCGGCCTTCGTGGCGGGGATGCCGCGCAGGTGGATGCGGCCGGCCGCGATGAGTTCGCGGGCGTGCTCGCGGGAGCGGGCGATCTTGCGGCGCACGAGTTCGGCGTCGAGTCGGTAGCGCGTCGGCATGGCGCGGGATCGGTGCTTTCTAGTGGCTGGAGGCTAGGCGTCGTCGACGTTGCTGAGGATCTCGGAGAGGCGCATCTGCACACCTTCGAAGACCTGGACGTGCTCGGTGACGGGCAGGTCCGGCAGGGTCTCGAGGCGGCCGAGGGCCTCCTCGACCTCCATCTCGACGTCGTCCGTGTCGGTGTCGGCGGAGGGCTTCAGGCGGTCGGCCAGGGCCCCCGGGCTCGGCGTGTCGGTCATGCGTCCTCGTCGTCGTCGTCGATCGGCTCCATGGTCGCGGCGGCGTGGGACGAGGGGGCTTCGGCGGGGGCCGGGCGGTCGGCGGCGCGCTCGGCGGCGGTCGCGCGGGCCTCGGCTTCGGCGAGGCGGATGCGGAGGTCGCGGATCTGCTCCTCGGAGTGCTCGAGGCGCAGGTTGAGGTCGTCGAGGTCGGCCTGGGTGGCGACGCCGAGGCGGGTGAGCCCCGCGTCGACCTCGGCGCGGATGAGGCGGCCGACGTCGGCGGCGGTGCGCGTGCCGTGCTCGCGCACCTGCTCGGAGCCCGAGCGCAGGTCCTCGCGGACCTTGTCGGCGAACACGCGGGCGCGGCGGGCGGGTTCGCCGGCCATGCCGAGGAACGAGTCGAAGTAGGCGCGGGCGGAGTCCGTCATGGCGGTCCCACTCCCTTCAGGGTCTGCCGAGTCCGCGGGTTGGCGTCCCCGCCTCGGTGAGGCTCACGAGCCGTAGTCTGGCTCTGGCGTCAACGGTACTGCCAAGCTACCGGTCCACGGCCGTGCCCGCACGGTCGTACTGGCCGGTAACATTCTGACGGGGCGCACCGACGCGCCCGCGCCGATCGAAACAGGAGGGCCCATGGCCACCATCGACGAATGCCGGACCGCACTCGAGCAGTTCGCTGAGAACCTCTCTTCGAACCCGAAGTCGGTGCGCAAGCTCCAGGGATTCCAGCGCTCGCTCGCCGCCGACATCACCGACCTCTCGGTGTCGTTCAACGGCAAGTTCGACCAGGGCAAGCTGACCGGCATCACCGACGGCGACAACCCCGACGCGGAGATCCGCATGATCGTCTCCTCGGACAACCTGCTCAAGCTCGTCGCCGGCGAGCTCGACTTCATGAAGGCCTTCACCGGGGGCCAGGTCAAGATCAAGGCGAACATGATGGACCTCATGAAGCTCCGCGGCGTGCTGTAGCCGACCGCTTCCGGTTCACCTTGGGCCGCTTGCACGTAGGGTGCGCGGGCGCGGGCCGTGAGGCCCGCCCCGCGCGGTCATGCCCGAGTCTGCGAGTCGTAAGCCGGCACAGCAGAGTCCGGATGGTCCAATGCGTCCCGGTCGGACGCAACGGCATTCGGCCCACGTTGTAATCTCTCGGCAGTCGAGCACTTCGAGCTCAAGAACTCACCCGGGAGGACCGTATGGCCACTGTTGACGAATGCCGCAATGTGCTGGAGAAGATGGCGGGCAAGGTCGCCAGGAAGTCCGACGAGCTCGAGCTCGAAGAGGGCTTCGAGCGCACGCTGGCCGTTGAGATCACCGACCTGGGCCAGACCTTCAGCGCCAAGCTCTCCGGCAACAAGCTGACCGACCTGCTCGACGGCGACGCCGCCGACGCCGAGGTGCGCATCCTGATCGGCTCTGACGACCTGATCGCCCTGTCGAAGAAGGAGCTCAAGCCCGCCAAGGCCCTCCTGACCGGCAAGATCAAGATCAAGGCCTCCGTCAAGGACCTCGCCAAGCTGCGCAAGGCCCTCAAGGTCGACTAAGCACCCGCCGAGACCTGAGGCGCTGCGCCCCACCGGCACAGCGCCCCACCGGCACAGCGCCCCACTAGCGAAAACGAAGCCCGGACTGCGGCAGTCCGGGCTTCATGCTTGCCACTTGCTAGACCGACAGGAGCTTCTCCGCGGCCGCGCCCTCCGGGACCGGCGTCGCGTTCGGGTCGTATCCGGCCATATCGGCTGCGGCCCAGCTCAACTCGCAGAGCGCCCGCCACGCGTCGAGGTCGGCGCCCTCGCCCCTGAGACGGATCACCTTGCCCTCCAAGGTCGCCGTCCACCCGCCGCACTCGATGCGGTCGACCGCGTCGTTCCAGTCGGGCTCGGGGTGCGGCTCGGTCAGGGCCGCCAGGCTCCAGCCGAGGTAGGTCGGCCGCTGCTCGGGCGGCAGCGCCAGCGCCAGGCGCGGCGTGGCGACACCGGTGAACACCAGCAGCGAGTCGATGCCCGCCCGGTTGGCGCCCTCGATGTCGGAATCCGGCCGGTCGCCGACCATGACCGCGCGGGCACCGGGCTTGCGCGCCAGCGCGGACCGGTAGATCCCCGGCTCGGGCTTTCCGGCGACGACGTCGGGGCCGCGGCCCAGGGCCGTGGCGATCGCGCCCGCCAGGGCGCCCGTACCGGGCAGCGGACCGTCCGGTGTGGGCAGGGTGGCGTCGAGGTTCGTCGACACCCAGAGCGCGCCGTTGCGGGCGGCGATGGTGAGGTCGGCGAGGTCCCGCCACGTGAGCGACGGGATCATGCCGTAGCCGATGCCTTGGGCCGCTTTCGGATCCGTGGTCGTGACCAGGCCCTGGGACTCCACGGCGTTGCGCAGGGCTTCAGAGCCGGTCACGAGGATCAGGGCGCCTTCGCCGAGGCGCTCGCGCAGGATCTCGGCCACCACCTGGGCGGAGGTGAGCACCTGGGACTCCTCGGCCGGGATGTCCATGCCGCGCAAGGCTTCGGCGACGACTTCCGGGCTGCGGGAGGCGTTGTTGGTGACGAACACCGGGTCGCAGTCGAGCCCCGGAAGGGCCGCGAGGGTCGCGGCCGCTTCCGGGATCGGCTGACTGAGCAGGTAGACGACACCGTCGAGGTCGAGCAGCGCTTGGTCGTAAGCGCCGCCCAGTGCCTTAGGCGCGCCTTTCAGTCGGGTCATCTGATTCCTCAGCGTCAGGGGTCGACCCGGCGCTGGAGGACGCCGGCGTCGCGAACGGAGTGGTCGAAGGCGGCGCGGGCGTCGTCTCAGTCCTCACGTCGTCCTTGACGTCGGCCTCGGACTCCTCGTCGTCCTCGAAGTCGTCTTCTTCTTCGTCGTCGAAGTCGTCCTCGTCGTCGTCTTCATCGTCGTCGTCTTCATCGTCGTCGTAGTCGTCGTCCTCGTCTTCGTCGTCGAGGTCGTCGTCGTCCTCGTCGTCATCGAGGTCGTCGTCCTCGTCGCGGTCGTCTTCGTCGTCGAGTTCCTCGTCGTCTTCGAACTCGTCGTCCTCGTCGTACTCCTCGACGACGATGCCCTCGAGCTGGAGCAGGCGCTCGGCGGCGCCGGTCTCACCGGTCTCGTCGGCGGCGACCGCCTTCGAGAGCCATTCGCGGGCTTCGTCTTCGCGGCCGTCGGCCAGCAGGCCCTCGGCGTAGGCGTAGCGGAGGCGGGCGACCCACGGCTCGGTCTTCGGCGAGTTGAGCCCGCCGACCTTGAGCATCGCGGTCGCGGCCTCGCCCATGCCCATGTCGCGGCGGGCGCCGGAGGCGACGATGAGCAGCTCGACCCGCACTTCGGGGTCGACGCTCTCGTCGCTGCCGAACTCGCGGTAGAGGTCGATCGCGCGCTCGGGGTGGCCAAGGGCGCGTTCGCAGTCGGCGATCAGGGCGACGTGGTCGTGCGTGCCGCCCAGGCGCTGCGCGGCGCGCAGCTCGTTGACGGCCAGCTGCCACTCTTCGGCGCCGTACGCGGCCACACCGGTGACCTCGCGGACCACTGCCACGCGGGACGCCTTGCGGCGGGCGTAGCGGGCCTGCTCGAGCGCGCCTTCGATGTCGTCCTCGGCGAGGAGGGCGGCAGCGGCGAGGAGCCGGTTGCCGACGGCCTCGGCGAGCTGCTTGTTCAAGCTGCGCAGCCCGGCCTTGGTCTCCTTGTCGAGCTGGTCGAAGCCGTACTCGACGCCCTCGGGAAGGTCGGGCGCCTCGTCGGACTCGCCCATGCGGATCGGGCCTTCGTGCCCGGCCTCGCGCTCCTCGAGCGGACGCAGGTTGTCCTTGCCGCGGCGCTCCTTGCCGTCGCGGCCGAAGCGGTCGTCGCCCCGGTCGTCGCGGCGCGGACGGTCGTCGCGGTCGAACTTGCGCGGGCCCTGGCCTTCGCGGTTCTCGAACTTGCGCGGGCGGTCGTCGTCCCGGCGGGGGCGGTCGTCCCTGTCGAAGCGGCGCGGACGGTCGTCGCCGTCGCGGCGCGGCCGGTCCTCGCGACCCTCGAACCTGCGCGGGCCCTGGCCCTCGCGGTTCTCGAACTTGCGCGGGCGGTCGTCATCGCGGGCCGGGCCGCGGTCGGCACGGTCCTCGAAGCGGCGCGGACGGTCGTCGTCGCGGCGGGGCCGGTCGTCCCGGCTGCCCTCGAAACGACGAGGACCGCGGTCATCGCGGTTGAAGCCGCCACTGCGGTTGTCGCCGTCCCGACGCGGGCGGTCGTCGCGGTTGCCTTCGAAGCGGCGCGGGCCGCGGTCGTCGCGGTCGAAACGACGGGGGCGGTCGTCGCCGTCACGGCGGGGCCGGTCGTCGCGGTTGAACCCGCCGCTGCGCGGACGATCATCGCGGTTGTAGCCACCACTGCGGCCACCGCGGTCGTCACGGCTGTAGCCGCCACTGCGGCCACCGTCGCCGTCACGGCGCGGGCCGCGGTCATCGCGGTTGTATCCGCCGCGGCTGTCGCCATCGCGGCGCGGTCGGTCATCGCGGTTGTACCCGCCACTGCGGCCACCGCGGTCGTCACGGCTGTAGCCACCGCTGCGGCCACCGTCGCCGTCGCGGCGCGGGCCGCGGTCATCGCGGTTGAACCCGCCGCTGCGCGGCCGGTCGTCACGGTTGTACCCACCACTGCGGCCACCGCGGTCATCACGGCTGTAGCCACCGCTGCGGCTGTCGCGGTTAAAGCCGCCACCACGGCTGTCGCCGTCGCGGCGCGGGCGGTCATCACGGTTGTAACCGCCACTGCGGCCACCGCGGTCGTCGCGGTTGTAGCCGCCACTGCGGCCGCCGTCGCTGTCACGGCGCGGGCCGCGATCATCGCGGTTGTAGCCACCGCTGCGGCTGTCGCGGTTGAAGCCGCCGCCTCGGCTGTCGCCGTCGCGGCGCGGCCGGTCATCGCGGTTGCCCTCGAAGCGGCGCGGGCCGCCCCGGTCGTCACGGTTGTAGCCGCCACTGCGGCCACCGTCGCCGTCACGGCGCGGGCGGTCGTCCCGGTCCTCATAGCGCCGCGGGCGGTCATCGCGGCCTTCACTGCGGCCGTAGCCGCCCCGGCTGTCCCCTCGGCCGTCCTGGCGGTTGTACCCGCCGCTTCGGCCCGAACGGTCGCCGTAGCCGCCGCCCTCGCGACGGCCGTAGCCGCCTCGTCGGTCATCTTCACCCTTGCGGGCGCGGCCGTCTTCAGCCACTCGATTCTCCCCCTCTATTCACCGCGACAAAACCAGCCAAGTGTATGCCTCAGCCGACTACCTCGAACCCGGCGACGGTCTTCTTGCCGCGCCGGATCACTCCGTACCGTCCGTGAAGCAGGTCAGAAGGGTCGATAACGGCCGCAGGATCACTCACACGGACGTTGTTCAGGTACGCCCCGCCCTCCTTCGCGGCGCGCCGGGCCTCGCCCAGGCTCGCGACCACGCCGGATTCCTTCATCGCCTCCGCGACGGTCACCCCGGGCTTGGTGAACTCGGCCAGGCCGGCCTCGACGAGCGCGGCGCGCAGCGTCGACTCGGGCAGCTCGGCGAGCTCGCCGCGGCCGAACAGCGCCTGCGAGGCGGCCACCACATGCGCGGTCTCCTCGGCGCCGTGCAGCAGCGTGGTCATCTCCTCCGCGAGCGCCTTCTGCGCGAGGCGCGCGGCGGGCTTCTCGGCGGTCGCCCGCTCGAGCTCCTCGATCTCCTCGTGGGACTTGAACGAGAAGTACTTGAGGTAGCCCGCCACGTCGGCGTCGGCCGCGTTCACCCAGAACTGGTAGAACGCGTACGGGCTGGTCAGCTCGGGGTCGAGCCAGACCGCGCCGCCGTCGGTCTTGCCGAACTTCGTGCCGTCGGCCTTGAGGACCAGCGGGGTCACGAAGGCGTGCACGTGCTCGGAGGCCTTGCGGCGCACGAAGTCGACGCCCGCGGTGATGTTGCCCCACTGGTCCGACCCTCCGAACTGGAGGGTGCAGCCGTGGCGGCGGTGCAGCTCGTAGAAGTCGTTCGACTGCAGCAGCTGGTAGGAGAACTCGGTGAAGGAGATGCCGGACTCGAGGCGGCTCTTCACCACGTCGCGGGCGAGCATCTTCGAGATCGGGAAGTGCTTGCCGACGTCGCGCAGGAACTCCACGACGCCCATCTCGCTGGTCCAGTCGAGGTTGTTGACCGGGACCGCGCCGTTGTCGCCGTCGTAGGTGACGAACGGCGCGAGCTGCGCCCGGATCTTCTCGACCCAGCCGGCCACGACCTCGGGCGGGTTGATGCTGCGCTCCCCCGCCTCCTTCGGGTCGCCGATCTGGCCCGTCGCGCCGCCCACGAGCAGCAGCGGCCGCAGGCCCGCCCGCTGCAGGCGGCTGGCGGTGATGACCTGCATGAGGTGGCCGACGTGCAGGCTGACCGCGGTCGGGTCGAAGCCCACATAGAAGGTCACCGGGCCCGCGTCGATGTGTTCGCGGAGAGCGTCGGTGCCGGTGGAGTCCTGGATGAGGCCGCGCCATGCGAAGTCGTCGAGAATATGCACGCCCCCATTGTGCCCTAGCGGGCGTAACGCTTTTCGCGCTCCGAGGCCGGTCGTGACCCGGGCCGTCAGGCCTCCGCGCGCCGCCCCGCATCGCCGAGCGCGAGGGCGACCTCGATGTGGACGCGCAGCTCAAGGGCCGCGTTGGTCTTCGCGACCTGCTTGGTCGGGCCCTTGCCCTCGGCGGCGACCTGCTCGCCGGAGCCCGGCAGCCGGCCCTCCGCCCGGCACGTGAAGGTCCGCTCGTGCGAGGGACCGTCGACCGAGAACGCCCAGGTGAGCGGTTTGATCAGGCCGCGTGCGGCATAGATCTGGACCGCTTCGGCCGGGTTGACCGCGGCGTCCACGAGGAGCTTCTTCGGCTCCTCCGCGCGCGGTTTGGCCACCGCGTCGGAGGACGGGTCGGGCAGGCCCGCCAGCGCGGCCACGAGCGCCAGGGCGGCTTGATTGCGGGCTTCCTTCTTGTTGCGCTGCAAGCGCTTCGGTGAGTCGACCTGTTCGTCGCCGTAGCGGATGGAGACCTGCGCGGCGAACAGCGGGCCCTCGAAGCCGGGCGCGTCCTCGACGGTCCAGAGCACGTTCGTCTCGTTGCTGACGGGGCCGCCGAGGCGGTCCTGGAGGTAGACGTTGACGATCGACTGGGCCTGCTGCGGCTCGTCGGCGAGCATCCGGTTCATGCGCTCGCGCAGCGGTTCGAACTCGCCGCGGCCGTAGAGGTAGACGGAGGCGAACTCGCGGAGCTGGAGCTCGCGGGCGTCGAGGCGGCGGGCGGTGTCCTCGGCGAGCCCGGTGGGGGTCTCGCCGCGTTCGACGGCGAACTGGAGGACGCGGGCGTACTGCTTGTAGGGCAGGGCGGTGAAGTCGGCGGCTTCGGCGTGCTTCGCGGTCTGCTCGTGGGCCTTCTGCTTGAAGTACTCGGCCTTGGCGCGGCGCTCTTCTTCGACGCGTTCGTTCACGTGCGCGGCGACGGCATTCAGTTCCTCGATGGGGTAAGGGCTCGGCCGGCCGAGGGCGGCGGCGAGGAGGATGCGCTGCACGACGAGGTCGGGGTAGCGGCGGATGGGGCTGGTCGCGTGCGTGTACGCGGGCAGTTGGAGGCCGTGGTGGCCGTGCACGGTGGGGCCGTAGGTGGCGGCGCGGGCGACCATGCGCATGCGGGTGCGGAGCATCTCGAAGGCGGCGCCGTCGCCGGAGGCGGCGATCGAGTCGAGTTCGGCGCGCAGTTCGGCGGGGTCGCCGGCGACGGCGGCGAGGCGGTGGTTGCGGAAGAGGATCGGCAGGTCCTCGCGCACGGCCCAGGCGGCGATCTGCGCGTTGGCGGCGATCATGAACTCCTGCACGATGATGTAGCCGGAGTTGCGCATCGACTGGTCGAGCCGGACGAGCTGGCCCTCCTCGTTGGTGACGAAGCCGGAGAGGAGGTCGTAGAACGCGAGCGCGCCGGCGTTGCGGCGGGCGGCGAGCATGGTCTGGGCGAAGCGCAGGGCGAGCGCGAGCGTGCCGTGGAGCGGGTGGGCGGGATCGCCTGCGGCGCCGGCGGCTTCGCCGTGGGTCATGATCCAGGCCTTGGTGAGGCGGCCGGGGCCGAGTTCGGCGGTGAGCACGTGGCCGGCGGCGTCGAGTCTGAGGTGGACGGCGAAGGTGTCGTTCTCGCGGCCGGGTTCGAGGGAGGCGGCCTCGACCACGGGTGCGGGGAGCATGTGCTTGGTGTACTCGGGCCGGTAGCGGGTGTGGACGCGGCGGTGGGCCTCGGTGTCGGCGCGGCCGCCCGTGATGACGTGGTCGGCGACCCGGGCGATGTGGATCCAGACGTCGAAGCCGTCGCCGTCGGGCTCGATCCAGATGGCGTCGTCGCGATCGACCGTGGTCGCGGCGTCGATCATGATCCCGGTCTCGGCTGGATTGTGCTCGACCAACTGCGCTCCTCGTTCGTCCCGCGCCATATCGTAGCGGGCACCTCACACACGCTCGTATCGCTTCCCCTCGCAGGAAGCGATACCACGCTACGGCACCGTGCAGGTGAACGCCGCAATCGCCGCTCGACCCGTGGCGGTTGCCGTCCCGGGAAGCGTCACGGGGACCGCGAGACGACGGCGGAGGGATCGAGTGCGCTGCACTCGACCCCTCCGTCCGGTCGTTCAGGGGCGCAGGTCCCAGGTCTCCAGGCGTCCGCACATGCCCCACTTGCCTGCGGCGTCACCGGCATTGGCGGCGTGGGCGTCGCAGAGGTGGGTCGCGTCGGCCTTGGCGAGGGCGTCCAGGTGGGCGCCCGTGGCGTCGGCCTGGGCCTTGGGCCCGGCGGCCCAGATCCGCCGCCAGGTCTCGGCCCGGGACGAGACGAGCTGGGCCGCCTTGTCCCACAAGGGCTTCATGGCCGCGGGGCCTTCGGTCTCGACGCGTTCGCGCAGGGCGAGGTAGCCCTCGATCGCGAGGTCCCGGCGGGCCCGGGTGGCTTCGCCGCGTTCCGCCTCCGTGAGTCCCGGGGCGGCCGGTGCCGTCGCGGCGGCGACGTACGCCTCCGTGTCGGCAAGGGTCGCTTCGGGAAAGGTGAACACGGCGTCCCCGGCCTCGGGGATGCCGGCGTTCTGCATGACCACGACGACCTGGAGGTCCCCGGAGCCGTTGACCGCGCGGTGGACCGTCCCGGGGGTGAACCACAGGACGGTACCGCGCTTGAGCTCGTGCCGCTCGTAGCCGTTGCCCGAGAGGGTCTCGACCGCACCGGTGCCGCTGACGACGACGTACCCCTCGGTGGAGGCGGTGTGCAGGTGCGGGCTGCCGCCCGCCTGGCCGTCGGCCGCGGGCCAGTCGTAGACGCTGACGAGGGAGACGGCCGTGCCGCCCGGGAAGCCGCTCATCGCTACCCCAGCCGTTCGAGTTCGGCGGCGGCGAGCGCGGCGGTCTTGGCTGCGCCCTCGATCCCGGTGTCGCCGTTGCAGACGGCGACGGCGTGGCGCAGTGTCACGGTGTCGCCGGGCTCCATCGGCAGCTCGGTGTCGAAGAACGGCGCCGGGCAGACCGCGGCGAACGGGGTCGTGCGGACGAACCACTTGACGGGCGCGGTCGGGTTCTCGGGGTGGTCGGTGAAGACCAGCGTCGAGACGGCGTCGACCGAGTCGTGCTTGCCGCGGTAGGCGAGCCAGTCGCCGCGTTCGCCCATCTTCTCGTCGCCGCCTTCGCCTTCGGCGGTGTAGACGGTGCCTTCGGTGAAGGAGCGCGGGCCGCGCCAGAAGAAGCCGCCGTAGCCCGCGTTGTCGCGCCCTTCGGTGGTGGGGCTGCCCATGACGACCGTGTTCTCGGTGTCGTTGGTGAACGCGGTCGTGAACGAGAGCACCCAGGTGTCGTCGGAGAGGACGGTGACGGCGAAGGTGCGGGTCTCGGAGAAGAAGTGGCGGCCGTCCTGGGTGATCCAGTCGAGGCGCTCGACGGCTTTGACGCCGTTCTCGTCCGAGGTCAGCTCGGTGAACTCCTGGTGGACCATGGCGCCGTCGTTCTTCTCGTCGACGTAGCCCTTGCCGCGGCGGAAGGTCGCGCCGCCCCAGAAGTTCTCCGGGCCCGCGTTCGGCAGGGAGAGCGCGATGCCCTTGTGCCACACGTGGTCGTGCGGGCGGTAGAGGCTCACCTGGTTGCCGGCGAGGTCGTAGAGCGGCTCGAAGTAGGGCCGCGGGGATTCGAACTGGGCGTTGTCGGGGCGGTAGACGTACCGCAGGATCGTCAAGTCGCCCTTGGTGATCGAGACGGCGGTGCCGTTGTCGTCGAGTTGCAGCGTCATCGGTGTGCTCTCCAGTCGTGGCTCGGTTCGGCGGCTCTGTATTCGAGGGCGGTCATTTGCGGTCGGGCCAGGGGGCGCCGGAGCCGTCCATGCGCTGGTAGAACGGCGAGGTCGGGTCGATCTCGCCGGCGCGGACGCGCTTGCCGGTGAAGGCGGAGGCGAAGATCGCGGCGAGGAGTTCGAGGGTGCGGCGGGCGTCCTCGACGGTGACCGGCGGGGCGGCGTTGCCGTCGAGGGCGTCGGCGATGCGCAGGAACTGGGCGTAGTGGCCCGAGGACTTGCCGCGGGGCTCGCCGGCCCAGGCGAGGTTCACTTCCTCTGCGGCCGCTTCGATCGGGTGGATGCTCCAGTTGTCGTCGCCGTAGCCGTAGAGGTGGTCGAGCTCGACGGTGGCGTTGTCGAAGTCGAGCCGGATCTGCGAGACCTCGCGCGGGCTGAGCAGCGAGTTGGTGATGACCACGGACGCGCCGGACTCGAGGGTGACGATCGCGTGCGAGACGTCCTCGGTGTTGGTGATGCGGCGGTGGCGGTGCGCGGTGGCGACCACTTCGGACCAGGGCCCGACGAGGGAGAGCAGCGTGTCGACCTGGTGGATGCCGTGGCCCATGGTGGGACCGCCGCCCTCGGTCTCCCAGCGTCCGCGCCATTCGACCGCGAAGTACTCCTCGGGCCGGTACCAGAGGGTGTCGCATTTGGCGACGGCGAGGCGGCCGAGGACGCCCGAGGCGGTCATGTCGCGCACGCGCTCGGCGGCGGAGCCGAAGCGGTGCTGGGAGATGAGCGCGAAGTCGCCCTTCGAGGCGGACGCCGCGGCCGCGATCCGGTCGAACTCGGCGAGGCTCAGTGCCGGAGGCTTCTCGCAGATCACGCCGACGCCGGCTTCGAGGGCGGCGATGGCCCCGGGCGCGTGGGCCACGGGCGGGGTGCAGAGGTCGACCAGGTCGAGGGGCTCGGCGGCGAGCAGCTCCTCGATGGAGGCGTACCCGCGCTCGACCCCGAACTTCTCCTTGAACGCGTTGAGGCGATCGGTGTCGGGGTCGACGGCCGCGACCAGCTCGATCCGGCCTTGACAGTGATCGCGCAGCTGCTCGGCGTGCAGGTGGGCGATGCCGCCGGTGCCGACTACGGCGAGGCGGTAAGGGGAGGACACAGTGGACTCCTTCGTCACAGGGTCTGTAAACGCTTTCCAGCGTCTGGTTGAATACTAGCCGACAACGGTTGCGGCAGTGATTTGGGTCGCCAAGGCCCGGGTGCCCGGCTCCAGGCGGCGGGTGCCGGTCACCTCGACGCGCAGCGCGGCCACGGTGTCCGCGGCCGAGCGCGCGAGGCGCAGTTCGAGCGCCCCCGCCTCGACGGTCCACTCGCCGTCGACGCCCACGAACGCGGCCAGGTCGACGGGCATGGCGAAGCGGGCCTCGCGGACCTCTCCGGGATCCAGGTCGAGCCGCGCGAAGCCGACCAGGCGCTGCACGGGCCGGACCGCGGAGGCCACCGGGTCGTGGAGGTAGAGCTGCACGACCTCGGTGCCGCGGCGCTCGCCGGAGTTGCGCACACACACCGCGAGCTCGACGGTCCCGTCCGGAGCGACCTCGGCGCCGGAGACGAGCGCCGCCTCCTCCCAGGTGAACTCGGTGTACGAGAGGCCGTGGCCGAAGACGTAGCGGGCCGTCGGGTCCACCGACGAGACCGAGGAGCGCCGGGCCAGCTCCGGGGCGAGGTAGGTGGCGGGCGGGGAGTCCGGGCGCGCCGGGACGCCCGCGGGCAGGCGGCCCTCGGGCTCGGCCGCGCCGGTGAGCACTGCGCTGATGGCGCTGGCGCCCTCCTGGCCGGGCAGGAACGCCTGCACGATCGCGGCGGCCCGGTCGGGGGCCGTGCCGAGCGCGTACGGGCGGCCGGAGATGACGACGACCACCGTGGGCGTGCCGGAGTCGAGCACCGCTTCGAGCAGCTCCGCCTGGCGGCCCGGCAGCGCGTGCGTCGCGGCGTCGCAGCCTTCCCCTGAGGTGCCCCGGCCGAAGAGCCCGGAGCGGTCGCCGACGGCGACGATCGCGAGGTCGGCAGCGGCGGCGGCGTTGGCCGCCGCGGCGATCTCGGCGTCAGAGGCGTCGAGGACCGAACCCGCCGCGAGGTGCTCGATGAACGCGGCCGGGAGGTCCGCGGCAAGCCGTTCGGCGAGCGTCGCGATCGCGACGCCCATGTCCACGTGCGGGTACGGGTCGTCCGAGTCGATGGACGCGGCGTCGTTGCGGCCGTGGTGGTTCGGGAACGCATAGCAGCCGAGCATGACGGCCTTGTCGTCCGCGACGGGCCCGACGAGCGCGATCCGCCCGGGCTCGGACCCGAGCGGCAGCGTGCCGTCGTTGGCGAGGAGCACGATCGACTTGCGGGCCACCTCGGCGGCCAGCGCGCGGGCGTGCGGCGGGTCGAGGTCGATCGCCGCGGCGGGCTCGGGGAGCTCCTCGAGCAGGCCGAGCCGGATCTTCTGGGTGAGCACGCGCTCCACGGCGCGGTCGATCACGCCTTCGTCGATGCGGCCGGCGGCGACGGCGGACTGCAGGGGCTCGCCGTAGCAGTCGACGCTCGGCAGTTCGACGTCCACGCCGCCCGCGAGGCCGAGGACGGCCGCTTCGGCGCGGTCGGCGGCGACGCTGTGGAGGGAGTTGAGGAAGTTGACGCCGAAGTAGTCGGAGACCACCGTGCCCTCGAAGCCCCATTCGTCGCGCAGGACGCCCTGCAGCAGTTCAGGGTTGGCGTGGGAGGCGACGCCGTCGTTGGCGGCGTAGGAGGGCATCACGGAGCCGGCGCGGCCGATGCGCACGGCCATCTCGAACGGGGTCAGATAGGTCTCGGCGAACTGCCGGGGGCCCACGTAGACCGGACCGAAGTTGCGGGCCGCGTGCGAGGCGGAGTAGCCGGCGAAGTGCTTCAGCGTGGCGATGATCCCGGAGTCCTGAAGGCCCGCGACGTACGCGGTGGCGAGCGTGCCCGTCAGGTACGGGTCCTCGCCCATCGTCTCCTCGGTCCTGCCCCAGCGCGAGTCGGCGACGACGTCCAGTACCGGGGCGAGGCCCTGGTGGACGCCCACGCTGCGCATGGTGACGCCGATCTGCTGGGCCATCGCGCCGATGAGCTCGGGGTCGAAGGTCGCGCCCCAGGCGAGGGCGGTCGGGAAGATGGTCGCGCCGTGGGCCATGAAGCCGGTGAGGCATTCCTCGTGGGCCAGGGCGGCGATGCCGAAGCGGCTGGAGGCCTGGATGCGGCGCTGCAGGGCGGCGAGGTTGGCCGCGCCTTCGGCGGCCGCCACGGGGGCGGAGCCGAAGGGGCGGGTCAGCTGGCCCAACCCGTGCGCGATGGCCTCGTCCTCGGAGACCCCGCTGCTCTGCTCGCTCTGGTGCGGGGCCATGTCGGCGGCGTCCGCGTCGACGCCGCGCCACAGGCTGTACAGCTGCGCGCATTTCTCTTCGAGCGTCATCCGCTTGACGAGACCGGCGGCGCGTTCGGCCGCGTCCGCGGGGGTGTCGGTGTCCATGCTGCTCCACTCAAGCGGCCCGGAGCATGGGAACTGCTGGTTCCGGGCCGATAGTTTCTGAAACTTTTCTGATCGTTTTCGATACAGGTTTGCACACCATAACATTGATGACGGGCTACTTCTAGGCTTGATTTCGGCGTGGGATGCGTTTGCCCAGGACGTTTTATCGAGCAAAGTTCTCGAAAGTTTCGGGTGGAATCCGGGAGCCCAGGGGCACCGCTATAAGATGTCGGCACTACGGTTGGGCAGGAACGACCAGGAGGACCCTTGAGCGAAGACGAACACGGGCGCATCACGATCCGCGCGATCGCCGACGAGGCCGGCGTCAGCGTGCCGACGGTCTCGCGCGTCATCAACGGCCGCTCGGACGTCGCCCCCGAGACGCGCAAACGCGTCGAGGAACTGCTGAACGAGCGCGGCTACCAGCGCCGCCGCTCCACCCGCGCCCCCAGCCGCGCGCGCCTGGTCGACCTGGTCTTCAACGAACTGGACAGCCCCTGGGCCGTGGAGATCATCCGCGGCGTCGAGGACGCGGCCCACGCCGCGGGCGTCGGCACCGTCGTCTCGGCGGTGCACCGCCGCCGCGCCTCGACCGAGCAGTGGCTGGACAACCTCCGCACCCGCGCCTCCGACGGCGTCATCCTCGTGGTCTCACAGCTCGCGTCCCCGATCCTGGAGCAGCTGCGGCACCTCGGCGTCCCGATGGTCGTGCTCGACCCCTCCGGCGGCCCGACGATGGACGCCCCGGCGATCGGCGCCACCAACTGGGCCGGCGGCCTGGCCGCGACCGAGCACCTGATCTCCTTGGGCCACACCCGCATCGGCTTCATCCACGGCCCCAAGCAGGTGCTCTGCTCCCGGGCGCGCTTCGACGGCTACCGCGCCGCCCTCGACGCGGCCGGCCTCACCTACGACCCGACCCTGATCTACGACGGCGACTTCTACCACCAGTCCGGCTTCGACGCCGCGTCCTCGCTCCTGCGCCTGCCCGAGCCGCCCACCGCGATCTTCGCCTCCTCGGACCAGATGGCCTTCGGCGCCTACGAGGCGATCCGCCAGGCCGGCCTGCGCATCCCCGAGCACGTGAGCGTCATCGGCTTCGACGACCTCCCCGAGTCGCGCTGGACCAGCCCGCCGCTCACCACCGTGCGCCAGCCCCTCGCCGAGATGGGCGCGCTCGCCGCCCGCACGGTCCTGGAGATGGCGGCCGGCAACGAGATCGACTCGCCCCGCCTCGAACTCGCCACCGAGCTCGTGGTCCGCGAATCGACCGCGCCCCTGACCTGAGTCCGTCAGGACTCCGGGTCGTAGTAGAGGACGCGGACCTCCTGCGCGCAGCGGCAGGCGGCGGCGATCTTCGCGGCCCACGACAGGGCGTCTTCGTGCGCTTTCACCTCGATGACCGAGAAGCCGCCGAGGACCGCCTTGGCCTCCGGGAACGGCCCCTCGCTGACCGTGCCGTCGGTGTCCACGATGGCGGCAGGCCGGCGTTCCAGCCCTGCGCCGAAGATCCAGACGCCGGCTTTCTTCGCCGCCTCCACCACCGCGTGCGAATCCCGGCTCGCCGCGGCCAGCTCCTCCTCGGTGAGCGCGTCCATCGCGCCGTCGTCGAACGAGATCAGGTATCGAATCATGTCAACGCCTCCTGTCCGGCGCCGACGGTGATGCACAGCGCCCCGTCCCGATCGTACGGACGGGGCCCGACACCGTCCCCGGTTCAGGCGTTGGGGGCCACGTCGGTGCCCGCGCCGCGCTTGCGGGGCTTGACCGCCTCGCGGACCGCCTCAGGGGCGGACTCCAGGCCGAGCGGCACGAGACCCGCGTCGGCGATGAGCGCGAGGTCGTCCTTCGCGGCCTGGCCCTCGCTGGTGAGGTAGTCCCCCAGGAAGATCGAGTTGACGACCTGGAGGGCCACGCCCTGCATCTGCCGCAAGTGGACCTCCCTGCCCGCCGCGAGCCGCACCTCAGCGGCCGGGTTCGCCAGGCGGACCATCGCGAGGATGCGCAGGCACCGGCGCGGGTCGAGCTCCCACGTGTCCTCGAGCGGCGTGCCGTCGAACGGCAGCAGGAAGTTCACCGGAATCGAGTCCACGTCGAGTCCCCTGAGCCCCAAGGCGACCGAGACGAGGTCCGCGTCCGACTCGCCCATGCCCGCGATGAGGCCCGAGCACGGGGACAGGCCCGCGCCGTGGGCGGCGTTCACCGTGTCCACCCGGTCGTTGAAGGTGTGGGTCGAGCAGATCTCGGCGTACGAGTCCTCGGAGGTGTTGAGGTTGTGGTTGTACGCGTCCGCGCCGAGATCGGCGAGGCGCTCGGCCTGGCCGTCCTTGAGCAGGCCCAGGCACGCGCACACCTCGACGCCCGGGGCGGCGTTCTTCACCGCGGCGATGGTCTTGCCCACGCGCTCGACGTCCATATCGGTCGGACCGCGCCCGCTCGCGACCAGGCACACGCGCGAGGCCCCGCCCGCGACGCCCGCCGCGGCCTGCTCGGCAGCCTGCTCGGGGCTCAGCCACGTGTACTTGAGGACGTCGGCCTTCGATCCGAGCCGCTGCGAGCAGTAGTTGCAGTCCTCGGGGCACAGCCCGCTCTTGAGGTTCACCAGGTAGTTGAGCTTGACCGTGTTCCCGAAGTGGCGGAAGCGAAGCCGCGCGGCCGCCGCGACCACGTCCATGAGCTCGGCGTCCGCGCTCGCCAGGACCGCTTCGAGATCGGCGGCGGCGGGGGCCTCCCCCGCGTCGGCGGCGGCGGACAGGCGGCTGAGGGCTTCGTGCACTGCGGTCATGGCAAAAATCTTGCCACAGCGAAGAGCCGGGAACGTTTCGCATGGTTCACGCCCATTGCGTGCAATACGCATCGGGCATCACACTCAGACCGCAGCGTCGCCATCTGGATACACTTGCTACAGTGGGTGGTCGGTGCTGCGAAGAACGCGGCGGGCTGGTGGAGGTCCCCCCTGCTCGCGTTTCACACGACGAACCGCTCGAGCCATCCGGAGAGAACCAACCGTGCCGATCGCACCTGGACAACCGGCGTTGATCGCCGTCGCAGTCGCGACCCTCTGGGCCCAGCCCTCGGCCCCAGGGCCGGAGGACCGCCTCGCACTCGGCGTGCCGTCCGCAATCCGCGAATGGGTCGCCCGGCTCACCAACGACATCCGCGCCAACGGCCTCAAAGGGCGCGTGCGCACCCAGTGCCTCCTCGGCACCCGCGTCGAGGTCCGCCAGATCGCCGACGGCTGGGCCGAAGTCTCCTGCCTGCAGCAGGACACCACCGGCTGGGTCCCGCTCGACCAGCTCGTGCACCCCGCCGAAGGCGACACCGAGGGCGTCGAGCACTTCGTGAGCGCCACCGCGACCGCCGTGCGGGACGAACCTGGCGGCGACGTCGCCATCCCGGGCGTCACCCTCGGCACCCGCCTGCGGGTCGTCGGCGCCGCCTACCGCGGCTGGGTCCCCGTGGGCCTGCCCGGGCCGCGGCAGCCCGGCTGGGTCCCCCAGCGCGACCTCGCCAACGAGCCCGTCGCGGCGCTGTCGAAAGCGGATTCGCCCTCGACCTCGCTCATCGCGGCCGGACTCGACGCGGTGAAACTCGCCCAGCAGCTCCTGGAGATCCCGTACCTCCACGGCGGCGTCAGCGCCTACGGCATCGACGCCCCCGGCCTGGTGTGGATCGTCTACCGCCAGCTCGGGATCGACGTGCCGCGCTTCAACGACGCGCTCATCGAGGCCGGCGAAGCGGTCGAGTTCGAGGACCTCCACCCCGGCGACCTGGTGTTCATCGAGCACGGCGGCGACCCGAGGACCCCGGCGATCATGGCCGAGCGCAGCCAGTCGGACCTGCCCGAGGTCATCTTCTCGTCCTCGGTCTACGGCAAGGTCGTCGTCGAATCGCTCAAGGACTCCGAGCTGGCGGGCATCACCGCCTGCCGCCGCCTGCCCGTGCAGGCCTGAAACGTCACAAGCGGAACGGCCCGCCTTCCCTTTCGGGGAGGCGGGCCGTTCCGCTTGCTGTGCTCACTGCTCGGCAGCGCTACTTCTCTGCGGCGGCCACGGCTTCGGGAGCGGCGGCTTCCATTTCGGCCTCGGACTCCGCGAAGAGCTCCTTGAAGGTCTTGCCCTGGCGGCGCAGCAGGATCCAGTTGGCCAGCACGACCGCGGCCAGCACGCCGGCGATGATGCCGAGCGAGATCGCGGTCGGGATGTGCGGCATCCACTCGATGTGGTGGCCGCCGTTGATGAACGGCAGCTGGTTCTCGGCCAGGCCGTTCATGACGAGCTTGACGCCGATCCAGCCGAGGATCGCGGCCAGGCCCAGGTGCAGGTACTTCAGCGACTTGAGCATCGCGGCCAGCAGGAAGTACAGCTGGCGCAGGCCCATCAGCGCGAAGATCGTGGCGGTGAAGACCAGGTACGGCTCCTGGGTGAGGCCGAAGATCGCCGGGATCGAGTCGAGGGCGAACAGGATGTCCGTCGAGCCGATCGCGATCATCGCCAGCAGCAAGGGCGTCACGAACTTGACGCCGTCGATGCGGGTGAAGAGCTTGCTGCCGTGGTAGTCGGCGCTGACGCGCAGCTTCGACTCGGCGAACTTCATGAAGCGCGACTTCTCGTAGTGCTCCTCTTCCTCGTCGCCTTCGTGGGCGTTCTCGCGGAGCTGCCCGATCGCGGTCCAGATGAGGATCGCGCCGAAGATGAGGAAGACCCAGCTGAACTTCGCGATGAGCACGGAGCCCACCGCGATGAAGCCGCCGCGGAGGACGATCGAGAGGACGATGCCGACGAGCAGCACCCGCGACTGGAGCACCGCCGGGACCCGGAAGCCCTGGATGATGAGCAGGAAGACGAAGAGGTTGTCGACCGAGAGCGCCAGCTCGGTCAGGTAGCCGGCGTAGAACTCGCCGCCGAACTGCGCGCCCTGGGTGACCAGCATGATGACGCCGAAGAGCAGTGCGGCACCGATGTAAACGCCGGCCCAGGAGGCCGCTTCTTTGGTGGAGAGCTTGTGGGGGTTGCGGATGGCCATTGCGAGGTCGAGCACGACCACGGAGGCCAGCACCACCATCGTGAGGGCCCATGCCCACGCGGGGAGGTCCAATGTGTTGCCTTCCTGATGCCTTTGGAGGGTCACATGGTCTCTCCCGGTCCTTGCGGACCAGCGCCACCGGGGACCGATCGCGGTCCCGTGCATTGACGACGACGCTAACAGCGGGAACCGCTGCGGGATACTCCCCACATACCTGATTCTGAACAGACGGGACTATTCTGCCTGCCGGAAGCCGACTTGTCATCAGTCGGGTATGTGACTTCACTCTCGACAGTGCGCTGGGTGGTGTCATTGTGGCGGAAGCTGTGGAAGGCTCCGCTCATGGTTCTCGAAGTCGCTGAAATCAAGGTCACCCCAGGGCAGGAGGACGCCTTCAAGGAGGCGTACCGCTCCGCCCGCGAACTCGTGAAGGTCTCCCCGGGCCTGCGCACCATGCGCATGACGCAGGGCATCGAGTCGCCGAGCCGCTTCGTGCTCCTCATCGAGTGGGACTCCGTCGAAGCCCACGAGCAGGGCTTCCGCGAGACCGACCGGTATTTGAAGTGGCGCGAGGCCATCGGCCCGTACTTCGCCCAGCCCCCGCTCGTGGAGCACTTCGAAGACGTCGACTAGACAGCAAAGCAACGGCAAATTGCAGCGAGCGGACCGCGCCCGAGGGCGCGGTCCGCTCGCTTCGTTCTAGGCCCCTGCCTCATCGATCTGGCGGAGTTCGCGTTTGAGATCGGTGATCTCGTCGCGGTAGGCGGCGGCGAGTTCGAACCTGAGTTCCCTTGCGGCCGCGAGCATCTGCTCGTTGCGCTCGTCGAGCTGCTTGAGGATCTCGGAGCGGACCTTGCCGGCGCCCTGCTCCCGCTTGCCCTTCGGGAGGGTCGCCCACGGGTCCTCCTCGACCAGCTTCGCGGTCTCGGCGGCCGACTCGTACAGGTCCTCCATGATGTCGCCGATGCGCTTGCGCAGCGGCTGCGGGTCGACGCCGTGCGCCTTGTTGTAGGCCACCTGCTTCTCGCGGCGCCGGTCGGTCTCGTCGAGCGCCGCCTTCATCGAGTCGGTGAGCTTGTCGGCGTACATGAGCACCGTGCCCGAGACGTTGCGGGCCGCGCGGCCGATCGTCTGGATCAGCGAGGTCCCCGAGCGCAGGAACCCCTCCTTGTCCGCGTCGAGGATCGCCACCAGGGAGACCTCGGGCAGGTCGAGGCCCTCCCGGAGGAGGTTGATGCCGACGAGCACGTCGTAGTCGCCGCGCCGCAGCTCCCCCAGCAGCTCGACCCGGCGGAGCGTCTCGACCTCGGAGTGCAGGTAGCGGACCCGGATGCCGTTGTCCATGAAGTAGTCGGTGAGGTCCTCGGCCATCTTCTTGGTGAGGGTCGTGACGAGCACGCGCTCGTTCTTCTTGGCGCGCTCGTTGATCTCGTACATGAGGTCGTCGATCTGCCCCTTGGTGGGGCGCACCTCCACGTGCGGGTCGACCAGGCCGGTGGGGCGGATCACCTGCTCAACGAACTGGCCCTTGGTCTGCTCCAGCTCCCACTTTCCCGGCGTGGCCGAGAGGTACACGGACTGGCCCACGCGCTCGCGGAACTCGTCGAAGCGCAGCGGCCGGTTGTCCAGCGCGCTGGGCAGCCGGAAGCCGAAGTCCACGAGGTTGCGCTTGCGCGAGGCGTCGCCCTCGTGCATCGCGCCGATCTGGGGGATCGTCTGGTGCGACTCGTCGACGATGGTGATGAAGTCGGACGGGAAGTAGTCGAGCAGGGTGTGCGGCGGGGTGCCCGGGGCGCGGCCGTCGATGTGCCGCGAGTAGTTCTCGATGCCGTTGCAGGTGCCGATCTGCTTCATGTTCTCCAGGTCGAACACGGTGCGCATCCGCAGCCGCTGGGCCTCCAGGAGCTTGCCCTGCTCCTCCAGCTCGGCGAGTCGGTCGGCGAGCTCGACCTCGATGTCGCGGATCGCGCGGGCCATGCGCTCGTTGCCCGTGGCGTAGTGCGAGCCGGGGAAGATGAGCACCCGGTCGACCTCGCGGATCACGTCGCCGGTGATCGGGTGCAGGTAGTAGAGCCGTTCGACCTCGTCGCCGAACATCTCGATCCGGATCGCCAGCTCCTCGTAGGCCGGGATGATCTCGATCGTGTCGCCGCGCACCCGGAAGGTGCCGCGGGTGAAGGCGACGTCGTTGCGGCCGTACTGGACGTCCACGAGACGCCGCAGCAGCTTGTCGCGGTCCCACTCCTGGCCCACGGCGACCTCGGTGGCCTGCTCCAGGTACTCGGCGGGGGTCGCGAGGCCGTAGATCGCCGAGACGGTGGCCACCACGACGACGTCGCGGCGGGTCAGCAGCGAGTAGGTGGCGCGGTGGCGCAGCCGCTCGACCTCCTCGTTGATCGAGGCGTCCTTCTCGATGTAGGTGTCGGACTGCGCGACGTACGCCTCGGGCTGGTAGTAGTCGTAGTACGAGACGTAGTACTCGACGGCGTTGTTCGGCAGGAGCTCGCGCAGCTCCTTCGCCAGCTGCGCGGCGAGGGTCTTGTTGTGGACCATCACCAGCGCGGGCCGCTGGAGCTTCTCGATGAGCCACGCGGACGTGGCCGACTTGCCGGTGCCGGTCGCGCCGAGCAGGACCACGTCCCGCTCGCCCCGTTCGACGCGCTCGGTCAGCTGGGCGATCGCGGTCGGCTGGTCTCCCGACGGCTCCCAGTCGGCTACCACCTCGAAGCGCCCTTCGGCGCGGGGAATATCGAATGCCACGGACCAACCGTAGCGCCGGGGTACGACAGCGACCGCACCCTACTCGTGACTTTTCCCGGTCCGGCTCGTTGGTCCCTGCGTGAGCTCCACTACCGCAGTCCCCTGGAAATCGGCCCTGATGTGGGTCATGGCCATCATCGTCGCGATCGCCGTCGCCGGCTGGTTCGCCGTCTCGTGCAGTCCGGGCGCGTCGAACGCTGAGCGACCGGTGAGCGAGGAGGAGGCCGCGCTGCTGGCCGGGATGCGCGAACGCAACCACGGCTCCGATCCGGTCGCGGTGCGCATCAGCGTGCCGATCGACGGCGAGACGGTCACGGCGGACGGGTTCCTCGACTGGCAGGTCCCGATGCTGTACGCGCGCGTTCCCGACGCCGAGGGCGGCCACCGGCTGGTCCAGGCCATCCCGGGCCTCATCGCCACCCGCGCGGACGACGAGGCGGCCTTCAGCGAACTGCGCGTCCCCGAGGAAGGCTGGACGACCCGGCAGATGCTGGTCGGCGCGGGCACGCCGCTGGAGACCACGGTCGACATCCTCGCGTCGTCGCTGTTCACGCTGACCGCAGTCGAGGCTGACGACCCCGCCGAGCTGGCGAAGCAGGCCACGTGGCGGGAGGAGGGGGTCATCGACGGCGAGCCGGTCGACTCGTTCCGCGCGCCGATCATGGTCGAGACCGCCGAGGGGGCCCCCGAGCAGGGCGCGAGCCCGGAGGCCCTGTACTCGCTCGACGCCGACGGGAACCTCCGCCGCTTCCAGGTGAACACGGGCGAGGCGAACCTCTCGTCCGTGGACTTCCTGCACGACGTCGAGTTCGACGCGAGCGGGTTCGCGGCCATCGATCTGCTGGGCGGCCCGGCGATCACGCCCGAAGCCGTCGACGAGGACCTGGCGGCGACGATCGCCGAGGTGCGGCAGGGCAACTGGGAGGACACCGCCGAGGTGGACCTGACGGTGCCGACCGGCGACGGCCAGGTGACCACGGGCCGCGGCTCGATCGACTGGCGCACCATGACCGCGTACCTGCATCTGACGGACGCGAGCGGCCAGCGGCTCTTCCTGGCCCGGCCCGGCGGCTATGCGACCGCCCCCGCCGAGGGCCCGGAGCTGCCCGAGGCGCCGCCCGCGGAAGGCTGGGAGGCGCACGCCCTCACCGACGAGGACGCGGCCGAGCATTTCGGTCCGGTCGAATCGCTGGTGTTCCGGCTCCTGGAGATGGCCGCAGAGGAGGCCGAGGACGCGGACGCCATGGCGGAGAAGGCGTTCCTGCTCCGGGTCGACGAGGTCGACGGCGCCCAGGTGCATGTCGTCGAGTTCCCTGTGGCCGGCGACGCCGAAGCGGCCGCGGGCCGGTCGGCGTTCCGCTACCACCTCGAAGGCGAGTGGCTGCGCGAGGTCGAGATGATGTCGTTCTACGGCGTCGCGAGCGCCGAACTGTCCGATGAGGACTTCCCGATGGTCGAGATCCCCTGGGAACTGGCCGAGCAGATCGGCTGACCCGGAAGACGCTGAAAGGGCTCGGTCGCTCGACCGGGCCCTTTCCGCATCACCTCCGCTAACAGACCGGGGCGTGCCAGCCGCGCTCGGCGGCCCAGCGGTTGGCGCGGGGCCAGCCCTCGCGGTCGAACCAGGGCTCCTTGGCCTCGGCGTACTCGGTGCTCGAGTCGACCTTCGCGGCGAGCATGCCCTTCACCTGGGCGTAGTCGGTCCGGGCGGCCGCGTCGGCGCGCATCCAGTCGCGGAACAGCAGCGCGAACCGCTGGCCGGGGCTGTCGATCGGCCGGAAGTGGACATGGGCGATGTTGCCCGGATCCGCATACCCGTAGAGGCGCTTCTCCCAGTCCAGCGGGTCGGGGAACTCCGGTTTGGGCGAATCGTGCATCACCCCGCCGTAGAACCCGGCGTCGCCGAGCGCATCGGCGAAGGCGTCCACGATCGGCAGCGCGACCACCGTGACCTGGATGTCGATGACGTCCTTCGCGGGCAGGCCCGCGACGGCCGTCGAACCCACGTGGTCGATGCGGACCGCGCTCGGGCCGAGGACGCGGCGCAGCCGCGCGGCCAGGTGCTCGAACCGCCGCGGCCAGGCCGGGTCGGACTCGACGAACTGGAGTTTCTCGGGGCGCGGCTCCGCACGGCCGGCCCGGAGGTTCTCGTTGAAGGGGACGATGCGCTCGTCCCAGAGCATCGCGACGCGGCGCTCCAGGTCCTCGCGGCCGTCCCGGTTGTGGATGACGACGTCGCAGACCTCGCGGCGTTCGGTGTCGGAAGCCTGGGCGTCGATGCGGCGGAGGGCGTCGGCGCGGGGCAGGCCCCGCTCGGCGAGCCGTTCGAGCCTGAGCTCTCGCGGCGCTTCCACGTCGATGTTGAGGTGGAAGCCGGGCGCCTGACCTGTTTCGGCCAGGAGCGGGATGTCTTGGACGACGATGGCGTCCGCGGGCATGGCATCGGTGAGCTGACGGGCACGGGCCCGAACGCGCGGGTGCACGATCGCCTCGAGCTCCGCCCGGGCGGGCGGGCTGCTGAAGACGATCTTCGCGAGTTCGGCGCGGTCGAGCGCGCCGTCGGCGTCGAGCACTTCGGGACCGAAACGGGAGACCACCGCGGCGAGCCCCTCGGTGTTCGGGGCGACGACCTCGCGGGAGAGGGCGTCCGCGTCGACGACGCGGGCCCCAAGCTCAGACAGCTTCGCTGCGACCGTGCTCTTACCGGCTCCGATGCCACCTGTCAATGCGACTCTAAGCACAAATAAAACACTACCCGCCCCAGGCGAACAGCCTGGGGCGGGCAGTGTGTATTTCAGCTAAACGAGCGACAACACCAACTTACGACTGGCAAGCGGGCGTCGTGAGCCTAGTTGCCGGCGAGCTTCTCGCGCAGAGCCGCGAGCGCCTCGTCGGTGGCCAGGGTGCCCTGAGGCTCGGCCGGGGCCGACTTCTTCTCAGGAGCCTTGCCGCCCTTCTTCTCGCCCTTGGGGGCCGCTTCGCCCTCGGCGGGCTTGGCGGGAGCCTCGGTGATGACGCGCTCGGCGATCTGCTTGCCGTGCTCCTCCCAGCGGGTGCGGGCCTCGGCGTACTGCCGCTCCCACTCCTCGCGGGCCTCGTCGAAGCCCTCCATCCACTCGCCGGTCTCCGAGTCGAAGCCGTCCGGGTAGATGTAGTTGCCCTGGTCGTCGTACTGCGCGGCCATGCCGTACAGCGTCGGGTCGAACTGCTCCTCGTTCTCGACGTAGGCCTCGTTGGCCTGCTTGAGCGAGAGCGAGATCCGGCGGCGGTCCAGGTCGATGTCGATGACCTTGACCATGGCGTCGGAGCCGACCTTGACGACCTGCTCGGGCACCTCCACGTGGCGCTCGGCCAGCTCGGAGATGTGCACCAGGCCCTCGATGCCGTCCTCGACGCGGACGAACGCGCCGAAGGGGACGAGCTTGGTGACCTTGCCCGGGACGATCTGACCGATCGCGTGGGTGCGGGCGAACTGGCGCCACGGGTCTTCCTGGGTCGCCTTCAGCGACAGGGAGACGCGCTCGCGGTCCAGGTCCACCTCGAGGACCTCGACCTCGACCGGCTGACCGACCTCGACGACCTCGGACGGGTGGTCGATGTGCTTCCAGGACAGCTCGGAGACGTGCACCAGGCCGTCGACCCCGCCGAGGTCGACGAACGCGCCGAAGTTGACGATCGAGGAGACCGTGCCCTTGCGGACCTGGCCCTTCGCAAGCTGGTGCAGGAACTCGGTGCGGACCTCGGACTGGGTCTGCTCGAGCCAGGCGCGACGCGACAGGACCACGTTGTTGCGGTTCTTGTCGAGTTCGATGATCTTGGCTTCGAGCTCACGGCCGACGTACGGCTGCAGGTCGCGCACACGACGCATCTCGACCAGGGACGCGGGCAGGAAGCCGCGCAGGCCGATGTCGAGGATGAGACCGCCCTTGACCACTTCGATGACCGAGCCGCGAACGACGCCGTCCTCTTCCTTGATCTTCTCGATGGTGCCCCACGCACGCTCGTACTGCGCGCGCTTCTTCGAGAGGATCAGACGGCCTTCCTTGTCCTCCTTCTGGAGGACGAGGGCCTCAACGTGATCGCCCACAGAGACGACGTCTTCGGGGTCCACGTCGTGCTTGATCGACAACTCGCGCGAGGGGATGACGCCCTCGGTCTTGTAGCCGATGTCGAGCAGGACTTCATCCCGGTCGACCTTGACGACGGTACCTTCGACGATATCGCCGTCATTGAAGTATTTGATGGTCGCGTCGATCGCCGCGAGGAGTTCCTCGTCGGAAAAGACTTCTTCGACCGTGCTGTTCTCAGCGTTGCTCGAGGTGGCCTCGATGCTGCTCGTCATGTGGGCTGGTGCTCCGGATACGTAAGAATCGTGGGCTCGCGCCCGCGCCCTCGCTAGACGCGAATGCTCGCAGTTCGTTCCCGGGCCGCCCTTGCCGCTGGCAACGCGTCCTACTCCATTCTGAGGACGCGGACATGCCCAGGCCATCCCAGGTTACCGTGTGCGATAACGCCGCGCCAGTCCGGGCCGGGGGCTCGTGTCGACAGCCACGCACACCTAAGGCCGGCAACCGGGCGCCTCGACCCGCTAATGGGCAGCGGCTTCCCACGACTCGCCGAATCCGGCCTGCACCGTGAGCGGCACCGCGAGCTCCGCCGCGTTCGACATCTGCTCGCTCACGAGCGCTTCGAGGGCCTTCGCCTCGCCCGGCGCGACCTCGCACACCAGCTCGTCGTGCACCTGGAGCAGCACCCGCGAGGCCAGCCCGGAGGCCCGCAGCTCGCGGTCGACCCCGAGCATCGCGGTCTTCATGATGTCGGCGGCGCTGCCCTGGATCGGGGCGTTGAGCGCGGCCCGCTCGGCCATCTCGCGGCGCTGGCGGTTGTCCGAGGTGAGGTCCGGGAAGTAGCGGCGCCGGCCCATGATCGTCTCGGTGTACCCGGTCTTGCGGGCCTCCTCGACCACCCGGTGCAGGTAGTCGCGGACCTTCCCGAAGCGCGCGAAGTAGTCGTTCGAGAGCTGCTGGGCCTCCTCGGTGGAGACCGCGAGCTGCTGGCTCAGGCCGTACGTGGACAGGCCGTAGGCGAGCCCGTAGGACATGGCCTTGATCTTGCGGCGGTGCTCGGCGGTGACGGCCTCGGGCGCGACGGAGAAGACCTTCGAGGCGACGGCGCTGTGGATGTCCTCGCCCGACACGAACGCGTCGATCAGGCCCTCGTCGCCGGTGAGGCTCGCCATGATCCGCATCTCGATCTGGCTGTAGTCGATCGTCATGAGCGACTCGAACCCTTCGGAGACCACGAACCCGGCCCGGATGTTGCGCCCGGCCTCGGAGCGGACCGGGATGTTCTGCAGGTTCGGGTCGGCCGAGGAGAGTCGACCGGTCGCGGCCACGGTCTGGTGGAACGTGGTGTGGATGCGCCCGTCGGTCTGGATGGTCGCGCGCAGGGTGGCGACGATCTGCTTGAGCTTCTCGACGTCGCGGAACCGCAGCAGCTGCTCCAGGAGCGGGTGCTGGTTCTTCACGTAGAGCTGCTGCAGCGCTTCGGCATTGGTGGTGTAGCCGGTCTTGGTGCGCTTGGTCTTCGGCATCTTCAGCTCCTCGAAGAGGATCTCCTGGAGCTGCTTGGGCGAGCCGACGTTGAAGGGGCGGCCCACGATCTCGTGGGCGCGGTCGGTGGCCTCCTTCGACTGCATCGCGAACCCGGCCTCGATGTCGGCGAAGTGGCCCTCGTCCGCGGCGATCCCGAGGATCTCCATGCGCGCCAGGACGCTCGCGAGCGGGTACTCCATCTCCTCGGCGAGCCGCGCCTGGTGGCGGTCGGCCAGCCGGGCGGTCTGCTCGGCGGCGAGGTCGGCGATGACCGCGGCGGCGGCGCAGTCGGCCTCGAGCTTCGCCGAATCGTCGTTCATGGCCGCGTCGAGGCCCACGAGCGCGCCGTCGGCTGTCGGCGTCTCAGGGGTCTCCAGCTCGCGGCCGAGGAACTGCATGGCGAGGTCGCCGAGCGCGTACGAGCGCTGCTCGGGCTTGAGCAGGTACGCGCCGAGCACGGTGTCGGCCTTGATCCCGTGTACCTCGGGCCAGCCCGCGGCGTCGGCGCCCCACAGGAACGCCTTCGCGTCGTGCACGACCTTGCCCTTGGCGGGATCGGCGAGCCAGCCGGCCCAGGTCGTCTCGTCTTCGGCGTCGAGCTGCGAGGGCTCGAACCAGAGCGCCTGGCCGCCTTCGGCCAGCGCGATCGTGTCGAACGAGCCCGCACCTGAGGCGAAGGTCCCGGTGAAGGCGATCGCGACGTTCCCCTCGCGGGCGCCGAGCCAGGCGGCGAGTCCGCCGGGCACCAGCGCGGCGGCCTCGGTGTGGTCGACCTCGGCGGCCGGAACGGCAACGGCCCCAACGGCTTTCGAGGCGAGGTTGGCGTTGAGCCGCTCGCCGAGGGCGCGGAACTGGAGGGCGTCGAACAGGCTGTTGGTCTCGGTGACCGACCAGCCGGCCCATTTCAGGTCGTCGAGGCCCGACTCGAGCTCGAGGTCGCACACGAGGCCGTTGAGGCGGTGGTTGCGCAGCACGTCGTCGAGGTGGGCGCGCAGGTTCTCGCCGGCCTTGCCGGTGATCTCGTCGGCCTTGGCGACCAGGCCGTCGAGCGAGCCGTACTTGACGATCCACTTCGCGGCGGTCTTGGGGCCGACGCCGGGGATGCCGGGGAGGTTGTCGGACTTCTCCCCCACCAGGGCGGCGAGGTCGCGGTAGCGGTCGGGGGTGACGCCGTACTTGGCCTCGACGGCCTCGGGCGTGTAGCGGGCGAGATCGGTGACGCCCTTGACCGGGTAGAGCAGGGTCGTGTCCGCGCCGACCAGCTGGATCGCGTCCCGGTCGCCCGAGGAGATGAGCGTGGCGAACCCGGCCTCCCCGGCGCGGGTGGCGAGGGTCGCGATGATGTCGTCGGCCTCGTAGTTGGTCTTGGTGAGCCAGGTGATGCCGAAGGCGTCCAGGAGCTGCTGGATGATCGGGATCTGGCTCTTGAACTCCGAGGGGGTCTCGCCGCGCCCGTCCTTGTAGGCGGCGTACTCGTCGGTGCGGAACGAGTGGCGCGAGAGGTCGAAGGCGACCGCGATGTGGGTGGGCTCCTCGGCCTTGAGCAGGTTGATCAGCATCGACGCGAAACCGTAGACGGCGTTGGTCACCTGGCCGTCGTCGGTGGCGAACTTCTCGGCGGGGAGCGCGAAGAACGCGCGGTATGCCATCGAGTGGCCGTCGATCAGGAGCAGGCGCGATTGCGAAGAAGTCACCCCACGAGCCTATCGAGTGCCTCCGACAAGTCGGCGGCAAGCGGGGGCCGCGTGGCCCGGGAAGGCGAAAACGGCCCGCGGACGGTGGGGTCCGCGGGCCGTGGAGTGTCGGGAGGCCTACTCGGCTTCCTGGGCTTCCTTCTGCTCGGCTTCGGCGATGACGCGCTCGGCGACGGCGCGCATCGAGAGGCGGTGGTCCATCGCGGCGCGCTGGATCCAGCGGAAAGCGTCGGGCTCGGGCATGCCGTACTGGGTCATGAGCAGACCCTTCGCGCGGTCGACGAGCTTGCGGACCTCGAGGCGCTCGGTGAGGTTCGCGACCTCCTTCTCAAGGGCGGTCATCTCGGCGAAGCGGGTGAGGGAGAGCTCGATGGCCGGAACCAGGTCGGACTTCTGGAAGGGCTTCACGAGATAGGCCATGGCGCCGGCGGAGGTGGCCCGGCTGATGAGGTCGCGCTGGGAGAAGGCGGTGAGGATCACGACCGGCGCGATGCGCGCGGAGACGATCTTCTCCGCGGCTTGGAGGCCGTCCATGATCGGCATCTGGATGTCGCAGATGACCAGGTCGGGCTGGTGCTCCTCGGCGAGGCGGACGGCGGCTTCACCGTCGGCTGCCTCGGCTACGACCTCATAGCCTTCCTCGGTGAGCATCTCGGCCAGGTCGAGGCGGATGAGCCCCTCGTCTTCGGCGATGAGCACGCGCTTGCGCGGCTCCTCGGCGGCCTTGCTCGTCATGCGGGTCCGTACCTTTCGTGCGCGAATGGACGTAGGGGCGTGCGTCGTTTCAGGCACACCAGGACGCTAGCTTAGCCGCCGCGCCTCAGGCCCGCACGTTCCTATGCCGAGCGTTTCGGACGTTGGAACCGAAACGTGAGCGGGGCAACCGCGCCGGGAGCCGACCTGGAGCCCTGAGCCGGAACGCTGCCGGCCCGGACCGGTTCGCGGGCGCCCGCCCCGCACCGGGTATCATTTGCACCGGCTCCGGCACTGCCCGGCGCCCCGGCCCGGTATTCCAACTGGCAGAGAAGACGGATTCAAAACCCGTACAGTGTGGGTTCGAATCCCACCCGGGCTACCGGTCATAGTCCCGGCTCAGGGGCACAAAACCGCCGTTCACCAGCGAATACGCTGAGGTGCGGCGGTTTTCCGTTGTGCCGCTGTGCGCGGCTGCAAGCGGCCATATGCGGCCTCCCGTGGATGCACGGTGGATGCGGATCCCGGCAAAGGCCGGGTCGGGCGATGCGACGCGATCGGCGAAGGCCCAGAGTTCGGCCGCGTACGACTCGAAGGACGCCGTTGCAGCGGCTCGTGTCCGCGAGCGAGTGCGGAGGTGGTCGACGAGAAGACGCGGGCCGCCTCGACCGGGTCTCGGACTCGCCTTGGAGGAGTCACACGGCGTGTTTTATGAGGCGGGCGCCGTCGACGTGGAATTGGTCTTCGGGGGCGATCGGGCCCGCGAGGAGCGGGGGGTCTGCCTCGCCCTCGATGGCGATCCCTTTGCTCGCGAGTGCCAAGACGGTCGAGACGATGCCGTAGAAGGCCGCAAGCGGCGAGCCCATCGCAACGACCGCGCAGAGCAGGATCTCCGCGTCTTCGGGTCCGGCGTTCACGGTGTCGATGAACAGCCATATGCCCCAGACGACGGCCGAGAGGGCCACCAGGCCCTGCGTCAGCCGCCGGCGCCGCAACCGCGACCATTCCGCACGGCTGCGCATTCGCGCCGCCACCGTGCGTCCACAAGTGGGACAAGCGAACTCGACCGTAGTCGACTCCACCTCGTCCGACGGACGCCGCAACGTCACTACTGACCGCGTGCCGACCGGCTTCAAATCGGGCGCCCCCTCGTCCCGAGAACTTTTGACCAACCCCTCGACGTGCAGAACCGTGAATGCGACCGGCGCACCACCCCGTTGCACCGCATCCGTCTCGCCCACCGCACACCTCACTGCAACCGAGCCGCCCGTGGGCTTCAGTGTGCGCCGCCAAGACCACTCTGCGGGGGGAGGCAAGCAGTTGACCCCTGCGAAGCCTGGCGCGACGCCGAGGCGATATACCGCGCGCTCGGCGACTCCGAGGCGGAAAGGCTCAGCGCGAAACTCGCCGCCGCATAGGCCGGGGGGACCGGCTGGCCGCGTTGGAGCAGGGTGCGGGCCGCGCCTGGTCAGGGCTGCGGATCCCGAGGTTCGGGTCCCGGTCGCCCTCCCAACGGACCGAGGCGCGTGGGGAAGCGGGTCGGACGCTAGTAGGTGTACTGCTTGTAGACCAGGCGGTCCTGGGTGAAGACCGTGAAGTTGTTCCCGTTGACGAAGGTGTTGCCCGCCAGGAGGAAGTAGGTGTTCGACAGGGGCGAGTAGGAGTGCACGCCGGTGAAGGTCTGGCTGCCGCCGTAGCAGGGGGCCGTGCCTCCGGGGGTCCACGAGCTCATGTAATGCGTGGCGACGACCGTGCCCACCTGGTTGTTGCTCTGGTTGTTGACGGCCACGGTCAGCGTCGGCGTGGTGTAGCTCGACTGGCGGCACACGGTGATCGAGTACTGGAAGGTGGTCCCGCCCGTGTCGAACTGGACCCAGCCGTTGGCGTACCCGAGCGAATGCCCGTTCCCGGTGACCTGGATGGTGACCGGGATCTGGCTGCCCCAGGCCGCCTGCGCCGGCGAGGAGGTCATGACCGCACCGGCGGTCAAGGCGAGGACGGCGGCGAAGGCCACGAGGGCCCGCCGCAGGAAGTTCGTTCGCATGGTGCTCCTTGGATCTACGTGATCGAACATCATCGATGCGATGACCTCCAGAGTGTGTAGCAGTCCGACCACATTGGGCAATCCACCGAACGTACGACGGTGCCACCGAACGGCAATCGTTCTCCGTCCACAGGAGAAACAGCCGGGCACGCGCCCACTAGGCTCCGGACATGCCCGAACCCGCTTACCCTCACACTGACCGCTGGACGGACCGCTTGCAACGCCTCCTGATCGCCGCTTCGATCACCGTGTTCACCTGCGCCGGTTGCGCCTTCACCGGCGAAGACCGAGCCCAGGGCCCGGAGACCACCGCCGAGCTGACACCCGCCGAGGCCGACCCGTGGGCACTCGACGGGCCGAACCCTGAGACCCCGCTCGCCGACATCACGGTCGAAGCATGGGCGGCGCTGATGGAGGTTCACGGCGTTACCGCACTGGCCGGATCCGCGGACGAAGCAGCGTGGGTCGGCACCGCTCCGGACGGTGCCACGGTCTCGACCTCGTGGAACGGCGACGGGCAGCTG
Source organism: Glycomyces sp. NPDC021274 (assembly GCF_040641195.1). Taxonomy (NCBI): domain Bacteria; kingdom Bacillati; phylum Actinomycetota; class Actinomycetes; order Glycomycetales; family Glycomycetaceae; genus Glycomyces; species Glycomyces sp. NPDC021274. The sequence goes on along the minus strand of NZ_JBFADC010000007.1, from coordinate 147,758 downwards.
ACCGAGGTCATCTGCAGTGCCTCGGCGCAATCCATCGAGGAGGCCCTGGCGACTGTGGAGATCTGCTACACGAGCGTGGCGGTGGAAGGCTTCGACCCTGTGGCCGCGGGCGGGTGGCTGGACGACCGCGCGAGCGACATCACCGATTCCACGTACGTGCACGAGAACGAGGCGTTCGGACCGGTCGGATTGATCCTCTTGGCTTCCCAGTCCGAGTCAGGTGAATACCTCCTCACCCTCACGCTGCGGCCCACCGGCCTGTGAGGGGACCCGCCCCGCAGCCTCGATGCAAGCGAGGTCCCGGCGAAAGCCAGGACCCAGGCAGCCATGATCCGAAGCGGTGCCGACGTTGAGATGCGAGCACGGTACCGGGACATCGGAGCGGTGCTGGGCGTTCGATTCATGTTCCACATTGAACTCGACGTCAGCAGCCGACAGGGAGGCCAACCGTGCCTTGCACAACCCCAGAAGACCGCCGCAGACCAGCTAAAACACCGGTCGGCGGCGGTTTTCTTTCGCTGGGATGAGTCGGCGGTTGCTGAAGTCGGTAGATTTCGAGGCTTCCGTTGGCCGGTCGCATCTGGTGCGCGTCTGCCGGGGCGACACCTTCGATGAGCGCCCGGATGGCACGAAACGTGGTGCCGTGGGTGAAGGCCACAACGTTGACCGAGGCCGCGACGGCTTCCTGCACTTCGGTGAGCCATGGGCGCACTCGCGCCATGACATCGGAGAGCGACTCTCCGCGGGGCACCGACATGCCGAGCTCGGGGTGGCGTGACCGATGCACGGCCTGACGGGGGTCGTCGACTGCGATGAGCGGAGGACGCTCATCGCCCCAACGCCACTGGTCCACTCGGTCCGCACCGTGAGTCGCAGCGAGATCTGCGCGCCGCGCGCCCTCCAGATTGCCGACATGGCGTTCGTTGATGCGCCAGTCGACGGTGTGCGTCGCGGGATGGTGGCTCAATTCGGTCAAAGCCACGGTCGCCGTCTCCGACGACCGGCGCAGCGTGGACACGTAGACGTGGTCCCACTGCACGCCGGTATCGGCCAGGGCCACCCCGGCGGCCTTGGCGTCGAGCCGCCCCTGCTCGGTGAGTCCTTCATCGGCCCAACCAGTGAAGACACCGATGCGGTTCCACTCGGTCTGACCGTGCCGCACGATGGCCAGGTACGTCATCGAGGAACCACTGCGGTGAGGCCGGTGAGCCCCACGAGACCGATCCCGGCGACGGCGAGGAGCTTCCTGGCGGTCAGTGCGGTAGTAACGGGGCGCACGATCAGTCCTTCGAGTGGGGGCGTGTGGGACACCGCGAAGTTACTGCACCGGCACCACGCCCCGGACCGGGGCACCTCGACCACGCCCGTTCGTGGAAACGGCCGTGGATTGCAGGGAATTCACGCCGTGTGCGGGGGCTCTCCTTCTTCGAGGGTGTCGTAGAGGTCGTCGGGTTCGATCTGCGCGCGGTAGCGGAACATGAGCGAGACTTCGCTGCCGAAGGAGCCCAGCGTGTCCGAGGGGTCGGTGACGAACTTCGGCTCCGCCCACTGCTGTGCGATCACGGCCGCGGGGCTGCCGTTCACTTCGAGGAGCCAGGTCGCGCGCCCGCCGGCGATGGTGGCCAGGAACCGCTTCTGCCGCAGGTAGGCGACCGCCTCGGCGATCGTGCTCGACTCCGGCAGGTCGATCGTCTCGGCGTGCGGGTACGTGTCGTCGCCCATGGCGACGCTCGATCGGTCCACGTTGACGTGCATCGTCAGCCCTCCTCGTCTCTCCCCCGATTCTGCCAAGCCGGCCGCCCCGCCAGCGCTCTTATCCCAGGAGCGGCAGGCTCGATGCGGCCCGGAATCGAACCGGGCGGGCACGGGCAGGAGTCGCCTGGAACCGTCCTGCCCGCTACTCCCCTGCGTTCCCCGTATAACAATCGAAACGAGTCCGGTCGGGATGTCGAAAACCGGGAGCCGGCCCCGTCGTCCCAGACGAAGATTCGGAAGCGCCGGATCCGCGACCAGGAGGTCATCATGAAGTACGTCATCCTCATCCACTCCAACCCGCAGCCGTGGGGCCACCCCACCGGGGAGTACATCGCCGAGAACCAAGCGCTTCCGGCCGAGCAGCGCGAGCGGCTGAACGCGGAGTTCGAGCGGCTGCTCACCGAGATGAGCGAGAACGGCGAACTCGTCCACGGCGAGGCCCTCGCCGACCCGAGCACTTCGACCCTCTACCGGTGGAGCGGCGGCGAGCCGCTCGCCACGGACGGCCCGTACTCCGAGTCGAAGGAGCACCTTGCGGGGTTCTTCCTCATCGACGTCGCCGGACCCGAACGCGCCCAAGAGATCGCGCACGCCTTCTCGGGCCCTGGCGAGACCGTCGAGCTGCGCCCGGCGATGTGGCCCGGCGGCGAGGAGCACTGATGGACCGCGAGCTCGAGGACGTGTGGCGGCGCGAGTCGCCGCACGTCCTCGGGGCGCTGGTGCGCCGCTACGGCCACTTCGACGCCTGCGAGGACGCCGTCCAGGAGGCCCTGCTCTCCGCGGCGGTCCACTGGCCCAGTGAGGGCCTGCCCGCCAATCCCCGCGGCTGGCTGATCCGCGCCGCCTCACGCCGACTGGTCGACGCCCTGCGCTCGGACCGCGCCCGCAGCGACCGCGAGACCGCCGCGAGCCTGCTCGACCCGGAGCAGGCGCCGGTCCTCGGCGGTGACGACTCGCTGCAGGTGCTCCTCTTGTGCTGCCACCCGTCCCTCACGCCCGCTTCGCAAGTGGCCCTGACGCTCCGGGCCGTCGGCGGCCTCACCACCGAGCAGATCGCCGCGGCGTTCCTCGTGCCCGTCGCCACGACGGGCCAGCGCATCAGCCGTGCCAAGGCCCGGCTCGCGGCGGCGGGCGCGCGGCTCGGCGACGTCACCCGGGCCGACCTCCCGTCGCGGGTCGAGTCGGCCCGCCAGGCCCTGTACCTGATCTTCAACGAGGGTTACGCCGCCACCGGGGGCGCGGACCTCCTCGACGTCTCCCTCACCACCGAGGCGATCCGCCTCGCCCGCGAGCTGCACCGCCGCCTTCCCAGCGATTCCGAGACCGCGGGGCTCCTCGCCCTCATGCTGCTGACCGAGGCCCGCCGGGCGGCCCGCACGGATGCGCGCGGCGACCTGGTCCCGCTCGCCGACCAGGACCGGTCCCGCTGGGACCGGTCGCTCATCGCCGAGGGCGTGCGGCTGGTCGAGGCGGCCCTGCCGTCGGGTCCGGTGGGGCCCTTCCAGCTCCAGGCGGCGATCGCCGCCGTCCACGGCGAGGCCGCGGCCTACGCCGACACCGACTGGCCCCAGATCGCCGAGCTCTACCGGATGCTGGAGGCCGCCGCGCCCGGTCCGGTCGTCACCATGAATCGCGCGGTGGCGGTCGCGATGTCCGAGGGCCCCGACGCCGCCCTGGCGATGCTCGATCCGCTCCTGCGCGAACCCGCCCTCGTCCGGGTCCACCGCCTCCACGCGATCAGGGCCCACCTCCTCGAGCAGGCCGGCCGGTTCGCGGAGGCCCGCAACGCCTTCGGTGAGGCGGCCCGGCTCGCCACCAGCACGCCGGAGCAGCGCTACCTCCTCAGGAAGGCGGCGGCGATCGCGGAGTGACCGCAGGGCGACCGTTTGCAGCACGTTCGGCGCAGCGCGGCCGCCGTCCGGCGCAGGCGCCTTGTCCGGAGGCTCCAAATACATTGATAATTTTCAATGTCTACTGCATCGCTCCATCGTCCCCCTCATGACGATCACGGCCCTCACCCCGGGAACCGTCGACGCGGACTGATGCGCCGCATCGCATCCCAAGGAGGGCAGCATGCACGGCATCCGCCGCCGCATCCGACCGCTCATCGCCACCATGTCCGCACTCGTCTTCGCCACCGCGACCGCCGCGGTGCTCCTCACCGCCAGCCCCGCGCAGGCCCAGACCTGCAACGGGTACGTCGCGCTCACCTTCGACGACGGCCCCAACTCCGGCACCACCGGCAGCCTCCTCAACGCGCTCACCTCGAACGGCCTGCGCGCCACCATGTTCAACACCGGCCAGCGCGCGGCGAGCAACCCGTCGCTGGTCGCCGCCCAGGTCAACGCCGGCATGTGGGTGGGCAACCACTCCTATTCGCATCCGCACATGACGCAGCTCTCCGCTTCCCAGATGGCGCAGGAGATCTCCAGCACCCAGCAGGCGATCCAGCAGGCCGGCGGCGGCACCCCGGTGCTGTTCCGGCCGCCTTACGGCGAGACCAACGCGACCCTGCGGTCCGTCGAGGCCCAGTACGGCCTGACCGAGGTCCTGTGGTCCGTCGACTCACAGGACTGGAACGGCGCCAGCACGGCCCAGATCGTGTCGGCGGCGAACAACCTCCAGAACGGCGGCGTCATGCTCATGCACGACGCCTACCAGAACACCGTCAACGCGATCCCGCAGATCGCCTCGAACCTGCGGGCCCGAGGCCTGTGCGCGGGGATGATCTCCCCGTCCACCGGCCAGGCCGTCGCCCCCACGGGCAATGGCGGAGGAGGCGGCGGCGGTGGCGGCACCGATCTGCTCCGCTCCGAATCGGCCGGCAAGTGCATCGACGTGCCGGGCGGCAACACCGCCAACGGCATCCGCGTCCAGCTCTACACCTGCTACGACGGCGCGAACCAGCAGTTCACCTACACGGCGGCGCAGGAGCTGCGCGTCCTCGGCAAGTGCCTGGAGCCCTCCGGGAGCGCGAACGGGGCGCTGGCGCAGCTCGGCACCTGCTCCGGCGCGAGCGGCCAGAAGTGGACCTTCGGGTCGGACGGCACGGTCCGCAACACCGGGACCGGCCGCTGCCTCGACGTCTACAGCAGCGCGAACGGCGCCCCCGTCCAGCTCTACTCCTGCTGGACCGGCGCCAACCAGAAGTGGACCCGCGTCTAGCACCTGACAACGGCGAGCGGGGCCCGAGCATCAGCCCGGGCCCCGCTCTGTCGCAGGTTCGCAGCTTAGGAGGCGTTGGCGCCCTTGCGGGGCCGCTCGAAGATCGCGACCGCATGCGGGGCGAGCTCCAGCGGGCCGTCTTCGAGGTCGACGACGGCGGCGCGGGGGTTGCAGTTGAGCACGAACACGTGGTCGGTCTCGCCGTCGCTGCGGACCTGGGCGGTCACGCCCGGGGGGAGCTCCGCGTCGAGCGCCCGCTCGACGCCGGTCTCCTCGATCACCGTGCGGTAGAAGTCGTCGAGGAAGTCCGCGCCGGTGCGGGCGGCGATGAAGTACGCCCGGCCCTCGCCGCGGCGGTTGACGGTGAGCGCCGGGCGGCCCGCGTAGAAGTCCGATCCGTACGCGCCCAGGACCTCGGCCCCTTCGGCGTGGATCAGCTCGCACAGGTCGAAGGCCTCGTACTCCTTGCCGTTCCAGGCGATCGCGTTCCGGTCGTCCGGGTTGAGCGCGTCGATCTCCTCGGCCCAGACGCCGAGCGTGCCCCGCAGCGGGCCGGGGAACCCGCCCAGGAACGTGCGGTCGTTCTCGTCCACATAGCCGGTGGCGTAGGTGGCGACGAAGGTGCCGCCTCGCGCGACGAAGGCGTCCACCGCCTCGGCGACGCCGGGGCGGAGCATGTGCATCATCGGCGCGACGAGCACCCGGTACTGGTCGAGTTCGCCGGGCGCGGCGATGAGCGAGCCGTCGATGACGTCCACGGGCACGCCCTGCTGCCAGAAGGCCTGGTAGTGGTCGATCACGGTGCGGGCGTAGCCGGTCTTGTCCTGCAGCATGCCCTTCATGTCGTCCATGGCCCACCGGGTCGGCCAGTCGTAGACGAGGGCGACGTCGGCCGGCGTGGTGGTGCCGACGACCGCGTCGAGCCCGGCGAGGCGCTCGCCGACCTCGGCGACGTCGCGGAAGACGCGCGTGCGCTCGGTGCCCTCGTGGTCGACGATCGCGCCGTGGAACTTCTCCGAGCCGCCGCGGCCCTTGCGGAACTGGAAGTACTGCACGGTGTCCGCGCCGTGGGCGACGGCCTGCATCGACTGGAGCATGTGGACGCCGGGCCGGTGGAGCTTGGCGACGGGCCGCCAGTTGGTGGCCGACGGGGAGGACTCCATGAGCATGAACGGCTTGCCTTTGAGGCTCCGCGTGAGGTCGTGGTGGAACCCGGCCTCCACACCGGTCCGCACGTCGCGGTCGGTGCCGCTCCACTGCGGGTAGGAGTCCCACGAGACCACGTCGAGCACCTGGGCGAGCCGGTAGTAGTCGATGCCCGGGTAGGTGCCCATGAGGTTGGTCGTGCAGGGGATCTCGGGGGTGAGCGCCTTGAGCGGCGCGGCCTCGTGGAGGTAGAAGTCGACGAACTGCTCGGTGGTGAACCGCATCCAGTCCAGGTGCAGGCCGTGGATGTCCTGCTCGCCGCGCCAGTGGGTGCTGGGCGATTCGATGTGGGACCAGTCGGTGTAGGTCTTGGCCCAGAACGCGGTCCACCACGCCTGGTTGAGCTCGTCGAGCGAGGCGTACTTGGCCTGGAGGTACGTGCGGAACCGCTCCTGGCACAGGTCGCAGTGGCATTCGCCGCCGTACTCGTTCGAGAGGTGCCAGACGCCGAGCGCGGGGTGCTCGCCGTAGCGCTCGGCCAGGGCCGTGTTGATCGCGAGCGTCTTCTCGCGGTACACCGGGGAGGTGAGGCAGTGGTTGTGGCGCCCGCCGTGGCGGTTGCGGGTGCGGTCGCCGTTCACGCGCAGGACCTCGGGGTAGCGGTGGCTCATCCAGCCGGGGCGCGCGCCGGAGGGGGTGGCGAGCACGGCGGTGATGCCGTTCTCTGCCATGAGGTCCATGATCTCGTCGAGCCACCCGAACTCGTAGCGGCCTTCTTCGGGTTCGAGTGCGGCCCAGGCGAAGATGCCCACCGAGAGCGTGTTCACCCCGGCCAGCCGGGCGAGGCGCATGTCCTCCTTCCAGGTGGTGTCCTTGGACGCGAGCCACTGGTCGGGGTTGTAGTCCCCGCCGTGCAGCAGGTGGGGGACGCCCTTGGCGATGGGCGCGTGTCGGATGATCTTCCGGCTCACGAGGCGAACTTCTTTCAGTCGGCGACAAGATTTATCGATAAAGAGCCTAGGGACTCGCGGCCGAATGTCAAGCCCGAATCGGGGCCGTTACACCTTCGGCGCCTCCCGCGGCAGGAAGACCAGCTGGGCGAGCCTGACGAGGACCATGACCACCAGCAGGACCAGCGGCAGGCTGAGCAGGCCGAAGAGGATCACCAGTGGAACGTACGCGGCCCAGTCGTCCGCCCCGGCCGCCCAGGCCCTGGGCTCGCCGTACCCGGTGAACATCGAGGCCCGGCCCTCCATGAGGCGCGCCTCGACCTCCTGGCCTTCGTCGCAGCGGCCGTCGACCTCGATGCGGACCTCGGTCGCCGCGCCGTCGTCGGGCGTGAACGTGCCGCGGCAGACCTGCCCGCCCTTGGCGTCGACCGCGCTGTCGACCGTGGCGGTGCCCGGGGCGCCGGCCTCGCCGTGCGAGGCGCGGTAGCCGTCGATCATCTCCATCGCGTTGGCGTGCAGCGCGATCGGGAACAGCGACAGCACACCCGTGACGAGCAGGAGGAGCAGCGCGGTCACCGCGGGGTGCGGCTTCACGGGCTCGCCTTGCTCGGTTGCGGCCATGCGCGGCTCCAGGGCTGGTCGTTGCGGTCCGCTCCAGGATGGCCCGCTCCCGCCACCGGCGCGCGGGCGGCCCTCGCGCGAGTGGGAGTCCGTCGCGATCGAATGGCTCTCGGTAGTGGCACGATCCGGGGAGTACGGGGCTTGCGTGCAGGTTCTATGGTTCTCTTCGAAAGCACTGCACACATCTCACACCCGAGGCAGGGAGAGCGATGAGCGAATTCGACACCGTCGAAGACGACTACACCACGGACGGTTACGGAGCCGACTCGGTCGACGATTACTCCACTGAGGATGCGACGAGCTACTCGGACGACTCGTTCACCGAGGACGCGTACGCCGACGACACCTCCTCGGACGACGTCTACACCTCGATCGCGGACACCGATGTCGACGGTGACGGCATCAACGAGTCGACCGCCTACGACCTCGACGGCGACGGCTTCGAGGAGACCATCGAGTCCGACATGGACGGCAACGGCTGGGTCGACACCGTGACCACCGACGCGGACGCGGACGGGTACGCCGAGACGATCCTGGTCGACACCGACGGCGACGACTTCCTCGACACGACCGGCACGGACACCGACGGCGACGGCTTCGTCAACACCGTCCAGTCCGACACGGACGGGGACGGCGTCTACGACGTGGCCGCCGAGGACAACAACAGCGACGGCGTCTACGAGAACGTCCAGAACATCTAGTCGGCGACACCCGAGAGCCGCCGACCGGCATTGCCGGTCGGCGGCTCTCGCGCTGTCTCAGGCGAGGTCTTCGGGGCGGATGTCGAGCTTCGCGGCGATGCGCGCGAGGGCGTGCCGGTCCTCGTCGTCGAGGGGGTCGAGGACGTACTTCCGGACCGCGCGGACATGGACGGGGGCCGCGGCGGCCACGACTGCGAAGCCCGCGTCGGTGAGCGCGGCGATCGTGTAGCGGCCGTCGCCGGGGTCGGGCGAGCGCTCGACCCAGCCGCGCTGCTCGAAGCGTTTGACCACGTTGGACAGGCGAGAGAGGGAGCCGTTGGCGAGGTAGGCGAGCTCGCTCATGCGCAGGCGGCGGCCGGGGGCCTCGGAGATGTGGCTGAGGGTCAGGTAGTCGAAGAGGGTCAGGCCGAACTCCTTCTGGAGCGGCGCCTCGAGCCGCCCCGGGAGGATCCAGGCGAGTGAGGCGGCGCCGGTCCAGGCCGCCTTCTCGTCGGCGTCGAGCCACAGCTTCTCGGCGGGTTCGGTCATGGCAGCAATATACCCACGAGGGCGGACTTCAACCTTGAAGTCAACCTGCTAGGTTTACTTCAAGGTTGAAGTCAATGAGGGGAGATCACCATGGGCAAGCCGGAATTCTTCGTCACGGCGGGCGCGGGCGAGCGGCTGCAGGCGATGCTGCACTACCGGCAGGCGCTGCGGATCGGCGACCGCGTCGAGATCTCGGGGCAGGGCGGATGGGACGACGACCTCGTTTTTCCGGAGGACCTCGAGGAGGAGATCGTGCGCGCGTTCGACAACGTCGAGAAGGCGCTCAATACGGCCGGGGCCACCTGGCGGGACGTCGTGCACGTCAACTCCTACCACCTCCCCCAGGCCCCGGACCAGATCGGGGAGGTGCCGACCCGCGTCATGGCCGAGCAGTTCCGCAAGCGCATGGGCGACCGTGCGCCGATCTGGACCCAGCTCGGGGTGGCCGCGCTCGGCGCTCCGAAGATGCGCGTCGAGATCCGGGTGACCGCGGTCCTCGGACAGGACTGAGGCACGAAGCAGGCCGGCCCTGGGAACGCAGTCGCTCCCGGGGCCGGCCCTGGCGCGCGGCTTACGGAGTCGTGACGGTTTCCCGGTCGGTGTGCGGGTGGCGGCGTTCGAGGGCCGCGCCCTCGACGTCCACATCGGGCAGCAGGCGGTCGAGCCACTTCGGGAGCCACCAGACCTTGTCGCCGAAGAGGTGCATGAGCGCCGGGATGATGAGCATCCGCACCAGGAACGCGTCGACCAGCACACCGAAGGCGAGCGCGAACCCGATGGGCCGGATCATCGCCGAGTGCGCGAACACGAACCCGCCGAAGACGGCGATCATGATGATCGCGGCGGCGGTCACGACCGAGCGCCCGGCGCGCAGGCCGTGGACGACGGCGAGGCGCGCGGGCACGCCGTGGGCGTACGCCTCGCGCATCCCTGAGCCGAGGAACAGCATGTAGTCCATGGCGAGTCCGAACAGGATGCCGACGAGGAGCGTCGGCAGGAAGTTCAGGATCGGCCCGGGGCTGTCGACACCGAAGACGTCGGCGAGCCAGCCCCACTGGTAGATCGCCACCACGCCGCCGAGGGCCGCGAAGTAGCTGAGGACGAACCCGAGGGTGGCGACCACGGGCACGAAGATCGAGCGGAACACCAGGATGAGGATGAGCAGCGAGAGGCCGACGACGACGCCGAGGTAGACCGGGAGCGCGTCCGAGAGCTTCTCGGAGATGTCGATGTTGCCGCTCGCGTTGCCCGCCACGCCGATCGAGTCGACGCCGTCGATGTCGAGGCCGCGCAGGGTGTGCACGAGCGCCTCGGTGTCCTCGCTGGTCGGGCCCGATTCGGGCAGGACCTGGAAGGCGACGACGGTGCGGTCCTCGGAGGTGCCGATCGGCGCGACGGCGACGACGCCGTCCTGGTCGGCGACGGCCTGCGCAATGTGGACCTGCGCGGTCTGCGCGGCGGCCTCGTCAGGGCTGCCGGGAAGGGTCGCGACGACGAGCAGCGGCCCGTTCTGGCCCTCGCCGAAGCGTTCGGCGACCGTGGCGTACGCCTGGTACTGGGTGGTGTCGTGCGCTTCCGAGGAGCCGTCGGGCAGGTTGAGGCGCATGTCCATCGCGGGAATCGCGACGACCAGCAGCGCGCCGATGCCGACGAGGACGCGCAGGAGCGCGCTCGGGGTGCGCATGGCCTTCACCGCGGGCCCTTCCGCGGCGGTCTCGGGCGTCGGGTGCTCGGCGTCGAGTGCGGCGCGCTCGGAGCGGCGCAGGATCCTCATGCCCGCCAAGGCGAGCAGGGCCGGGATGAAGGTGACGGCGACGAGCACCGCGACGGCGACGCACAGCGCGCCGACCGAGCCCATGAGGCCGAGGAACGGGATGCCGGTGACGTTCAGTGCCGCCAGCGCGATGAGGACGGTGGCCCCGGCGAAGACGACGGCGTTGCCGGAGGTGCCGGTGGCGAGGGCGATCGATTCGTCGAGGTCGTAGCCCTCCTTGAGCTGGCGGCGGTGGCGGTTGACGATGAACAGCGCGTAGTCGATGCCGACGGCGAGGCCGAGCATGAGGCCGAGGACCGGGGTCACCGAGGCCATGTCGATCACGCCGGAGAGCGACATCGTGGTCATGGCGCCGACGCCGACGCCGACGAGGGCGGTGAGCAGCGGCAGGGCCGCGCCGATGAGGGTGCCGAGCATGACGATGAGGGCGATGGCGGCGACGACGAGGCCGACGACCTCGCCGGCGCCGAAGACGCTCGGCACGGATTCGAGCATGTCGGAGGAGTAGTCGGCCTCGACGCCGTCGATCGGGTTGTCGTCGAAGAGGTCGGTGGCGGCGGCCTTGGTCTCGGGGGCGACCTCCATCTGCGGTTCGGTGAAGCCGATGGAGACGACGGCGGCGCTGCCGTCTTCGGCGACCAGGGTGATGCCCGAGGCGAGGTCGAGCAGGGTCGCGCCCTGCTCGAGCGCGGCGGACTGGGCCTCGAGTTCGGCGAGGCCGGCGTCGAGCTGGGCCTGCTGGGCGTCGAGCTCGGCGGAGTCGCCGGCCTGCTGGCGGGCCAGGTCGAGCTGGGCCTGCGCGGCGGTGAGTTCGGCTCGGCTCGTTTCGATCTGGGTGCGCCCGTCGGCGATCTGCTGCGCCTGGGCGGCGCGTTCGGCCTCGGTGGCGAAGGGGTCGACGGCGGTCTCGATGCCGTCGAGGTCGGCGGCGCGGGCGACGAGGTCGCTGATCTGCGCCTGCTGCTCGGCGGTGAACGGCTCGCCGTCGGTGGTGCCGAGGACGATGCTGCCGGTGCCGCCCGCGGCGGCGGGGATGGCGTCCTGGAGCTGCTCGGTCACGGCATCGGTGGGCGTGTCCGGGATGGTGAACGCGGTGGTGAGCGTGCCCCCGAAGAGGACGAACGCGCCCGCGGCGGCTGCCAGGAGCAGGGCCCAGGCGGCGATGACCGTCTTGGCGCGGCGGGCGCACCAGCGGCCCACGCGGTACAGGAATTCAGCCATGTCGGCCTTTCGCGTTGCTGAGGATCGGTCAGGATTCGGGTTCGCGGAGGACCGCGACCAGATGTTCGAGCAGGTCGTTCCAGATGCGGCGGGAGGCGGCGGTGTCGGCGCCGCCGGTGGCGGCCGTCCAGTGCTCGACGAGCCCGAGGAGGCCGCCGCTGAAGGCGGAGACGAGGAGGGCGACCTGGAGCGAGTCGGCCCGGGGGTGCCGCCGGGCGATCGCGGCCGACATCCGTTCGGTGAAGAGGGCGACGGCCCGCTGCATGAGCACGGCCCCGCGTTCGGACGGTTGCTCGACGGTGCCGCCGAGGACTTCGATGAGGTAGGCGACGGTGGGCACGAGGTGCTCGGCCGAGGCGGCGGCGGCGAGGTCGCCGAGGACGGTCGCGTCGTCGCCGGAGGCGCTGGCGGCTTCGGCCTCCATGGCGTCCACGATGTCGACGAGCAGGCCTCCGGCGGCGGCGGTGACCGCGGCTTCGAGGGAGTCGAAGTGGTTGAAGACGGTGCGGCGGGAGACGTCGGCGGCGGCGGCCAGCTCGTCGACGGAGAACTCGGTGGAGCGGCGCTCGCGCATCAGGGCTGCGGCGGCGTCGAGGATCGCCTTGCGGCTCTTCGCTTTCAGGGCGGCGCGGCGGTCGATGGGCGCGGGTGTCGCGGGCATAGTGATTACACTAAGTGCAACGAAGCACGGAGTGCAAATACTTGGGCCGTGGTTCCGGCCACAGCGCGGACCGATACCGGAGCGCGGCTTCCAGGACGGATTCATGTCACTTCGGTGCGTTAATGTGGAGCGCGACACATGGGGGCGATTCGGGTTTTAAGCGAGCGGAGAGACGGTTGCGCGCTGGGCAGGTTGTGGGCGATCGATACAGGTTGGAAGAGCGGCTCGGCGCGGGCAGCCAGGGGCAGGTCTGGCGCGCGGCCGATCTGCGGCTCCGCGAGCGGTCGGTGGCGCTGAAGCGGGCCCTCACCGGCGGTGACGCGGCCGCGGCGGCGAAGGTCCGGCGCGAGGCCGAGGTCCTCGCGAGCGTGAACCACCCCAACGTCGTCACGGTCTACGACGTGGTCTTCGACGACACCGCCGAAGCGGACGGCGACTGGTGGATCGTCATGGAGTACGTGGACGGCCGGACCCTCGCCGACACGGGGACGGTGCCCGCCGAGCAGGCCGCGCGGTACGGCGCGCAGCTCGCGGGAGGCCTGGAGGCGGTGCACGCCAAGGGCATCCTGCACCGCGACATCAAACCCGCGAACGTCATGGTCACCGCCCAGGGGCACGCGAAACTCGCCGACTTCGGCATCGCGCGGCAGGTCCACGCCGAGCCGACCCTCACCGGCACCGGCACGGTCACCGGCACGCCCGGGTACGTGGCGCCGGAGGTGGTGCGGGGCGGGAAGTTCACCCCCGCCGCCGACGTCTTCTCCCTGGGGGCCACCCTCTTCCACCTCGTGGAGGGCACCTCGCCGTTCGGCGAGGGCAACGCGCACTCGCTGCTGTGGCGGACCGCGCAGGGCGACCGCGTCGAGCCGAAGCGGGCCGGGGCGCTCGCGCCGCTGCTCGACCGGCTGCTCCAGACCGACCCCAAGCGGCGCATCAAGGTCGCCGAGGCCCGCGTCGAACTCGGCAGGCTCGGCGGCGAGGCGGCGATCGGTGCCGGTGCGCGCCCGCGGCGCTCGTGGGTGTGGGCCGGGGCCGCCGCCGCGGCGCTCATCGTGCTCACCGCGGCCGTATGGAACGGCATGCGCGACACCGGTTCGGAAGCGGCCCAAGACGAACCGCCGGAACTCGACCCGTGGGACTTCGTCGGCGACCAGACCACCGCCGACCCGTGCTCGCTCTGGGACGAGACGGCGCTCGGCGTCTACGGGCCGACCGAGATCGACGCCGACAACGGCGCCTTCGAAAGCTGCGACCTGCGCATCGAGAACGACACCGGCGGCGTGGACCTCAACCTCTACATCTACGAGACGAACGGCGACCCCCACCAGGACGGCGAGGTCGCGATGGTCGGGGACTTCGGCATCATCAGCGACGAGGGCGCGCACGACCGGTGCACGCGCACGCTGATCTTCCCCGACGGCGAGCACTTCGTCGAGATGTACGCCAGGCAGGACCCCGGCGAGGACACCGACATCTGCTCCGTCATCGACACCGCCGCGAACGCGGCCCTCGCCGTGCTCGCCGAGGGCCCGCTGCCCCGGCGCGAGCGCGAGGAGGACCCGGAGTCGCTGTTCCACCTGGACGCCTGCGAGCTGCTGGACGACCAAGCGCTCGAACACTTCCCCGGCGTCGCCGCCGACGACCCGCTCGAGGGCTTCGGCGGCTGGACCTGCAAGTGGGTCAGCACCACCAGCAGGACGACGGTGCGCATCCTCTTCGACCGCGACGACCCCCCGGAGGCCGACGACGGCGAGCGCCTCGAACTCGCCGGCCTGCCCGCGTACAACGAGGGCGACCACTGGAGCGAAGACGACTCGTGCCTGGTGAGCGTCATCTACCGCCAGTTCCACAGCGCCGAAGGCGACGGCACCATCACCGCCGAGAACGTCAGGATCTGGGTGCTCGGCACCGCCGAGGACTCGCAGGAGGAGCTGTGCGGCCTCGCCGTCGCCATGGCCGGCTCCGCGGCCGAGGCGCTTCCTGACGCCTGAACGCCTTGCGGCGCTCGGGCATCGGACCTGCGTCCATTGCAGGCAGCACGGCTCGGGACGGGTCCCGGGGCGACGTGCCAGGCTGGGCGCAGGAAAGGAGGTCGACATGACCGACATCCCCCAGGTCGAGGGGCTCGAACCGCTGGCGGCGAACCACGCGAGCCTCGCGTTCGGTGTCCCCGAGTCCGAGCCGGGCACGATCTACGCCCTCTCCGTCTCCGGCGGGGTCCGGTTCCGGCCCAAGGAGGAGCGGGTGGTCCTCTTCGGACGCAACCGGCCCGAGGTGCACGTGTGCGTCGGCGAGGACGACCGCCGCGTCAGCCGCAGCCACGGCCGCCTTGCCCGGCGCGGGGACCACTGGTGGCTCGCCAACACCGGGCACCTGCCGCTCCAGCTGCCGGGCGCGCGGATGCTCTTCCCCGAGGACGAGGCGTACCCGCTCGGCATCGGGTACACGCCGGTGTTCATCAGCGGCACGGCGCGGCGGCGGCACCTCGTGGAGCTGTACGTGGCGGGCGACGACGGGCGCCTCCCGACGCCCGCGCCCGAGGCGTCCACGCTCAAGGACAAGCCCTGGAAGCTCGACGCGGACGAACGGCTCGCGCTCGTGTGCCTGGCCCAGCGGTACCTTCTGCACGACGCCTACCCGCAGCCCGTGTCGTGGAAGCAGGTCGCCGCCGAGCTCGCGGAACTGCGGCCCAAGGGCGGCTGGCGGCCGAAGAAGGCCGAGCACCTCGTCACCGGCGTGCGCAAGCGGCTGTCGGCGGCCGGCGTGCCCGGCCTGACCCGCGAAGAGGTCGGCGAGCCGGTGGGCAACATGCTCAACCACAACCTCGTCACCGAACTGCTGCGCACGCGCACCCTCGTCCCGCCCGACCTGTCCGTGCTCGACGAGACCTGAACCCGGATCGGGTCCTACCGGCGACATCGCGGCCCCGCGTCGTGGAGAATGCTGTCCATGCTCATCGCAGTCCAGATCCTCGCCGCGCTCGCCGGCCTCGTACACGTCTACATCTGGGTCATGGAGTGCCTGCGCTTCGCCGACCCGAAGGTGCACACCGGCGTCTTCCGGGTACCCGCGGCGAACCTGGAGACCGTCCGGTCATGGGCGTTCAACCAGGGCTGGTACAACCTGTTCCTCGCGATCGGGGCCCTCGTCGGCGTCGCGGTGGTCCGGTCCGAGGCGGCCGTGGGCATGACGCTCATCGTCTTCGCGTGCGGCTCGATGCTCGGCGCGGCGCTCGTGCTGGTGCTGCGGGACCGGTCGATGGCCTCGGCGGCGCTGAAGCAGGGCCTGTTCCCGGCGCTCGCCTTGCTGTCTTCCCTGGCGCTGCTGTAGGGCGCCGCGATAACCTGGCGTTCCCCTCGGCGAGAACGGAGAGCGAAGTGGACGAACGGCGAATGGTGAAGGTCTCCAAGTACCTGACCCGACACCTGCGCCACGAGCCGGACCGGATCGGGATCGAGCTCGACGAGCACGGCTGGGTCGAGGTCGACGTGCTGCTCAAGGCCCTCGATGACCGGAACTTCCACGTCACCCGCGAGGAGCTGGAAGAGGTCGTCGCCCGCAACGACAAGCAGCGGTTCGCGTTGCGGGACGGGAAGATCCGGGCGAACCAGGGCCACACCGTGGACGTCGACCTCGATCTCACCCCGGTCGTGCCCCCGCCCGTGCTCTACCACGGGACCGCCGGCGGATTCGTCGCGACGATCCGCGAAGAGGGCATCAAGCCCATGGACCGCCACCACGTGCACCTCTCCCCCGACCGCGAGACCGCGGTCAAGGTGGGGTCGCGGCGCGGCAAGCCCGTGATCCTGGTGATCGACGCCAAGCGGATGGCCGGCGAGGGCCACACGTTCTACAAGTCCGAGAACGGCGTCTGGCTCACCGAACACGTCCCGCCCTGGGCCATCATGTTCCCCGGCTGAACGGACGAACGCCCGGGGCCGCCTCCCGCGAGGAGGCGGCCCCGGGCGTTCGCGTTCCTAGCCGACGGCCACCGGGACCGGCTCGGCGGCACTGTCCTGGGCCTTGCGGGCCTTGATGACCGTCACGGCGATGAGCAGGGCCGCCGCCGCGAGCCCGGCGGCGATGCCGTACCCGAGGCGGAAGCCGCCGGTGAGGGCCTCGGCCTGCACCGCGCCGCCCTCCAGCAGCGTGCCGGTGCGGGCCGAGACCGCGGTGCTGATGACCGCGAGGCCCACCGCGCCGCCGACCTGCTGGGCGGTGTTGAACAGGCCCGAGGTGACCCCGGCGTCCTCGGGCCGGGAGTCGGCCATGCCGAGGGTCATCAGGGCGGGCATCGCCAGCCCGAAGCCGAGCGGCGCGGTGATCATGCTGGGCAGGACGTCGGCGAGGTAGTTGCCGTCGGCCCGCATCTGGGCGAAGAGGACGAAGCCGACGACCATGAGCGCCAGCCCGGCCAGGACCATCGGCCGGGCCCCGAAGCGGGTCAGGAGCCGCGGGGCGAGCGCCATCGAGACCACCGCGATCACGATCGGGGCGGGCAGGAACGCCAGGCCCGCCTCCAGCGGCGCGAACTCGAGGACCTGCTGCAGGTAGAGGACGGTGAAGAACATGAACCCGAACGCCGAGCCCACCATGAGCGCCTGGGCGAGGTTCGCCCCGGTGATGTTGCGGGAGCGGAGGATGCGCGGCGGGATCAGCGGCGACGCGGCCGTCGCCTGGCGGACGGCGAACCCGGCGAGGAGGGCGATCGCGAGCGCGCCGAGTCCCAGCGTGCGGGCCGAGGTGAAGCCGTACCGCTCGGTCTCGATCAGCGTGTAGACGGCGAGCATCAGACCGGAGGTCACCAGGGCCGCGCCGATCACGTCCGCCCCCGCCTTCAGGCCGACGCCGCGATCGGCGGGCAGGAGCTTCCAGGCCATCGCGGCCACGATGAGGCCGAGCGGGAGGTTCACGTAGAAGACCGATTCCCAGCCGAGGGTCTCGGTGAGCACGCCGCCCACCACACTGCCCGCGGCACCGCCGCCGGCGGAGGCGAACCCGTACACGCCGATGGCCTTCACCTGGTGCTGCGGTTCGGGGAAGATCGTCACGATCATGCCCAGGAGCCCGGCGGCGGTGATGGCGCCGCCGATGCCCTGCACGAAGCGGGCGGCCAGGAGGAAGCCCTGCGTGTCGGCCAGCGCCGCGGCGACGGAGGCGAGGGTGAAGAGGGCCAGCCCGGCGAGGAACACCTGCTTGCGGCCGACGAGGTCGCCGAGCCTGCCGGCGAGGAGCAGCAGGCCGCCGAACGGGATCACGTAGGCGTTGACGGTCCACACGAGGTTCGCCTGGCTGAACGCGAGGTCCTCGCGGATGGCCGGGAGGGCGATGCTGACGATGTTCTGGTCGAGAACGATCATGACCTGGGCGGCCGCGAGTGCGGTCACCGCGAGCCAACGGGTGCGAAGGCTCTGCGCTGCAATGGGTGACATCGGGTTCTCCTGTTGGAAGGGCGGCTCGAAAGCGCAGCTCGGGGAACGTTTTGTTCCTGGGGTAATCATGTGTTCCAATGGAGCGATCCGTAAGAAGGCACTTTCATGTGCCAGGGGGTACAGGGATGTTCCTGTCCAGGTCGGCCGGCCTTTTCCCTGGAGGTGACGTGCGACATAGGTGCCCTGGGTCTCCGGGACGGCACCGCTGCAGAGGAGTGGACCGATGACCGACGACGACTGCGTGCTGCCGAAGTCCGACGTGCAGGCCGAGGCCTGCCCGATCGTCCAGATCATCGACCGGGTCGCGGGCAAGTGGTCGGTCTCGATCCTGGTCGCGGCCATCCGGAAGCCGGTGCGCTACACCGAGCTCGAGCGTTCGATCCCCGGCGTCAGCCGCCGGATGCTCACCCTGACCCTGCGGAACCTCGAACGCGACGGCCTGCTGGAGCGCACGGTCTACGCGACCGTGCCGCCGAAGGTCGAGTACACCGCGACCCCGAGTGCGCGGGAGCTGTACGGGCACCTGACGGGCCTGCTCGAATGGGCCGAGCGCCACCGGCCCGACATCATCGAGGCCCGGAAGGCCTACGACGAGCAGGCGCTCGCCGCTTAAGGCACAGGCGAGCGGGTGCTCGCCGCTTGAGGCACAGGCGAGCGGGCGCTCGCCACGTAAGAGCCGCTGGTCGAAAGCGCCTGTCGCACAACGAAACGACGCTCGCCGCCTGAAGTTCAGACGGCGAGCGTCGGCGTGTCGAGGGTCAGGCGAGTTCGGCGAGGAGCGCGCGGTGGATGGCGGGGCCGGCGGCGAGCACCGAGAGGGCGCCGTCGCCGTAGTCGACGCCGTCGAGGTCGGTGACGAGCAGGCCCGCCTCGCGGCAGATCACCGTCCCGGCCGCCACGTCCCACAGGTTGATGCGCTCGTGGACGACCGCGTCGACCCGGCCGGCCGCGAGCCAGCACATGTCGAGGGCGGCGGTGCCGAGCATCCGGATGCGCTGCACCTTCGGCACGATCCGCTGGAGGGTGGCGAGGCGGCGGAGGTTGCGCTTGTCGGCGTCAGGGCCGACCGAGAAGTCCCCCATGGCGACCACGGTCTCGGCGAGTTCCGCCGGGCCGGTCGAGTGCAGCGCCTGCTTGTTCAGGGCCGCACCATGGCCGAGCGCGGCGCTGAAGTGCTCTTCGGACATCGGGGCGTGGACGACGCCGACCACCGGCATCCCGTTGCGCATCAACGCGAGCGAGACGCAGTACATCGGCGAGCCGTGCGCGAAGTTGATGGTGCCGTCGATCGGATCGAGCACCCATTCGTAGTGCGACTCCCTGTCGCCGGAGCGGCCCCGCTCCTCCCCCAGCAGCGGGATCTCCGGCGTCTCCTGCCCGAGGAAGGCGCGGACCGCGTCTTCGGCGGCGTAATCGAGGTCCGTGGCGAAGTCGCGGTCGCCCTTGCCGCTGATGGAGCGCTCGCGCCCGACGCCCTCCCGGATCGCCGCCACCGCAGTCTCGGCCGCCTGCTCCGCCGTCCCCAGGAATTCCAGCAGCTCGCTCATTATGCAGTTCCCGCCTTTGCTCGACCCACCCGACGGATTTCATCCTAAAGGTGCAAGACCATGCGGCACTTGGACTCCCAGTGCGACGTTTCGCCCGATGTTTCCGGCGCGTGCGCGCGCAACGGCCGGTGCGACCCGGGGCGGGGGTCGCACCGGCCGGTGCCGGTCAGCCGATCGGCAGCCACACCCGCATGGACGCCGGACCCCTGGTCGCCCTGCGGTGGAACGGGATCAGCGGGACCTCGGCGGACTTCCCCTCTTCGTCCGGTGTGGCCGGTCCGTAGGGCCAGTCGCCGTCGCGGTCGTGCACCTGTGCGGCGACGTAGACCCGGCCGTCACGCTCGACCGGCGCCACCGAGGCGTCGACCGTGAGTTCCGCCACGTCCGCGCCTCCGGGCAGGTCCCACGACTCCGCGCACAGCACGACCGGGCCGCGCTCGACCGCGGCGCAGCCGCGCACGGCGTCGATGCGCGGGTCCGGCACCGTCCACCGCGCGGCCACCGGAAGATGCAGGCGGATCTCGTCGCCCGGTTCGAAGGCCGCGGTGACGGTGGCGGCGGCACCGGCCTCGACCGCGCGGACCGTGCCGTCAGGCCCGGTGACCTGGGCGCCCTCGGCCCACACCGGCACCCTGAGCGAGACGGTGCGTTCACCGCCCTGGTTGGCCTCCACCCGGACCACCACAGTGCCGTCGTCCGGGTAGGCGGTCGCGACGGTGAGCGCGAACCGCGAGCCGGCGACGACCGTGTCGATCGACGCCGGGGCGTACTGGTGGAGCTGCACCCCCGACTCGTCGGCGGTCGCGAAATAGACCGCGAACTGTGCGAACGTGCGGGCCAGGTTCGGCGGGCAGCACGACACGTCGTACCAGGGCGCGCGCCGGCCGCTCACCGACTGGTGCGGGAGGGCGCTGTCGCGGGGCGGTTCCTCGTCGGCGGTGCGCACGTGGAGCGGGTTGGCGTAGAAGAACGTCGTCCCGTCCGGCGCGGCGGCCCCGGAGAGGACGTTCCACGCGACCCGCTCGATGAAGTCGCCGTATCCCGTGTCGCCGGTGGCGAGCAGCAGCCGCCACGCGGTCATCACGGCCGCGACTCCGGCGCAGGACTCCGAGTAGGCGCGGTCGGGTGGCAGCGCGAAGTCCGGCCCGAAGGCCTCGTCGATGTAGCGCGAGCCCATGCCGCCGGTGAGGTGGGTGCGGCGGGACACGGTGCGTCGCCATTGGCGCCGAACGGCTTCCAGCAGCTCGTCGTCGCCGGTGTCGACCGCGACGTCCACCGCCCCGGCCGAGAGGTAGAGCGCTCTGACGGCGTGGCCGCGCAGCACCTCGGCCTCGCGCACCGGCATGTCGTCCTGGTAGTAGGCGCGGCCGAAACCGCCGTCGTCGAGGGTGTGCGTGCCGCGGCGCTCCACGAACAGGCGCGCCTGCTCCAGGTACCGCGGTTCGCCGGTGGCGCGGGCGAACTCGGCGAGTCCCGCTTCGATCACCGCGTGCCCGCAGACCCGCTCGATGCCGCCGGGCCCGAACACCTCGCACACGTGGTCGGCGGCCCGGCGGCACAGTTGCGTGAACTCGTCCTCGCCGTGGCAGCGCAGGCGCGCGACTCCGGCTTGGAGGAGGTGGCCGTAGCAGTAGAGCTCGTGCCCCCATTCCAGTGCGGAGTAGCGCGGGGCCTGGCCGGGGTGGCCGAACATGGTGTTGAGGTAGCCGTCCTCCTCCTGGGCGGCCGCGACCGTGGCGGTGAGTTCGGTGAACCGGGCTTCGAGCCCGGGGTCGCCGGTGCGGCCGATCTCCCAGGCCATGGCCTCGGCGAGCTTGTAGATCTCGGAGTCGGAGAACTCGCGTCCGGCCCGCTCGAACGGCGCGCCCGTGGCGGCCCTCCTGAAGTTCTCGATCCAGCCCTGCCGCTCCTGCCAGTGCAGGCAGTGCGCGATGGTGTTGGCGGCGTTGACGGCCTGGCGTTCGCCCCAGTGCCCGCCGGTGAGGCGGACTTCGTTGAGGCCGAGCGGGCGCAGGGTTCCGCGCCCCGGTACGACGGGTGTGGTCATCCCTTGATGGCTCCTGACATGAATCCTCTGACGTAGTGGCGCTGGAGCAGGGCGAAGAGCACCAGGCACGGCAGCGCCATGACGACCACGCCGGCCTGCGTGGCCCCGAAGTCGACGGCGCCCATCGACTGCTGGCGCAGGTTGGCGATGGCCACCGGCAGCACGGCCTTGTCGGCCTCGCTGACGAGAATGAGCGGGGCGATGAAGTCGTTCCAGGCGGCGAGGAACGAGAACAGCCCGACCGTGATGAGCCCGGGCCACACGGCGAACAGCATGATCCGGGTGAGGACGCCGAAGGTGCCGGCGCCGTCGCACATCGCGGACTCCTCGATCTCCTTGGGCACGGCCTCGAACGAGATGCGCATCATGAACACCGCGAACGGCAGCTGGTAGAGGGTGAGGACCAGCGCGAGCCCGGTGAGGCTGTTGCGCAGGCCGAGGTCGCCCAGCATCGTGTACAGCGGGATGAGCAGGGTCGAGTACGGGACCATGAGGATCGCGAGGGTGAGCAGGAACAGGGTGTCGCGGCCGCGGAAGGTGAAGCGCGCGAACGCGTACCCGCCGGCGATGGAGAGCGCGAGGGTGAACGCGACGGTGAGGATCGAGACGTACGTGCTGTTCCACAGGTAGCGGCCGAGTCCGGCGTCGTAGTCGAGGAGGCTCGCGTAGTTCCCGAAGCCGTAGCCGTCCTGCTGGTTCGTGGCCCCGGCGGGGGCGACGGAGGCGTAGCCGGTCCAGATGAGCGGGAACATGAACAGGACCGACAGACTCCCGGCGAGCACGTAGTACGAGGTGCTCCAGAGTGGTTTGCTGTGCTCAGTGGTGCCCACTAGTGGTCCTTTCTGAGGGCGCGGAGCTGCCCGATGTTGATCACGACGAGCGCGGCGAGCACGACCACGGAGATCGCGGCGGCGGCGCCGAGGTCGAAGCGCTGGAAGGCCTCCCGGTAGATGAGCTGCACCACGGTGACCGTGCTGTTGTCGGGCCCGCCCTTGGTGAGGATGAAGAACTGGTCGAACGCCAGGAGCGAGCCGGTGACGGACAGGATGAGGACGAGTCCGAGCGCGGGCCGCAGGAGCGGGACGGTGACGTGCCGGAAGGACTGCCAGCGGCTGGCGCCGTCGAGGCGGGCGGCCTCGTAGACGTCCGGCGGGATCGACTGGAGGCCGACGAGCAGGATGATCATGAAGAACCCGGCGAACTTCCAGACGATGAGCACCACTGTGGACCACAGGGCGGCCGTGGGGGTCCCGAGCCAGGAGACCGGCTCCGTCCCGAGCGCCTCCAGGAGCGGGTCGAGCGGGCCGATCGCGGGGCTGTAGAACCCGAAGAACAGCAGCGAGGCGGACGCGAGCCCGAGCGTGGTCGGCAGGAAGTACGCGGTGCGGAAGAACCCGGTGCCCTTGCGGCGGTCGGCGACGATGAGCGCCAGGAGCAGCGAGAGTCCGATGAGGAGGACGACCACGATCCCGGTGTACTTGAGCGTGAAGCCCACCGCCGGCCAGAACAGCGGGTTGTCGGCGATCCCGGCGTAGTTGTCGGGCAGGTTGAGGCCGAGGTCGCCGGCCAGCAGCGGCCAGTCGGACGCGGACATGCGTCCGACCAGCAGCAGCGGCGCGACGAAGAAGACCAGCACGAAGACCGCCACGGGGGCGGCGTAGAGGGCGCCGGCCAGCTTGCGCGAGTGACGCATATGCGCTTGTCCCTGCCTAACTGGAGAGTGAAGCCGTGACGTCGTCGTTGAGCGCGCCGAGGTCCGCGCCCGCCTCGCCGTAGACCGCCTCGCGGACCAGGGGCAGCCAGGGGCCCTGCGGGTCGTTGAAGGTCTGGCCGAAGTTGAGCGAGTAGGGCGTGCGCCCGACCTGGACGAGGTCGTTCATGACGACGGCGTTCGGGTTGTCCGCGTAGTGCTCGTTGTCGCCGAGGTCGGTGCGGGCCATGACGTCCCCGTTGGCGGCGAGGAGTTCGACCTGCTGCTCCTCCTCGAGGCTCCAGCGCAGGAAGTCCCACGCCTGGTTCGGGTGCTCGGAGTTGGCGCTGATGCCGATCGAGTCGCCGCCCACGAACGTGGACCGGCCGCCGGTGAGGCCCGGGATGGGGGCGACGCCGATGTTCATGTCCTCGGGCATGAGCCCGAGCATCGTGGAGGGCATCGGCATGACGCCGATGTTCCCTTCGGGGAAGAGCGAGACCCAGGTCGCGCCGGTCTCCTCGGCGTGGCCGGGGGCGACGACCTCGTCCTCGACGAGGCCGCGGTAGGTCGCGTAGAGCTCCTGCGCCTCAGGGGAGTCCAGGAGCGAGGCGGTGCCCTCCTCGTTCATGACCTCCACGCCTTCGGCCCAGAGCGTGGGCCACCAGGTGAAGACGAAGCAGCCGCCGCAGTTGCCGCCGAAGAACGTGCCGCTCACGTCCCCGCCGAGGGCGTCCACGGCGCGGGCGTGCTCGGCGAACTCCGCCAAAGTGGTCGGCGGCTGCTCGGGGTCGAGCCCGGCCTGCGCGTAGAGGTCCTTGTTGTAGAACAGGACCGAGAGGTCGAGCGTGTGCGGCACCAGGTACCGGCGGTCGTCCACAGTGCCGACGTCGAGGTGCGAGGGCGCGAGGGCGTCCTTGAACTCGAGCGAGTCGATCCGGTCGGTGATGTCGAGGTAGGCCCCGGCGGTGGTGAAGTTCGGGGCGAACACGACGTCGAGCGCGAACAGGTCGGGCAGCTCCTGGTTGCCCGCAGCCGTGCCGACGCGGGTCTGGTAGTCGTCCGTGGGGATCACGGTGAGCTCGATCTGGTTCTCGTGGCTCGCGTTGTAGGCGTCCACGAGGGCCTGGGACTGGGCTTCGGTGGCGGCGCGCGTCCACATGGTGAGGGTGGTGCCGTCGTCGACGCCTTCGAGGACGACCTCGCCGCCGCCCCCGCCGTTCGGGCGTCCGTCGCCGCACCCGGCGGCCAGCAGGGCCGCGGCGGCGACCGCCGCCCCCGCGCGCACGGCCCGTGAGGGGCGCTTGTCCATTCGCATTTCCGGTCTCCTCTGTGTAAGGGATCAAAGGGGTTCCGGCGAGGGCTGACACCGCCGCCGGTGGAGGTGGTGCGGCTCGCGGTTCCCGGCCGCGCGGGCGGCGCCCGCCGGGCTCGCGATGAGCCCGGCGGGAGCCGCTGGCGCCGAGGCGCCCGAGAGGAGTGCGTTGCGGCGGTGCAGACGCATCAAACTCCCCTGGTCTGGACGACCTGCTGGATCGTCCCGTCGGCGTTGAAATACAGCGGGTCGATCGCGACCGACCTGCGGAAGTTCCCGCCGCCGGGCGCGTCCGCGGTGTGGTAGACCATCCACCACTGGCCGTTGAACTGCTCGATCGCCGGGTGGTTGGTGGTCGAGGTGACCTGGCCGAGGACCACGCCCCGGTGCGTCCACGGCCCGGCCGGGTCCGCGGCGGTCGCGTAGCGGATGCAGGCGTACGCGGAGCTGGTCACGCAGCCCGAGCCGCCGTTGGAGGCGTAGGCCATGTAGTAGGTGCCGTTGCGCTCGAACATCCACGGGGCCTCCCAGAACTCGGTGAGGCCCTGGGGGGTCGTGACCGGCCCCGCGAGGGAGGTCATGTTCTGGTTGAGCTTCGCCATGCGCGGCTGCCAGTACGAGCCCCAGTACAGGTAGATCTGGCCGTCGTCGTCGATGAACACCGTCGGGTCGATGTTGAGCGCCGAGGAGTTCGGGGTCGCGTCCGAGATCAGCGGGCCGCCGATGGCGTCCCGGAACGGGCCGAGCGGGCTGTCCGCGACCGCGACGCCGATGTTCATCCAGCCGCTGTCGGTGTTCCCGTCGACGGAGACGAACCAGTAGTAGCGCCCGTCAGGGCCTTGGACCACTTCGGACGCCCAGGCGTTCGCCCCCGCCCAGGCGAAGGTGGACAAGGAGAGCCGGGCGCCGTGCGCCGTCCACGCCCCCGGCTCGTTGTCGGGCGCCTTGGAGGAGAAGACGTGCCACTCGTCCATCACGAAGGCCTGCTGGTTCGCGGCGGCCTCGTCGCGGCCCGAGTAGAGGTACATCGTGTCGCCGACGACCAGGGTCGCCGGGTCGGCGGTGTAGATGTTCCGGACGATCGGGTTGCCCGCCTGCGTCGCCGAGCCCTGGCCCCAGACCTTCCACTCGAGGACGCCCACGGAGGCGGTCCCGCTCTGGAGGACCGCGCGGAGCGCGGTGGTGGTGACGGCGTTGAAGTTCGTGCGGTTGTAGGCGTTCGCGGCGGTGCCGTAGGCGCTGGCGCCGCTCACGGCCGTCCAGGCGCCGTTGCTGAGGTATTCGAGGCGCCAGCTCGCCGGGACGCGGACGCCGCCGGGGCCGGAGTTGAAGGAGTCGTCGAAGAAGTAGAGGTCCGAGGCGGCGACGGTGACCGGGGTCGACCAGGTCAGCTGCACCCATTGCGATCCGGTCTGGGGCCAGGTGCCCCAGCGCGGGTTCTGGGTGTCGTTGGAGCCGGGCGGCTCGATCCCGTCGTTGATCGCGGCTACGGATTCCCACGAGGAGGTGTAGGAGGCCGTGGGGGTCGCCGAGCGGGCGACGTTCACGGCCTGCTGCGCCTGCGCGGGGGTCGCGATCTGGAGCAGGGTCCAGGCCAGGGCCGCGGCGAGCGCGGCGGCGGACATTCGTCTGAGTGCGTTGGGCTGCATGGGAGTCTCCTTGTGCCGGTGGGAGATCAACTGACAGTGACGTGGGCTTCGGCGGCGAGGGAGGTGCCGGCGATGGTGCCTTGGACGTGGAAGGTGCCGGGCTGGGCGTAGTCGGCCGGATCGACGGCTTCCCAGGTCACGGCGGTGCTGACGTTGTCCTTGGAGCCGTCGTTGTAGACGGCGGTGACGGTGGGCGGCAGCTGCGGCGGGGAGCCGGCGGTGGTGGTGACCGCCTCCGCTTCGAGGGCGGTGACCTCCACCTGGTCGTGGAGCCGCACGTGGACGGTGGCGTGCGCGGGGAGGGCGAGGCCGGTGACGAGGCCGCCGACCTCGACATGGGCGGCCGGTTCGTCGACGTCCTCGGAGGTGAGCTGCTGCCAGACGACGGGCTGCTCGAGGCGGGTGCCGTCGGCGTACACGCAGGTGACCGTGGCCGGGAGGTCGGGCACGTTGCCGACGATCGTGGGCTGATGCACCGCGCGGACCTGTTGCGGCGCTTCGGCGAAGGCCTTCCATTCGAGGACGCCGACGCTGGCGGCGCCGCTCTGGAGGACGGCCCTGAGCGCGGTGGTGGTCACGGGGTCGAAGACCACCTGGTTGTACTGGTCGGCGGCGGTGCCGTAGGCGTCGGTCGTGGTGACGTCCGTCCAGGTCTCGCCATCGAGGTACTGGATCTTCCAGGAGGCCGGGGTGCGGACGCCGCCGCCGTCGTCGAGGAAGTACATGTCGCTGGAGTCGACGCGGACCGGTCGGTCCCAGTCCAGCTGGACCCACTGCTCGCCTTCCTCGGGCCAGGTGCCCCAGCGGGGGTTGGCGCCGTCGTTGGAGCGCGGCGGGTCGATCCCGTCGTTGACGGCGGTGACGTTCTCCCAGGGCGAGGTGTAGGAGGCGCTGGGCGTGGCGAAGAGCGCCGCGTTGGTGCGGTCGTCGGGTTCGGCGACCATGATATCCACTGTGGAGGTTGATTCGGCGGTGCCGTCGCTCGCGGTGAGCTGGAGCGTGTAGGTGCCGGGTTCGGTGAACGTGGCGATGGTGGCCGAGGCGGCGGCGTCCTCGAAGACGACCGCGCCGGGGCCGTCCGCCATGGACCACGCGGAGGTCAGCGCGCCGTCGAGCGGGAGGCCGTCGTCCTTGACGGTGCCGGTGAGGCGGGCCTGCATCGGCTGGCGGAACTGGAGGTCCTGCCTGGCGAGCGCGTAGGGCGCGGTGTTCTCGGGCGGCTCCGCGGCATGGCCGCTGTGCACCACCTGGACTTCCTTGAGACCGGTGGCGTGGCCGTCCTGGTGGTCCATGAGGATGCGGATGCGGTCGGTGCCGACCTGCGGGAACTGCACGAGGTTGTAGTTGGCCTGCGGGACCGCGGGGGTCTTGGCCTGGTCCTCGATCGTCACCCAGCCGGTGCCGTCGTGGTACTGGACCTGGTAGACCGCGGGTTCGGCGAGGCCGTCGACCGTGCGGTCGCGGTAGAAGTAGAGCCGCACTTCGTCGACGTGCACGGTGCCGCCGAGGTCCACTTCGTACCAGTCGGTGTCGTTGCCGGACCCGGCACTGGACCAGTACGGCGCGTTGATCGTGGTGCCGTCGACGGCCCCTGCGACGCTGCTGCCGTCCGCGGTGTGCGAGGCGGTCGCGTTCCGGCCTTCGGCGAGGTTCTCGGCGTCGCCGTCGAGGTCGGCGCCGGCCTTGTTGAATACATCGACCACGCGGCCGTCGAGTTCGACCTCCTCGGGGGCCGAGAGGTCCTTCATCTTCTTGCTCTTGAGGACCTTGCCGCCATCGGAAAGCGCCACCTTGCCGGTGTCGGGGTCCCAGACGGCCGGGACGAGGCTGTCGAGGGTGAAGGCGCGCTTGCCGTCGATGTACACGGAGTAGCCCTCGGGAATGCCCGGGTAGTGGACCTTCCCGTCGCCCGGCTCGTCCCAGACGATGCTGAGGTCCGCGTCGCGGTAGCGGAGGTCGGTCACGGTGAAGTGGTCCCAGCCGATGTCGATCGGGGAGAGTTCCACGTTGTCGTCGGTGCGGGGGCGCAGGCCCGCCACGTCCTCCACATAGGTCCAGATGCTGGAGCCGAGGGTGGTGTGGTGGATCCAGGAGCGGTAGTCGATCGACTCGTTCGCGGGGTTCCAGTCGGCCCAGAACTCGTTCGCGTCCGGCCAGGCGGTGTCGCCGCCGATGTAGGTGGACCAGGCGTTCCAGTAGAGGAGCTGCTTGTAGTCCTCGGGCGTGATCGAGTCCTGGTCGTAGTCGCGGATCGCCGCGGAGAAGAGGCGGAACTGGACGGTCGAGTTGATCTGCGAGAAGTTGTTCGAACCGGGGTTCCCCTGCTCGGCCGCCTCGGCCTTGTCGGCCTGGTTGGCGGTGTAGAAGGGGAAGACCGGGTACTGGGCCGGGTCCTCGAAGAGGCGCAGCGCGTCGGTGTACGGGGCCTCGTTCGGGACGGCGCCCACGGAGAACGGGTAGTAGTTGTTGATCTCCTTCCACGGCACGTGGTCGCCGGATTCGACGTGGACGTGCTCGAAGAGCTGCGTGTCGGGGTTCCAGAGCACGTCGGTGAGCGCGGCCTGGATGCGCTCGGCGAGGTCGCGCATCTCGGCGGCCTTCGCGGTGTCGCCGATGAGCTCGTATGCTTCGGCGGCGGCCATCGCGCCGGAGTACTGGTAGGCGGATTCGGCCCGGTCGAGGTCGCCGTCCCGCCAGTGGAAGGAGACGGCGTCGGCGTCGTTGCCGGTCATCGCGCCCCAGTCGTACTCGATGAGGTGGTTGCCGTTCGAGTCGAAGGCCTCGAGCTGGCCCTTCACGTCGCCTTCGGCGTAGCGGGCGAGGTTCTCCACGACCGCTTCGGGGCCGCCGTGGATCTGGTAGGAGCGCCAGGCGGCCTCGGCGATGTACTGCGTGTAGGAGTTCGACCAGTTCTCGGGGTCGCCGGGGTTGTCCATGAAGCGGCCGCCCTCGGAGGACTCGCCGGTGGAGACCCAGGGGCCGTAGGAGTACGCGGGGTCGCGCAGGTACTTCAGGTCGTCGATGAACATCGGCACGGTGAGGGCGATGGCGTTGTTGTAGCCGGTGACGCCCTCGATCGAGGTGGGGAACTGGAAGTCGTTGCCCGGGATGTCCGCGTCGAGGTAGTTGTAGCGCATCAGCCACCAGCGGTAGTAGATGAACTTCTTGTGGGCCTCGTCGGGGACGTCGAAGTAGGGGAGGTTGTCCGCCCACCACTGGTTGTAGGCCTGCACGTGGGTGGCGAAGGCGTCGTCCGCGGAGGCGGCCTTGTAGGCCTCGTACTCGGTGGTGGAGCCGGGCAGTTCGGTGGCGACCATGCCGAGCTGGACTTTGAACGTGGCCGATTCGCCTTGGGCGAGTTCGAGTTCACCGGTGAGCGCGCCCGCTTCGGGGGCGAGGCCGGTGCCGGAGAGGCGCGGGAAGACGGTGGTGAGGCGCTCGCCGCGGGAGTTCTGCACGTCGAGGACGCCGGTGAGCTCGTCTCCCGATGCGCGCCAGGCGAAGTCGGAGTCGACGCGGATGGGCACCGCGGAGGCGGCGCCGTCGTTGCGGACCGTGACGTTGGCGACGGCGACGTTCTCGTTCGTGATGAACTTCTGCACTTCGGCGGTGAGGTCGCCGCCTTCGTGGACGCTGGTCCAATGGCTGGGGGTCTGGCGGCGCTGCTCGGGGATCTCGGTGAAGGCGGCGTCGCCGATGTCGATCGTGAAGCCGTCGGTGTTCGAGGCGCGGTCGAAGAACGGGTCGTAGTAGGCGAGCTGGCCGCCGAAGCCGATCACGTCGGGGTCGTGGACGCGCATGAGGAGGGCCCGGCCGCGGGTCATGAGCCACTGGTCGCCGGCGGGGTCCGCGCCCTCGCGGGCGAGCAGGCGGTCCATCCAGAAGTCGGCGCCGTCGGCTTCGGCCGCGAACATGGCGGGCATCATGCCGTTGACGTCGTAGGGCACCGGTTCGGGCGGGACGGCGTCGCCACCGGTGAACTCGGGGTACCCGATGGTCTGCTGCGCCGCGGCGGGCCCGGCGGCGACCACCGCGAGGCCGGACGCGAGGACCAGGGAGGCGGCGGTGGCGAGGAGTCGGGTGGACGTGGGGCGATGCACCATTGCGTGCCTCCGGGAAGGATGCGGGGTGTGCCGAGAGGCCGAAAGGTCCGAAAACCTTTTCGGTCACTGCGTCGCCACCGATGCTATTGGCCGTGCCGCGGCGATGTCAATGCATTGATCGCCATGAATTCAATCCGATGGGTGGACCGAAAGCCGGTTCGGCAAAGTTTCGGCCGGTCGGCTACAGTCGAGCCAGCCCGGAGGACCTCCGGTCGCCGCCGGGGCGGCGCCGGCCCGGGCTCCGGCTGAAGGAGGACGAGTGGCCCGAACCCCCGCGCCGCGCGGCACGCGCGCCGTCACACTGTCCGATGTGGCCCGCTTGGCGGGCGTCTCGGTGGCCACGGCCTCCAAGGCGCTCAACGGCCGCAACCACGTGCACCCCCAGACCCGCGAGCGGGTCCTGGAGGCAGCCGCGCAGCTCTCCTTCTCCCCCAACTCACTCGCGCGGGGGCTCCTCGCCGGGCGGACCGGCACCGTCGGGCTCCTCACCTCGGACCTGGTGGGCCGCTTCAGCCTCCCGATCCTCATGGGCGCGGAGGACGCGTTCGGCGCGGGGCAGGTCTCGGTGTTCCTGTGCGACGCGCGCGGCGACGCGATCCGCGAGCGCCACCACGTGCAGGCCCTGCTGAGCCGCCGCGTGGACGGCCTCATCGTGGTGGGCTCCTCCACCGATCCGCGCCCGCCGCTGGCGGACGCCGTGGACGTGCCGGTCGTGTACGCCTACGCGCCTTCCGAAGCGCCCGAGGACCTCTCGATCGTGCCCGACAACGTGAACGCCGGCCGGATGGCGGTCGAGCACCTCATCGCCTGCGGCCGCACCAGGATCGCGCACATCAGCGGCGACCGGCAGTACAGCGCCGCGCGCGACCGCGCCGCGGGCGCGCAGGCGGCCCTCGACGCGGCCGGCCTGGACCTCGTCGGCGAGGTCGCCTACGGCGCTTGGGAAGAGGGCTGGGGCCGCGCGGCGGCCGGGATGCTCCTCGACCGGGAGCCGGAGGTCGACGCGGTGCTGTGCGGCTCGGACCAGGTCGCCCGCGGCGTGCTCGACACGCTGCGCGAACGCGGTCGGCGCGTCCCCGAGGACGTGGCGGTCATGGGCTTCGACAACTGGGACGTGCTCGCCACCGGCGCCCGCCCGCAGCTGACCAGTGTGGACATGAATCTCGAGGAGCTCGGCCGGGCCGCCGCGCGGGCGCTGTTCGAGGCGATCGACGCCGAGCACGGCCGCGGCGTCCACACCGTGCAGTGCCGCGTCGTCGTCAGGGGCTCCACCGCATCCGCCGGCTGAGGCCCGGACGGCCCTTTAGGAGGGCGCGGCTTGGGCCAGGAAACCGGCGAAGATGTACGAGACCTGGTCCAGGAACTTGATGCCGGTCGGCGAATAGGTGTCGGCGACTTCATCGCCGCAGGCCATCACCATGCCGTGCGAAGGGTCGGGAATCTCGGTGGTGGAGATGTTCGATATCACGAGGGCGAATACGACGCAGATGAGTGCGATGCGCACCCAGAGCGGGAGCCGGTGCCGCTTGACCGGCAGCGCCAGGATGAACGCCGTGGCGACCAGGAGCGTTCCTGCAGTCACCTTGCCGCCGCCGAGCAGCACGATGCCGCACAGTCCGGTGACGACGATGCCAGTCCACATTGCTGTCTTCTTGAAGGTGTCCATCAGGACCCGTCCTTTCGCTGCGGCCGGGGAGGGATTCGGCCCGGCACAGCAAGTGCACCGCACCGCCCGTTGCGCGGGCGTCAACCGCAACGGCAATGCCGCGGCAATATCGGGCGCGCTCAGCGGCGAGGCGCAGGACAGGCTCTAGCGGCCTGGCACGTGGCAGTCGGCGAGGTGGTCGTCGACCATGCCGACCGCCTGCATCATCGCGTAGGCGGTGGTGGGTCCGACGAACTTGAAGCCGCGCTTCTTGAGCGCCTTCGCGAGCGCGGTCGACTCGGCGGTCACGGCGGGCACGTCGGCGATCCGCTTCGGGCGCGCCCGGGGCTCGGGCGCGAAGGACCACACGAGGTCGCTCAGCCCGCCTTCCGCGGTACCGGCGAGCTCGGCGGCGGCCCTGGCGTTCGCGATGGTCGCGTCGATCTTCATCCGGTTGCGCACAATGCCCTCGTCGCCGAGGAGCCGCGCGGCGTCGTCCTCGGTGAACGCGGCGACCTTCGCGATGGCGAAGCCCGCGAACGCCTTCCGGAAGGCCTCGCGCTTGCGCAGGATCACCAGCCAGGACAGGCCGGACTGGAAGGCCTCCAGGCTCAGCCGCTCGAACAGGGCGTCGTCCCCGCGGACCGGGCGGCCCCACTCCTGGTCGTGGTAGTCCCGGTAGACCTCGGGGGACACGCCCCAGGGGCACCGCGTGAGGCCGTCGCCTGCATTGCTCACCGTCGACTCCCGTCCTTCGTGCAACCGACCCGAGCGTACGCGCCGCCACCGACAAATCCCGCCGCCGCGCTCCTGGACCGTCAGACCCTTGTTGCAAGATACTTGCAACAGAATCGCGCAGTCCTCCCCGAAGCGAAGGAGCCCCATGTCCACCACGCCCACCGGCCACACCCTCCCCGACCTCGTCATGGCCTGGGGCCGCGGCCGCGCCCACTCCCGGGTCACCGCCAGGCCCGAGCCGATCGACGGCGGCTTCCGCGTCGCGGTCGGCCCGCCCAGCACCGAGGTCCGCGAAGTCCTCCACACGTACACCCCGGAGTCGCTGGCCGCCACCGCGGCGCGGCTCGACGCGCCCGGCAACCAGGTCATGATCGCGGGCCCCTCCGCACTGCTCGCCTCGGCGGTGCCCTCGACCTGGACGATGGACGACCGCGGCCACCTCATGACCGCCGTATTCGCACAGGACGCGTACACGGTCCCCGAGGACTACCGGCTCATGCTCGAGACCGAGGGCCCGCTCACCGTCGCGCGCGTCTTCCACCGCAACGGCGACCTGGCCGCTTCGGCGCGCCTCGGCCGCGACGGCGGGTTCGGTGTCTTCGACAAGGTCGTCACCGCCCCCGCCCACCAGCGCCGCGGCCTCGGCTCGCTCATGATGCGGGCGCTGTCGGGCAGCGCCTACGCGCAGGGCATGCGGTTCGGGCTGCTTGTAGGCAGCGACGACGGCCGGGCCCTGTACGAGCGCCTCGGCTGGTCGTTCGTCTGCGACTTCCCGGGCGCGCGCAGCAAGCACTTATAGGCAAATCGCTTGCCACGGACCCGGACCGCTGCCACAGTGATGCCCATGACGAGCGCAGCCGATCACGCCGCGGCATGGATCGCCGCCAACCGGGCGATGTGGGACGAGCGCGTCCCGCTGCACGCCGCCAGCGCCCTGTACGACCAGGACGGCTTTCGCGCCGGGCGCGACGAGATCCGCGACTTCGAGGCGGCCGAGGTCGGCGACGTGACCGGCAAGCGCCTCCTGCACCTGCAGTGCCACATGGGGCAGGACACGCTCTCCTGGGCGCGCCGCGGCGCCGCGAGCGTGGTGGGGCTTGACTTCTCCGCGCCGGCGATCGTGGTCGCGCGAGGTCTGGCGGTCGACATCGGGTTCGACGACCGCGCGACCTTCGTGGTCTCGGACGTGTACGAGGCTCCCGCGGCGGTGCCGGACACGGATTACGACATCGTCTACACCGGGATCGGGGCGCTGTACTGGCTGCCGGACATCGAGCGGTGGGCCGAGACGGCCGCGTCACTGGTCGCTCCGGGCGGCTTCCTGTACCTGGCCGAGTTCCACCCGTTCCTGAACGTCTTCGGCTGGGAGAGCATCACCGAGGCCAAGGAGGACTACTTCCGCTCCGAACCGCTGGTCACGGACGAACCGGGCTCGTACGTCGAGATCGAGGCGGAGACCATCGACAACCTCAGCTACGCACGGATGCACACGCTCGGCGACATCGTCTCCGCAATCTGCGCGACCGGGCTCCGGCTCGAGTTCCTGCACGAGCACGAGGTGACGGTGTTCCAGCAGTTCCCGCAGCTCGTGCGAGGCGACGACGGCTACTTCAGGCTGCCGGAAGGGCGGCCGCGGCTGCCGCTGATGTACTCCCTGAAGGCGTCCCGGCCCGCATAGCCCGCTGCTCCGAGGTTCCTTTGACACGGCTCCGAGTGCGATCGGTGGTTCGATCAGCAGTATTCGGTGGACGAACTGCCGGAAAGGGGCACATGGTGAGGACGAAGCAGGAGACGCCTACATATGAGGGCCGTCCGTACGCGAAGCAGGACGAGGAGCTGGTCGACCAGGGCCTGCAATTCGACATCGGGACGCTCCTGAGCCGGCGCGGGGTGCTCTTCGCGGGGGCGGGCGCCGCGGTGGCGGGGCTCGCGGCCTGCGGGAACGGGGAGACGGCGACCGACGGCTCGACTTCGGCCGCCTCCGGGGACCTCACCGAGATCCCGGAGGAGACCGCGGGCCCGTACCCGGGGGACGGCTCGAACGGCCCGGACGTGCTCGAGGAGACCGGCGTCGTGCGCAGCGACATCCGCACCAGCATCGGCACCGCCGACGGTACGGCCGAGGGCGTGCAGATGGACATCGAGCTCACGATCTACGACATGGCGAACGGCAACGCCCGCTTCGAGGGCGCGGCGGTCTACCTCTGGCACTGCACCCGTGAGGGCGGGTACTCGATGTACTCGGAGGGCCTGGAGGACGAGAACTACCTGCGCGGCGTGCAGGTCGCCGACGCGGACGGGGTCGTGCAGTTCACCAGCGTCTTCCCCGGCTGCTACGCCGGGCGGTGGCCGCACCTCCACTTCGAGGTCTATCCCGACGTCGAGTCGATCACCGACAGCGCGAACGTCATCGCGACCTCGCAGGTCGCACTCCCCCAGGACGTCTGCGAGACGGTGTACGCCGAAAGCGGCTACGAGGACTCGGTGGCGAACCTCGCGGCCGTCTCGCTCGACACCGACGGCATCTTCAGCGACGACGGCGGCGAGTCCCAGCTGGGGACCGTGTCCGGCGACGTCGCGAGCGGCTACACCGTCGCGCTGGCGGTGGGCGTGGACACCGCGACCGAGGTAGGCGGCGGTGGCGGTAGCGCGCAGTCCGGTGTCGGGGGCGAGCCGCCTTCGGGCGGGATGCCCTCCGGAGAGCCGCCCGCGAACGACGGCTAGGACGCGAAAGGCCGCTCCCGCGACGGGAGCGGCCTTTCGCGTATCTCAGTGCAGGACGACGAGTCCGGTCTCGCCGAAGACGGTGGCCGCCAGTGAGGGCCGGTTCCCGGCCTTGACCGGCAGTTTCGCGCCGACGGCCGCGAGGTGCGGCTCGATCCGCTCGGGGTGCGGGTGCACGCCTTCGAGGCCCACCAGCGGCACGACCGGCAGGTTCGCGGACGGGTGCGCTGCCCGGCCCCAGTCGATGAGGAAGGGGACGAGGCCGGTCTGGCCGCGCTCGACGTCGAGCGTGAGCTTCCAGGAGAGCTGCTCCCCGCCGTGTCCCTGCCGCGACATCACGTGCGGTTCGCCCGGGTCGTAGCCGGCCTCGCGGGAGGCCGCGACCGCGGCGTCGATGCCGTCGACGCGCACGGCCCAGGTCGCCAGGCGGGCTTCGCTGAGGCCGTCGATCCCGAAGGGGCGCGGCGCTTCCGGCGCGCCCTGCTCGGGATCGGGGCCGATGATCTCGAGATAGCCGCCCTCGCCGAGGCCGAGCAGGAAGTTCCTGGTGCCCAGGCCGGTATGAGCCCCGCCGGGGACCGGTCGGGTCCCGGTGAGGCGCGCGACTTCAGCGACCGTGGCGGCAAGATCGGGCGTGGCCAAGACAAGATGGTCGAGTGACGACATAGGCCGCAGTTTAGTCACTGAACGCCACTCGCGTAACCGGTGTCGCACACCTCGCGCCTCAGCGGCGCCCCGGATCGGTGAGCGTCTGCAGCATGTCGTCCACGGGCTCGGCCAGGACCTTCGCCGCGGCCTTCTCGACCTCTTCCTCCGCCGTCTCCACATGATGCAGGTAGTCGACGCGGCAGCCGTCCGGGCCGTACGCGGCGTCGGGCGGGGGCGGCGGGGTCTCGCGGCGCATGAGGTCACCGATGCCGTGCTCGAGCAGCCCGAACGCGTGCTCGGCGGCCTCGACGGCGGCCGCGTGGATCTCGTCGACCGAATCGCCGGCCAGGAGCCGCCGGACGTTGTCCTCGACGAGGATGTGCTGGGTGTGCAGCAGCTGCGAGGCGACGAGCCGCGAGGTGAGCGGGGCGTTCCCCTCCTCCATGAGCGCCTCGGCCAGCAGCACCGCCGACTGGCGGCGGTAGTCCATGGCCCTGATGAGCAGGGACGGCGTGGCGATGAGGAGGCGCTGCACCCGCAGGAACACCGGGTTGTCCGAGAGGCCGACCTGGGGCGCGCGGCGCTCCAGCAGGCGGCGGTAGTGGCCGCACAGGGCCTCGTGCGGGGTCTGCCCGGCGGGGCGTTCGCGCACAATCCGGGCGGCGTCGCCGGTGTGGTGCTTCATGCCGCCGATGACGAGGTCTTCCTTCGACGGGAAGTAGTTGAACACCGTGGCCTTGGAGACCTCGGCCGCGGCGGCGATCTCGACCACGGACACGTCTTCGAAGCCGCTCTCCTCGAACAGTTCGAGCGCGGTCTTCTTCAACAGCTCCCAGGTCGCGTTCTTCTTGCGCTCACGCAGTCCCGCCTTGTGCTCCACCCCTGAACTGTACCAGATCAAAATCTACTGAGCCAAAAAATACACTTGGAAAAAACTTGTACCGGGTCAAATTCCACTGCTATCCTCGACCACATGACAGGAAAACCACCCGCACCCCCGGCCCCGAAGGCGGCCGACGGCGAGGAGGCCGCACCGGAGGGCTCGATCGTCCGGCTCCTCGCCGAATACCTCCGGCCCCACCGCCGCACCCTCGCTTTCACCGTCGTGCTCCAGATCCTCGGCACCATCGCGTCCCTCTACGTGCCGACCCTCAACGCCGACCTCGTGAACCACGGCGTCGCCACCGGCGACACGGCCTACGTCCTGCGCCACGGCGCGTTCATGCTCGCCGTCACCGTCGTCCAGATCGCCGCCTCCGGCTTCGCCGTCTACTTCGGCGCCCGCACCGCCATGGGCCTCGGCCGCGACCTCCGCGCCGACCTCTTCGCCCAGGTCCAGCGCTTCTCGGCCACCGAGATGGACCGCTTCGGCGCCCCCTCCCTCATCACCCGCGCCACCAACGACATCACCCAGATCGTCACCATGCTCGTCATGGCCCTCACCCTGCTCCTGACCGCGCCCATCGCCGCCTTCGGCGGCCTCGCGCTGGCGCTGAGCCTCGACGTGCCCATGACCGGCGTGCTCCTCGCCGCCATCCCCGTGGTCGCCGTCGCCATCGCCTTCATCGTCATCGCCATGATCCCGGCCAGCCGCGTCATGCAGCGGTGCATCGACGGCATCAACCGCGTCATGCGCGAGCACATCACCGGCATCCGCGTCATCCGCGCCTTCGTGCGCGACGGCCACGAGCAGCAGCGCTTCAGCGAGGCCAACGCCGAACTCACCGCGGCCTCCCTCAAAGTCGGCCGGGTCCAAGCGTTCTTCGGCGCCACCGCAATGATGTTCGGGAACCTCACCTCGATCGCCATCGTCTGGATCGGCGCCGGCCGCATCGCGGACGGCACCATGCAGATCGGCGACCTCATCGCCTTCCTCACCTACGCCGGGATGATCCTCGGCGCGGTCATGATGTCCATGGGCGTCTTCATGATGGCCCCGCGCGCCAAAGTCGCCGCCGGCCGCATCCGCGAAGTCCTCGACACCGACCCGAGCATCGCCAACCCGGCCGAACCAGTCACCGAACTCGCCGGACTCGGCGAACTCGAACTCGAGGGCGTCACCTTCCGGTACGCCGGAGCCGAAGAGGCCGTCCTCCGCGGCGTCGACCTCATCGCCCGCCCCGGCCAGACCACCGCCGTCATCGGCTCCACCGGAGCGGGCAAGACCACCCTGCTCCACCTCATCCCCCGCCTCTTCGACGTCGACGCCGGGCACGTCCGCGTCGACGGCGTCGACGTCCGCGACATGGACCGGGCCCTCATCGCCCGCACCATCGGGCTCGTCCCCCAGCGCGCCTACCTGTTCTCCGGCACCGTCGCCTCCAACCTGCGCTACGGCGACCCGGACGCGAGCGACGAGGCCCTCTGGCGCGCGCTCGAGACCGCTCAGGCGGCCGAGTTCGTGCGCGCCATGCCCGACGGGCTCGACACCGTCATCGGCCAGGGCGGCACGACCGTCTCCGGCGGCCAGCGCCAGCGCCTGGCCATCGCCCGCACCCTGGTGGCGCGGCCCAAGGTGTACCTCTTCGACGACTCGTTCTCCGCACTCGACACCGCCACGGACGCGGCGCTGCGGGCCGCGCTCGCCACCGACATCGCCGACGCCGCGCAGGTCATCGTGGCCCAGCGGGTCTCGACCATCCGCGACGCGGACCGCATCGTCGTGCTCGACGCCGGGCGCGTGGCCGGGACCGGCACCCACGAGGAACTGCTCGCCGGCAATGCGGTGTACGCCGAGATCGTCAACTCCCAACTCACCCTTCAGGAGGCGCTGTGACCATGATGGGAGCCAGGCCCGGCGCACCGGGCTCGACCAAGGCGGAGGACTTCCGCGGCACCGTCCGCCGCATCCTCGACCTCCTGCGGCGCAACCCGCTGCGACTCGCCTCGGTGATCTGCTTCGGCGTCCTCATGGTCGCCGGAATGCTGTCGATCCCCACGGTGCTCGGACGCGCCACTGACCTCGTGATCCAAGGCGCGACCTCGGGCGCCGGCCTCGACTTCACGGGCCTGGCCCGGCTGCTCGGGCTCGCGGTGGTGCTGGCCCTGGCGACCTTCGCAATCACGGTCCTCAACGGCCGCACGATCGCGAAGCTCGCGCAGGAGATGGCGTTCGAGCTGCGTGCGGAGGCCGATCGGAAGATCTCGGCGCTCCCGTTGCGATACTTCGACTCCCGCTCGCGCGGTGAGGTGCTCTCGCGGGTCACCAACGACATCGACAACCTGACGCAGACCGTGGGGCAGGTGACCCAGCGGGTCGTGCAGGGCCTGCTGTTCCTCATCGGCGTGCCGATCATGATGCTCACGATCTCGCCGCTGCTCACCCTCGTGGTGCTCCTGACGATGCCGCTCACGGTGATCGCGGCGAGGGTCATCGGCAAGCGCAGCCAGCCGCGGTTCGCGAAGCAGTGGGCGACGACCGGGAAGCTCAACGGGCACGTGGAGGAGATGATCACCGGGCATCAGCTCGTGACCCTCTTCGGCCGTCAGGCCCAGGGTGCGGCCCGGTTCAAGGAGCACAACGAGGAGCTGTACGAGAACACCGTGCGCGCCCAGTGGGTGGCGGGCCTGCTCGGCCCGGCGATGGGCTTCCTCGGCTCGGTCACGTACGTGCTCGTGGCCGTGGTCGGCGGGCTCCAGGTGGCCGCGGCGGTGCTCACCTTCGGGCAGATCCAGGCGTTCATCCAGTACACCGGGCAGTTTTCGAACCCGCTGAACATGCTCGCGGGCATGTTCGGCCAGATCCAGTCCGCGGTCGCCTCGGGCGAGCGGGTCTTCGAGTTCCTCGACGCCGAGGAGCAGCAGCCCGACCCGGTCGGCACCGGCACCGCGCTGGACACGGTGCACGGCAGGGTCGCGTTCGAGGACGTCTCGTTCCGCTACTTGGAGGACGAGCCGCTCATCGAGCACTTGTGGCTCTCGGCCGAACCGGGTCAGACCGTGGCGATCGTCGGTCCGACCGGCGCGGGGAAGACCACCCTCGTCAACCTGCTCATGCGCTTCTACGACCTCGACGCGGGCCGGATCACCGTCGACGGGATCGACGTCTCCACGGTCGAGCGCGAGCGGATGCGGCGGCGCATCGGCATGGTCCTGCAGGACACCTGGCTGTTCGACGGCACCATCGCCGAGAACATCGCCTACGGCAGGCCCGAGGCCACCCGCGAGGAGGTGGTCGCGGCCGCTTCGGCGGCGCACGCGGACCACTTCATCCGGACCCTTCCTGAGGGCTACGACACGGTGGTCGGCGCCGAGGAGGGCAGCCTGAGTGCGGGTGAACGCCAGCTGGTGACGATCGCGCGGGCGTTCCTCATTGACCCGTCGATCCTGATCCTGGATGAGGCCACGAGCTCGGTGGACACCCGCACCGAGATGCTCGTCCAGCAGGGCATGGTCGCGTTGCGGCAGGGCCGCACGAGTTTCGTGATCGCCCACCGGCTCTCGACCATCCGCGACGCCGACGTGATCGTGGTGATGGAGCATGGCCGCGTCGTCGAGCAAGGCGACCACGACGAACTCCTCGCTTCCGGCGGCGCGTACGCCCGCCTCTACGAGGCCCAGTTCGCGCAGCCCGCGATCGAGGAGGAGCCGGCCGGCAAGTAACCTGCGCGCTCGCCGAGGCAACGGCGAAAGGCGAGGAAACCAGGAGGCGTGGCCGGTCGGGCGGGGCGAAAGTCCAGCCGACCGGCCACGGCCCACGACGCCCGCAAACTCACGGCTCACGGCTCACGGCTCACGGCTCACGGCTCACGGCTCACGGCTCACGGCTCACGGCTCACGGCTCACGGCTCACGGCTCACGGCTCACGCGACGCAGCATCGCAAACGCTCCCAGTGCAAAGAACCGGATTAGCGGTCGCATTTTTCCGAGAGGAGCGGTTCACCGCTCGCAGGCGTTTTACGGTGAGGGCATGCGACTCACCAAGTTCGGCCATTCCTGCGTCCGATTCGACACCGACGGCGGTGCCTTCGTGATCGATCCGGGCGTCTTCTCCGATCCCGCGGCGCTCGACGGCGCGGAGGCCGTGTTCATCACCCACCAGCACCCGGACCACTGCAACGACCCGGAGCTGCGTCGGCTCCTCGATGATCAGCCCGAGACCACGATCTACGGGCCCGGATCCCTCAACGAGGTGCTCGGCAGGCTTCCGTTCACGGTGGTGAGCGAGGGCGACACGATCCCCGTGGCGGGCACCGAGGTCAAGGTCATCGGTCGGCAGCACGCAGTGATCCACCCGGACCTTCCGGCGGTGGCGAACGTCGGCTACCTCGCGGACGGAATCTTCCACCCGGGCGACGCCTTCACGGTCCCCGACGAACCCGTCCGGGTCCTGCTCGCGCCGGTCGCCGCGACCTGGATGAAGCTCTCCGAGGCCATCGACTTCATCCGGACGGTCGACGCCCCGGTCGTGCACCCCATCCACGACGCGATCCTCAGCAAGGACGGCATGGTCCTCGTCGACCGCATGCTCACCAACCTCATCGGCGACCCGTTCCAGCGCCTCACCGACGGCGAGACGGTCACCATCTGAGACCCCGGACCCGGCGGTTCGACACGTAACCCAGGTCGGACCGCTCCGCGATGTCGTACCCCCGTCCCACCCTTGTCATCGGGGGCCCGAAAATCCGGCTCAGGTCGACTTGCGGCGTGCCCTCCAGCCGAGCCGACACCGGCCCGAAGAGAACGCATCGCCCGCGACACCCGCGCGCAGCACCGACTTGTGTCCCTTTAGGACTTTGCAGCCCCTCCCCGGAGCACCAGGAGCGGACCCGGCCGGCGGCCCAGACCACGATCTTCACGACCATGTCGGCACTCACGCTGCGGCGATGCTCAGTTGAAGACCGTGAAGACGCCGTAGGCGGCGCTGACACCGATCGCCGCCCCGCACACGAGCAGCGCCCCCGCGAGGACGACCCAGTCCGCCGGGCGCATTCGCTGTTCGCGCGCATGGGTTCTGGGGATCTCCGAGTCGAATCCGCGCGCGTCCATCGCGGCCGCGAGGCGGCCCGCCCGGCGGATCGCGCCGACCAGGAGCGCGAACATCGTCGAGGCGAAGAGCCGCACGCGCCGCACCGGATTCCAGCCGCCTTCCAGGCCGCGCGCGCGGCGGGCGCCGGTGATCTGTTGCCACTCTGCGCCGAGCAGCGGCAGCAGCCGCAGGGCGGCGAGCGCGCCGAGCGTGAACCGGGCGGGGGCGCGGAGCTGCTGCGTCAGAGCGTCCGCGAGATCGGTCGGGTCGGTGGTCGCGAAGCCGAGGACGCCCGCGGTGGCGGCGACGCAGACGCGCAGGCCGATGGCCGTGCCGTCGAGGAGCGCGCCGGTGCTGATCGTCAAGGGGCCGAAGTCGATCAGGATGCGGCCGGTCTGCTCGGCGGCGAAGACCGCGTTGACGATAACGACCGCTGCGGCCGCGAACCAGAGCCAGCGCAGTCGGCGGGCGAGTTCGGCGATGCGGATGCCGGTGAACGGGACCGCCGCGATGAGCGCGGCGAGCAGGAGCAGCGGGGTGAGCCAGTCGGCGGCGACGAGAGCGGTGATCGATATGACGGTGGCGGCGGCGAGTTTCGCCACCGGGTTGACGCGGGCGATGGGCGCTTGGGCGTCGCAGACGGGCGCGAGGGTCAGACTCATCGGCGGCGCTCCTGGGCGACGCGGCCGCGTTCGAGGACGAGTTCGCGCCCGGCGAGGGCGGCGGCGAAGTCGCGGTCGTGGGTGACGGCGAGGAGCGCGGTGCCTTCGTCGCGGATGTCGGCGGTGAGGTCGACGAGTTCGCCCCAGGTCCGCCGGTCCTGGCCGAAGGTGGGCTCGTCGAGCAGGAGCACGCCGGGTGCGGCGGCGAGTGCGCCGGCGACGGAGAGGCGGCGGGCCTCGCCGCCGGAGAGGGTGTGGGGGTTGGCGTCGGCCAGGGGCGCGAGGCGGAGCCGTTCGAGCAGTTCGGCGACGCGGGCTTCGATGCGGTCCTTGGGCCAGCCCGCTTGGCGGGGTCCGAAGGCGAGTTCGTCGCGGACGCTCGCGGTCACGAACTGGTGCTCGGGGTCCTGGAAGACCGAGCCGACGCGGGTCGCCAGGCGCCGGGCGGGCAGTTTGTGCAGGGGCCGGGGTTCACCGGGCACGGTGGCGGCGCCGCGGGTGGGCTTCGCGAGGCCGCCTGCGAGGAGCGCCAGGGTGGACTTGCCGGAGCCGTTGGATCCGGTGACGGCGAGCAGTTCGCCTTGGCGCAGTTCGAAGAAGACGTCGTCGAGGGCAGGCCGATCCGCGCCCGGGTGCACGTACGCCAGGGCGTCGCCGCGGAGCGCCGGGTCTCCGGCGGCGCGGGCCGGTCGGGTCGGCAGCGGTACGCCGGGGACCCAGACGCCTTGGGCGGCAAGGTGATCGCCGTGCTCAGCGAGGACGGCCGCGGCGGGGCCGTCGGCGAGGAGGGTGCCGCCGGGGCCGAGGGCGATGACGCGGTCGACCAGGTCGAG
The DNA here is from genome assembly GCF_040641195.1 of Glycomyces sp. NPDC021274. Classification (NCBI taxonomy): domain Bacteria; kingdom Bacillati; phylum Actinomycetota; class Actinomycetes; order Glycomycetales; family Glycomycetaceae; genus Glycomyces; species Glycomyces sp. NPDC021274. The sequence continues at coordinate 104,235 of NZ_JBFADC010000007.1, read as the reverse complement.
GATCTCGGCGACGCGGTGCTCGACCACGATCAAGGTGGCCTGGCTTTCGGCCAGCGCGGACCGCAGTGCTTCGCGGACGTCTTGGGCGCCTTCAGGGTCGAGGTTCGCGGTGGGCTCGTCGAGGAGGATGAGGTCGGGGCGGCGGGCGAGGACGCCGGCGAGGGCGAGGCGCTGCTGCTCGCCGCCGGAGAGGGCGTGGGTGGCCCGGTCGGGGCCGTAGGGGAAGCCGACGGCTGCGAGGGCTTCGTGGACGCGGGGCCAGATCTGGTCGCGGGGCACGGCCTGGTTCTCGAGGCCGAAGGCGACGTCGTCGCCGCTGCGGGCCATGACGAGTTGCGTTTCGGGGTCCTGGAAGAGGATGCCGACGCGGTCGCGCTGCTCTGCGGCGGGCAAGCCCGCGATGAGGACGTCGCCGTCCTGCTCGCCGGAGTCCTCGGTGAGGAGTCCGGCGAGCGCGGCGAGCAGGGTGGACTTGCCGGACCCGGAGGGGCCGAGCAGGAGGACCCGCTCGCCGGGTTCGACACGGAGGTCGACGTCCGCGACCGCCTGGGCGCGGCGGCCTGCGTGGCGCCAGGCGAAGCCGCGGAATTCGACCGGGATCATGGCGGGGTCAGATCCGCTGGCGTTCGCGGCCGGCGGGGAAGCGGTCGAGGACGCCGGTGGGGAGCATGGCTTTGACGAGGGCTTTGGAGCCGAGGCCGGCGACGAGGGCGCCTGAGAGCATGGCGAGCGCGAAGTACGGGACCTTGAACGCCCACAGGTCGGCGCCGGGGTAGTAGTTGCGGACGTCGAACCAGGCGAGTGCGACGGCAGCGAGGGCGCCGCCGGCGAGGGCGACGGGGGTGCCGAAGCGGCGGTAGCGGGTCGCGGCGAAGGCGAGTTCGCCGCCGAGGCCTTGGAGGAGGCCTTGGAGGATGACGGCGACGCCCCAGAAGGAGCCGAGGAGCGCCGAGACGGTGGCGGCCAGGGCTTCGGTGAGGAGTCCGGCGCCGGCGCGGCGGACGATCAGGGGGGCGAGCACGGCGGGGATGAGCCAGACGCCGTTGAGGATCGACTTGAGGGGCGGGTAGAACGCGAGGACGGGGTCCAGGCCGTTCCAGACGAATCCCCAGGCCCAGAAGACGACGCCGAAGGCGACGGCGAGGACGGCGCAGGTGAGGATGTCGACGGTGCGCCAGCGGCCGGGGTGGGCGAGGGCAGTGCTGTCGGGCATGGGCTTGCCTTTCGAGGTATGCGGGCATTGCGCGACAGCGGCGACGACTTCCTACGCCGGTATTACCCGGATCAGGTGTGAGGGTCTGCGGTCGGTTCCGCACTCTCAGCCAATCGGCTCCCCTGTCGCTTCCGACGTTAACACCAGGCGACGGTTCGTGACCCGAGGCGATCCCGACAGGTGGCGCCCGCCGCCCGGGCGAGATCGGGGGCGGGGGCGTCGGCCGGGCTGGGTAGATTGCCGTGGTGACGACTGAACGGGATTGGGAGCGGGTGCGGCGGGTCGTGGCGGCGCTGCCGGAGGGCACCTGGACTTCGTACGGTGATCTCGCGGAGCTGATCGGCACGGGCCCCCGGCAGGTCGGGGCGTACATGCGGGACGGTGATGTGCCGCAGGCGTACCGGGTCCTCACGGCGGGCGGCACGGTCTCGGAGGGCTTCCGCTGGGCCGACGGCCGCAGCGGCCGTGATGTGCCCGACCTCCTGCGGTCGGACGGCGTGACGGTGAGCGCGAAGGGCCGCGCCGACCGCTCCCAGCGCATGTCGGTCTACGACCTGAAGCTCCTCGCGACCGAACTCGACGAGGACGAGCCGACACCAGACGATGAGGAAGACTGGAAATAACCCCTATATCGTGATATTTCCGGTCTTAGGGACCCCTGGCGCAAAAGTACCGGGCGGGTGTGACCATCGATCCCTCGAACAAGATGAGAACGAAGCTCAGCTTCAGTGCAGCGCCGCGTCCGCTTCCGTGAGTCGCCATGACGTGAAGGCCACGGTGAGGCCGGCGCGGCTCGGCGCGCAGCAGTAGGGTCCCGCCTTCGCCGCGGCGGCGGGATCGAGCGGGGCGAGGCGCACGAGTCGCCAGGGCTCCTCGTCGACGCGGGCGCGGATGACGACCGCGTCCTCGAGGCGGCTGGCCCGGATGGTGACCTCGCGGCCGGCCCAGTCGGGCACCGGCGCGACCGACCAGTCGGACTTCCCCGAGGTGACCACGGCGCCCACTTGCGGCGCGCCGTCGGCGAACTCGACCCCGGCCTTGATCCAGTGCTCGGCGTCGACGCGGACCATCAGGCCGGCCTGGTCGAACTGCGCCTCGAACGCCGCGACGAAACGCACCTCGACCGCGCTGCCGCGGTCCCAGTCGTCCAGGAGCGCGTGCTCGTCCTCATGGACGAACCCGTACCCGGTGTGCCGCCACGCGTCGCTGCCCTCGGCCGCGGTGACCAGCAGTCCGCCCTCGGACTCCTGCGCCGCGACCGGCAGCGTCGTCCACGCGCCGGACTTCCACGCCAGTTCACGACCCGCGAGCTTCGCAGCCGCCGGATTGTCGATCAGTGCCACATCGTCCATCGCTCCGAGCCTACTGTCGTCACGGGCCGTCACACCAGTGCGGTACAACGGTCCCTATGGCAGGAACAGCGACGCTCAGAGACGAAGCCGAGACACTGCTGCGCGCCCTCGCGGGCGAGCACGCGCGGCTCCGCGAAGACCAATGGCGGGCGATCGAGGCGCTCTGCGACAAGGAACCGGGCGACAGCGGCCGCCGCGTACTCCTGGTGCAGCGCACCGGATTCGGCAAGTCCGCGGTGTACTTCACGGCCACCTCGCTCCTGCGCCGCCGCGGCGCCGGCCCCACGGTGATCGTCTCGCCCCTGCTCGCGCTCATGCGCAATCAGATCGAGGCCGCCGAGCGCGCCGGGGTGCGCGCCCGCACCATCAACTCGGCCAACCCCGAGGACTGGGACGCGATCGCCGAGGCCATCGCCGAAGACGCGGTCGACGTGCTGCTCATCAGCCCCGAGCGCCTCAACAACCCCGCGTTCCGCGACTACCAGCTGCCCAAACTCGCCGCCGGGTGCGGCATGCTCGTCGTCGACGAGGCCCACTGCATCTCCGACTGGGGCCACGACTTCCGGCCCGACTACCGGCGCATCGCCACCTTCATCGAGGACCTGCCCGACAGCGTCCCGGTCCTGGCGACCACCGCCACCGCGAACGCCCGCGTCTCCGACGACATCGCCGAGCAACTGGACAAGCGGGACGCCGCCACGCTCGTGCTCCGCGGCAGCCTCGACCGCGAATCCCTGCGACTGTCCGTAGTGGACATGCCTGACAACGCCCACCGCCTCGCCTGGCTCGACGAGCAGCTCCCCCGCATGGACGGCTCCGGGATCGTCTACACGCTCACCGTGGCCGCCGCCGAAGAGGTCAGCGACTACCTCGCCTCACGCGGCCACGCCGTCGGCTCCTACACCGGCCGCACCGACAACGCCGAACGCCTTGAGCGCGAAGAGGAACTGCTCGGCAACCGCATCAAGGCGCTCGTCGCCACCAGCGCGCTCGGCATGGGCTTCGACAAGCCCGACCTCGGCTTCGTCGTCCACTTGGGAGCGCCGTCCTCCCCCGTCGCGTACTACCAGCAGATCGGCCGCGCCGGCCGCGCCCGCGACCGCGCCGAGGTGGTGCTCCTGCCCGGCAGCGAGGACCGGGCGATCTGGGAGTACTTCGGGTCGCTCTCGTTCCCGGCAGAAGAGGCGGTGCGCCGCACCCTCGACGTGCTCGCCGCCGAAGGCCGCGCACTCTCGACCGCCGCATTGGAGACGCGGGTCGACCTGCGCCGCACCAGGCTCGAGATGATGCTCAAAGTGCTCGATGTGGACGGTGCGGTGCGCCGGGTGAAGGGCGGCTGGGAGGCCACCGGCAAGCCGTGGGTCTACGACGCCGACCGGTACGCGAAGGTCGCCGCGGCCCGCACGCACGAGCAGCGGCGGATGCTCGCCTACGAGGCCACAACAGATTGCCGGCTCGAGTTCCTGCGCAAGGAGCTCGACGACGCCGAGGCCGCGCCGTGCGGGCGCTGCGACAACTGCACCGGCACCCGCACCGAGGCGGGCGTCTCGGCCGAAGCGGCCGCGGGCGCGGCGGCGGCGCTGTCGAAGCCGGGGGTGCCGTTCGACCCGAAGCGCATGTGGCCCACCGGGTTGCAGGCCATCGGGATCGACCTGAAGGGGAAGATCCCGGTGGAGTCGGGCGCCGAGCCGGGCCGGGCGCTGGCGCGCCTGTCGGACATCGGCTGGGGCGGCCCGCTGCGCGAGCTGCTCGCCGACGGTGCCGACCGGGAGGTCCCGGAGGACGTGTTCAAGGCGGTGGTGCAGGTCCTGGCGTCCTGGGACTGGGCGCAGCGGCCCGCCGCGGTCGTCTCGATGGGGTCGCTCTCGCGCCCGAGGCTGGTCGACGGGCTCGCCCAGCGCCTGGCGCAACTGGGCCGCATGGAGTACCTGGGCGCCCTCGGCCGCGCGAACGACACCGGCGGTGGAGCGCACCGCGCCAACAGCGCGCAGCGCCTCCAGCAGGTGCTGCACGCGTTCACTGTGGACTTCCCGGTGCCCGCGGCGAGCGTGCTCCTGGTGGACGACGTGCGCGACAGCGGCTGGTCGATGACCGTGGCGGCCATGCGGCTGCGCGAGGCCGGCGCGACGGCCGTGTACCCGCTCGCGCTCGCCCTGCAGGCCTGAGTGCCCGCGGCGGCGGACGTGCCCGTGCCGCCGCGCGCTCTCCGACAGCCGGAACGCCTGCCCGTGCGAGGGGCCCGGCGAATCACCACCGGGCCCGTCTTCGTCTCGTGGTGCGTCGCCGACTCGGGTCAGTCGATCATTCGGGCCAGCGCCGGGTAGTAGCCGTTGAGGTGGCCCATGGCGTTCGGGTGGTACGACTCGGCCGGCGGGTACGCCAGGCCGTTCAGGTAGGCGACGTCGTCGCAGATCGCGTGGCCCTTGAACGCGTCGCGTACGTCCACATAGGTGAATTCGTACTCTTCGGCCTTGTTCCGGACGACCCCGGCGAGCCGGTCGGCCGCCGCGTTCATCCGCACCTGCTCGGCGACGCTGGGCTGCTTGAGTGCGCCGCAGGTGCGCTCGCCGTTGAACAGGCGCGGGTAGCCGAGCACGTAGACGGCGGCGTTCGGTGCGCGGTTCGCGATCGCGCTGTACGCGCCGTCGAGTAGGCCGGGCAGCCGGTCCTGGACGAGTGCTTCGGAGTCCTCGATCTCGTCAAGGCAGTTCGTGAGGGGCGTGATGCAGGCTTTGACGGCCTTGGCCCAGCCGATGTCGTTGCCGCCGATGGTGACCGTGACGAGGTCGGTCTCGGCGTCGAGTGCGCCGAGCTGCTCGGAGAGGAGGTCGCTGGTCGTCGCCCCCGAGCAGGCGGCGAAGGCGAGCTCGGCGCCGAGGCTGTCGGCGAGGAGCTGGGGGTAGGCCTTGCTCGAACGCAGGCACGCCTGGTCGAAGTAGTCACCGGTGCCGGTCCCTGAGGAGTACGAGTCCCCCAGGGCCGCATAGCGAGTCGGCTCGTACCGGGCCTGGGCCGAAGCGGCGGGCAGGACGAGGAAGGCGGTGGCGGCGGCGAGGACCGCGGCCGCGAGGCGGGCAGGGATCATGCGGACTCCGTTCCGATCGGGTCAGTCGAGGAACGGTAGCGCCCGAACAGCCGCATTCCGGGCGGAAACCGCTGGAAACGGCGAAACTGTCAGAGACCCGACGCGTGGGCTGTTGCGCAGCCGGGTGTTGTGGCGGGTCCTTCCGCCGGTTGGGGCGCCGGCGTCCCGGTCCTCCCCTACGCTGGAGCCATGGGTGCATCGACGTCGCCGCGCCGCCAGACCATGTCCGACCAGGCCCTGATCGAGGGCACCGGTGCAGACTGGAAGACCTGGCTGGCGCTCCTCGACGAGCGCGGAGCGGCAGCGCTCGACCACACCGCCATCGCGCGGATGCTGGTGCAGGAGTTCGAGGTCGACGGCTGGTGGGCCCAGTCCATCACCGTCGGCTACGAGCAGGAGCGCGGCATGCGCGAGCCTGGGCAGCGGCCTGACGGCACGTTCAGCGCCAACGCGTCCAAGACCGTGGCCGCCTCGATCACCGACGTCTTCGAGCAGCTCGCCGACCCGGCCGCGCAGGCCGGTTGGCTCGGCGACATCGAGCTGACGCAGCGCAGCGCGTCCCCGCCGAAGTCGGTGCGGTTCGACGCTTCGGACGGCACGCGCGTCCTCGCGAACCTCAGCGCGAAGGGCGAGGGCAAGACCGCCGTGCAGGTCGAGATCGCCAAGCTCGGCTCGGCCGAGGAGATCGCGGCTGCGAAGGTCGACTGGAAGACCCGGCTCGAACGGCTGGCGGAGCGCCTGGCCGGCTAGGGCTTCGCGACCAGTACTTCCCGACTAGGACTTCGCCGCCGGGGCGGCGGCGTCGGTCGCCTCGACCGGCGGTTTCGGGGCCCGGTTCGACTGCTTGCGGCCTCTCGATCGCGAGATGCCGACGCCGACCAGCGCCAGTGCGCCGCCCGCGAGGGTCAGCCAGGTCGGGATCTCGTCCAGGAAGATCCAGGAGAGGCCGACCACGATCGCCGGGACCACGTAGGTCGTCGCGCCGAGCTTTCCGGCGGTGGTGAAGCGGAGGGCGTAACCCCAGGTGAGGAATGCCAGCGCGGTCGGGAACAGGCCGAGGTAGAGCACGTGGAGCGTCGCCGAGGTCGGGGCCGCGTCGAGTTCGGCGAACAGGCGCGGGGCGAACGGCAGGCAGAGCACTGCGGCGATGGCGTTGCCGAAGGCGGTGAACTGGAGCGAGGTGCAGTGCTTCAGGGTCGGCTTCTGGACGACGACGCTGATGGCGTAGGTGATGGCCGAGACCAGGCAGAGCAGGACGCCGAGGACTGAGGCGGCGCCGTCGCGGGACATGGAGAGGCTCACGACTGCGACGCCGGCGAAGGAGACGGCCATGCCGAGGAACAGGCGGGGCGGGAAGCCCTCTTTGAGGAGCCAGCCGCCGAGGAGGGCGATGAGGATGGGTCCGATGTTGACGATGAGGGCGGCGGTGCCGGCGTCGACGAGCTGCTCGCCCCAGTTGAGGGCGATCATGTAGAGGCCGAACCAGAGGATGCCCGCGGTGAGGATGCCGGGCCAGGCGGCGCGTTTGGGCAGGCCTTCGCGGCGGATGGCCCAGACGGCGAGGAGGATGACGGCGGCGATGCCGGCGCGGCCGAGGGTCAGCGGGCCGGGGTCGAGGTGGCGGCCGGCGTCGCGGATGGAGACGAACGCCGAGGCCCAGCACAGGACGGTGATGCCGATGGCGATGGCGGCGCGGGGGTTGAACTTGTCGCTCACGGGCGGTGGCTCCTCACGGTGGGGCGGGCGGAGCGCCTTAGGTGGGCGGGCGGCTCCGGCCTGGGGCGCTGGTGGCGCCGGGGGTAAACCTAACATCGGAGGTGCGGTTCCGGTTATCCGTTATTCGACGGTGTTCTCCGGCGGGGTCCTTCTAGGACGTGGGTTGCGCTGCCCCGAGCCGAGGTCGTTGCGGGCCGTGTTCTCGGGGTTCCGAATGCCTCGCGCCGGGAACCCGATCGGGGCGGGCGGCGTCGAAGGGACATGATGGGACACAAGACTATGCAACGGTTCATCCCGGTCGCGGCGCTGCTGGTGCTGGCGGCGTGCGGTCAGGGCACGGGCGACGCGGGCTCGGACGGGGCCGGCTCGGCCGCGGACACCTCGCAGTCGGGGGACACGCAGTCGGAGGCGCCGACGGTGCCGTCCGGCGGGGGGGTCTACCAGGGGGCGCTGACGGTGCTCCAGGGCGTCGAGCGGGACGCGGCGGAGCTGTGCGGCGCGGTGGCGGAGTCGTATCCGCCGCAGTGCGGGGGCCTGCCGGTGACGGGCTGGGACTGGGGCGCGGTCGAGCACGAGGAGGCGTCAGGGGTCCGGTGGGGCTCGTACCTGGTGACGGGGACGTTCGACGGGAAGTCGTTCGTGCTCACTGAGGACCCGGTGCCGACGTCGGCGATCGACATGGCCGACTACCCGCACCTCCAGTACCAGGAGCCTGAGATCGGCGACCCGGCCGAGGACCTGAATGCGGCGGAGCTGCAGGCGATCGCGGACGAGATCACCGCGGAGTTCCCGCGGTACGTCTACGGCGGCTGGGCCGACGAGCAGAACGGCGTCGCGCTCATCGACGCGCTGCTGGTGACGCCGGAGCTGGAGGCGTACGCGGCCGAGCACTACCCGGCGGACACGGTGGCGTTCTCGTCGATGCTGAAGCCGTTGGAATAGGGACGTATCGCATTTTAAGGTGATATTTCCACCCTTAGGGACCCCTGGCGCAAAAGTACTCCGGGGGTCCGACATCTATGTTCACTCCTTGAACATGAATGCCTCCCGGGTATTGACTCCTCAGCGGCCGCCCCTAAGATAGAAACCGGTATCTATCCGTCGGCCTGCCGTTTGCGACGGCGGGCCGGGCGCGGTAGCGGCGTCCGCGCCATGGCGGACAATGATCGAGCCCGCACCGCCGAACCGAGACGAGGCGGCCGCGCGAACGCGCGGCAGCTCGGCGGGCGCGGGCCAGCAGTCCGGCCGGCCCCTGCGCCGACCGGACCGATCGCACACCGGAAAGGGAACCTGGCGATGAGCCGAACCGACTACACCTATGTGGAAAGCGTTAGCCCAGGCAGCGGGCGGCGCGATCCGCGGGCGGCGCTGGCCTCCGACGCCGCCGCGCTCAGCCTCGACGGCGAGTGGCGCTTCAACCTGGCCGCCGGCCTCCACGACACCACCGAGGGCTTCGAGAACCCGGGCTTCGACGCGGCGGACTGGGACACCCTCGCCGTCCCCTCGATGTGGCAGATGCACGACCTCGACGGCGACGCCCCCTATGGCAAGCCCGCCTACACCAACACGTACTACCCGTTCCCGGTCGACCCGCCCCGGGTCCCCGACGCGAACCCCACCGGCGAGTACCGCCGCACCTTCACCCTCCCCGCTGACTGGCCCGCCACCGGCCGCACGGTCCTGCGCTTCGAAGGCGTCGACTCCGCGTTCGCCGTGTGGGTCAACGGCACCCTCCTGGGCGACGGCAAGGGCTCGCGCCTCCCCACCGAGTTCGACGCCACCGCACACCTCGTCCCCGGCGAGAACACCGTCGCCGTCCGCGTCCACCAGTGGTCCGCCGCGTCCTATCTGGAGGACCAGGACATGTGGTGGCTCTCGGGCATCTTCCGGCCCGTCGCGCTCGTGCACCGCCCCGAAGGCGGCATCGAGGACGTGTTCGCCCACGCCGGCTACGACCACGCCACCGGCGCGGGGACCCTCCGCGTCGAGGCCCCCGAGGGCGCCCGCGTCACCGTCCCCGAACTGGGCATCGACATCGCCGCCGGCGAGACCGCGACCGTGCCGGTCGAGCCGTGGACCGCCGAGACCCCGCGCCTCTACGACGCGGTCGTCGCCACCGACGCCGAGCGCGTGTCCTTGCGCATCGGCTTCCGCACCGTCGCGATCGAGGACGGCCTCCTCAAGGTCAACGGCAAGCGGATCCTCCTGCGCGGCGTCAACCGCCACGAGTGGGACCCCGACAACGGGCGCACCCTCACCGTCGAGACCATGCGCCGCGACCTCGAGATCATGAAGCGGCACAACGTCAACGCCGTCCGCACCAGCCACTACCCGCCCGACCGGCGCTTCCTCGGCCTCTGCGACGAGCTCGGCGTCTGGGTCATCGACGAATGCGACCTCGAGACCCACGGCTTCGTCCACCACGAGTGGCGGAACAACCCCAGCGACGTTCCCATGTGGAAGGACGCCTACCTCGACCGCATGGCCCGCATGGTCGAACGCGACAAGAACCACGCCTCGGTCATCATGTGGTCCCTCGGCAACGAGAGCCACACCGGCGAGAACCTCGCCGCCATGTCCCAATGGGCCAAGCAGCGCGACCCCGGCCGCCCCGTCCACTACGAAGGCGACTGGGACTCCGGCTACGTCGACGTGTACAGCCGCATGTACGCCGACACCGCCGAGACCGACCGCATCGGCCAGCAGGCCGAAGAGCCCACCAAGGACCCCGCGCTCGACGAGCACCGCCGCAACCTCCCCTTCATCCTGTGCGAGTACGCGCACGCCATGGGCAACGGCCCCGGCGGCCTCAGCGAGTACCAGCGCCTCTTCGAGCAGCACGAGCGCTGCCAGGGCGGGTTCATCTGGGAGTGGATCGACCACGGCGTGCGCATGCACACCGAGGACGGCCGCGAGTGGTTCGCCTACGGCGGCGACTTCGGCGAGCCCCTCCACGACGGCAACTTCGTCGTCGACGGCCTGGTCTTCCCCGACCGCGAGCCCTCCCCCGGCCTCGTCGAGTTCAAGAAGGTCGTCGAACCCGTCCGCATCACCGTCCAGCCCGGCTCGCGCGCCATCAGCGTGGCGAACCTCCGCGACTTCGCCGACACCGGCGACCTCGCGTTCACCTGGACCGTCGAGGACGAAGGACGGACCGTGGCCGAAGGCGACCTCGACGTCCGCGCCGTCGCCGCCGGCGAATCCGCGATCGTCGCCTTCCCCGCCGACATCGCCGCCCTCGGGCAGGCGGACGGCGAACGCTGGCTGACCGTCCGCGCCGTCCTCGCCAAGGACGAGGCGTGGGCCGAAGCCGGCCACGAGATCGCCTGGGGCCAAGCGCAACTCGCCGCCGGCACGCAGACGGGCACCAGCGGGCGCACCGCGCCCGTCGCCGAAAGCGGCGGCTACCGCCTCGGCGACGCCGTCTTCGACGCACTCGGCCGCCTCACCGCCATCGGCGGGCTGGACATCGAAGGCCCCCGCCTCGACCTGTGGCGGGCCCCCGTCGACAACGACCTGCTCGGCTGGCACGCCTACGCCCAGGTGGCGGCCAAGTGGAAGGACCGCAACGCGGGCCTCGACCGCCTGGAGCACAAGGTCCTCGACATCGAGTCCACTGCGGACGGCCTCACCGTGGCCACCCGCGTGGGCGCCGGCGGCGCCGAGATCGCGATGGGCGCCGTCTACCGGTGGCGGCGCGACGGCGACCGGTTGTGGCTCACCGTCGAAGTGAACCCCGAAGGCACGTGGGACCTCCCGCTGCCGCGCCTGGGCGTACGAGCCTCAGTGCCGAAGGCGCTCAACGAGGTCGAGTGGTTCGGCGGCGGGCCCGGCGAGGCCTACGCCGACACCCGCGCGGCCGCCCGCATCGGCCGCTTCCAGTCGACCGCGGCCCGGATGCAGACCCCGTACGTGTTCCCGCAGGAGAACGGCTCCCGCATCGACGTGCGCTGGGCCCGCCTCTCCGGCGGCGGCCGGTCGCTCACGATGATCGGCGCGCCGGAGTTCGCGTTCACCGTGCGGCCGTGGACGAGCGAGCAGCTCGAAGCGGCAAGGCACACGTACGACCTGGTCGAGGGCGAGCGCCTCTACGTCAACCTCGACGCCGGACTCCACGGCATGGGCTCGGCCGCGTGCGGCCCGGGCGTCCTGCCCGAGCACCGGCTGCTGCCCGCGGCAACGGCGTTCACACTGGGATTCGAAGCGACCGAGTGAGCACCATGCGACGGGTTCGCGCACAATGACGTGCTCACAAAGGAGTACGCGAGCGTGCACTACCCTGGGTGCGGACCCGTCGCATCCCCCGAGAAACGGTGAGAGAAGGCCCCAGTGCCCAAGAAGTCGAATGCGGAGACCGGCAAGCGCCCCACGATCAGGGACGTGGCCGCCCGCGCCGGCGTGTCGGTGCCGACGGTCTCGCGGGTCCTCGCCGGGAACTACCCGGTGGCCCCCGCGACCCGCGCGAAGGTGCTGCGCGCCATGCGCGAACTCGACTACGTGGTCAACGCGCACGCACGCGCGCTGGCCGGGGCGACGACGAAGACCGTGGCGTTCGTGGTCGACGACGTGACGGGGCCGTTCTACGCGTACATCGCGCGCGGCGTCGAGCAGCAGGCCGCCTCCGAGGGGCGGCTCTGCCTGCTGTGCACCACGCACGGCGACCCCGAGCGCGAGCTGGCGGTCGTGGAGCTCATGCGCGAGCAGCACGCCGAGGCCGTGATCGTCGTCGGCGGCGCCTGGGACGACGGGAAGTACAACGAGCGGATGCGCTACTTCGCCTCGGCCCTGGACCGCTCGGGCTCGCGGCTGGTGCTGTGCGGCCGGCCCTCGCTCGGCGAGGACGTCCCGGCCACCGTGGTCCACTACGACAACGAGGGCGGGTCGTACGCCATGACCTCGCACCTCCTGTCGGCCGGGCACCGGACCATCACGTACATGGGCACGGGCATCGGCCACTCCACCACCGACGAACGGCTGCGGGGCTTCCGGCGTGCGCACGCCGACTACGGCATCGACGTCGACGAGTCCCTGCTGATCCCCGGCGAATTCTCCAAGCAGAGCGGCATCGACATGACCCGCGGGCTCCTGGCGAAACGCGACGACGTGACGGCGATCTTCGCCGCGACCGACATGGTCGCCGCGGGCGTCCTCAAGGCGCTGCGCGACGCCGGGATCGACGTCCCGAAGGACATGTCGGTGGTCGGCTTCGACGACATCCCGCTGGCCTCGGACCTCACCCCGGCGCTCACCACCGTGCATGTGCCGCATGAGGAACTGGGTCGCGAGGCGGTACGGCTGGGGCTGCGCCGCGAGGCGTCCGCGCCCGACCAGGTCGTCCTCGGCACCCACATCGTGGTGCGGGAGAGCGTCGCCCCGCCGCCGCGCCGAAACTGACACCGAGGACAGGGACGCACACGTTTCGGGGCCGGGCCGCTTGCAGCGGCCCGGCCCCGTTGGTTCTGGGTGCCGAACGGTCTAGCGCCGGCCCTCGTCATCGTCGGTGAGGCGTTCCTTGGCGTCGTGGAGCTTGTCGTCCCCCTTCTCGCTGAGGTCGTGCCACTCCTCCTTCGCCTTGCCCTTCAGCTCTTCACCGCGGCCCTCGTTCGCGAGCTTCTCGTTGTCGGTCGCGTCGCCGAGTTTCTCCTTGGCGCTCCCGATGAGCTGTTCGGCCTTGTCCTTCGCCTTGTCAAAACCACCCATGACTATCCGTCCTTTCTCGAACGGTGATTGGCTCCATGGGTGTACCCATTCGGGGCCCGGCCACACCTTCCCCAGGTCAGGGCCGGGTCACTCCACGGGCGTGACGTACGTGGCCTCCGCGGGCGGGTCCTGCGGGTACGGCAGCGACACGACCGGCACCCATTTGCCGCCCGGATTGCCGCCGCGGTTGCTCGCGAAGCTCAGCGAACCGGTCGCGCCGCGCACCACCTGCTCGCTGTTGAGCAGCAGCAGATGCTCGCGCACGTCCTCGGGCAGCGGCGCCTCCACCTCCCAGGGGTTGGTGATCCGCACCGCGCCGATCGCCGTCGCCAGCGCGTCGTGGTAGGTCACGGCGTAGCCGTCGGACAGGCCCGCGGGGTCGGGGTCCACCAGCCGGGAGTAGTGGGCGTGGAAGGCCGCGAAGTCGGCGGGGGCCTCGGTCGCGCCGGTGGCCCAGCCGGGGTCGGAGCCGGCGGCGTACCGGACGTCGAGGTTGGCGGCGCCGATGCGCTCGCCCAGCTCCTCGTCCTGCTGCATGTCGGTGCCGGTGACGCCGAACAGGACCGTGAGGGGCCGGTCGACGCAGGCGCGGACGCTGAGCGCGTCGAGGAAGACCCTGAGGTCGGGTTCGCGCCCGGCGAAGAGGACCGCTTCGGATGCGGCCGCGCAGATGTTGCGGGTGATGGGGTCGAAGACCTCGGGTCCGCCGGTGGCGATGGACCGGCCGGGGAACGGCTGGTGCGAGCCGGCGATGTACTCGCCGAGTTCGGCTTCGTAGGCGGTGCGGAGGGTGGTCGTGTACCGGTCTTCGGCGGTGCTGTCGTAGACGAGCATCGCCGAGCCGATGTCGCCGCGGGCGTCGAGGTGGCGGCGCAGGGCGACGGCGAAGTCGGTGTTGCTGGGGGCGGCGCGGATGAGGCCGTCGATGTGGTCGTGGTCGATGCCGTCGGCGGTGGTGACGCCGGTGACCATGGGGATGCCGGCGGCGGAGAGCCGTTCGGCGGCGGCGACCGTGCGGTCGCTGCTGATGCCCTGGCCCATGACGGCGACGAGGGGCACGTCGTCGTCCTCCATGGCCTCGAGCCGGCCGACGGTGTACTCCCAGTGGGTCTGGCGCGCGCCTTCGTTGGCGAGGTGGAGTTGGACGTAGCGGGTGCGGTCGCCGAGTTCGGGGGTGCGGTTGGCGCGGTGGAGGGCGACGTAGGCGCCTTCGAGGGCGCTCTGGATCTTGTCGGCGCTCATGGCGCTGTCGGCGGTGGTGGTCATGGTGGTGAGCATGGCGATCCGCACGAGCGGGAGGCCTTCGGCCGCGGCCTGCGCTGCGGCCCATTCGTTCTCGGCCCTGATGTTCTCTTGGACGTGGGCGAACTGGTCCTGGAAGACGAAGGAGCCGTCGGTGACGCCGACGCATTCGCCGTCGATCTCGCGGATGTCGGAGCCGATGCTGCGGAGGCCGCCGCATTGGAAGTTCGACCAGCCGATGGGGCCGAGGTAGGCGACGGCGGCGATGAGGACGGCGGCGGCCGTCAGGAGCGAGAGGCGGCGCATGCGGCGCCGCTTGCGGGCCCAGCGGAGCGCGCCGTCGCTGGGCGGGAGGTAGAGGGCCGCGCCGCTGCCGGCGCGGTCGCCTGTCGATGTCGAGGTCATTCGTCGTCTCCTGCGTCGCTGGTCGAGGTGCGTCCGTCCGCCACGACCAGCAGCGGGGGCGGCGGGACGCCGAGCCGCTCGAGTTCGGCGAGTTCGGATCGCAGGCGCTCGCGGAAGACCGCGCCGGCCCGGGTGTGGGAGTTCCGCAGGAGGATGACGCTGCGGTACCAGTCGTGTTTGGACAGGCGTCCGCGGTTGTAGGCGTGGCGCAGGTCGGCGAGCATGGCCTCGATGAGCTGGCGGTCGCGGAGGCGGCGCTTGGGTGTGCCGTGCTCGCCGGCGGGATGGGCCCAGTTGTTGAGTTCGCCGAGGCGGGATTCGGGCACGTGGCGCGGCCCGGGCCGGTCGCGGTGCCCGTACCACTTGTAGAACTCGTACAGCGAGGGGTAGCGGCGCTCGAACAGCCATGCGCCGATCGCGCCCATCAGGGCGATCCTCGGGCCGATCTGGGCCAGGAGTGCCACGAATCCCTGGGCCCGGCGCTTCGCGGTCGCGGGCGGCGCGATGATGTTCCGTGCCGCTTCCTTGAACGCCTTGGTGTAGGCGATCTGCGGTGTCTCGTCGATGCGCCGCTCGATGACCACGAGGCCCACTTCGAGGCGGCGGAACCACAGTCGCGGGTAGTTCGGGCAGGGCATCGCGAGGCGGGCTTTTGCGGCGGCGAGCAGTTTGGGGAGGTTCTCGTCGGAGAACTCCCCGCAGTCGATGACGACGTGCGGCGCCCGGCCGTCGAGGGCGGCGGCGATGCGGTCGAGGAGGTCGGCGGGGGCCGATGCCGAGAGTTCCACGTAGTGCTCGGCGGGGGCCGAGGGGCGGCCGAGGAGTGCTTTGACCTTCTCGAATTCGTCCTCAAGGGTCGCTGAAGGCATGGGGGTTCCCTTCGGGGTGGCCTGGGGTGAGGCAGGGATGTCACGTCGTCGTGAGGTGTGGCATCGATCCTAGACGATATCGTTCACCCTCGGGACCTGTCCCGGTCCGGGGACGGTCGGTAGCGGCCGTCGATTCCGCATGCGGCGGAAGCGAATTCGGTCCGGCCTGAGTCGACTGCGACGTCACCCGTGAGGATGGGGGCGACGGGCGTGCGAGGCGCCTTCGGAGGGCGCGAGGCACAATCCTGTGGTGACTTCCAGCGACTTCCAGATCCGCCCCGTCCTCCCCGCCGAGCACGACGCGCTCGGCGAGCTGTCGGTCCGCACCTACCTCGACGGCGGGCTGCTGCTCGGCGGCCTCGACGACCCGTACGCGCCGAATCTGCGCGACGTGGCCGTCCGGGCGGCCGCCGCTACGGTGCTCGTCGCCGTCGAGGCGCGCGCCGGCGCGAATGCGCAGGGCGGTAGCGGGGAGCGTGCCGGCGTGACGGGGCAGGACGATGGAGGCGAGCGCGCCAGCGCGAGCCGTGAGCAGCGTTCCGGCGCGAATGAGCAAGCGCGCCAAGGCGGCCCGGTGCTGCTCGGCGGTGTCACGCTCGCGTTCCACGGCAGTGCCATGGCGCAGCTGGCCGGGCCGGGCGAGGCCGAGGTCCGGATGCTCGCCGTCGATCCCGCCGCGCAGGGCCGCGGCGTCGGTTCGGCGCTCGCGGCCGCGTGCGTCGAGCGGGCCCGTGCCGAGCCCGGCGTCAAGCGGGTCGTCCTCTGCTCCCAGGAGGCCATGACGACCGCGCACCGCCTCTATGCGCGCCTGGGGTTCGAGCGCGCGCCCGACCTCGACTGGTTCCCGCTGCCGGACGTGCGCCTGTGGGGCTTTCGCCTCGAGCTCTAGAGCAGGGCGCCGTACGCCCGCTTGTAGTCGGCGAGCGCCCGGTCGACCTCGCCCTCGTTGAGGCCGTACCGGGCCAGGTCGTACTTGTGCTCCGTCGGCCGGCTCGCCAGGGCCGCATCGAGCGCGTCCGCTTGGGCGCGCCCCCACGGCGCGCCGAGGTGGTCGAAGAGCTGCGGCAGGCGCTCGCGGGCGTCGTCGGTGAGGTCGCGGTAGGGCACGTCGACGACAGCGTAGGCGGGCAGGCGTTCACGGGCGGCGCGGGCGCGTTCGATGCCCGTGACGAAGAGCCCCAGCCAAGTCCGGCCGATCTCGGCCGGGTCGGTGTGGGCGCTGTTCATGCCGGTGGCGGTCTCGGTCATGGAGCAGAGCGAGGCGAGGGCGGTTGCCGGGTCGCGGTGGGTCCACAGGATCTGGGCGTCGGGGAAGGCCTTGATGAGCGCTCCCAGGTTCCAGAGGTGCGCGGGTGCGCGCAGGACCCAGCGGTGGCGCGGGCGGCCGTGCTGGAGCACCTGGAGGGTCTGCTTGAGGTAGCGGTAGTCGGGGGTGTAGTCGCGTTCGAGCATCCACTGGACGTACCCGGGCGGTTGGGCGCGCACGAGGTGGCCGATGCCGTGCGGGAGGACCCAGACGTCGGCGTCGGGTTTCTGCGGGTGCATGTCGTAGACGGCGCCGAAGGTGGGGACGGCCCTGCCGAGGAAGTCGGTGGCGCGTTCGGCGCGGCGCACGTGGTCGGCGTGGGCGAGGTCGGCGTGCATGAGCTCGTGCATGAGCGGGGAGCGGTGGGTCGCGGGGACGGCGAGGAGGCGCTGGAGCATGGTGGTGCCGGTGCGCGGGACGCCGGTGACGACGATGGGCCGGCTGATGGGCTCGTCGGCGATCTCGGGGCTGAGGGCGTGGAGTTTGCGGATGCGCAGGCGGTTCTCGAGGCGGTCGGTGACCTCCTGCTGGACGCCGACCCAGCCGGTGAGGGTGAGCCCGTCGATGTCGGCGTAGCCGGCGAGGAGGACGCGCATGTCCTCGACGAAGGCCTCCTCGCCGTGGGCGGTGGAGCCGGTGCGGTGCTCGGCTTCGCGCACGGCGCGGTCGAGGAGGCGGTCGATCTTCTTCCGGCGTCCGGCGATCGCGGGGGTGAGCACGCTGTTGACGGCCTTGAGCCAGGGTGAGACCCGTTCCAACCCGACCACTCCTTTTGTCCCGCTTGAGAATTGAGGTGAGCCTACATTCAGGTGCGAATGCGGGCCCACCTCAGTGCGGTCCAGTGTGTCGTGGAACTACCGCTCAGTAGGCTGCACCTCGAGCGGGATCGCGGCGGCGATCTGCGGGGCGAGTTCGGCGACGAACCTCGCGGACAGGTGGTTGCCGTCGCGGTAGACGAGGAGGTTGCCGACGACGACGGGGCAGGTGCCCTGGTCGACGTCGCAGATCCACGGGGTCGAGTCGACGACGTTGGCGCCCGCGTCGGTGACGGCCTCGATGAGCTGCTCCCGCCGTTCGGGTTCGACGACCGAGTCCTCGAGGTCGCCGACGCAGACGCTGGCGTCGTGCGGGTTCTCGGCCAGGCAGCCGGGCACGTCTTCACCGATGTCGGGGTTGTCGGCCATGTAGTAGACCTCGCCGGCCACGTCCTGGAGCCGGTCCACGGTGTCGACCCAGCCGTCGATCCAGGCCTTGTCGGGGTCGTCGGCGATGACGTCCTTCTTGTCGAATGCGGCGGCGACGACCACGTCGGGTTCGACTTCGCCGAGGTAGTCGATGACGTCGTCCTTCCACTCCCGGCACTCGGTGTACTCGCGGCCGAGCACCGAGTCGTGTTCGCGGACGTCGGCGACGGAGCAGTTCGCCTTGGTCATCACGAGCAGCCGCCAGCCGGAGGCTTCGGCGGTCTGCCTGAGGGCCGGGAACCATTGGCCGGCATGGGAGTCGCCGTAGAGGACGACGGTCTTGTCCCCCTCGGGGTCGCCGTACCAGCAGTCCTTGTTGATGTCCGGGTCGTCGCGGTCGACCTGGCACCCGTCGTCGTTGAGCGCCGGCACGTCGTCCGCGGCGCCGTCCAGTGTGGGCGTGAGGTTTGCCGGGACGGTGTTCACGTCGGAGGATTCGCCGAGGAGCTCCCAGACGGTGGTGTCGTTGCCGGTGATCTCGGCGGCCTCTTCGTTCGACTGCTCCGGCAGCGGCTGCGCGGCCATGAACAGCGAGGCCGCGAGGGCGGTGGCGATGAGGCCCCCGCCCATGGCGAGCGCCCGGGAGGGCACCTGGACGAGGGGCCGGCGGGTGCGGATCGGGTTCTCGACGAGGTAGAACGTGGCGATCGTGAGCAGGAACGCGACGCCCATGAGGACGAGGTAGTGGCGCACGCGCACGTCGTCGAGGCCCCACACGGCGGGGCCGATCATGATGAGCGGCCAGTGCCAGAGGTAGAGGCCGTACGAGATCTTGCCGATGAACTGGGCGGGCCTGACGCCCAGGAGCATCGTCGCGCCGAAGCGGTGCGGGGCGCACCCGGCGGCGATCACGAGGGCGGTGCCGGCGACGGGCAGCAGCGCTGCGGTGCCGGGGAAGACGGTGCGCTCGTCGAGGAGGAACACGGAGGCGGTGATAAGCGCGAGCCCGGCCCAGGAGGCGAGTGCGGCGGCCCACTTGGGAGCGAACGCGCGGATGCTCCCGGCGGCGACGGCGATGAGCGCGCCGACGGCGAGTTCCCACGCGCGCGTGTGGATGCCGAAGTAGGACCAGACCGGGTCCGACTGGGTCCAGCTGGCGCTCATCCAGAACGAGACGCCGGCGGCGATGACGAGGAACGCCGTGATGGCCGCAGTGCGGCCCGGTCCCCTGTGGCGGTGGCGGGCGGCGGTGAACTTGCCGGGCCTGCCGAACTTTGTGCCCAGGAAGGCGATCGCGAGGAGCACGAGCGGCCAGACGATGTAGAACTGCTCCTCGACCGCGAGCGACCAGAAGTGCTGCAGTGGTGAGGGGTCGACTGTGGCGTTGAGGTAGTCGGTGCCCTCTTGCGCGAGGCGGATGTTGATGACGTTGAGCGCGGCGGTGGCCGCGTCGGCCGAGATGTCGCCGAGTCTGGTGCGCGGCAGCCAGATCCAGGAGGCGACGAGCGTCGCGAGCAGGACCGTGGCGGCTGCGGGCAGGAGCCGCACGGCGCGGCGGGCGTAGAAGCCCGCGATGGACACGGTGCCCGTCTTGTCGATCTCGCGCAGGAGCAGCGAGGTGATGAGGAAGCCGGAGATGACGAAGAAGACGTCGACGCCGACGAATCCCCCTGCCATGTAAGGGAAGCCGATATGGGCGGCGATGACGACGCCCACGGCCAGGGCCCTGAGGCCTTCGATGTCGGGCCGCCAATGGCTGGGGCGCGCACTGGTCGGCTGCTGGTTCTCCTGGTCCCGCCGGCCGATCCGCTGGATCTGGACGGTTTCGGGATCCCGCTCTGGTGCTATGCGGGCGGCGGCGTCCGCAGACGTCTTCGCCGGTGTTGTCGCGTTGGTCAGACGCATGAGTGATCGGTCTCCGAACGGTTCACCGGGCATCGGACTCCCAGCCGGGCACGGCTGGGCTGACTGGGGGTCGGGGTCTTACCGGGGACGAGGCCGACCATAACATTGCCCGCTCAATGGGATCTACCCCCTCTAATCCGGTGATATACCACTCAATCGCCGCGTAGTGGAGTGGTTGCATCACGCGGAACGCGAAGAGGGCGCGCCCGCAATGCGGGTGCGCCCTCTTCGCATGAGTCCGTACCCCTAGGGAATGCCCGGGGTCTCAGGGGTCTGGCGGAGCAGGCCCTCCTGGGTGGCCGATGCGATGAGGCGTCCGTCACGGTCGAAGAACTGGCCCTGCGCGAGCCCGCGCCCGCCGGAGGCGGTCGGGGACTCGGCGTCGTAGAGGATCCATTCGTCGGCGCGGAACGGCCGGTGGAACCACAGGGCGTGGTCGAGGCTCGTGCCCAGGTAGCCGCCGGGGCCCCACACCGCGCCGTGCGCGGACAGGACCGTGTCGAGCAGCGTCAGGTCGGAGGCGTAGGTGAGGACGCAGACGTGGATGAGCGGATCGTCGGGGAGCTTCCCGTCGGCCTTCATCCAGACCCGCTGACGCGGCTCGGCCGTGCGCTCGCCTGAGCGGAGGTAGCCGGAGCCGCCGAGGTAGCGCACATCGATCGGCCTGGGAATGCGGGCCCACATGCTGAGCCGGTCCGGGTCGGCCTTGAGCCGTTCGGCGATCGACGGCACGTCCTCGGGGGCGGGGACATCGGTCGGCGCGGCCTCAGCGTGCTCCAGACCCTGCTCGCCGATATGGAACGAGGCCGACATGAAGAAGATCGGCTGACCGTTCTGCAACGCCACCGTACGCCGTACGGAGAACGAGCGGCCGTCGCGGATCTGCTCCACCTGGTAGGCGATCGGCTTCTGCGAGTCGCCGGGCCGCACGAAGTAGCCGTGCAGCGAGTGCACGCGCCGGTCGCCCGGCACGGTGCGGCCGGCCGCCACGAGCGCCTGCCCGGCGACCTGGCCGCCGAAGACCCGCTGGAGGCCCGCCTCGGCGCGCGGCCCCCGGAAGAGCCCCTTGTCGATCTCCTCCAGGTCGAGGACGCCGAGGAGCGAGTCCACGGCGTCCTGGCCTACGAGGACTTCCCGCCCTGAGGTGTGCAAGGGATCAAGAACCGATCTTGTGGACCCGGACGGTGTTCGTCGAGCCGGGGGTCCCGGCCGGGGTGCCCGCCACGATGACGACGAGGTCGCCCGGCTCCGCCAGGTGGTGCTCCTGCATGGTCTTGTCGACCAGCTGGAACATCTGGTCGGTGTGGTCCACGTGCTCGACCAGGTAGGAGTCGGTGCCCCAGGACAGCGCCATCTGGTTGCGGACGCTCTCGATGGGGGTGAGCCCGTAGATCGGGCGGTTCGGCTTGAGGCGGGCCAGGCGCTTGACGGTGTCACCGGTCTGGGTGAACGCGACGAGGGCCTTCGCGCCGATCGCGTCGGCGATGTCGGCGGCGGCGTGGGTCACCGCGCCGGACTTGGTCTTCGGGTCGTGCAGCAGCTCGCGCAGGCCGATGGGGCCGCACTCGGTGGTCTCCACGATCTTGGCCATGGTGCGGACGGTGCCGATCGGGTACTTGCCGACCGAGGTCTCACCGGAGAGCATCACGGCGTCGGTGCCGTCGAGGACGGCGTTGGCGACGTCGGAGACCTCGGCGCGGGTGGGCCGGGCGTTCTCGATCATCGAGTCGAGCATCTGGGTCGCCACGATGACGGGCTTCGCGTTCTCGCGGCAGAGGCGCACGATCTCCTTCTGCACGATCGGGACCTCGTCGAGGGGCATCTCGACGCCCAGGTCGCCGCGGGCGACCATGACGCCGTCGAAGGCCCGGACGATCTCCTCGAGGCGCGCGACGGCCTCGGGCTTCTCGACCTTGGCGATGATCGGGCGGCGCACGCCGACCTCGTCCATCACCTTGTGGCCCAGGCGGACGTCGTCGGGGCTGCGCACGAACGACATCGCGATGAGGTCGACGCCGAGGTTCAGCGCGAACTTCATGTCGGAGATGTCCTTCTCCGACAGCGCCGGGACCGAGATGTTCACGTTCGGCAGCGACAGGCCCTTGTTGTTGGAGACCGGGCCGCCCTCGACGACGAGGCACTCGACGTCGGTGTCGTCGGCGCTGAGCACTTCGAGCGCCAGCTTGCCGTCGTCGACCAGGAGGCGGTCGCCCTTGGTGACCTCGGCCGGCAGCTTCTTGTAAGTGCAGGAGACGCGGTCGTGGGTGCCCTCGACGTCCTCCGAGGTGATCCGGATGCGGTCGCCCGCGTCCCACTGCTCGGAGCCGTTGGCGAAGGTGCCCAGGCGGATCTTGGGGCCCTGCATGTCGGCGAGGATCGCGACGGGCTTGCCGGCGGCGTCGGCGGCCTCGCGGACCATCTGGTAGACGGCCTCGTGGTCGGACTGGGCGCCATGGGAGAAGTTCATGCGGGCGACGTTCATGCCGGCGTCGATCAGGCCGGCCATACGCTCGGGCGTGGCCGTTGCAGGCCCGATGGTGCAGACGATTTTTGCTCTACGAGTCACCCTGCGAGCTTATATCGGACGCCTACTCGCACTCGCAGGGTCTCCGCAGTTGAGAGGTGGAATTCACCGCTGCCGGAATGCAATACGAGCATAGGCGGAATTGAGCGCAGCTCGCCACGGCGACGCTTGCGAGCCGTGCCGAAAAGCACAGATTCACTGCGCTCAATTCCGCCTATTCGCACTTACGCGACGAGTGCCTGTGCGTTCGATTCGACCGGCGCCGGAAGCGCGGTCTGCCCGCCGAGGAACTTGTGCGCGGCCGCGGCCGCGGCGCGGCCCTCGGCGATCGCCCACACGATGAGCGAGGCGCCGCGGTGCGCGTCGCCCGCGACGAACACGCCGGGCGCGTCCGTCTGCCAGTCCTCGCCGCAGTCGATCACGTTGCGGCGCGAGCGCTCGATCCCGAACTGCCGCAGCAGCGGCTGGTCCTCGGTGCCCGCGAAGCCGATGGCCAGCAGGACGAGGTCGGCGGGGACGACCTGCTCGGTGCCCTCGACCGGGATGATGTCGCGGCGGCCCTGGGACTTGTCGACCCGGACCTCGCTGAAGCGCATCTGGCGCACGTGCCCGTGCTCGTCGCCGACGAACTCCGCGGCCGCGGACGCGTAGTTGCGCTCCCCGCCCTCTTCATGCGCCGGGTAGTTGCGCACGATGACCGGCCAGGTCGGCCACGGGTCGCGGCCGGCGTCGCGGATCTCGGGCGGGGTCGGGTACAGGTCGAGCTGGCGCACCGAGGCCGCGCCCTGCCGGTGGGCCACGCCCAGGCAGTCCGCGCCGGTGTCGCCGCCGCCGATGATGACGACGTGCTTGCCCTTGGCGTCGATCGGGGCGAACGGGGCCTTGCCCGCGACCACCTGGTTGGCGCCCACGAGGTGCTCCATCGCCTGGTGGATGCCGGCGAGCTCGCGGCCCGGCTGCTCGGTCTCGCGCCCTTCGAGCGCGCCCACGGCCAGGATCACCGCGTCGTGGCGTTCGCGCAGGTCCTCGGCGGTGATGTCCACGCCGACGTTGACGTTGCACGCGAACTCGACGCCCTCGGCCGCCATCTGCTCGACGCGGCGGTCGATCTGGTGCTTCTCCAGCTTGAAGTCCGGGATGCCGTAGCGCAGCAGGCCGCCGGGGGCGTCGTCGCGCTCGTAGACCGTGACCGCGTGGCCCGCGCGGGCCAGCTGCTGGGCCGCGGCCAGGCCCGCCGGGCCCGAGCCGACCACCGCGACGGACTTGCCGCTGGAGCCCTCGGCCGGCTGCGGCCGGACGTTCGCGTCGTCGAACGCGCGGTCGATGATCTCGACCTCGATGTTCTTGATGGTCACCGGGTCGTCCCCGATGCCCAGCACGCACGCCGCCTCGCACGGGGCGGGGCAGAGCCGCCCGGTGAACTCCGGGAAGTTGTTCGTCGCGTGCAGCTGCTCGATCGCCGCGCCCCACCGGCCCGTGCGGGCCAGGTCGTTCCACTCGGGAATCCGGTTCCCCAGCGGGCAGCCGTTGTGGCAGAACGGGATGCCGCAGTCCATGCAGCGCGAGGCCTGCGCCGTCACCAGTTCCTTGGTGGCGCGGGTGTACACCTCGCGGTTGTCGAGGATGCGCACCGGCACGGGGCGCTTCTTCGGCACCGCGCGGCCGTGCTCGAGGAATCCGCTCGGATCAGGCATTGGCGGCCTCCTTCTCGGTCAGGACGAGCGTGCGGGTCGTGATCGTGTCAATGGCTTGACGGGCGAGGACGGCCTTGTACTCGCGGGGGATGACCTTCGTGAAGCCGCTCGCGGCCCGCGGCCACTCGGCCAGCAGGTCCGCGGCCACGGTGGAGCCGGTGGCCCGGCCGTGGCGCAGCAGCAGCGAGTGGACCAGGTCGATGTCGGAGGCCGACAGCGGGTCCAGGTCCGCCAGCGCGGTGTTGGTGCGGGACTCGTCCAGGCGCCACACGTAGGCGACGCCGCCGGACATGCCCGCGGCGAAGTTGCGGCCGGTGGGTCCGAGGACGAGGACGGTGCCGCCGGTCATGTACTCGCAGCCGTGGTCGCCCACGCCTTCGACGACGGCGACCGCGCCGGAGTTGCGGACGGCGAAGCGCTCGCCGACCTTGCCGCGGATGAAGACCTCGCCGGAGGTCGCTCCATAGAGGAGCGTGTTGCCGGCGATGACGTTCTCCTCGGCCTTGAACGGGGCTCCGGCGTCGGGGGTGAGCACGAGGCGCCCGCCCGAGAGGCCCTTGCCGACGTAGTCGTTGGCGTCGCCCACGAGCTTGAAGCTCGCGCCGCGGGTGAGGAACGCGCCGAAGGACTGCCCGGCGGTGCCGCGGAAGGTGAGGTTCACCGTGTCGTCGGCGAGGCCTTCGCGGTGCGCGCGGGAGACCGCGGCGCCGAGGAGGGCGCCGACGGAGCGGTCGGTGTTGCGGATCTCGAGCTCGGCCGTGACCCGCTCGCCCTGCTCGATGGCGGGGCGGGCGATGTCGACGATGCGGGCGCCGAGCGTCGACTCGACGCCGTGGTCCTGGACGGTGGCCTGCGTGCGCGGGCCCGCGACCGGGGCGGCGATGACGTTCGACAGGTCCACACGGGAGGCCTTGCGGCCGGGTCCGGGGATCTGCTTGAGGCGCTCGACCGCGCCGATCGCCTCGTCGAGGGACCGGTAGCCGAGTGCGGCGAGGAGCTCGCGGACCTCTTCGGCGATGTAGCGGAAGAAGTTCTCGACGAATTCGGGTTCGCCGGTGTAGCGCTCGCGCAGGCGCGGGTCCTGGGTGGCGACACCGACGGGACACGTGTCGAGGTGGCAGACGCGCATCATGACGCAGCCGGTGACGACGAGCGGGGCCGTGGCGAAGCCGTAGCCCTCGGCGCCGAGGAGGGCGGCGACGACGACGTCGCGGCCGGTCTTCATGGCGCCGTCCACTTCGAGCTTGACGCGGTCGCGCAGGCCGTTGCGGATGAGGGTCTGCTGGGCCTCGGCGAGGCCGATCTCCCACGGGGTGCCCGCGTGCTTGATCGAGTTGGACGGGGAGGCGCCGGTGCCGCCGTCGTAGCCGGAGATGAGGATGGTGTCCGCTTTGGCCTTGGAGACGCCGGCGGCGACGGTGCCGACGCCGGTCTCGGAGACGAGCTTCACGTGGACCTCGGCGTCGCCGCCGCCGGCGTGCTTGAGGTCGTGGATGAGCTGGGCGAGGTCCTCGATGGAGTAGATGTCGTGGTGCGGGGGCGGGCTGATGAGGCCCACGCCGGGCGTGGCGTTGCGGGTCTCGGCGATCCACGGGTGGACCTTGTAGCCGGGCAGCTGGCCGCCTTCGCCGGGCTTGGCGCCCTGGGCCATCTTGATCTGGATGGCGTCGGCGGTGGCGAGGTACTCGGAGGTGACGCCGAAGCGGCCGGAGGCGACCTGCTTGATGGCGCTGCGCCGCAGCGGGTCGTAGAGGCGGTCGACGTCTTCGCCGCCTTCACCGGAGTTGGAGCGTCCGCCGAGGCGGTTCATGGCGATCGCGAGGGTCTCGTGGGACTCCGCAGAGAGCGCGCCGTAGGACATCGCGCCGGTGTGGAAGCGCTTGACGATCGACGCGACCGGCTCGACCTCGTCCAGCGGGACGGCCTCGCGGGCGTCGTCGAAGCCGAGCATGCCGCGCAGCAGACCGGAGTCGGCGGCGATGGCGTTGACCTTCTCGGTGTAGCGCTTGAACACGTCGTACTGGCCCGAGCGGGTGGCGTGCTGGAGGAGGAACACCGTTTCAGGGTTGAACAGGTGCACCTCGCCTTCGCGGCGCCACTGGAAGTCGCCGCCCGGGGGCAGCGGCTCGGACGTCTCGATCCTGCGCTCGTAGGCGGCGCGGTGGCGTTCGGCGACCTCTTTGGCGAGGGTCTGGAGGCCGATGCCGCCGATCGCGGAGTCGGTGCCGGTGAAGTACCGGTCGACGAAGTCCGCGTCGAGGCCGACGGCCTCGAAGATCTGCGCTCCGGTGTAGGAGGCGACGGTGGAGATGCCGATCTTCGACATCACCTTGAGCACGCCGCTGCACAGGCCCTTGATGTAGTTCTCGACGGCCTGGGCCGGGTCGAGGTCGACGACGCCTTCGGCGCACAGCTCTTCGATGGAGTCGAAGGCGAGGTACGGGTTGATGGCGGCGGCGCCGTAGCCGAGGAGCACCGCGGCGTGGTGCACGGTGCGGCAGTCGCCGGTCTCGACCAGGAGCGCCACCTTGGTGCGGGTCTGCTCGCGCACGAGGTGCTGGTGCACGGCGGCGGTGAGCAGGAGCGACGGGATCGGCGCGAGGTCGGCGGTGGAGTCGCGGTCGGAGAGCACGAGGATGCGCACGCCGTCCTCGATGGCCTCGGAGACGTGGCGGCAGATCTCGACCAGGCGGTCCTTGAGGCCGCGCGAGCCGTGGCGGGCCTTGTAGACGCCGGAGACGCGCACGGCTTTGAAGCCGGGCATGTCGCCGTCCTCGTCGATGTGGAGGATCTTCGCGAGCTCCTCGTTGCCGAGGATCGGGCGGGCGAGCTCGATCTGGCGGCACGAGTGCGGGCCGGGCTCGAGCAGGTTGCCCTCGGGGCCGACGGTGGTGCCGAGCGCGGTGACGAGCTTCTCGCGGATGGCGTCCAGCGGCGGGTTGGTGACCTGCGCGAACAGCTGCGTGAAGTAGTCGAACAGGAGCTTGGGCCGCTTGGAGAGGCCCGCGATGGGCGTGTCCGTACCCATGGAGACGAGCGGCTCTTCGCCCTTGGACGCCATGGGCGCCAGGATGAGTCGCAGCTCCTCGTCGGTGTAGCCGAAGGTGAGCTGGCGGCGGCGCACGGACTCGGGGTCGTGCGCGACGGGCTCGCGTTCGGGCAGTTCTTCGAGGCGGATGAGCCCGGCGTGGAGCCAGTCCCCGTACGGGTGCTCCTTGGCGAGGGCGTCCTTCACCTCTTCGTCGTCGAGGATGCGGCCGGCGCCGGTGTCGACGAGGAACATGCGGCCCGGCTCGAGGCGGCCCTTCTGGGCGACCTTGGAGGGCTCGATGTCGACCACGCCGGACTCGGAGGCGAGCACGACGAGGTCGTCGGTGGTGCGCCACCAGCGGGCGGGGCGCAGGCCGTTGCGGTCGAGGACCGCGCCGATCTGGACGCCGTCGGTGAAGCAGACCGCGGCGGGGCCGTCCCACGGCTCCATGATCGAGGCGTGGTAGCGGTAGAAGTCGCGGCGCTTGGGGTCCATGGTCGCGTTGTGCTCCCAGGCCTCCGGCATCATCATGAGCATCGCGTGGGGCAGGCTGCGCCCGCCCAGGTGCAGGAGCTCGACGACCTCGTCGAAGTTCAGGGAGTCCGAGCCGCCCGGGGTGTTGATCGGGAAGAGGCGGCGCAGGCGGCCGGGCAGGGCCTCGGTGGCGAGCTCGGCCTGGCGCGCGGTCATCCAGTTGCGGTTGCCGCGGATGGTGTTGATCTCGCCGTTGTGCGCGACCATCCGGAACGGGTGGGCGAGCGGCCAGGACGGGAACGTGTTGGTGGAGAACCGGGAGTGGACGAGCGCGATGGCGCTCTGGAGGCGCTCGTCGGCCAGCTCGGGGTAGAACTGCGGGACCTGCGCGGGCGTGAGCATGCCCTTGTACACGATGGTGCGGGCCGAGAGGCCGACGATCGCGGAGCCGTCGAGGTGGCGTTCGCGCAGTTCGCGCTCGGCCTGCTTGCGCACGGCGTACGCGAGGCGGTCGAGGTCGAGTCCGGCGGCGGCCCCGTCCTCGGCGGCGAGGAAGACCTGGGAGACGCGCGGCTTGGAGGCCAGGGCGGCGGCGCCGAGGCCGGAGGCGTCGGTGGGCACGTCGCGCCAGCCGAGGACCGTGCAGCCTTCGGCGACGGCGTACTTCTCCACGATCGCGCGGGCGCGCGCGGTCGCGTCGTCGTCTTCGGGAGTGAAGACCAGGCCGGCGGCGTAGTGCCCGGCCGCGGGGAGGCTGAAGCCGACCACGGCGCGGTAGTAGGCGTCGGGGATCTGCAGCATGATGCCCGCGCCGTCGCCCGAATCGGGGTCGGGGGCGGTCGCACCGCGGTGCTCCATGCGCACGAGCGCGGAGAGACCCTGCTCGATGACGCTATGGGCCGGCCTGCCTTGCATGTCCGCGACGAACGCGACACCGCAGGCGTCGTGTTCCCAAGCGGGGCGGTAAAGACCGGGCTCTGAGTTCAGGGCAGAACGCAACCGTGGCCTCCTTCGTCGTCGAGGGCTCCAGCAGCAGGTGGGGGCGCGGAGCACTACGGTGTTTCATACGGGACGACGTCGGCCCGAGAGAATGCAAAGTGTCAGACGAGTGTAATGCATCGCTCATCTGATGGACACCATCGTCCTACGATCCGAGCAGGTCGAGCGGTTTTTCTCACGTGTACGGCCGGAACCGCGCAACCGCTTCGTAATGGGCGCGTAACGCCTTCGCGCACGCGGGGCAGGCGGCGCGAACCGGTGGCGGCCGGTCGTTAGAGTGAACCGATATTTCGCGCGGTGCCCATCCCCCGCGCAGGGACACCCCTTCCACAGTACGTTCGCAAGGAGCAATGCACCAATGAGCTATCCCCCGCCCCCTGGCTACGGACAGCAGCCGCAGCAGCCGGGCTACCCGCCGCAGCAGCCGGGCGGGTACGCCCCCCCGCCGGCGCAGCAGCCCTACGGCCAGCCGTCCCAGCCTGGTTACGGCGCGCCGCAGCAGCCCTACGGCCAGCCGTCCCAGCCCGGTTACCCGCCCCAGCAGCCGGGCAACCCTTACGGCCCGCCCCCGCTGCCGCCCGGCGCGGGCGGCGGAGGCGGCTTCGGCAACTTCGCCAAGGAGACCGGCAAGGGCCTCCTGTGGAAGATCATTCCCGCGGTCCTGGCCGTCATCGGCCTCGGCATCTACTTCCTCGTCCGGCTCGCCGGCGCCGACGGCGACGCGGGCCAGGCGCTCCAGGACATGGGCGACGACGACACCTCGGCGGGCGTCGCTCAGGGCGACTGCCTCTCGTCGTGGGAGTTCTCGTTCGCGACCTCCGCGGACCCCCTCGCGGACCTCAAGGTCGAGTGCGACTCCGCTGACGCCCTCTGGTCGGTCACCTCGGTGCACGAGGACGTCGACGACATCCGCGCCGACGGCAGCGGCTACGCCGAAGACCTCGCCCCGATCACCGCGATCTGCGGCGAGGAGGTCCTCAGCTACCAGTTCGGCCAGACCTGGAAGGACTTCAACTACGTCGTCGACTCCACCGGCGGCATGCTCGACTACCTGATCTGCGTCGAGTCGCTCGACAAGCCCGACTCGACCGGCAGCACCCCGCGCATGCCCGACGTCGGCGAGTGCTTCAACGAGCCCATCAGCGGCTGGTACGTCACGGACTGCGCCTCGGCCTCCTACGAGGTCACCAAGACCATTCCGATCGACCCGCCCGCCGCGATGACCGAGGACGAGATCCTCGCCCAGCTCGACGGCCAGTGCGGCGCCGAGGACTACTACTGGACGCTGTACCAGGTCACGGACCCGACGGCCACCACGGCCACCGGCACCGAGCCCGTCACCGGCATCCTCTGCGGCGCTTACTCGTACTAGCCTCACCCGGTCGATTCGCGTTCGGCGAAAGGGCCGCCCCCGATCGGGGGCGGCCCTTTCGCCGTGCACCCTCGTCGAACGCTTGCGGAGATGTAAGTGAGCAGTGCGTCGCAAGCGAGCAATATGATGGAACCCAAGCGCATCCCTGACGCTCGAGCCCGGCCACGCGACGGAGAACCCCATGACCTACCCCCCGCCGAACCCCTACGACCCCAACCAGTCGCCTGGATACGGCCAGCCCTCGCCCGCACCCCAGCACTACACGACCGACGCCGACCCGTACTCCCGCCCCGACCCGTACGGTCCCGGCGCCGGCTACCAGACCGCCCCGAGCCACCCCGGCAGCGCCCCGCCCGGGCAGCCCTACTCCCCCGGTCCCGCGTACCCGCAGACCGCCGGCTACCAGCAGCCCCCGGTGGGCCCGCCCGGAGGCGCGTTCCAGCCCGGCCAGGCCGCGCCCCCGCCGCCCGGCGGGAACTCGAACACCCCGCTCATCATCACCCTCGTCGTGGTCGTCATCGCCGTCATCGGCGGCGGGATCATGCTGGGCCTCAGCATGAGCGGCGACGACGACCCCGATCCGACCGAGCCCTCCACCTCCGCCGCGGCGGAGACGAGCGAAGCGGTCGAGGAGACCAGCGCCGCCGAGCCGACCGAGGAGGCGACCACCGAGGGCGAATCGGTCTACCGCGCTCCGGCCGAAGGCGAGTGCATCGAGAACAACCCCGCAGGTTTCTACGTCGTCGACTGCGACTCCGACCTGGCCTACTGGGAGGTCCTGCGGGTCGTCCACAGCCCCGAGGACCCCGAACCGACCGACCCGGCCCACTCGGTCGCCGCCACCGACGCCTGCGAGGGCAGCGGCAACACCAACTACTACTACGTGGACACCGCGCTCACGGCCGGCCGCGACTGGGACCCCGAGCTCGACTCGATCACCGCGGTCTACTGCGTGAAGGAGGTCTAGGGCCGCAGCCGGTCTCGACCGGCGCGCCCTCCTGCGGGTTACGATCGGACCATGTCCGTCACCGCGACCGAACTCGACCGGTTCGAGGCCTCCAGGCCCCGCCTGGAGGCCATCGCCTACCGCCTCCTCGGTTCGGCGGGCGAGGCCGAGGACGCCGTCCAGGAGGCCTTCCTGCGCTGGCAGGCGGCCGAGCGCGACCGCATCGAGGTGCCCGAGGCGTGGCTGACGAAGGTGCTCACCAACCTGTGCCTCAACCAGCTCACCTCCGCGCGGGCGCGGCGGGAGACCTATGTGGGCGAATGGCTGCCGGAGCCGCTGTTCGCGGGCGACCCGATGCTCGGCCCGGCCGACACCGCCGAGCAGCGCGAATCGGTGTCCTACGCGGTGCTCACCCTCATGGAGCGGCTGACTCCGGTGGAGCGCGGCGTGTACGTGCTGCGCGAGGCGTTCGACTACCCGCACCGCGAGATCGCCGAGTTCCTGGACCTCACCGAGGCGGCGAGCCAGCAGATCTTCCACCGCGCCAAGAAGCACCTCGCGGACGGCAGGTCCCGCAAGCAGATCGACGAGGCGGACGCCCGCCGGATCGTCGAGGAGTTCCTGGCCGCCGCCACGGGCGGCTCGGTCGCGCCGCTGGTGCGGCTGCTCACCGAGGACGCCACGGCGATCGGCGACGGCGGCGGGAAGATCCCCGCCCGCACCAAGCCGTTCCAGGGCGCGACCGCGGTCGCGAAGTTCCTGTGGGGCCTGTTCCGGCCCGCCCAGGCCAAGCGCACCCTGCTCGGCGGCTCCCCGGAGGTCTACGCCTGGACCGCCAACGGGGAGCCCGCGGCGGTCGCGGTCCTCGACGGCCGGGTCGTCGGCGTCATGTGCATCGAAGTGGGCGCGGACGGCATCCTCGCGTTCCGCAACCAGGTCAACCCGGACAAGCTCGAGCGCGCGACGGCGCAGTGGGCCCTGCTCGACCACGGCGAGCCGCTCGTGGTGGCCGCCTTCTAACCCCGTGTGAAGCACTTCACCGCCGACTCCTGTCAGGAATCGCGGGGCCGCCCGGTTCAAGTGGCGAACCCGAACCAGACAGGAGCACGCCATGTTCCATGGCCAGAAGCACAACATGCAGCACCGCATCCTCGTCCTCGGCGCCGGCTACACCGGGGCCACCGCCGCCGGCCGCCTCGCCCGCCGACTGCACCCCGAGGACGTCGCCATCACCCTCGTCAACGCCGAGCCCGACTTCGTGGAGCGGGTCCGCATGCACCAGGTCGCCGCCGGCCAGGACCTCAAGGTGCGCCCGCTCGCGGACATGCTGGCGGGCACCGGCGTCGAGCTGCGCCTCGCGAAGGTGACCGCGGTGGACGCCGACCGCAAGACCGTCGCCGTCACCGACGCGGACGGCGCTGCCGAGCTCGAGTACGACACCCTCGTCTACGCGCTCGGCAGCGCCTGGAACGACATGGGCGTCCCCGGCACCGCCGAGCACGCCTACGAGATCGCGAGCCGCCCCGGCGCCCTGAGACTCCGGGAGCGCTTGGCCCGCATGGACGCCGGGCAGCGCGTCGTCATCGTCGGCGGCGGCCTCACCGGTGTGGAAGCGGTCACCGAGATCGCCGAGGCCCGGCCCGACCTGGACGTGTCGATCGCCGTCCGCGGCGGCTTCGGCGACTGGCTCTCGCCCAAGGGCCGCGAGCACCTGCGCGCCGTCGCGGCAAAGCTCGGCATCACCGTCCACGAGCACGCGGCCGTCACGGCGGTCCGCGCCGACGCGGTCGTGACCGAGACCGCGACCATCCCGGCCGCGGTCACCGTGTGGACCACCGGCTTCGCGGTCCACCCGATCGCCGCAGCGACCACTATGGAGGTCACGGACCGGGGCCAGATCGTCGTGGACGGCGACATGCGGTCGGTCTCGCACCCCGACGTGTACGCCGTCGGCGACGCGGGCTTCGCCATGGGCGACACCGGCAAGCCCCTGCGCATGTCATGCGCCTCGGGCATCCCGATGGCCTGGATCGCCGCCGACGCGATCGCGGCCCGCCTCACCGGCGGCAAGCGCGGCAGAGTGCCGCTCGCCTATGCGCAGCAGTGCATCTCGTTGGGCCGCAGGGAGGGCCTGATCCAGTTCGTCACCGCCGACGACCGCGCCAAGAGCACCTCGCTGCGCGGCCGCACCGCCGCGCTCTACAAGGAGTTCATCTGCAAGGGCGCGGCCTGGGGCACGGCCCACCCGACGATCGGACTCCCGGTGCGCCGCAAGCACCTCGCCGAGACCGCAACTGCAGACGAAACGACCGTGAACGCGATCGCCTAGAGCGCCAACGACGTCACCTCTGCCACGGCGACGCGCGGTGGAGGTGACGTCCGCCAACACCATCGGAGTGCCTATGGATGCCGCCGCTGCGGACAGGTTCGAGGCCTGCAGGCCGCGGCTGACCGCGATCGCGTACCGGCTGCTCGGGTCGGCGGCCGATGCCGAGGACGCCGTGCAGGACGCATTCCTGCGCTGGCAGGGAGCCGACCGAGCAGGCATCGAGGTGCCGGAGGCGTGGCTGACGACGACCCTGGCGAACCTGTGCATGGACCGGCTCGGCTCGGCGCGGGTCCGGCGGGAGCGGTCGTTCGAGCGGTTGCCCGAACCCGTCTTCAACGGCGACCCGGTACTCGGTCCCGCCGAGACCGCCCAGCAGCGCGAGTCCGTGTCACTGGCGATGCTGCGGCTCATGGAGCGGCTGACGCCGACCGAACGGGCCGTGTACGTGCTGCGCGAGGCATTCGGCTACGCGCACAAGGAGATCGCCGAGATGATCGGTGTCTCCGAGGCCGCGAGCCAGCAGCATTTCCACCGTGCGAAGGCGCGCATGTCCGGGGCGCCGAGGCTCGCGGCCGACCGGGACGACGCGCGCCGCATGGTCGAGGCCTTCCTGGAGGCCGCCGCGACCGGCCGCACCGAGCCGCTGGTGGCGCTGCTGGCCGACGACGCGACCGCGGTCTCCGACACCGCCGGGCTGCTCGCCGAGCCGATCCGGCACGTGGGCGCGGCGGCGGTCGCGGCGTACCTGCGGGCCGCGTACAAGCCGACGCCCGCCAAGCACCGGCTCCTCGGCGGCGCGCCCGCCGTCTATGCGGCGCTCGTCGACGGCGCTCCGGCGGCCGTCGCAGTCCTCGACGGCCGCGTCGTCGGCGTCATGACCATCGCGCACGGCGACGACGGCAGGATCACCGCCCTTCGCAGCTACGCCGCGCCCGACCGCCTGGCACGCCTGACCGAGCAGTGGCAGGAGCAGCCGCACAGCGAGCCGCTGATCAACGCCTGGTGAAACCCCGTTGTGAGGCCGGTCTCGATCGGACCCCGGCTGTCAGGAACCGGCCCTCCCACTTCGTCAAGTCGCATCACCGACCACGGAGAGGAAGCACCGACATGCCGCACCGCATCGTCATCCTGGGAGCCGGGTACGCCGGCATGACCGCCGCACGCAGACTCGGAACCCTGCTGCGAGGCGAGGACGCCGAGATCGTCCTGGTCAACGAACGGACCGATTTCGTCGAACGCCTGCGCCTGCATCAAGTCGCCGCCGGGCAGGACCTGCCCCGCTACGAGCTGGCCGACCTGCTGCGCGGGACCGGCGTGCGGCTCCACTGCGCGCGGGTCGAAGCGGTGGACGCCGGGAACCGCACCGTCGTCGCCGACGGCGAGCGCATCGGGTACGACTCGCTCGTCCTCGCCCTGGGCAGCGCGGGCGTGCCGCTGCCGGGCGGTGCGGAGGCCTGGAGCGCCGCCTCCCCCGCCGCCGCGATGCGGTTGCGCGGCAGGCTCGCCCGCGCGGTGGAAGGCGAACGGGTCCTCGTGGTCGGCGGCGGCCTGACCGGTCTGGAGGTCGCCGCGGAGGTCGCCGAAGCGCGGCCGGACCTGTCCGTCGCGCTGGCCACCTCGGGTGCGCTCGGGGACCGGCTCGTCCCGGGGGCGCGGGCGCACCTGCGCCGAGGGTTCGCCGCACTCGGTGTCGAAGTGCGCGAAGGCGTCCGAGTCCGGCGGCTCGTCGAAGCGGGCGCGGTCGCCGAGGACGGGACGTCGCTCGGGGCCGACATCGTGATCGGCGCGACCGGGTTCGCGCCGCATCCGATCGCGGCGCACGCCGGCCTGGAGGTGGACGCGCGGGGGCAGGTGGTCGTGGACGCGGCGATGCGCTCGGTCTCGCACCGCGAGGTCTTCGCGATCGGCGACACGGCCTTCGCGGCGGGGCCCGGCGGGCGGCCCCTGCGGATGTCGTGCTCGTCGGGGATGCCGACGGGCTGGCTGGCCGCCGGGCACCTCGCCGCCGCGGTCGCCGGGCGGCGTCCGCCTGCGCTGCGGGTGCGGTACTTCCACCAGGCGATCAGCCTCGGCCGCCGGAACGCGGTCGTGCAGTTCGTGACGGCCGACGACCGGCCCAGGCGCGGCTATCTGACCGGCGCGGCCGCCGCGCGCTACAAGGAGGCGCTGTGCCGGATCGCGGTGTGGAGCTTCGCCCGCGACCTGCCCGCGGGCAGGCCAGGCCGGGTCGCCGTGGCAGCGTAGGCGACGGGGCCGGGCCGGCGACCGGCACGGCCTCGTCGTCACTCGCTAGGCGGAAACGATGCGCGGGTGGAGGTCCTCGGCCGGGGGCTCCCAGGTGTCGACGTCCACAGTGGTCTGCTCGCCCGAGCGGATGTCCTTGATCTGGGTGCCCTCCTCGTTCCTGAAGAGCACGAACGGGATGCCGCGCTTGTCGGCGAACTTGATCTGCTTGCCGAACTTCGCGGCCGAGGGCGAGACCTGGGTCGGGACGCCGCGGGCGCGCAGGCGCTGGGCCAGCGCGTTCGCGGCGGGGCGCTCGTCCTCGTTGGCCAGCGCGACCAGGACGCAGGTGGGCACCTCGCGGGTCGCGTCGAGCGCGCCGGTCTGGAGCAGCGGGACCAGCAGGCGCGAGACGCCGATGGAAAGGCCCACACCGGGATAGGTGTGCTTGCCGTCGGAGGCGAGCTTGTCGTAGCGCCCGCCCGAGCAGACCGAGCCGAGGTGCTCCTGGCCTTCGATGAAGACCTCGTACACGGTGCCCGTGTAGTAGTCGAGGCCGCGTGCGATCTTCATGTCCGCGACGACGAAGCCGGGGGCCTCCGCGGCGACGGCCGAGACGACGGCGGCGAGTTCGGTCAGGCCCTCTTCGAGGAGCGGGTCGCTGACGCCCATCGCGCGGATCTCCTCCACGAACGAGGTGTCCGCGGTGCTGATCGAGGCGAGCTTGAGGCAGGCCTCGGCCTGCTCGGGGGTCGCGTCAACGGTGTCGATGAGGAGCTTGGCGACCGCGTCGTGCCCGATCTTGTCGAGCTTGTCGATGATCCGCAGCGCCTCTTCGGTGTCGCTGATGCCGAGGCCCTGGTAGAAGCCCTGGGAGAGCTTGCGGTTGTTGACGTGCATGCGCAGCTTCGGCAGCGGCAGCCCGCGAAGCGCGTCGGCGACGACGAGGGCGACCTCGACCTCGTAGTGCGCGGGCAGTTCGCCGAGGTCGACGATGTCGATGTCGGCCTGCCAGAACTCGCGGTAGCGCCCGCTCTGGGGGCGCTCGCCGCGCCAGACCGGCTGGATCTGGTAGCGGCGGAACGGGAAGTTGAGCTTCCCGGCGTTCTCCAGGACGTAGCGGGCGAAGGGCACCGTCAGGTCGAAGTGCAGGCCGAGTGCGTCGTCGCCGGTGGTCGCGGTGTCGTCGGCCTGGAGGCGGCGCAGCACGTACACCTCTTTGGAGGTCTCGCCCTTGCGCAGCAGCTGGTCCATGGGTTCGACGGCGCGGGTCTGGAGGTTGGCGAAGCCGTGGAGTTCGAAGGCGCGGCGGAGGTGGTCGACGACCTGCTGCTCGACGATCCGCTGCCGGGGCAGCAGTTCGGGGAACCCCGAGAGCGGCTGGGGTCGTGACATGGCGGTCTCCTAGCGTTGTCCGGTGAAGGCGTTGTTCAGTGGAGCGGAATGCGCGCGCGAGGGCGCGGCTAATGGTCGAGCTGCGCCGCGCGCTTGAGGTACGGGTTGCGGGCGCGTTCGGCCGCGATGGTGGTGCTGGGGCCGTGCCCGGGGAGGACGATCGTCGTGTCGTCGAGCGGGAGGACCTTGTCGCGCAGGGTCTGCTGCATGGCCGCGTCGCTGCCGCCGGGCAGGTCGGTGCGGCCGATCGCGCCGCGGAAGAGGACGTCGCCGGTGATCGTGTAGCGGCCTTCGTCGTCGCCGGTGTGGAACATGGCCGAGCCGGCGGTGTGGCCGGGGGCGTGGTCGACGGTGAAGCGCATCCCGGCGAGGTCGAAGACGCCGCCGTCGGCGAGGGCCTGCACGTCGTCGGGTTCGGTCCATTCGAGGCCGGTGCCCACGAGCGACATCATGTTGGCGCTGAAGCCCTGGGCGGGGTCGGCGAGGAGGTGGCGGTCCGCGGTGTGGATGTAGGCGGGGATGTCGCTCGCGCCGCACACCGGGGTCACGGAGAAGGTGTGGTCGAGGTGCCCGTGGGTGAGGACCACGGCGACGGGCTTGAGGCCGCGCTCGGCCAGCAGGTCCTCCAGGCGGGGCGCGATGCCGATGCCGGGGTCGACGACCACGCACTCGGATCCGGGACCGGCCGACAGCACATAGCAGTTCGTGCCGAACGCATCCGCCACCAGCGTCTCGATGAGCAACCGCTCCCCCTCCCTTCGCCGGGTCAGGATACACCGGGCATCCTGCGGTGACGCGTCTGACGTGACCCGGCTAAACTGCGGAACTCGTAACCCCTGAAACGGGCGGTGTGCGTACTTACGGTTCGCAGGCATCGCCGAGACCGGTCATACGTAGGAGGCCAGGTGCCCGCCAAGTCCAAGCACATGGAGCAGCGCAAGCAGCGCATCGCGAACGCGAAGAAGAACGCGCGCCTCGCGACCAAGCTGCGCCGCCGCCGGCAGTTGCAGGCGCTGGGCGGACTCCTCGCGATCGCCGCGGTGCTGACCCTCGCCTACCTGTGGCAGTCGGGGTTCTTCGAGGACGAGGAGCCCGCGGCCGAGGAGACCCCCACCTCCGAGGTCACCGACGCCCCGGTCGACCCGAGCGCGTCGGTGGACCCGACCGCGAGCACCGAGCCGTCCGAAGCCCCTTCCGAGAGCCCCTCCGAAACGACCGAGTAAGTACCCCCGTACGCGCGACGAAGGAGATCGACGGTGGCGTCGAAACAAGCCCAGCGCCTGGCCGCCCGCCAGCAGTTGCAGCAGCGCATGTCCGTCAAGGCCGAGGAAGAGGCCCGCAGGCGGACCGTCGCGTGGAGCGTCGGCGGCGTGGCCGCCCTCGTCGCCCTGGCGCTGGCCGCCTGGGGCGCCGTCGCCGTGTTCGGCGGTGACGGCAACGACGGCGGCGGTTCGCCCGACGCCGACATCGCGGCGCTCCTGGACGACGCCGAGGCCGCCTCGACCCGCTGCGCCGGCGTCGAGCCCAGCGGTGAGGGAGCCCTGGGCACCCCCACTGAGGGCGTCACGGACGGGCAGCCCGCCCAGGACGTCTACCTCGAGTGCGTGCAGATGAGCACGCCCGACGGCTCCGCGACCGAGGACTGCATGTACACCTCGGCGGACGGCACCAGCCCGACCCCGGCGGGGACCGAGCCCGCCGCGGGCAAGCAGGAGATGACGATCGTGACCAACCTGGGCACGATCACCGCTGACATCGACACCGCGGAAGCCCCGTGCACCGCCGGGTCCTTCACGCACCTCGCCCAGGCGGGGTACTTCGACGGCCAGCAGTGCCACCGCCTGGTCATCGACGGCATCTGGGTCCTCCAGTGCGGCGACCCCGACGCGCGCGCCGCGATCGAGGCCGGCACCCCCGAGATGGCGGGCCAGGGCTCCCCGGGCTACTCGTACGGTGAGGAGAACCTGCCGGTCGAGGCCGCGGGCAACTACCCGGCCGGGACCATCGCGATGGCGAACGCCGGCCCCGGCACCACGGGCAGCCAGTTCTTCATCGTGTACAAGGACACGCAGCTTCCGGCCGACTACACCATCCTGGGCCAGGTGACCGCCGGCCTCGACATCGTCGAGCAGGTGGCCGCCGCCGGCGCCATGGAGGTGACCGTTCCGGGCATGTAGCACGCCGGGCGGGTCTCACTCCGGGCATCGGCGGCCGATCACACCACCCGGCGCGGCTAGGATGGAGCTCGAGGCTTTGTTGATCATTTGCGAAGTCGTCGAACCGTGCTGACACCGAGGAGGCGTGCGTGGTGACCGAGCGAGCCGCGTCCGGCAAGTCCGCTGACGCCGCGCCCACCTCGGGCGGCCCGATCGGGCCCCCGACCGGGCGGCGGATGCGGGCCCGGCTGGCGCGCTTCAACGCGCCCTGGCAGTCCGCGCAGCTCCCCGAGGTCCTCGAGCCGCTGGTGGCCGCCCACCGGGCCGCGCACCCGCGCGCCGACGTGCGGCTGCTC
This sequence comes from Glycomyces sp. NPDC021274, assembly GCF_040641195.1. NCBI lineage: Bacteria > Bacillati > Actinomycetota > Actinomycetes > Glycomycetales > Glycomycetaceae > Glycomyces > Glycomyces sp. NPDC021274. The sequence goes on along the minus strand of NZ_JBFADC010000007.1, from coordinate 64,759 downwards.
CAGCAGGCGTACACGCGGGCCGAGGAGCTGCACAACGGGCAGTTCCGCAAGTCCGGCGACCCGTACATCACGCACCCGCTCGCGGTGTCCTCGATCCTGGCCGAACTGGGCATGGACACGAACACGCTGGTGGCCGCGCTGCTGCACGACACGGTGGAGGACACCGACTACCGGCTCGAGGAGCTGTCGGAGGAGTTCGGCGGCGAGGTCGCGCTGCTCGTCGACGGCGTCACCAAGCTCGACAAGGTGAAGCTCGGCGACGCGGCGAAGGCCGAGACGATCCGCAAGATGGTCGTGGCGATGGCCAAGGACCCGCGGGTGCTCGTCATCAAGCTCGCCGACCGCCTGCACAACATGCGGACCCTGACGTTCCTGCCGCCCGAGAAGCAGGAGCAGAAGGCCCGCGAGACGCTCGAGATCCTCGCCCCGCTCGCCCACCGCCTGGGCATGAACACCATCAAGTGGGAGCTGGAGGACCTCTCCTTCGCGACGCTGTACAAGAAGCGGTACTCCGAGATCGCGCGCCTGGTCTCGGAGCACTCCCCGCAGCGGGAGATGCTGCTGCAGCAGGTCATCGCGCAGGTCAAGGACCACCTGAAGAACTCGCGCATCAAGGCCGAGGTCTCGGGCAGGCCGAAGCACCTGTACTCGATCTACCAGAAGATGATCGTTCGCGGCCGCGACTTCAACGACATCTACGACCTGGTGGGCCTGCGCATCCTCGTCGAGAGCGAACGGGACTGCTACGCGGCCCTCGGTGTGATCCACGCGAACTGGCAGCCGGTGCCGGGACGCTTCAAGGACTACATCGCGATGCCGAAGTTCAACATGTACCAGTCGCTGCACACCACGGTGATCGGTCCGAACGGCAAGCCCGTGGAGATCCAGATCCGCACGTGGGCGATGCACCGCACCGCCGAGTACGGCATCGCCGCGCACTGGAAGTACAAGGAGACCAAGAACTCCACTGTGGCCGGTCCCCCGGCGCACATCGACGACATGGCCTGGCTGCGCCAGCTCCTGGACTGGCAGCGCGAGGCCGCCGACCCGTCCGAGTTCCTGGACGCGCTCCGCTTCGACCTGGCCTCCTCCGAGGCGTACGTGTTCACGCCCAAGGGCGACGTGGTCGCCCTCCCGGCGGGCTCGACCCCGGTCGACTTCGCGTACGCCGTGCACACCGAGGTCGGCAACCGCTGCATCGGCGCGCAGGTCAACGGCAAGATCGTGCCGCTGGAGTCGACCCTGTCGAACGGCGACGTGGTCGAGGTCTTCACCTCGAACTCCGAGAACGCCTCCCCGAGCGAGGACTGGCTGGGCTTCGTCAAGAGCCCGCGCGCCCGCACCAAGATCAAGCAGCACTTCAAGCGCGAGCGCCGCGAAGAGGCGATCGAGCTGGGCAAGGACGAGCTGACGCGGGCCATGCGCAAGCGCCGGCTCCCGCTGCAGCGCATGCTCACCCACGACAACCTCACGTCGCTCGCGAAGGACCTCAACCTCAAGGACGTCGAGGCGCTGTACGCGGCCCTGGGCGAGCACCACGTCTCGCCCACGCAGGTCGTGCAGCGGCTCCTGGACGTCCAGGGCGGGGCCGAGGGCGCCGCCGAGGACATGGCCGAGGCCACCGCGCCCACGCAGCCGGCCCGGATCGTGCCCGAGGCGCACGGCGACATCCACGCCGCCGTCACCGTGGCGGGCATGGAGGAGGGCGAGATGCCGGTGCGCCTCGCCCACTGCTGCAACCCGATCCCGGGCGACCCGATCATCGGCTTCGCCACCCGCTACCACGTGATCTCCGTGCACCGCAGGGACTGCGAGAACGCCGAGGAGCGCATCGAGCTGCAGCCCGACCGGGTGCTCGAGGTGCACTGGTCCCATGAGGACGACCAGGCGACGTTCGTCGCGACCGTGCAGGTCGAGGCGCTCGACCGGCACCGGCTGCTCGCGGACGTCTCGCAGGTCCTCTCGGGCGAGCGGGTCTCGATCCTCTCGGCCACGGTGACCACGACGCGCGACCGGGTCGCCTTGTCGCGCTTCACGTTCGAGATGGCCAACCCGGAGCACCTCGACCACATCATCAAGGTGATCCGCAAGGTCGACGGCGTGTACGACGCGTACCGCCTCACCGGCTCCGAACGCTCCTGAGCGCGCTTCGGGACCGAGCGGTAGGTTGAGGCCGTTCACGTATCGACCCCAACGGAAAGCGTTGACATGACAGAGCTCTCGGCCTTCGCCGGTGACGACCTCGACCTGCTCCTCGACACCCCGGGCGTGGTCATGAAGGGCGCGATCGTCGCCGACGGCCACAAGAACGCCCTCGTGTTCCTCAAAGAGGTGACCGCCGGCGCCAAGGAGTTCCGTGCCGCGCAGCGCCACGAGAACGCCTTCGTGAAGGCCGTCGCCACCAAGCTGCGCGAACGCGGCACCGACCCCGCCGAGGACGACCGCGAGCTGCCGTTCGACGACGAGGCGATGACCCAGGCGCTCAAGCAGGCCGAGGACGCCACCGCGCTCCTGCGGGAGCGGGCCGACGCGGACGACGCCGAGGCGTACGCCGACTGGCTCCTGCGGATCGCCACCGTGATCGCCGAGTCCGTGAAGACCAAGGAGGGCGGCTTCTTCAGCAAGAAGGTCGCGATCTCCGAAGGCGAGCGGGTCTTCCTCGAGCAGCTCGCGCAGGCGCTCGGCCGCTAGCGCGCGGGCACCGGCTCGTCCCAGTCGATGGTGTGGCCGTACTGCCACGCCGTCTTCTCCGGAGTCGTGAAGCGCGCCATGAAGAACGGCATGAGCGCGTCCCTGAAGCGGGCCGCGACCGGACCGGCGGCCTTCGACTGGTTCGTGCGCGCCGCCGCAGCGATGACCCGCTCCACCCGGCCCCTGCGGGCCCGCTCGTAGGCCGCGAACGCCTGCGGCACGGGCAGGTCGCGCAGGCACCGCGCCAACTCCACCGCCGATTCGGCCGCGAGGCTCGCGCCCTGGCCCGAGGAGGGCGAGGTGGCGTGCGCGGCGTCGCCGATGAGCACCATCCGGCCCTTCGACCAGACCGGCACGTGCGGCAGGTCCTCAAGGGGCGACGCCGGGATGAACGCCTCGGGCGTCACATGGTCGAGGATCCGGAGCGCCGCGCTCCGGTCGTCCGCGAACAGCGCGCGCATCAACGCGATCCACTCTTCGAAGGTGGTGCCCTGCAACCGCTCCCGGGTGAAGGACTTGTACGGCAGGTTCGCGAACCAGCCGACGCGCTCGCCGTCCGACACGTGCCCGAAGAACGCCCTGCGGCCGAAGACCATGTGGAACGACCCTCCGGTGTCGCTGACGCCGAGCGGCGCGTCGTCGAACCCGCCCAGGCCGATGAGGCCCGTGTAGCGCGGCTTCGGCGAGGCGGGGTCGATGAGCCCCCGCACCGTCGAGCGGATGCCGTCGCAGCCGATCAGGAGGTCCGCCTCGTGGGTGGTGTGGTCGTCGAACTGGGCGATGACGCTGCGCCCGGTGTCCACGGCGTCCACGAACCGCTTGCCGTGCACGAACGGAATCCCGGCCGCCGCCGCGTGCGCTTGCAGCAGTTCGGACATCCGCCCGCGCGGCAGGGTCGTGTTGGCCGGGAGGCCGGGGGCCGACTCGATCGTGCCGAGGACCTTGCCCGACCCGGAGTGGATCGTCATCCGAGGCGTGGGGATGCCCTCCCCGGCCAGGACCTGGTCCGCGCCGACCACGCGCAGGGCGCTCAGGCCGTTGGAGGCGAGTGTGAGGGGCCCTCCGCGCGAGCCCGACCCGGGATGGTGAGCCTCGAACACGGTGGCTTCGATACCGGCCTTGAGCAGGGCCAGCGCGGCCACGGGACCGGCCACGCCGCCGCCGATGACGATCGCGGTGCGGGCCCGCCCGGTGCGTTCCATGTCGTTCATGGGCCGACCGTACGGCGCATGCGGCCCGCGCCGCGTCATCCTCCGGTAGCGTTCGGGCATCGACCTGGGATGTATCGCGAATCCCGGCGAGCCGCCTCAACCGCCCCTATAGTGAAACCGACTCACACAGGAGGGGTTCATCGTGGGGATGCAGGACAAGTTCAACGAAGCCAAGGACAAGCTCTCGGAGAACAAGGACGACATGAAAGACAAGGCCGAGGATCTGTACAACAAGGCCAAGGAATCGCCCATGGGCGATAAGATGGACGAATACGCCGACAAGGCGAAAGAGAAGGCGCAAGGCATGCGCGGCAAGATGAAGGGCGACCGCCCCGAGTAAGGGCGGGCCCTGACGCACGCGGCCTCGCGCCGCCGGTTCACGAAGAGCCACCAGCGCGAATCGGCGGGCGGACCTACCAGGTCCGCCCGCCGATTCGTGTGCTGTGCAGCCTCAGCGGCGCTTGCGCTTCTTCGCGCCGCCGGAGCGGTTGCCCCCGCCCGAGCCGCTCGAAGCCTTCTCAGGCTCCTCCAGCAGCTCCAGCGGGAGGTCGTCGCTCTTGGCGAGCACGAGCCGGTCGTCGTCCTCGTCGGGCTTCGCGGCCTTGCGGGCGGGCTTCTCGTCGTCGGTCCCGGCGCGCTTGCTGGCGACCTTCTGGTTGTGGCGGCGCACCACGGCGCCGCGCTCGGCCATGTCGACCACCCAGGGCGCGGCCAGGAAGATCGAGGAGTAGGCGCCCACGAGCATGCCGACGAACAGCACCAGCGCCAGGTCCTTCAGCGTGCCGACGCCGAGGAGGCCCACGCCGACGAACAGCAGGGCCGCCACCGGCAGGACACCGATGATGGACGTGTTGATCGAACGCATGAGCGTCTGGTTGATCGCGTCGTTGACGCCCTCGGCGAAGGTCTTGCTCCGCGTTTGGAGCAGCTGCGCCGTGTTCTCCTGGACCTTGTCGAACACCACCACCGTGTCGTACAGCGAGTAGCCGAGGATCGTCAGCATGCCGACGATGGTCGACGGCGTGATCTCGAAGCCGACCAGGGCGTAGACGCCCGCGGTCAGCACCAGGTCGTGGAGCAGCGCCGCGATGGCCGCGATGGCCATGCGCCGCTCGAACCGGATCCAGATGAACGCCGCCACCAGGACCAGGAAGACCGCGAGGGCGATCAGGGCCTGCCGCGAGACCGACTCGCCCCAGGTCGCCGAGACCTCGGAGACCGAGATGGCGTCGGCGCCGATCCCGGCCTCGGCCGCGATGGCGTCGCGGATGGAGGCGGCCTCGTCGGTGGAGAGCTCCCCGATGCGGACGATGTAGGACTGGTCCTCGCCCGAACCCACGACCTGGCCGGAGGCCACGTCGGCCCCGGCGGAGGCGGCCGCGCCCTCCACGTCCTCGAGGGACGCGGAGGTCTCACCGGCGGGGACGTTGTACTGGACGCCGCCGGCGAAGTCGATGCCGAGGACGAAGCCCTTGGTGAGCATGACGACCGCGAGGGCCGCGATGACCACGGCGGAGGCGATGTAGAACTTCTTGCGGTGCGCGACGAACTGGAAGTCCGTCTCGCCGCGGTACAGCCGGCTGAAGACGTTGAGGCGCTTCTCGCCGCGCTCGGTCTGCTTGTTGCTCATCGGATCTCCCTATGCCTTCGCGGCCGCATCGGCGGTGGCCGGGGTCGCTTTGGAGTGGAGCCCCGAGAGGTGGTGGTTGCTGAGGATCCTGCCGCGGGCCAGCCATTCGGCGATCGGGTGGGTGAACACGAACACGACCAGGAGGTCGACGAGCGTGGACAGGCCGAGCGTGAAGGCGAAGCCCCGGACCGGGCCGATGGCCAGGATGTACAGGACCACGGCGGAGATCATCGAGACGGCGCTGGCGGAGAGGATGGTGCGCCGCGAGCGGACCCAGGCGCGCGGCACGGCCGAGCGCACGGACCGGCCTCCGGCCATCTCCTCCTTGATCCGTTCGAAGTAGACGACGAACGAGTCGGCGGTGATGCCGACCGCGAGCACGAAGCCCGCGATGCCCGCGAGGGTCATGGTGAACCCGATCTGGGAGCCCAGGAGCGCCACGGTCGGATACAGGATCGCGGCCGCGACGACGAGGCTGCCGAGGACGACGAACCCGATCACGCGGTAGTAGGCGAAGCAGAAGACGACGACCAGGAGCAGACCGATGGCCATCGCGAACACGCCGGCCTCGAGCTGGTCGACGCCGAGGGTCGCGGTGACCTCGTTGACGGTCTCGACCACGAAGTTCGTGGGCAGCGAGCCGAAGTTGAGCTGGTCGGCCAGCTGGTTGGCCTCGGCCGCCGTGAAGTCGCCGGAGATCTGCGTCGAGTTCGACGAGACCTCCTGGATGGTCGGGGCGCTGACGACCTCGTTGTCGAGGACGATCGCGACCTGCGACTGCAGGTTCTGGGTGGTGAGGGCGCTCCACTTCTCGGCGCCTGCGGTGGAGAACTGCACGTTGACCACGAACTGGTTGAGGTTCGCCTGGTCGGTGCCGACGTCGGCGGAGGTGACGTCCGAGCCGAGCACGGTCGCGGGCTGCAGCAGGTACTTGTACTGGAAGGTCAGCGACGGGTCGTCGGCGGCGGCGGCCTCGGGAGCCGAGCACGCGGTGACCGGGTCCTCGGCCTTCTGGACCGAGCCGGGCGGACGCGAGTCGAGGGTCTCGCAGGTGATCTGCGGGATGTAGAACTGGGCCTCCGCCGGCAGGAAGGCGACCTCTTCGGGCTCGAGCGCGCCGAAGGGCTCCAGGATGGCGCTGGTGGCCTCGTCGGGGGCGGCGGTGAGCGCCTGCGCGGCCGCGGCCGCGTCGGGGCCGACCTTGGCCAGCACCTCCTCGAGCGAGGTGGCCACCTCGTCGGTGGTGGGCGCCTGGCCCGAACCGGCTTCGCTGGTGGCGTCCTCGCTGGGCGTCGCGGAGGCGTCCTCGGCGGGCGTCTCGGTGGTCTCGGCGGTGGGCTCCTCAGTGGCGCCGTCGGTGGGCTCCTCGGTCGGGGTCTCCTCGGTGAGCTGCTCTTCGAGCGCGGAGGTGTCGGCGACGGAGTTGGTGACGATGCGGAACCGGAGCTCGGCGGGGGCGCCGACGTCGCGCAGGGCCTGCTCGTCGATGTCGTCGCCGGCGACGTTCACGACGATGTTCTCGGCGCCCTCGACGTACACCTCGGGCTCGGAGACGCCGGTGGAGTTGACGCGGCCCTCGATGATCTGGCGGGCCTGCTCCATCGTCTCCGGCGAAGGGGGCTCATCGCTCCCCTGCTGGTAGGCCGACAGCGTCATCGACAGGCCGCCTTGCAGGTCGAGACCGAGCTTCGGCGTGGGGAACTTCCATCCGGAGCCCGCCAGCGCGGCGACCCACAGGATCGCGAGCACCAGGAACAGCGCCACGAAGTAGGGGGCGACTGGCAGGCGCTTGCGCTGGATCTTCTTCCGTGGGCGGTCAGCGCCCGTTACTGAAGCCAATGGTCGGTCTCTTCCTCAGAACTCGAATAGGGGCGGGCGCGAGGACGCCGCCGGCGCGCGGGGAGCGCGCCGCGGCTGTGCTCTCGCACACGTACCCTCGGCGGGCCTCATTCTAGGACGGGTGCCTCAAAGGCGGTGCAGGGCCCGGGGGTGGGGCCTAGTACTCCTTGCGGTCGGGCTTGCCCGCGTGCTTGTCCTTGTCGTCCTCGCCGGTGGCCTCGTCGGTCGCGCGGAGCTTGTCGAGGTCCTCGTCAGAGAGGGTGGCGTCCGCTTCGGCGATCTCCTCGGCGGGGGCCTCTTCGGTGGTCTCGGCGGTCTCGGCGGGGGTGATGACCTTGGCGATGGCCTGGCGGGCGAAGACCAGGAAGTTGTCGTCGCTGGCTTCGAGGGTGACGGTCTCGTCGTCGGAGTCGACGACGGTGCCGTAGAGGCCGCCGATGGTCATGACGCGGGCGCCGGGGGCGACGTTGGACTGCATGTCCTGCTGTTCCTTCTGCCGCTTCTTCTGCGGGCGGATCATCACGAAGTACATCAGCGCGATGAAGCCGACGATCATGATGAGGAAGGTGTAATTCTCCACGGTGGAGCCTTTCGTCGCGTTCGGTCACTGTTTCGGTAGGTGACGTGGGCGGAGTCTATCCCGATGGGCGTGACGGCCTGTCCCCGTGGCCCACCCTACGCGTCGCCTGATCCGAAGAGCCCTTCGGCGCTCGGGGGGTTGAGTCCCAGGTGGTGCCAGGCGGCGGCGGTGGCGACGCGGCCCCGAGGGGTGCGGGCGAGGAGTCCGGCGCGCACGAGGAACGGCTCGCAGACCTCTTCGACGGTGTCGGGCTGCTCCCCCACGGCGACGGCGATGGTCGTCAGGCCGACGGGGCCGCCGTTGAAGGTGCCGCAGAGGGCGCGGAGCACGGCGCGGTCGAGGCGGTCGAGGCCGAGCTCGTCGACGTCGTAGAGGGCGAGCGCGTCGGCGGCGACCTTGGCGGTGATGACGCCGTCGGCGCGCACCTGGGCGAAGTCGCGGACGCGCCGCAGGAGGCGGTTGGCGATGCGGGGGGTGCCGCGGGAGCGGCCGGCGATCTCGACGGCCCCGGCGGGGTCGATGGCCACGTCGAGGATCCCGGCGGAGCGGGTGACGATCGCTTCGAGTTCGGCGTCGTTGTAGAACTCGAGCTGGCCGAGGAAGCCGAAGCGGTCGCGCAGCGGCCCGGTGAGGAGCCCGGCGCGGGTGGTGGCGCCGACGAGGGTGAACGGCTCGAGTTCGAGCGGGATGGCGGTCGCGCCGGGGCCCTTGCCGACGATGACGTCGACGCGGAAGTCCTCCATGGCGGTGTAGAGGAGTTCTTCGGCGGGCCGGGCGATGCGGTGGATCTCGTCGATGAAGAGCACTTCGTTCGGGCCGAGGCTGGTGAGGATCGCGGCGAGGTCGCCGGAGCGCTCGATGGCCGGGCCGGAGGTCTGGCGCATGCCGACGCCGAGTTCGGCGGCGACGATCATGGCGAGGGTGGTCTTGCCGAGGCCGGGCGGGCCCGAGAGCAGGAGGTGGTCCGGTGAGGCGCCGCGGCGGCGGGCGCCTTCGAGGAGGAGGCTGATCTGCTCGCGGACGCGGGTCTGGCCGATGACGTCGTCGAGCTTGCCGGGGCGGATGCCCTCTTCGGCGAGGCGGTCGAGCTCGGTGGCCTCGGCGGCGGTGAGGGCCGCGGTCCATTCCTCTGCGGAGTAGTCGTCCGGTCGTTCCATCGCCTATCGCTTCCCGAGGAGGCGGATGGCCTGCTTGAGGAGCGAGGGCATGTCGGTGCCGTCCGCGCCTTCGGCGTCGAGCTTCTCGATGGCGGTCTCGGCCTCCTTGGCGGACCAGCCGAGGGCCTGGAGGCCTTGGCTGACTTGGGTTCTCCAGCCGCCGGGGCGGCTGCCGGACTGCTTGGGGACGCCGCCGAGGTCGACGGGGCCGATCTTGTCGGCGAGGTCGAGGACGATGCGCTCGGCGCTCTTCTGGCCCACGCCGGGGATGCGGGTGAGGGTCGCGGTGTCGCCGGTGGCGATCGCGCGGCGGATCGCGTCGGGCCGGAGCACTTCGACGGCGTCGCGGGCGATGCGCGGGCCGATCTTCTGGGCGTTCTGGAGCAGCTCGAACAGGTCGCGTTCCTCGGCGGTGTTGAAGCCGTGCAAGGTGATCGAGTCCTCGCGGACGATGGTGGAGATGGCGAGGACGGCCTGCGAGCCGACCTTGAGGTTGGCGAGGGTGTGGGCGCCGGCGTGGACGGCGTAGCCGACGCCTTGCACGTCGACTACGGCGTAGGACTCGCTGACGGAGGCGATGGTGCCGGTGAGCTGGGCGATCATCGGGCGCTCTCCTTCTTGACGGCCGCGGCGATCCGGGCCTTGACGCCGCCGCGCCACAGGTGGCAGATGGCGATGGCGAGGGCGTCGGCCGCGTCGGCGGGCCGGGGCGCCTCCTTGAGGCGCAGGATGCGGGTGACCATGCTGGTGACCTGGCGCTTGTCGGCGGTGCCGCTGCCGCACACCGCGGACTTCACTTCGGACGGCGTGTAGGTCGCGGTGGGCAGGGCGAGGCGGGCGCCGGCGAGGAGCGCGATGCCGGAGGCCTGCGCGGTGCCGATGACACTGGCCACATTGTGCTGGCTGAAGACGCGTTCGACGGCCACGGCCTCGGGCTGGTGCTCTTCGAGGTAGGCACGGAGGCCGTCGTCGAGTGCGAGGAGCCGTTCGGCAAGGGGCGCTTCAGGATCGGTGCGGACGACGCCGACGGCGATCATGGTGCCGGGTGCTCCGGGGCGGCCGTCGACGATGCCGACGCCGCACCGGGTCAGGCCCGGGTCGATCCCCATGACGCGCACGCGTTCCTCCTGTCGCTCGGTTCGCGTCAGCTTATCCGGCCGTACCGACGTTCGGTCCCAAGCACGTCCGCAGGGGCGCCGCCGACCGATCGCGCGCAGTCGGAAATCAGACCGGTGGCCTTGCCCATAAACCACTTGCCGGTCGGCTAGTAACGTGCTTGGCTGTTATGAGGCCGGACCGGTCGCGCCCGCCTCCCATCGGCGAGCAGTGCGGAGCGCGATCCCGGCTCCCCTGCTGTCCTTCTCCGCTCTGCGAACCTGTTGGGATCACTGTGTCTGCTGCTGCCTTCATGCCGCCCGTCGCCGCGACCGGACACTCACGACGCTTCATCGCCACGATGGTGTTCGTCCTCGGCGCGCTCTCGGCGACCGCGCCGATCGCGATCGACCTCTACCTCCCCGCGTTCCCGGCCATGGCCGACGCCCTCGGCTCCCCCGAGAGCCGCATCCAGCTCACCCTCACCTCGATGATGATCGGCATGGGCCTCGGCCAGGCCGTGATCGGCCCGCTCTCGGACCGGTTCGGACGGCGCAAGCCGCTGCTCATCGGCATGTCGGTCTTCACGCTCGCGTCGCTGCTGTGCGCGGTGGCGACCAGCGCCGACCTGCTCGTCGGCCTCCGCTTCCTCCAGGGCCTCTCCGGCGCGGCCGGCGTGGTCGTGGCCCGCGCCGTCATCCGCGACCACTTCTCCGGGGACGACATGACCCGGTTCACGGCGAAGATGATGTTCGTCACCATGCTCGCGCCGATGCTCGGCCCGATCGTCGGCGCTCAGCTCATCCGCTTCGGCCCCTGGCAGACCGTGTTCGTGTTCATGGCGGTCCTGTCCGCCCTGTCGACGTTCCTGGTGTGGAAGTTCCTCCCCGAGAGCCTGCCCGCGGAGGACCGCCGCACGATGACCGGCCGCGAGTTCGGCTCGGCCCTGGTGACGCTGGTCCGCGACGCCCACTTCATCGCGCCGACGATCGCGGTCCTGATGAACTTCTCGATGCTGTTCACCTACGTGTCGACGTTCAGCTTCATCTCGCAGGAGGAGCTCGGGGCCTCCCCCGGCTTCTTCTCGCTGCTGTTCGCCTTCGGCACGCTCGCGCTCCTGGCCGGCAACCAGCTCAACATGCTCCTGATCGACCGCTCCAAGTCGAGCAGCCGCATGATCGCGGGCATGGTCGTCTCGCTGGCCGGCGTCGCCTGGCTCGCGGGCGTGCAGTTCGCGGGCGCCGAGAACCTGTGGACGGTCCCGGCCGGGATCATCCTCATGATGTTCGGCTGCGGCGTGGTCTTCCCGAACGCGGGCGCCGCGGCGATGTCCTCGCAGCCGCCGCAGATCGCCGGCACCGCCTCCGCGTTCATGGGCTCGCTCCAGATGGCGGCCGGCGGGGTCCTGCCGGCGCTGGCCACGGTCGGCGGCGTGACGCTCGCGAGCATGACGCTGGGCATCGGCGTGTACGCACTGGCGACGGCCGCCGCGGTGGCGTGGACGATCGTGGTCTACCGCAAGAACCCGGTCCCCGGCATCGCTTAGACGGCAAGGCGAACGGGGCCCGGAGCATCCGCTCCGGGCCCCGTTCCACGTCTGCGCTACTCCGCGTCGAGCTGCGCGAAGACCTCGTCGCTGATGTCCGCGTTGGTCCACACGTTCTGGACCTCGTCGGAGTCCTCCAGGGCGTCGACCACGCGGAGCACCTTGCGGGCGCCCTCGACGTCGACCGCGATGTGCATGGAGGCCTGGAAGCCGGCCTCGGCCGAGTCGTAGTCGATCCCGGCCTCCTGGAGCGCGGTGCGCACCGCGACCAGGTCGGTGGGCTCGCACAGCACCTCGAAGCCGCCTTCGCCGAGGTCGTTGACCTCTTCGGCGCCCGCGTCGAGGACCGCCATGAGGATGTCGTCCTCGGTGAGCTTCTCGTCGGGCGAGACGATGATCGTGCCCTTGCGGGAGAACATGTAGCCGACCGAGCCCGCCTCGCCGAGGGAGCCGCCGTTGCGCGTCAGCGCCACGCGGACCTCGGCCGCGGCGCGGTTGCGGTTGTCGGTGAGGCACTCGATGAGCACCGCCACCCCGCCCGGTGCGTAGCCCTCGTACATGAGGGTCTCGTAGTCGACGCCGCCGCCGTCGAGGCCGCCGCCGCGCTTTACCGCGCGGTCGATGTTGTCGTTGGGGACCGAGCTCTTCTTGGCCTTCTGGATCGCGTCGAAGAGCGTCGGGTTGCCGGTCGGGTCAGGACCGCCGGTGCGCGCCGCGACCTCGATGTTCTTGATGAGCTTCGCGAAGATCTTGCCCCGCTTGGCGTCGATCGCGGCCTTCTTGTGCTTGGTCGTCGCCCACTTGGAGTGGCCACTCATACCGGCGTTCCTCGTTCCTACTACTCGACCGGTCCGGCGTCTGCGCCTCGGACCATATCCACGAAGTACTCGTGCACCCGCGCGTCGGAAGTCACCTCCGGGTGGAAGGAGGTGGCCAGGCAGGCGCCCGCACGTACGGCGACGATCCTACCGCCCTGCTCCCCACCGGGCCCTGCACCGCTGTCCACTCGGGCCAGGACCTCGACGCCCTCGCCGACCCGCTCGACCCACGGGGCGCGGATGAACACCGCCCGGAACGGGTCGCCCGCGATGCCCTCGATCGCGATCTCCGTCTCGAACGAGTCCACTTGGCGGCCGAACGCGTTGCGGCGCACCGTCATCGGGATCGCGCCGAAGGAGCGCTGGTCGGGGCGGCCGTCGAGCACCTCGTCGGCGAGCATGATCATGCCCGCGCACGACCCGAACACCGGCAGCCCCGAGTCGAGGCGCTTCTTGACGGGCTCGAACAGGTCGAAGATCTCCAGGAGCTTGCTCATCGTGGTCGACTCCCCGCCGGGGATCACCAGGCCCGCCACGTCGTCCAGCTCGGAGGCGCGGCGCACCGGCACAGCGCGGGCCCCGGCGGCCTCGAGCGCGCGCATGTGGTCGACGACGTCGCCTTGCAGGGCGAGCACACCGATCTGGGGCACAGCGGTCATCAGAGAACTCCAAAAGTCTCGCGTCTACGGGCGCCACAAGCGTAATTCGGGTTCCCTCCGGTGCCTACCTGCAGATCGTCCCTGTGACCGAAAGCGGCCTGAACTCGGCCGACAGGCGACGATCCGTTAAAGTCTGCGATCGAACGTGACGCACCCCTTCATGCCCGGGAGTAAGAACAAGATGGCCAAGACCTCGAAGCGCAACCCGATGCCCCGTGCCGTCCGGGCCGGACGCAACACCATGTGGATCGAAGCACTGATCGCCCTCGTCACCGGCGGCCTCATCGTGCTCCTGCACCACAAGGCGAACGACTTCGTGCCCCCGGCGGCCGTGCACGACGTCTACCGCGCCGCGGTGGGCCTCGGCGGCCTCGCGCTGTTCCTGGTCCTCGCCATCGCCCTGCTGCACTTCCAGTGGCGCATCCTGTGGATCCTGATCCTGCTCGTGCAGGCCGCCGCGGTCGTCGGCCTCGCCTGGCTGCTGTTCACCGGCGGGCTCTACTGGGCGCTGTGCATCGGCCTCGTCATCGTGCCGATTACGATCATGGGAACGCTTACCGAACGCTTCGCCCGACGCTGGTTCAACCACTAGGACGCCGCTCCGGCGGGCGACCCAGCCGCCACCGCTGAAAGGCCACATAATGCTTCCGCAACCGAACTTCGGCCGCGACAAGGGCCCGATAGAGCCCGCCAAGGACGAGCAGGGCGAGGACGAGATGCCCCGCAAGAAGCTCCTGCGGCTGCAGATCGCGATGTGGGTGCAGGTGGCGTCTGCCGTGCTCGCCGGCAACTTCCTGGCGATGGCCGCGATCAGCACCCGCTCCGCGAGCCTGGCCGAGGTCGAGGAGATGCACGAGAACCCCGACTTCCTGAGCCCGAGCGGCACGCCCCAGGGGGACTTCGACTACTTCCAGTCGACCGAATATCTGGCCGTGTACATGACGATCGCGGGCATCACGATCATCACCGCGATCGTCGCCGCCCTGTCCGCGATCCGGTTCAAGTCCCGCCTCAAGGTGGTCCGCTGGTCGGCGGTCGCCGCCACCGCGGTCCTCTTCGTCATCGGCATGCTCATGTCCCCCGGCGTCGGGATCATCGTCGCGCCGTGGGTGTTCGCCTCCGTGCTCGCCCTCTGGTGGCTCTTCTCCAGCGACATCCGCCACTGGCTGGACAAGTCCGCCAAGCGCGGCGCCGAGGACTAGCCGGTCGGCCCGTCCTCGCCGCCGTGCCGCTGGATGTAGTCGATGAAGGCCGCCCGCGCGAGCGGTTCGGCCGAGCCCCAGTCGCCCTTCGTGCCCTCCCGCCACATGCTCAGCAGGTCGTCGATCGCCACCCCGATCTCGGACACGTCCGGGTCGAGGTCCTCGGCTTCGAGCGCGGTCGGGGTGTGCCGGAACAGGTCGATGAAGAACCGCCAGTCGCGGCGCTCGCGCGCCAGCGCGAACGCGCGGTGCTGGAGGTCGGAGGTCGAGTACCGGTCGAGGTCGCTTGCGTCCATGGCTCCTAGCCTAGGGCCTGCGCCGCGGATCCGGGCGCGGCCGGGACAGGCCCTCACTCTCCGGTGCGGAGTGTCGAAGCGCGCTCGGGTGCGTCCCGCTCCTTAGGATCGGGCCATGAGAAAGCTCATCGTCGGCGCCTTCGCGGCCGCCGCATTCGTCGCCGCTGGTTCGGTTCCGGCCCAAGCGGCGTTCCAGCCGTACGAGCCGATCCCGGTCGATCCCGGCATCGGCGACGGTTCCGGCCCGCACAGCACGTTCGACATCAGCGTTACCGCCGGCGACGGCAGGACCGACTCGATCACCCTGTCGTGCCCGCAGGAGTGGAGCGAGCACCCGAACGCGGCCGCCGTGTGCGGCCAGCTCAAGGAGGCGCGCGGGCAGATCGGCGCGATCGCGCCCGCCGACGGCATGTGCACCAAGGAGTACGCGCCGGTGCGCGTGCTCGTGACCGGGCACTGGCACGGCGAAGGCCAGTTCTTCATGAAGCAGTACAGCAACCACTGCGAGGCGGTCTTCGCCACCGGCGGCAGCCTGCTCGACTTCTGATCGGACCGACGACAAGGGGCCCGGGCGATGACGCCCGGGCCCCCTTTCGCATTCGGGACTTACCAGCCGCGCTTGGCGAGCTTCTGGTCCTCGGCGAGGGTGTCGACGTTGATGCCGACCATGGCCTCGCCCAGGCCGCGGGATACCTCGGCGATGACCTTCGGGTCGTCGTGGAAGGCGGTGGCCTTGACGATGGCGGCGGCGCGCTTGGCCGGGTCGCCGGACTTGAAGATGCCGGAGCCGACGAACACGCCTTCGGCGCCGAGCTGCATCATCATGGCGGCGTCGGCCGGGGTGGCGATGCCGCCGGCGGTGAAGAGCACCACCGGGAGCTTGCCGAGCCGGGCCACTTCGGCGACGAGCTCGTACGGGGCGCGCAGTTCCTTCGCGGCGGCGTACAGCTCGGTGGAGTCGAGGGTGGTGAGGCGGCCGATGTCCTGGCGGATCTGTCGCATGTGGCGGGTGGCCTCGACGACGTTGCCGGTGCCGGCCTCGCCCTTGGAGCGGATCATCGCCGCGCCCTCGGAGATGCGGCGCAGGGCCTCGCCGAGGTTGGTCGCGCCGCACACGAACGGCACGTTGTACTGCCACTTGTCGATGTGGTTGGCCTCGTCGGCGGGGGTGAGGACCTCGGACTCGTCCACGTAGTCGACGCCGAGGGACTCCAGGACGGCCGCTTCGGTGAAGTGGCCGATGCGGGCCTTGGCCATGACGGGGATCGAGACGGCCTCGATGATGCCGTCGATCATGTCGGGGTCGGACATGCGCGAGACGCCGCCTTCGCGGCGGATGTCGGCGGGGACGCGCTCGAGCGCCATGACCGCGACGGCCCCGGCGTCCTCGGCGATCCGGGCCTGCTCGGGGGTGACGACGTCCATGATGACGCCGCCCTTGAGCATGTCGGCCATGCCGCGCTTGACGCGGGCGGTCCCGATCTCGGCCTCGGTCTTCTGGGTCTGTGACACGGTTCCCGGCTCCATCTGAGGTAGTCGCCAACTGCTGGGCAAATGTATGGCTCGCACGCTTCGCCATAAGGGGTGCTGACCTGGCCGATTCTACGCCGCGACCCGCCTCACAAGCCTGTTGATACAAAGGGGGTGATCGGGGCGTCTCAGTGCACCGGGTCCTCGATGTCCCAGTACTCCGGGCGGGGCAGGCGGTGGTGCAGGCGGAGCACGACGGACATCGGGAGGGAGCGCGAGGCGACGGCGTCGCGCACGAAGTCGGTGTGGATCTGGCGGGCGAGGGCGACGCGGCGGTTGGCGGCCTCGAGGTCGTCGGACCAGAGGGGGTTCGCGGCGAGTTCGCGCAGGGCGCGGGTGAGGTCGTTCTCGGCGTACTCGCGCAGTTCGCGCTGGCGCTGGGTGTCGGCGGGGACGGCGACGACGGAGAGGGCGAGGGCGACGACCTCTTCGAAGCCGGGGTTGCCGACGAACTTGAGGACGGTCTCGGCGCGGTCGTCGAGCTTGGCGAGGAGGGCGCCTTCGGCGGCGTGGGCGCGGCGGTGCAGGCGTTCGACGCGGGTGACCGTCCACGTCGCGTACGCGCCGACGACGGCCACGATCGCCACGAGCACCGCCAACCACCACATCGGGCTGATCTTACGGTGGAGCGCCCACCACCGGTGTTCCGGTGGCGGGCGGTGTGCGGGTTCGGTGCTTACATCTCGGCCCCTGCCGGCGGGGTCGTCGTCTCGCGGGTGCCGCGGACCTGCCAGGCGGCCATGAGGCCGAGGAGGAAGGTCAGGGCGCCGACGATGATGTTGTTCCAGGCGAGACTCGTCCCCGGGTCGGTGATGAGGACCCACGGCGAGACGGCGAGCCAGACGCCGATGGCGCACAGGCCCCAGCTCATGCCGTACATGCGCTCGGGGGCCACGGTGAATCCGAGCGCGAGCAGGCCGATCGCGATGCCCATGATCAGGTTGTGCGTCGCGAAGTCCGCCTGCGCGGCCGAGAATCCGACCACCCATGGGGAGATGATGCAGTACAGGCCGACGAGGAAGACGGGGGCGTCGATGAACGCCACGTCCCTCCGGCTGAGCATCTTGTCGTACCGGGCCCGCATCTCGTGGACGTCCGGGTGCGCTGTCATCGATTCGCCCCGGTGAGAGATTTCGGCCATCGAACTGCCCTCCGTGCGGTCCGCGCGCGTGCGGTTCCGGCACGGGATTACGCGGACCCTTCGCCTCATTATGGACCCGCTGCGCACGCAGAGTAAAGAGGTGATCACGTTCTTTGTAGGGTTCAGCGGCGCCGCTCGGTGCCCGCTTCGATGGCGGCGCGGTAGACCTCGAGGAGGCGCGCGGCGACCTCGGGCCAGTCGAAGCGCTTGACCCACTCGTTCGCACGCTCGACGTACGCCGTACGGAGTTGCTGGTCGTCGAGGAGGCGGCCGGCTTTCGCGGCGAGGTCGGCGCTGTCGCCGACGGCGAACAGCTCCCCTGCCCGGCCGTCGTCCAGGACCGAGCTGAACGCCTCGATGTCAGAGGCGAGGACGCAGGTCCCGGCGGCCATGGCCTCGGTGAGGATCATGCCGAAGGACTCGCCGCCGGTGTTGGGGGCGACGTAGAGGTCGACGCCCGCGAGCATGGAGGCCTTCTCCTCGTCGTCGACGGCGCCGAGGAAGCGGATGCGGCGGGCGATCGCGGGGTCGAGCCCGGCGACGGCAGCCTCGGGGTCGCCGCGGCCGACCACGAGCAGGTGCAGGTCGGGGCGTTCGGCGGCGAGCGACGCGAACGCGTCGCGCAGGATCGGGAAGCCTTTGCGGGGCTCGGAGTAGCGGCCCATGAAGCCGATCGTGGGGCCGTCGGGCTTGCCGAGGAGCGGAGCGGCCTTGCGGTAGAAGGCGACCGAGACGCCGTTGGGGATCTCGACGGCGCCGCCGCCGAGGTGCTCGACCTGGACCTTGCGGGCGTAGGGGCTCACGGCGATGCGCGCGGAGAGGCTCTCGAGCACCAGCTGCGCCATGTGCTTCCCGGCCGCGAGGATGCGCGAGCGGGTCATCGCGGTGTGGAACGTGGCGACGACCGGGCAGCGGGCGTTGAGCACCGCCAGGCACGCGAGGCTCGGAGTGAGCGGTTCGTGCACGTGGATGACGTCGAAGTCGCCTTCCGCGCACCACTTGCGCACGCGCGCGGCCGAGCGGGGCCCGAACGCGAGCCGCGCGATCGACCCGTTGTAGGGCACCGCCACGGCCTTGCCGCCGGGGACCACGAAGTCGGGCAGGTTCGCGGTCTCGGTGGCGGGGGCGAGGACCGACACGTCGTGCCCGGCGTCGATGAGGGTCTCGGCGAGGTCGCGGATGTGGAACTGGACCCCGCCGGGGACGTCGAAGGAGTACGGGCTGACGATCCCGATCCGCAGGTCCCCCATGTCAGTCGGCGCTTTCCCGCGGCGCGTCGAAATCGGCGGACCAGAAGCGCTGCAGCATGTGCCAGTCGGCGGGGTGGGCGCGGATGCCCTCCTCGAAGGCCTCGGCCATCCGCTGGGTCGCGCCGGCGACGCGCTCGCGGAAGGACCCGGAGCCGAGGTCGACCGGCCCCGAGATATGGCAGACGGCGCGGTCGTCCTCGTAGTGGATGGCGGCGGTGAACAGCTCCACCTTGTTGCGGATGGCCAGCAGGGCAGGGCCGGTGGGGAAGGTGGTGGCCTCGCCGAAGAACTTCACCTCGGTGCCCCCGCGCCCGAGGTCGCGGTCGGCGACGAGCGCGACCACGTGCCCGGCGTCGAGTGCTTCACCAAGGGCCGCTTGCGGATTGCGGTCGCCGCCGGAGGTCGGGATGATCTGCATGCCGAGGGACTCGCGGTACTCCAGGAAGCGCCGGTAGACCCCTTCGGGCTTCAACCGCTCGGCGACGGTGGTGAGCCGGTCCTTCGCGACCGCGCCGACCCAGGCGCCCGCGAAGTCCCAGTTCCCGCTGTGCGGCAGCGCCACGATCGAGCCCAGGCCCTGCCGGGCGCGCTCGTGGACCGGCTCGTAGCCGTTCATCTCGAACTTCCGCTCGAGCTGCGCGGTGCTCATCGACGGGAGCCGGAACGCCTCCAGCCAGTACCGGGCGTACGAGCGCATCGCCTGGCGCATCAGCGCCTCGTCCGGTTCGCCGTCGACGACGCGGGCGAGGTTCTTGCGCAGCTGGCGCACGCCCCGGCCGTTCTTGCGCAGGGCCCGGTCGGCGAAGCGGTTCCCCAGAGCGCGCGCGGCGCCCTCGGGGAGGAGCCGCACGCCGCGCCAGGCGGCCAGGTAGGCCAGCTCGGTGAGGCGCTCAGACATCGACGCGCCCCTCACTCGCGGCGAGCACCGCGCGGGCGTGGAACAGGCGCTGCACCACGGTGATCGAAGCGAGCACGGCCAGCAGGCCCATGCCGGCCTCCAGCGCCCACGGCACGCCCAGGACCTCGGCGAGCACCGCGGCGGCGGCGATGATGAGCCGCTCGGGGCGCTCGGCGATGCCCACATTGCATTCGGCGCCGAGCGACTCGGCGCGCGCCCGCACGTACGAGACCATCTGCGAGGCGATGAGCGCCCACAGCGCGAGCGCGCCGCCCAGGCCCCGGTCCTCCGCGAGGAGGAAGTAGGCCAGGCCCGCGAAGATCGCGCCGTCCGCCAAGCGGTCGCAAGTGGAGTCGAGGAGCGCGCCGAAGCGGCTGGCGGTGCCCTTGACGCGGGCGATCGCGCCGTCGAGCATGTCGGTGAGGACGGAGGCCGCGACCACGAGGAGGCCCGCCAGCAGGTGGCCGGGCGCGAGCAGCAGCACTGAGGCGCCGACGACCACGGCGGTGCCCGCCACGGTGACGGCGTTGGCGGACACGCCTGCGCGGATGAGGACCTTCGCGGCGGCGTCGACGTAACGGCGTACGCCCGCTCGGCCGGAGGTCCGAAGGAACTTCGCCATGGTCTCCTGTTTTCTGGGCGGGCCCGGGTGGGTGTTCGGGCGGCGTGGGTGCGGTGCCCGCCCCCGATCGGGCCGGGAGGGGCGCTGTCTTGACTCTAACGGGGTCCGGCCGGTCACACCCGCTCCCATGCGGCCGCGAGGTCCGCACGGGTGTCCTTCAGCAGCTGCGGGAGGGTCTTGGTGCGGCCGATGATCGGCATGAAGTTCGCGTCCCCGCCCCAGCGGGGGACGATGTGCTGGTGCAGGTGCCCGGCGATGCCTGCGCCCGCGACCTGGCCCTGGTTCATGCCGATGTTGAACCCGTGCGCGCCCATCACGGCGCGCAGCACGGCCATGGCGTGCTGGGTGAGCGCGCCCATCTCGGCGATCTCGTCGGCGTCGAGGTCGGTGTAGTCGGGGACGTGCCGGAAGGGCACGACCATGAGGTGGCCGTTGTTGTACGGGTACTTGTTCACGACCACGTACATGTGCACGGCGCGGGCGACGATGTTGCCGTCCGCGTCGTCGAGCTTCGGGATCTCGCAGAACGGGCAGCCCTCCACGTCCGCGTCGTCGCCCGTGGGCTTGCCTTCGCCTTGGATGTAGGACATGCGGTGCGGGGTCCACAGCCGCTCGTACCCGTCGGGGACGCCGACGCCTTCGCCTTCGCGCTCTTCCACGGAACGATCCTAGGCCACTGCGCGAGCGAGCCGGAAACCCGACGAAAACACCGTGACACGCCGTGTCGGTTAAGCTCCGGACGTGACGTTGCCCCAGCTGTACCTCGTAGTGCTGATCGGCTGCGTCACCGTGCTGCTCTCCATCGCGGCCCTGCGTGCGACACAGCGGCTCGGACTCCCCGCGCTGCTGGTGTTCCTCGGCGCGGGCCTGGTCCTCGGCGAGGACGGCGTGGGCATCCCGTTCGAGGACTTCGCCCTCGCCCAGGCGCTCGGCACGTTCGCGTTGGCGCTCATCCTCATCGAGGGCGGCCTCTCGACGCGCTGGCAGGCGATCGCCAAGCAGGTGGCGCCGGCCGGGATGCTCGCGACCGTGGGCATCGGCGTCTCGGTCACGGTGACCGCGCTCGGCGCCCACTTCCTGCTCGGCTTCGACTGGCAGCTCTCGCTCACGATCGGCGCGGTCGTCGCCTCGACCGACGCGGCGGCGGTCTTCTCCGTGCTCCGCGGCATCGGCCTGCCCAAGCGGCTCAGCGGCACCCTCGAGGCCGAGTCGGGTTTCAACGACGCGCCCGCGGTGATCCTGGTGCTCGCGTTCTCGGCCGCGGCGGGCATCCCGGACCCGGCGCACCTGCTGGGCGTGCTGGTGTGGGAGCTCGCGGCAGGCTCGCTCATCGGCGTCGCGGTCGGCTTCGGCGGGGCGTGGCTCCTGCGGCGCTTGGCACTGCCGGTCTCGGGCCTCTACCCGCTGGCGGTCTTCAGCCTCGGCCTCGCGGCGTTCGCGGCGGCCGGGACCCTGCACGCCTCCGGCTTCATCGCGGCCTACCTGGCGGCGCTCGTCCTCGGCAACTCCCATCTGCCGCACCGCGCGGCTACGCAGTCGTTCGCGACGGGCCTGGGCTGGATGGCGCAGCTCGGCATGTTCGTCATGCTCGGCCTGCTCGCCTCGCCCTCGAACCTGCTCGACGCGATCGTGCCGGGCCTGGTGCTCGGCGTGGTGCTGACTCTGGTGGCGCGGCCCCTCGCGGTGTGGCTCTCGCTGCTGCCCTTCAAGTTCGCGCTGAAGGAACAGGTGCTCCTGTCCTGGGCGGGCCTGCGCGGGGCCATCCCGATCGTCCTGGCGACCATTCCGCATGCCGCGAACCTGCCTGGCGCGCAGCAGCTCTGGGACATCGTGTTCGTGCTCGTGGTGGTCTTCACCCTGCTCCAGGGGCCGACCCTGCCGTGGGTGGCCAGGAAGCTGGGCCTCTCGCAGGAGCGGGTCGTCCAGGAGGTGGAGATCGAGACGGCGCCGCTCGACGCCGTGGACGGCGAGGTCCTGACGGTCACCGTGCAGAAGGGCTCGGGCCTGGCCGGCATCAGGATCTTCGAGCTGCGGCTGCCGGAAGGCAGCGCCATCGCCGGAGTCGTCAGAGGCGACCGGCTGTTCGTCCCCGCCAAGGCCGACCGCCTTCGTTCGAGCGACCAACTCCTCGTCGTCACCACCCCGACCCTGCGCGAGGCCACCGAACAGCGCCTAACAGCATTGGCCAGGGCCGGAAGGCTCGCCCGCTGGCTCGGAGAAACCGGCAAAGACTTACATGTGGGACGATAGGTTGCATGAAACGAGTGACCGCACGGTTTCCCGAGGAGCTTTGGCAAGAGGTCGGTGAGCTCGCCAAGGCCCTCGGGATCTCAAAATCCGAGTACGCGCGCCAAGCGCTCACGAAAGCCGTCGAACGCACCGAACAACGGGCCGAACCCTTCGCCGATCAGGCGACCCGCCAGGAATGATCGCCGATCGTCGCCACGGTCTCGACCTTGCCGCCGAGCGCCGCAACATACGCACGGTAGTTCTCGATGCCCGAGATCTCGCCGGACTCGATCTTTGAGATTCTCGCCTGGGTAACCCCCAGAATGCGGGCGACCTCCGCCTGAGTCATCTGCGCGGTCTTGCGCATCTCGGCGAGCTGGTAACCACGAAGGTACGCCTGGTGCCGTTCCTTCGCCATGGCTTCCGCCGCCTCGTACTCGGCATCGCTGAGGGGGCTACTAGCCCTCAGCTCCGCCTTGAGGTCCTCCCAGTCCACGTACTTAGACATCGCCGTCCTCCGTTTCCAACGACTCAAGATGCTCGGCATACCGATCATCCGCGATGCGGATCGCCTTTCGATACCAGATTTGCCACTGTCCGGCCTTGTCGCCTGCCATCAGGAGGATCGCCGCGCGTTTCGGGTCGAAGGCGAACAGAATCCGAACCTCCGAGCGGCCCGACGAGCCTGGCCGCAGTTCCTTCATGTTGTGGTAGCGGCTGCCCTTTACCCGATCGACAAGCGGGCGCTTGGCGGTCGGACCTTCGTCGGCAAGCTGGTCGATCGCCTGCCGGATCAGGGCGGCACTCACAGGCTCGTCGGTTTCGAGCAGGCGAAGCCACGCCGCGACTTCGGGGTGAATGTTGATCTTCCATCGCACCCTCAGAACATAATGTTTTAGTCATGGCAAGCGTAGCAGCGACACGCGGTGTGCACAAGAAATTCGCCCGGTCAGGCGATGCCTGACCGGGCGTTTCGAGCGCTGAGCGGTTGGGGCCTTAGGCCTCTTCGGTTGCGGCGCTAGGGCCTTCGTTTACCCGGGACTTGACGATGTCCGCGACGTGGGCGATGGCCTCGTCGGCCGGGACGCCGTTGCGCTGGGAGCCGTCGCGGTAGCGGAACGAGACGGTGCCCGCGTTCTGGTCGTCGTCTCCGGCGATGATCATGAACGGGATCTTCTGCAGCTGGGCGTTGCGGACCTTCTTCTGCATGCGGTCGTCCGAGTGGTCGACCTCGCCGCGGATGCCCGCCGCGCGGAGCCGGGTGAAGAACGCCTCCAGGTAGTCGGCGTTCTCGTCGCGCACCGGGATGCCGACGGCCTGCACCGGGGCCAGCCACGCCGGGAACGCGCCCGCGTAGTGCTCGGTGAGCACCCCGAAGAACCGCTCGATCGAGCCGAACAGCGCCCGGTGGATCATGACCGGCTGCTTGCGGGTGCCGTCGGCCGCCGAGTACTCGAGGCCGAACCCGTTGGGCTGGTTGAAGTCCAGCTGGATGGTCGACATCTGCCAGGTGCGGCCGATCGCGTCCTTGGCCTGGACGGAGATCTTGGGACCGTAGAAGGCCGCGCCGCCCGGGTCCGGGACCAGGTCGAGACCCGACTCCTCGGCGACCTGGCGCAGGGTCGCGGTCGCGGACTCCCACACGTCGTCGTCGCCGATGAACTTGTCGGAGTCGCCCTTGGTGGAGAGCTCCAGGTAGAAGTCGTTGAGCCCGTAGTCGCGCAGCAGCTGCAGCACGAACTCCAGGAGGCTCCTGATCTCGCCAGGGGCCTGCTCCTCGGTGCAGTAGATGTGCGCGTCGTCCTGGGTCAGGCCGCGCACGCGGGTCAGGCCGTGGACCACCCCGGACTTCTCGTACCGGTACACGGTCCCGAACTCCGACAGGCGCAGCGGCAGCTCGCGGTAGGAGCGCCCGCGCGAGCGGAAGATCAGGTTGTGCATCGGGCAGTTCATGGCCTTGAGGTAGTAGTTCGCGCCCTCGAGCTCCATCGGCGGGAACATGGTGTCCGCGTAGTACGGCAGGTGGCCCGAGGTGTGGAACAGTCCCTCTTTGGTGATGTGCGGGGTGTTCACCACCTCGTAGCCGGCCTCGCGCTGGCGTTCGCGCAGGTAGGACTCCATCTCGTGCCGGATGATCGCGCCCTTGGGGTGGAACACCGGGAGCCCGGAGCCGAGCTCGTCGGGGAACGAGAAGAGGTCGAGCTGCTGCCCGAGCCTGCGGTGGTCGCGCTTCTCGGCCTCGGCGAGGCGCGCGAGGTAGTCCTTCTGATCCTGGAGGGTCGGCCAGGCGGTGCCGTAGATGCGCTGGAGCTGCGGGTTCTTCTCCGAGCCCATCCAGTACGCGGCGGCCGAGCGCATGATCTTGACCGAGCCGATGAGCTTGGTCGAGGGCAGGTGCGGGCCGCGGCAGAGGTCGCCCCAGACGCGCTCGCCGTTGCGGTCGTGGTTGTCGTACGCGGTGAGCTCGCCGCCGCCGACCTCCATGACCTCGTCGGCGTCGGTGCCCTCGCCCTTGGTCTCGATGAGCTCGAGCTTGTAGGGCTCGTTCGCGAGTTCGGCGCGGGCCTCGTCGAGGGACGCGTACTTGCGGCGGTGGAAGGTCTGCCCCTGCTTGATGATCTGGAGCATGCGCTTCTCGACGGCCTTGAGGTCGTCGGGGTTGAACGGCTCCGCGACGTCGAAGTCGTAGTAGAAGCCGTCGGTGATCGGCGGGCCGATGCCGAGCTTGGCCTCGTGCAGCTCCTGCACCGCCTGCGCCATGACGTGCGCGGCGGAGTGGCGCATGACGTTGAGCCCGTCGGGGCTGTTCAGCGGGACGGGCTCGACCTTGGTGTCGGCCTCGGGCGCCCAGGAGAGGTCGCGGAGCTGTCCTTCGGCGTCGCGGACGACGACGATCGCGTTCGGCCCGTTGCCGGGGAGGCCGGCCTCGGCCACCGCAGCAGCGCACGTGGTGCCGGCAGTCACCCACAGCGGTTCGGTCGCGTTCACGACGTCGGCTGGGTTGCTGTGGTTCGGCGCTGCGGGTGCCACGGTGCTCCTCGTTCGGTGCTGGTCATCGGAGTTTCCGATGTCGGGATAACGGGTCCATGGTAGTAGCCGCGGCGTTGTGGACTCCATCGCATTAGGTCGCGGGAGGCGTGGTGGAAATTCCTTCGGGTCCGGACTTGACCTTGGTCCTGACACCAAGGTTTACGGTCGGTACATGACCGCAGCAACCGCCACCACCTTCACGGTCGGACGACTCGCCGAAGCGGTGGGCGTCTCGACCGACGCCATCCGCCACTGGGAGCGCGAGGGCCTGTTCCCCGCGCCCGAGCGCAGCGCCGCCGGGTACCGCCGGTACGGGGCCGAGGCGCTGGACCGGGCCAGGTTCATCCGGGCGTGCCAGCGCGCGGGGCTGCGCCTGGCCGACATCGGGGACCTGCTGGCCGTGCGCGACACGGGCTCGTGCCCGTGCGAGCCGGCCGGGCAGCACCTGGAGCGGCGGATCGGCGAGATCACGGCCGAGATCGTGCGGTTGGAGGGCTTGCGGAGCCAGCTGACGGACATGCTGCGGGCGGTCGACGCGGGGAGCTGCGACGCGCCGCTCCCCGAGAACTGGTGTCCCCCGAACATCGACGATGGAGGTGAGTGCGAATGATGATGACCGATGAATGCTGCACCTGCTGCAACGACAGTGCGTGCCAGTGCGCCGGTGAGGCGTGCTGCCACGGCTGCTGCGAGAAGTAGCGGCCAAGGAATGGAAAGCCGCGCTCGCCGCGGTCCCGGTTCGGGGCCGCGGCGAGCGCGTTTTTCGGCGTGTCACGGAGGGTCTTCGCAAATCGGGCGTCCCGAGGCGCCCCCGAGTCAAGGGTCGCAGCCGGGGCCGACACGTCGCCGATCGTCTGGGCGCGTCTCGGCGGTTCTGCGCGTATCGGACATTCGGTGGGCCCCCGAACTCAAGGGTTCCCGAGGGGTCCGACAGGCCCGGCCGACCGGACCCCGGACCGCTGCTTATTTCACCGTGAGGACGATCTTGCCGAAGTGGCCGCCCGCGCCCATGAGGCGGTGGGCTTCTGCCGCTTCGGTGAGCGGCATGCGGGTGGTGACGACCGGTTCGATCTCGCCGGAGTCGAGGGCGGGCCAGACGTGTTCGAAGGCTTCGGCGAGGATCTGGCGGCGCTGTTCGAGCGGGCGCGCCCTGAGGGTGGTGCCGGTGATGTGGGCGCGTTTGGCGAGGAGGCCGCCGAGGTGGATCTGGGCGGCGGTGCCCTGCTGCAGGCCGATGATCGCGAGGCGTCCGTCCTGGGCGAGGGCCTTGAGGTTCGGCTCGAAGTAGGCGGCGCCGATGACGTCGAGGATGGCGTCTGCGCCGCCGGCTTCCATGGCGAGCGCGGCGAAGTCCTCGCTGCGGTAGTCGATGACCCGGTCGGCCCCGAGTGCCTGCAGCCGCTGGGTCCATTCGGCGCGTGCGGTCGTCCAGGTCTCGGCGGCGGCGAGCTTCTTCGCGAACTGGATCGCGAAGGTGCCGATGCCGCCCGCGCCGCCGTGCACGAGGACGCGGCGCTTGCGGTCGGCGTCCGCGGTGAGGAGGTATCCGAGGTTGGAGTAGACGGTGGCGGCGACTTCGGGCAGTCCGGCGGCGTCGACGAGGGTGACGTTCTCGGGCTTGGGGAGCACGAGTCCGGCGTCGACGGTGACGTACTGGGCGTAGCCGCCGCCGGGGAGGAGCGCGCAGACCTCGGCGCCGAGGAACGAGGCGTTGTCGTCGCTGCCGACGTGGACGATCGTGCCGGAGACTTCGAGGCCCGGCCAGGCGGGCGCACCGGGCGGGCTCGGATAGTGGCCGGCGACTTGGAGGAGGTCGGCGCGGTTGACGCCGGCGGCGGCGACCTCGATGAGGACTTCATCGGGGCCGGGCGCGGGCTCGGACACCTGGGCGGCGGTGAGGCGGCCGTCGGCGACGGTCATGGCAAGCATCTCCGCATAGTATGACCCGGGTCGGAGCCCCCGGCGTGATACCCGTCAGTACGTCACGTTAGTCCCGTTTGGATCGGCGAGATCCTTTGTGCTGCAAGGAATCAGGGATTTTCGCTCGAGTGTCCAGGGAAGAGGTGCGCTTCGGGGTCGATCGCGACCGCGGCGTTGTTCACCGCCGTGGCGGCCTCGCCGAAGCCGGTGGCGATGAGCTTGACCTTGCCCGGGTACGCGGCGATGTCGCCGGCGGCGTAGACGCGCGGCAGGTTGGTGGCCATCGTGGAGTCCACCGCGATGGTGCGGCGGTCGAGTTCGAGGCCCCACTCCCCCAGCGGCCCGAGGTCGGCGGTGAAGCCGAGGGCCGCCACGATCGCGTCGGCAGGGAGCTCCCGCGCCCCTTCGTCCTTCACCTCCACGGTGACCCCGCTGACCGCCTCGGTGCCGTGCACGGCGGTCACCTGCGCGTTGACGAGCACCGGCACGCCGAGGTCCCGCACGCGATCCACGGTGGCCTGGTGGGCGCGGAACTTCTCGCGGCGGTGCACGATCGTGATGCTGCCGGCGATGCCGTGCAGAGCGATCGCCCAGTCGAACGCGGAGTCGCCGCCGCCCACGATCACCACGTCCTGCCCGGCGTGGGCGGCGAGTTCGGGGACGAAGTAGACGATGCCCGCGCCGTGGAAGTCGGCGGCCGCGGGCAGGGGCCGGGGCGCGAAGCTGCCGAGCCCGCCGGTGATGAGCACGGCCTGCGCCTCGACCTGCCGGCCCGCGGCGCCGTCCTCAGGGGCGAGTTCCAGCACCGGGATGCCGTCGCGGTGCTCGAGCCGGCTCGCCTGGCGGCCGAGGAGGTACTGCGGCGCGAACGGGGCGGCCTGGCGCAGCAGATTGGCGACGAGGTCGCGGCCCTTGATCGAGGGGAATCCGGCGACGTCGAGGATCTGCTTCTCGGGGTACATGGCCGTGATCTGGCCGCCCGCTTCGGGAAGCGCGTCGATGACCGCGGTCCGCAGGCCGCGGAAGCCCGCGTAGTAGGCCGCGAAGAGACCCGTGGGGCCGGCGCCGACGATCGCGAGGTCGACGGTGAGGACTGGCATGGACGATCACCGACTCCGTTGTAGGGACACGTCTCGACATCCTAGCCAGGCGACGGGCCCCGTGGGGCTTCGCGGCGGCCGGCCGCCGCGAAGCCCCTTCGGTTCAGGCCGTGCGGAACGGGCCGGTCACCTCGAAGGTGATGCCGCCCGAGCTGGAGCCGGTGGTGCCCCGCTGGGACGAGAAGTAGAGCCGGTTCCCGGCGGGGTTGAAGGCGGGGCCGCAGATCTCGGAAGCGCCGTGGCCGGAGAGGCGCAGGAACGGCGCCACGATGTCGTCGGGCGTGATGATGCAGATCTCCATGTTGCCGCCGTCCTCGGCGACGAAGAGGTCGCCGCCGGCGGCGGCGCCGGTGATGTTGTCGACGCCGGTGAGCGGCGCGCTGGAGGTCAGGTTGTCGTCGTAGGCGATCGCGATCGTGTTGTTCACCGCGTCGTAGGCCCAGACCCGGTTGTCGCCCTTGGTGGTGAAGAAGCAGACGCCGTCGGCGTAGTAGCAGCCCTCACCGCCGTTGAAGCGCTTGGTGTTCGACACCTGGTTGCGGGTGGCGGTCGGCGAGCCGTCCGGGTCGGGCACGTTCCGCCAGGTGAGCGTCCCGCTCGCTTCGGTGAGGACCTGCAGCTGCCCGGAGGCGAGGTTCCCCCAGGTGGTGGGCTTGAAGCGGTAGAACGCGCCGTCCGACACGTCCTCGGTCAGGTAGATGACGCCCCGGTCGGGGTCGCACGCGGCGGCCTCGTGCTTGAAGCGGCCCATGGCGGGCCGCTGCGTCGCGGCGTTCACGCCGAACGGGTCGGTCTCGTACACGTAGCCGCGGTCGACCTCCTCGCACGAGAGCCAGGTGTGCCAGGGGGTCGCGCCGCCGGCGCAGTTGGTGCGGGTGTTGCTGAGGATGCGGTAGGCGTCCACGATGTTCCCGGAGGCGTCGAAGCGCAGCGCGCCCGCGCCACCGCCGGTGGAGAGCTCGGCGTTGGACACGTAGATCCAGCCGTTGCCGTCGGCGAAGCACGCGCCGCCGTCGGGGGCGCCGTGCCAGGTGTAGGAGGTGCCGGGCACGGTCCGGGAGGAGCGGGCGACGATGCGGGAGGTGAAGCCCTGCGGGAGCATCACCCCGTTGGCGTCGGCGGACTGGAGCGACCCGTAGGGGCTCGGTCCGGTCTGGACGGGGTAGGCGGCGAACGAGGGGCGGGTCATGGTGAAGCCGAAGGCGACGGAGCCGGTGCCGACCACGGCGGCTCGCAGTACGTTGCGTCGGTGCATGAGCGGTTCCTTTGCGGGCGAACTGATGGGGGGGGGGATCGCTTGCCCACACACCGTAGGGAATCGGAGACGTTCGGCGTGGCAACTCGACGGGACGGATCGGTGATGTCTCGATGACCGCGACGTGAACACCCCTCCCGTTCCGGCCCCGCCGCCGGCACCGCGGGATCAGCTCGGCTCCAGCACCGCCAGCGGATTCCCCTGGGCCACAAGATCGCCCGGTCCGACGAGTACTTTCAGGACACGCCCGGACTGCGGCGAGAGGACCGGCGTCTCCATCTTCATCGCCTCCAGCACGAACAGCGTGTCGCCCGCCGCGACCTCCTGACCCGGCTCGACCAGGGCCTTCCACACCGCCGCGGCCAGCGGCGCGGCCACCACGGCCCCGCCCGGCGGCGCGGCCACGTCCTCGATCGGAGCCGCGGGCGGCTCGGCCCGCTGGCGGTCGAACTCGCCCGAGGCCTCCCAGGCGGCCCGCTCGGCGGCGAACGCCTCCGCTTGGCGCGCTTTGAAAGCCGCGATGCCGGCCGCGTTCGCGCCGAGGAAGCGCCGGTAGTCGGCGTACCGGAACTCGCCTTCGGCGGTGCGCGGCACGAAGCGGCCCGCGTCCATCTCGGCGCGCAGCTCCGCCAGCTCCTCGGTGCCGACCGGGCACCAGCGGATGCGGTCGAAGAACCGCAGCAGCCACGGCTTGCCGCCGGTGAACGGCCCGCGCTGGCGGTGGGTGTTCCAGACCTGGACGGTGCGGCCGACGAACTGGTAGCCGCCGGGGCCCTCCATGCCGTAGATGCAGAGGTAGGCGCCGCCGATGCCGACCGCGTTCTGCGGCGTCCAGGTGCGCGCCGGGTTGTACTTGGTGGTGACGAGCCGGTGCCGCGGATCGAGCGGAGTCGCCACGGGCGCACCGAGGTACACGTCGCCGAGGCCGAGCACCATGTACTCGGCGTCGAAGACCGTGCGGTACACGTCGTCCACTGTGTCCAGGCCGTTCATGCGGCGGATGAACTCGATGTTCCAAGGGCACCAGGGCGCGTCGTCGCGCACGCCGTTCATGTACCGGTCGATGGCCTCGCGGGTGGCCGGGTCGTCCCAGGAGAGCGGCAGCCAGACCTCGCGGCTGGGCACGGCGAGCGCTTCGGTGGACGGCAGCGTGGACTCGATGTCGGTCAGCGCCTCGACGAGCGCGGACTGGCCGATCCGGGCCGGGTCGAAGTGCACCTGGAGGCTGCGCACGCCCGGGGTGAGGTCGAGCAGCACGTCGTCGTCGCCCAGGCGGGAGACGACGGCTTCGGCGAGGGCGTGCACGCGCATCCGCAGTGCCAGGTCGAGCAGGTTG
Organism: Glycomyces sp. NPDC021274; assembly: GCF_040641195.1. Classification (NCBI taxonomy): domain Bacteria; kingdom Bacillati; phylum Actinomycetota; class Actinomycetes; order Glycomycetales; family Glycomycetaceae; genus Glycomyces; species Glycomyces sp. NPDC021274. The sequence continues at coordinate 33,724 of NZ_JBFADC010000007.1, read as the reverse complement.
GGGCCGTACTCGATCAGCACGTTGTCGTCGCCGGAGCGGCGGTATGCCACCGCCGGCGCGTCGGGCCGGGCCGGGAGCCGCTCCAGGACGCCGCCGTCCGCGACCGCAGCGCGGTCGGGGGCCGGGGCTAGCGCGGGCCCCCGCCGGGCGGCCGGGACGCCCGCGTCGCTGACAGGGACGAAGCGCACGGTGTCGCCGGGCCGCAGCTGCCCGAGCCGCCAGCGGTGCGCCGCGATCACCGTTGCGGGGCAGACGAACCCGCCGAGGCTCGGCCCGTCGGGGCCGAGCACCACGGGCATGTCGCCGGTGAAGTCGACCGCGCCGATCGCGTACGCGTTGTCGTGGATGTTCGAGGGGTGGAGCCCGGCCTCGCCGCCGTCGGGGCGGGCCCAGCGCGGTTTCGGTCCGGTGAGGCGCACCCCGGTGCGGGCGGAGTTGAAGTGCACTTCCCAACGGGCGCTGTAGAAGTCGTCCATGTCCTCGCGGGTGAAGAACTCGGGGGCGGCGTGCGGGCCCTCCACCACGGGGAGTTCCCAGAGGTTCGCGAACTGCGGCCGGTCCGCTGCGGGCACCGGCGTGGGCGACCGGGATCCGGTGGGGGCGGCGCGGAGCACGTCGCCCGGTTTGAGCGCGCCTCCGGTGAGGCCGCCGATCTCGCCGAGGGTGAAGGTGGCGGCCGAGCCGAGGTAGTGCGGCACGTCGAGGCCGCCGTGCACGAGCAGGTAGGTGCGGATGCCGACGTGCTCGGGCGCGCCGATCGCGAGCGCGGCCCCGGCGGGGACGGTGAACGGTTCCCATTGCGGCGCAGGCGCACCGTCCAGGGTCACCGGAGCGGGCGCGCCGGTGACGCACACGGTGGTGTCGTGGCTGAACCGCAGGATCGGCCCCTGCGCGACGCATTCGAGGCCCGGGGCGCCTTCGGGGTTGCCGAGGGCACGGTTGCCGAGCCGGAACGACAGGTCGTCCATCGGGCCCGAGGGCGGCAGGCCCACCTGCCAGTAGCCGGTGCGGCCGGGCCAGTCCTGGACGGTCGTCTGCGTCCCGGCGGTGAGGACGTCGATGCGGGGGCGCGGGTCGCGCACGTCGGCGAGGGTCGCGGTGGTGTGGCGGGCGGCCGTGAACTCGGGGTGGGCGAGTGCGGCGGCGAGCTGGCCCTGGTTGGTCTCGACACCGGCGATCCGCAGCTCCCCCAAGGCGCTCGCAGCGATGGCGATGGCGTCGGCGCGGGTGGGGCCGTGGCTGATGACCTTGGCGATCATCGGGTCGTAGTGGGGGCCGACCTCGGCTCCGGCCTCGATCCACGTGTCGACGCGGACGTGCGCGGGCAGCGTGAGGTGGGTGACGGTGCCGGTGGAGGGCCGGTGGCCCTGGGCGGGGTCCTCGGCGTACAGGCGGGTCTGCACGGCGTGGCCGCCGGCGCGCAACGGCTGCCGCATCGGCGATGCGTCGCCTTGGGCGAGGCGGAGCATCCACTCCACCAGGTCCACGCCGTAGACCGCTTCCGTGACGGGGTGCTCGACCTGGAGGCGGGTGTTCACCTCGAGGAACGCGACCTCGTCGCGTTCGGTGTCGTAGAGGAACTCGACGGTGCCCGCGGACCGGTAGCGCACGTCGGCGCAGAGCCTTTGCGCCGCTTGCTGATAGCGCTCGCTCAGGTGGTCCGGGACGTCGGGCGCGGGGGCCTCTTCGATCACCTTCTGGTTGCGGCGCTGGAGGGTGCAGTCGCGGTCGCCGAGGACGGTGACCGCGCCGAGGCCGTCGCCGAAGACCTGCGCCTCGACGTGGCGGGCGCGGCGCACGAGCCGTTCCAGGAAGATCCCGGCGTCGCCGAAACCGCTCTCGGCGAGGCGCTTGACGCTGCCCCAGGCCTCGCGCAGCTCGGCGGGGTTCGCGGCGGGGCGCATCCCGATGCCGCCGCCGCCTCCGGTCGCCTTGAGCATCACGGGGTAGCCGATCCGCTCGGCCTCGGCGAGGGCGTGCGCCGCGTCGTCCAGGAGGCCGGTCCCGGCCAGCAGCGGGACACCGGCGGCTTCGGCGGCGTCCCGCGCGGTGTGCTTGGCGCCGAACAGCTCCAGGTGCTCGGGGGCGGGCCCGACGAAGGCGATCCCGGCGTCCTCGACCGCCCGCGCGAACGCGGCGTTCTCGGAGAGGAACCCGTACCCGGGGTGGATCGCGCCCGCGCCGGTCGCGGCGGCGGCCTCGAGGATCGTCTCGGACCGCAGGTAGGAGTCGGCGGGGGCCGGGCCGCCGATGCGCACCGCGGTGTCGGCGGCGTCCACGTGGGCCGCGGCCCGGTCGGCGTCGGAGTAGACGGCCACGGTCCGCAGGCCCATGCGCTTGGCGGTGGCGATGACGCGCACGGCGATCTCGCCTCGGTTGGCGACGAGCAGGGTGTCGAAGGCCACGTCAGGACTCCACTCTCGACGAAGCTTGCGAGTCCTCGATCGGCGCGGTGACGGTGACGCGGATCGAAGTCGGGTTGAACGCGTTGCAGGGGTTGTTGATCTGGGGGCAGTTCGAGATGAGGGCGATGACGTCCCGCTCGGCGCGGAGGGCGACTTCCAGGCCGGGCGCGGAGATGCCGTCCACGATGCCGAGGCAGCCGTCGTCCTCGACGGGCACGTTCATGAACCAGTTGATGTTGCCGGTCATGTCGCGCTTGCCCAGGCCCCATTTGGCGCCCTCGTGGAGGAAGTTCTCCACGCACGCGTGCTGGGCCCAGGTCTGGTGGCCGTAGCGGAGGGTGTTGGACTCCTTGGAGCACGCGCCGCCGATGGTGTCGTGGCGGCCGCAGTTGTCGGCGGTCACTGTCGCAAGGGGACGGTGCTCGACGTCGCGCAGGACCGAGCCGGTGGTGAGGAACAGCGCTCCGGCGGCCGCGATGGTGTTCTGGGCGCTGTAGCGCAGGGTGGTGTCGGCGGCGTCGAAGAGGAGGAAGTCGACGGCCTGGTTGCCTTCGAGGTCGGTGATCCGGAGGGTCTGCCCGGCGGCGACGAGGCCGGACCAGGGCCCGCGCGGGCCCACGAGGTGCTCGTGTGCGGCGGTCATGCGGCGGCTCCGATCCGGGCGGCGGTGTTGGCGAGGGCGCGGCGGCCCTCGGGGGTGGCGTCCCAGCGGGCGTCGCCGGGTGCGGTGGGGCGCTCGCGCCAGGCGAGGACCCGGACCGGGGTGGCGGTATAGGCCTCGCGCGGGTCGAGCGGGTGCGGGGTGTTGGCGAGCATGACCAGGAGCGGGGCCTCGGCGAGGAGGCGCACCCGGCGGCCGGGCCCGGCGCCGCCCAGCCAGTGCAGGCGGCCCTCGGCGTCCGCCTTGAGGCCCTTGAAGAGCGCGATGGTCTGCGGCAGGTCGCGGGCGGTGAGGTCGTGCTTGGCGGCGGCCAGTTTGAGCAGTTCGCGGGCTGCCGGGGTCGGGCCCCACGGGGTGCCGTCGCCGTAGCGCTCCTCGTGCTGCGCGGCCGTGGGCGCGCCGCAGAACGCGTCGTGGCGGCCGGACTCGTCGAGGACCAGGCTCGCCAGCGCGCGGCCCTGGTCGGAGAGGAGGAGGCTGCCTTGGCCGAGGTAGGCGTTCCACTGGACCTTGAGGGTGTCGGGGACGCAGAGGCGTTCCCAGGGGGTGCCGGCCCAGGCGAGGGCGAGGTGGACGCAGGCGTCGCCGTCGAGGTCGGTGAGTTCGACCATGGTGCCGGGGGCGATGACCTGGTGGGCGTAGCCGCCGGCGCCGACGGTCTCGGCCCAGAGGAGCGCTTCGGGGTCGATGCCCGCGGGGGTGTCGGGGTGGGCGGTGGCGGGGATCCAGGCGCGTTCGGTGGCCGTGGCGGCGGCCTCTTGGGCGCGGGCGTGGTCGCGGGCGGCGTAGGTGCTGCCGGTGGCCGATGGTTCGGCTTGCGGTTCAGGGGTTTCGGTCATGGCGGCCTCCGCTCCGATCAATTTCTGTCGACTGACAGAAATTAACGCCGCGAGTGTTCGGAGCGGTGACCTCCGCGTTTCGGCTTCGTTGCATGGCGCGCACAACCGCTTGGGCGCGTGCGGGTCCGGGGCGCGAAGGCTCCCGCGAACGGTCGTTCGCGGGAGCCTTCCGGGTGATCAGGCCTGCGCGGCCACCGGTTCGCGCACGAGGTCGGGCGCGGGCGCGGCGGCCCGGTAGGCCTTGGCCGGGCGCAGCAGCGCGGCCGCGATGTAGGCCGAGGTGCCGGCGAGGAACGCGATGAAGGTGGTCCAGCCGTCGAAGGACGCGGTGACCACGTCGTTCTCGATGTACAGGAGGTCGTTCGGGACGCCGTACACCGTCGGGGTGACGACGAAGAACGCGAGGCGGACGGTGAAGCCCACCGCGATCGCGGCGGCTGCGGCGACCGCACCGCCGCGCTTCCACCAGAGCCCCAGGGCGAACGGCACGACCAGGCCCGCGAGCATGAGGTCGAACGCGAGGGTCAGGAGGATGCCGGTCTGCGGCACGCGCACCGCCACGAGGACGGCGAGACCCACGATCGGGAACATCGCGATCCGGCTGGCCCGCAGCAGCGGATCCTTGCCGGCGCCGAAGACCTTCAGCTCGGGGAGCTTGCCGCCGTCGGTTTCGCGGATGCCCGCGATGTTGCGGGCGGCCACGGCGCCGGTGCCGAGGATCGCGCCGTTCGCGGTCGAGCAGGAGGCGGCCACGACGGCGGCGAGCACCAGCATGGCCAGCCAGGCCGGAGCGTGGTCCTCCAGCAGTGTGAAGAGGACCGCGGAGCCGGCGTCGGGGCCCACGATGTCGACCGCGGAGAGGGCCACGAAGCTGAAGGGGATGCCGATGAGAAGGGTCCCTGCCGCGCCGAGGAAGCAGGCCCGGCGGGCGACCGAGGGGCTCTTGGCGGAGAAGATCCGCTGCATGAAGTCGATGGCCACGATGTCGCCGACGCCCAGGGCGATGAGGGTGGCCCAGTTGACGGGCGCGCCTTGGGCCGGGTCGGTCAGCTGGCCGAGGTCGAAGGCGCCCATGCCTTCCGGCACCGTGATCCCGTGCGTGACGGCGACCCACGTGAACAGGCAGGCGGTGCCGATGATGGTGATGACCATCTGGGCGGCGGCGGTGTAGGAGTCGGAGAACATGCCTCCGGCCACGGTGTAGGTCATGACCACGGCGACGATGAGCAGGACGCCCAGCGTGTAGTCGATGCCGAGGAAGTGCTCGAAGAGGAACCCGCCCGCGACGAGGTTCCCGGCGAGGAGCAGCACGTACGCGGCGATCATCGCGACCGAGGCGGCCAGTTCGATCCGGCGGCCGTACCGGCGGGCGTACCAGTCGGGGAGGGTGAGGAGCTTGGCGGCGTTCATGCGGCGGGCGAAGAACAGGCCGGTCAGGAGCAGGCACAGGGCGAGCCCGATGGGGAGGCTGGCGCCGGCCCAGAAGCCGAAGCCGTAGGCGAGGTCCGTGTTGCCGAGGGTGGCGTTGGCGTCGACCGCCTGGGCCATGAGCCCGGCGGCGACGAGCGGGATGCCGAGCGTGCGGCCCGCGACGAGGTAGCGGCCGGAGTCGCCGTCCACCTTCTTGGCGACGACGAGGCCGATGACCAGGACGACGACGATTGAGAGCCCTACACCGAGGAGTATCATCGGGCACCTTCCGAGTTGATTTCTATCAGTCGATAGAAATCAACCGCCCGGGTATTTCGATCAGTTGACAGCAACCGTTTCGCGGGCATGAACACCCCCGCACAACGGCAACACGCGAATGCGGGACCCGCACCGCGAACCGCGCTCGCCGACCGGATCAGAAGCCCGCGAACTAGACTGGTGCGCGCACACAGGACAGGAAGGCGTACCGATGCCCACCGCAGCGAAGGAGTCCCCGGCGGACCGGCCCAAGCGGCGGGTCGGCCGCCCCAGGGCCGTCCCGGAGCCCGGCGATGGCACCGCGCACGCCGCCGACCCCCGCGACCAGCTCCTCGCCGCCGCGGCCGAGCTCTTCACGGTCCAGGGCTACACCGCCACCTCCACGCGCGCCATCGCCGCCAGCGCCGGGATGCGCCAGGCCAGCATGTACTACCACTTCCCCAGCAAGGAAGCGCTGCTCAGCAGCCTGCTCGAGACCACTGTCGCCCCCTCGCTCGAGTTCGCCGAATGGGCGCTGGCCGAGCAGGACGCCTCCGCGGAGGCGCGGCTGTGGGCGCTGGCCCGCATCGACACCGCGCAGCTCGCCGGGGCCCGCTACAACCTCGGCGCGCTCTACCTGCTGCCCGAGGTGCGGCAGGAGGTCTTCGCGCCGTTCCGCGAGATGCGCGAGCGCCTGCGCGAGTCCTACCGCGAACTGCTCGGCCGCACCGGCGCGGCCCGCGACTACCCGCCCGGCGGCCTCGCCCAGCGCGCGCACCTCGTCTTCGGCCTGGTCGAGGGCGTGATCCTGGCCCGCCTCGAGCACACTTCCGTCGTCGACCCGGTCGCCTACTCGGCCGGCGTCGCCGACGGGGTGCTGCGCCTGGCCGAGTGCGGCGACTTCGCCGCCGCCCGCGTCCAGGGCCTGCGGCTGTGCGCCGACTGGATCGACCGCTCCGAGCACCTCCCGAGTACGACAGTGAAGGACCGCGCATGACGAGCACCGCCGGCAAGACCGCCCTGATCACCGGGATCACCGGGCAGGACGGCTCGTACCTCGCCGAGCTGCTGCTCGCCAAGGGCTACACGGTCCACGGGATCGTCCGGCACGCGTCGTCCCTCATCGCCAACACCTCGCGGCTCGAAGCGGTCTACCAGGACCCGCACGAGACCGAGCGAAAGCTCTTCCTGCACAAGGGCGACCTGACGGACGCGGGCATGATGGTGAACCTCGTGCGGGACGTGCGCCCCGACGAGATCTACAACCTCGCCGCCCAGAGCCACGTGCGCGTCAGCTTCGACCTGCCCGAGTACACGGCGAACGTGACCGCGCTCGGCGCGATCCGGCTGCTGGAGGCCGTGCGCGCCAGCGGCATCGACACCCGGATCTACCAGGCGTCCACTTCGGAGATGTTCGGCACCGCCGCGCCCCCGCAGGACGAGTCCACGCCCTTCCACCCGCGCAGCCCCTACGGGGTCGCGAAGGTCTACGCGCACTGGGCCACCGTGAACTACCGCGAGTCCTACGGCATGTTCGCCGTCAACGGCATCGCCTTCAACCACGAGAGCCCGCGCCGCGGCGAGACGTTCGTGACCCGCAAGATCACGCGCGCGGTGGCCCGGATCGCGGCGGGCCTGGAGCGGAAGGTCTTCCTGGGGAACATGGACGCCGTGCGCGACTGGGGCTACGCCCCCGAGTACGTCGAGGCGATGTGGCTCATGCTCCAGCACGACGAGCCGGTCGACTACGTGCTCGCCACCGGCAGGCCCGCGACGGTGCGCGAGTTCGCCGAGGCCGCGTTCGGCCACGCCGGGCTCGACTGGCGCGACCACATCGAGCACGACGCGCGCTACGAGCGCCCGGCGGAGGTTCCGGCGCTCATCGGCGACCCGGCCAAGATCGAGCGCGAGATCGGCTGGAAGGCCCGCGTCCACTGGGACGAGCTGGCACGGATCATGGTCGACGCCGACCGCAAGGCCCTGTGAAGTGGTTACCCTCGGGGCATGACAGATCCCAGCGCTCCGACCGACCAGATGGAACTGAACGACGGCGTCGCGATGCCGCGCATCGGCTACGGCACCTACAAGGTGGGCGACGACGAGGCCCAGCAGGCCGTCGAGGCCGCGCTCGCCGCGGGCTACCGCCTGATCGACACGGCCGAGATGTACGGCAACGAGGTCGGCGTCGGCCGCGCGGTCGCCGCCTCGGGCGTCCCGCGCGAGGAGGTCTTCCTCACCACGAAGGTCTGGAACGACCACCATGGCGCCGGGCCCGCCCGCGCCGCGCTCGAGGCCTCGCTGGAGCGCCTCGGCACCGACTACCTCGACCTGTACCTGATCCACTGGCCCTCCCCCAAGCAGGGCCTGTACGTCGAGACCTTCGAGGCCCTGCTCAAGGCCAAGGAGGAGGGCCTGATCCGCTCGGCGGGCGTCTCGAACTTCCTGCCCGAGCACCTCGAGGCGGTCAACGAGGCGACGGGCGTGTACCCCTCGGTGAACCAGGTCGAGCTGCATCCGTACTTCAACCAGCCCGAGCTGCGGGCCTGGCAGGCCGAGCGGGGCATCGCCACTGAGTCGTGGGGGCCGCTGGGCCAGCGCACCGGCTCGGTGCTCGCCGAGCCCGCCGTCACGGCCGCTGCGGAGGCGCACGGGAAGACCCCGGGGCAGGTCGTGATCCGCTGGCACCTGCAGCACGGCTGCGTCGTCATCCCCAAGTCCTCCAAGGCGAGCCGCATCGCCGAGAACTTCGACGTGTTCGGCTTCGCGCTCTCGGAGGACGAGATGGCGGCCATCGACGCGCTGGAGACCGGTGTGCGCCAGGGCATCGACCCGGGGAGCAACGAACGCTGAATATCGTGGACGGGGCGGGTGGCCTGGCCACCCGCCCCGTCGCGTCTCGGTGCTGTTCGACTCGCTGTTCGCCGGCGATGCTATTCGACCGGCTGTTCAACCGTGATGCCCGCCGCGAGTCGCCGGAGTTCGGCCACATGGCCGTTGAAGGCCGCCTTCCCCGCGGGGGTGAGGGCGGCCCAGGTGCGGGTGCGTCCGTCCATAGGAGACTTCTTGACCGTGACGTACCCGGCGTCCTCCAGTGCCTTGAGCTGCTTGCTGAGGACCGAGTCGCTGACGCCGAGGGATTCGCGCAGTGCGGCGAACTCGACCTCGTCCGTCGCCGAGAGCATCGAGCAGATCCGCAACCGGTTGGGGGCGTGGACGATCTCGTCGAACCGGGGCTCGATCATGAGGTCTCGCGCAACTCGGCGCGGAGCACGTTGTCGTAGTGGCGGCCCCAGAGCGTCATGGTCAGGGCGACCGCGAGACCGGTGAGCAGTGCGGCCCAGCGGATCTCCAGGCCCATGCTCAACACCGAGCCCGCAATAGTGATCGCGAGGGTGACGGCGAACAGGAGGGCCAGGCTGCGGCGGGCCCTGGGGCCGCCGCCGAAGCCGTTCATCCACACGCCGGTCTTGCGGCGGTAGGCGCTCATCAGGAGGTAGATGCCCACCGCGTAGACCGCGAGCACGCCTATCAGGGTCGGGAACGCGACGCCGATCGTCGCGACGGTGATGAGCCCGCCGACGAGGACGCCGAGGATCGGGTGGTACCACCACGGGGTGACGAGGCGGTCGGCGATGTCGGAACGGGACTCGTCCACGGCGGCGAGGGCGGCCTGGGCTTCTTGGGGGCTCAGTTGACTTTCCATAGCGGAAAGTCTAACCCACGACTTTCCATCGCGTCAAGTCGAGACTTTCCATAACGGCAAGTTTTCGGCGCTGCGATGCTGTGCAATCGCGTGCCAAGTGAGTAGGCTCGCGCGCATGAGCGAACTGAGCACAGCGATCACCATGTCCGGCGGCGCCCAGATCCCCCGCTACGGCTACGGCACCTTCAGGATCGACGACGGCACCGACGTGCGGTCCGCGGTCGCGACCGCCATCGAGACCGGCTACCGGCTCATCGACACCGCGGTCGGCTACAAGAACGAGGCCGGCGTCGGCCAGGCGATCAAGGAGTCCGGCGTCGCCCGCGGCGACATCTTCCTCACCAGCAAGACCTGGGAGCACGGCTACGACGATGTCCGCCGCAACCTCGAGGAGTCCCTCGAACGGCTCGGCACCGACTACCTCGACCTGTACCTCCTCCACTGGCCGCGCCCGCAGGTCGGCAAGTACGTCGAGTCCTGGCGGGCGCTCCTGGACGCCCGCTCGGAAGGCCTCCTCCGCTCGGCCGGCGTCTCGAACTTCACCATCGATCACCTCGACCGCTGCGAGACCGAGACCGGCACGGCCCCCGAGATCAACCAGGTCGAGCTCCACCCGTACTTCAGCCAGCCGGAACTGCGCGCCTGGCACGACGAGCACGGCGTCGTCACCGAGTCCTGGGGACCGCTCGGCCTCCGCGCGGGCGGCCTGTTCGACGAGCCCGCGGTGCGGGCCGTCGCCGAGGCCCACGGCCGCACGCCCGCACAGGTCGTGCTCCGCTGGAACCTCCAGCGCGGCAACGTCGTCATCCCCAAGTCGGTCACCCCCGAGCGCATCCGCGAGAACTGGGAAGTCCTCGACTTCGCCCTGTCCGACAAGGACCTCGCCGAGATCGACGCCCTCGACACCGGCATCCGCCAGGGCGGCGACCCCCTCGAAGTGCACTAGCGAACGTGAACCGGCGGCACCGCAAGGTGCCGCCGGTTCCCCGGCCGTTCAGCGCGCCGAAGCCCAGTGCTTCGACGCAGCTCGGACTAGAAGGCCAATTTCCAGGCGAAGTTCGGGAGATCGTCGGTGAAGAGCTCCTCACCGGTCTCCTTGAACCGGATGTCGCCCACCGGGCTGAAGTCGATCGTGGCCTCGCGGACGTCGGCAGGAATCGTGAAGACCAAGACGAGATCGTCCCAGTACGCGTTGCGCTCAGTCGCGGTCCAGGACATCGGCGCCTCGCCGTCGATCGTGAATGCCCGCTCCCGGTCGAGCTCCCAAGTGATGTCGTTGTACCTGGAGCACCATCGGGTCCTCACCTCTATGAACACCGTGCCTTCCGGCGCCCAACCGCGGTCCTCCAACCACAGCGCCCGGGTCCCCTCTGCATACTCGGTCGAGCATGTGGCCGTCCCGCTGCGGCGCTCGTTGACGATGCGGAAGGGATCATCGTCCTCGAAGCCGCCGAGATTGTATGAGCGCAAAGCAAGGCCGTTGTAGTAGGCGGCGACCGGCTCGACTTGCGCACCGGTGCGCAGGTCGATGCCTTGGGCTCGGTCCGCGTCGGACACCCACAGCACCGCTCGGGCGTCTCGGGGCGCACTCACCACGTAGTGGTCGCTCGAGCGCGGTGCGGCCGCGAGGCTGATCCGCTCCTCGCCGACCTCGATCCAGGAGGCGAGCAACGACGGTTCGGTGGTGTGCTCGGGGCTGTACTCGCTCGAGAGTGCGAGCTGTACGAAGAGGAATTCGGAGCCGTCCTGCGCGGGCGGCACGTGCTCCAGCGCGGGGATCGAGGCGGCCAGGTCCGCCGGCACCTTGGGCGCGCTGAAGAGGCAATCCAGCGAGAACGAGAAGTGGGCGCCGCGAAGGTCCGCCGGTGCGGCGAGGTCGCCGGCGGCGCCGCCCTCCTCGCACCAGGGATCGCCACCGCTCCCGACGATCAGCTCGTAGGGCTCGGTGCGCAGGAAGGAATCAGCGTCGGCACTGCCGGCGGCCGTGAGTGAAGCCGCTGCCAGGAGCGGCAGTGCGGCGAGGGCGAGTATGCGGGGCATCGGCGAGGGGTCCTTTGGGGATACGGTGCTCGGCGGCGTCCAGGGGACACCGCCGAGCACGGCGAGCTGTCGAGACAGGTCAGGTGAAGGTCAGTTCCCGTTCGCTGGGTTCGGGGGTGTCGAGGAAGGCGTAGTCGTCCCCGTCGACAATGTTCTCCAGGTCGCCGACCGGGGTCAGGATCAACTTCAGGGATTCGCTGTTCTCGGGGACGCTGAAGACGGCGGTGTACCGGAGCGTGCCGCCCGTATCGGGAAGTTCCTCGGCGCTCATGGAGAGCGGCGCGAGGGGCTCGCCGTCCGGCTGCGCCGCCAGCGATGCGTCCGGGTCGAGGTGCCAGATGAGATTGTCCTCGTAGGTGCACCAGTTGAACGTCACTTGCAGGAAGACCGACCCTTCCGCAGCCCAGCCCAGGTCCTCGCGCCAGACGCTCCGGTCGCCTTCGAGGAAGTCGCTGTGGCAGGAGAGGTCCCAGGCCTGGGCGTCGTTGAGCACCGTGACCTCGGCGGCGAAGCTGTCGCCTTGGACCACGTTCGTGGCAAGCCCGTTGTAGTAGGCGGCGACGGGTTCGACCTGCTCGCCCGTGCGCAGGTCGAGGCCCTGGGCGCGGCCGTCGTCCTCGATCCACAGCACCGCACTCTCACCGGCGGGGACCGTGAGCGCGAGGAAGTCGCCGGGGGCGGGTATGGCGTCCAGGTCGAAGCGCTCGTCGCCGGACTCGATCCACGCGGTGACCTGGGACGGGTCGTCCTCGAACTCTGCGGCGTAGTTGGGGCCCAAGGCGATCTGGTTGACCAGGATCTCCGTGTCGTCGGCGAGCTCCGGCAGTTCCGCGAGCTCGGTCGCGTGATCTGCGGCCTCCTCGGGCATGGTCGTGCCCTCGAAGTGGCACAGGATCGAGAGCCCGAAGTGCGGACCGGTGAGGTCGGCCGCGCCGCCGAGAAGCCAGGAGTCGTCGCCGTTGGCGCACCAGGCGGTGTCGGTGGCGCCGGTGACGAGCTCGTGTGCGTCGGTCCGCTCAAGGAAGGGGATGGCCGAGCATCCGGTGGCGGTGAGCGCCAATGCGGCCAGTGCGATGAGGGGTTTCATTGTGTTGTTGTGTGATGGGGGCACACCGGGACCCTAGACGATTACCTCTGGTGATGACTCAATAGACGGTCACAATCTGCGATTCAGCCGATACCATGGCGAACCGCCCACAAGGCGGCCTGCGTGCGGTCGGCGGCGCCGATGCGCCGCAGGAGGTTCGTGACGTGCGTCTTCACGGTCTTCTCCGAGACGCCGAGGGCGCGGGCGATCTGGCGGTTGGTCTGGCCCTTGGCGATGAGGCCGAGAACCTGGCTCTCGCGCGGCGTGAGGGACGGCGCCGACGGACTGCTGCCGTTGCCGTTCATCAAGCCGCGCATGGCGACCGGCGACAACAGGAGCTGTCCGGCGTGGACGGTGCGGATGGCGCTCGCCAGCGCGTCGGGGTCGATGTCCTTGTACACGAACCCGGCCGCGCCGGCGGCGATGGCGTTCGGGACGCGTTCGGCGTCGGTGGCCGAGGTGAGGACCAGCACGCGGGGGGCGTCGTCCTGGTCCAGGCGGTCGAGCACGCCCTGGCCGTCGAGGCCCGGCATCTTGAGGTCGAGGAGGACCACGTCCGGGCGCGTCTCCTCGATGGCGCGCAGGGCCTCCTCGCCGTCGCCCGCTTCGCCGACGACGGTGAAGTCGGCTTCGAGTTCGAGGTAGCCGCGCAGGCCGCGGCGGACCACGGGGTGGTCGTCGACGAGGAGGAGTCGGATCTCAGTCACGGTCGGCCTCTTCGGGGTCGGCGGGGTCCTCGAGTTCGAGGGTGACGACGGTGCCTTCGCCGGGGGCGGTCTGCAGGACGAGGTCGCCGCCGAGTGCCTTGGCGCGTTCGCGCATCGAGAGGAGTCCGAGGCCGCGGGTGGCGGCCTCGGCCGCGTCGAAGCCGCTGCCGTCGTCGGCGATGGTGATGCGCTCGGTTTCGACGGTGACGGCGACATGGCGGGCGCGGGCGTGGCGGAAGGCGTTGCTCAGGGCCTCCTGCACGAGCCGGAGCACCTCGACCTCGCCGTCGCGCGAGAGGTCCACTGGGGACCGGACTTCGAAGGTGACCTCGGTGTCGTGCAGGCGGTCCAGGAGCGTGACGTGCCGCCGGAGGGTCTCGACCAGGCCGTGCGCGTCCAGGTCGGCGGGGCGCAGTTCGACGATGACGGCGCGCAGTTCGGCGATGGCCTCGGCCGCGAGCGTCTCGACCTCGCCGAGGCGGTCTGCGGCGGCCTCAGGGTCGGTGGGGGCGAGTTTGCGGGCGGCCCGCGCGGAGAGCCGCAGGGAGAAGAGTCGCTGCATGACCGCGTCGTGGAGTTCGCGGGCGAGCCTGTTGCGCTCCTCGACGACGGTGAGCTCGCGGCTGCGTTCGTACAAGCGGGCGTTGGTGATCGCGATGGCCGCGTGGGAGGCGAGCAGTTCGATCAGTTCCGTGTCGGACTCGCTGAACCCGGGTTTGCCGAGGTCGTTGGTGAGCACGACGATGCCGATCGTGCGCAGGCATTCGGTGCGGGTGCCGAGATCCGGAGCGCAGTCGCGGATCGGGACGCCGAGCAGTGCGGCCATGGTCGGGTGCGCCTTCGGCCACCACTGGAAGCGCGGGTCCCGGCGCAGGTCGTCAAGGCGGATCGGCTCGCTCTCGGCGAGGATCGCGGCCAGCATCCCGTGCTGGCGCGGAAGGGGGCCGATCGCGAGGCGCTGCTCTTCGCCGATGCCGTCGGTGATGAACTCGGCGAACCCGCCCTCGTCGTCGGGGATGCCGATGGCGGCGTAGTCCGCGCCCACGAGGCGGCGGGCCGAGGAGACGATCACCTCGAGCACCTGGTGCACGGACAGGTGCCGGGTGATCGCGCCTACGGCCGCCGACACCTCGTGCAGCAGGGCGGTCGCCGCTTGCGCGGGATCAGCGTTCTCGGAGGCGGTCACGCTGCCAATCTAGTCCACCCGGCGCCGTCCGGGCCTCGGTCGCTGGTCCTAGGACCAGCGCCGCAGGCGCGACCGCGACCTCGGCCCGATGCGCCCGGCCCGCTCCGGAAATAGCGTGGGGCCATGAGTGAAGCACCGCTGCCGCAAGTCGACGACCGCACCGCCATCGTCACCGGGGCCTCCGCGGGCCTCGGCGAAGCCCTGGCCGAACGCCTCGCCGCCTCCGGCTGGAACCTGATCCTGACCGCCCGCGGCGAGGAGCGCCTGGCCCGCGTCGCCGAACGGCTCGACGCCCGCTACCTCGCCGGGGACGTGACCGATGCCGTGCACCGCAAAGCGCTCGTCGCGCTCGCCGGAGGCCGGCTCGACCTCCTCGTCAACAACGCCTCGACACTCGGCGAGGTGCCGCTGCCGCACCTGGCCGAAGCCGACCTGACCGTGTGGCCGCGCCTGTTCGAGATGAACGTGTGGGCCCCGATGGCCTTGGCGCAGCTGGCACTGCCTGCGCTGCGCGAGCGCGGCGGGGCGATCGTCAACATCTCCTCCGACGCCGCTACCGGGCCGTACGCGACATGGGGCCCGTACGGGTCGACGAAGGCCGCCCTCGACCAGCTGTCGAACGTGCTCGCCGCCGAGGAGCCGGCCGTCGCGGTCTGGGCGATCGACCCCGGCGAGATGGCCACGGCGATGCTCGCGGACGCGGTCGGCGAGGCCGACGCCGCCGAGGCCGACCCGCCCGCGCTGGCCGCCGCGGCGATCTACTCGCTCGCGGGCGCCCGCTGGTGCACCTGCGAATGGCAGGCCCCTGAGAGCGGCCGGTACGCGGCCCGCGACTTCGACAAACTGCACCGGCACACCCATGAGGAGGCGAGGGCATGAGCACGACGTTGACCTCCCCGTTCGAGTTCGCCCTGGACGCCGCCCTGGAGGCGGTCCAGCCCGCCGAGGCGCGCGGCACGTCCCGCTCCGACGTGCGGCTCCTGGTGTCGGACAAGGCGAACGGCGATATCCGCCACCACCACTTCGAGGACCTCCCGGCGCTCGTCCGCCCCGGCGACCTGCTCGTGGTCAACAACTCCGCGACCCTCCCGGCGGCCGTGCCGACCCGCCAGGGCCTGCGCGTCCACTTCTCGTCCACACGGCCGGACGGCTCGTGGCTGGTCGAGCTGCGCGACCGGGACCGGCCGTTCCTCGCCGAGGTCCCCGGCGGGATCGTGGACCTGCCCGGGAAGGTGCCGCTGCGCCTGGAGCGGCGGTTCGGCAAGCGGCTGTGGGTGACCCGGCCCGCGATCGAGTCGGTGCCCGACTACCTCGCGCGGTACGGCAAGCCGATCAGGTACTCCTATGTGGACCGTGACCAGCCGCTGAACGCCTACCAGACCGTGTTCGCGACGGTGCCCGGCTCGGCCGAGATGCCCAGTGCGGCAAGGCCCTTCACGACGGAGATCGTCACGCGCCTGGTCTCGGCCGGGGTCGGGATCGCGCCGGTGACCCTCCACACGGGCGTGGCCTCGCTGGAGAGCGACGAGGACCCGTACCCGGAGTGGTTCGAGGTGAGCGCCTACACGGCCCGGAGTGTGAACGCCGCCAAGGAGTCCGGCGGCCGGGTCATCGCGGTCGGCACGACCGCGGTGCGGGCGCTGGAGAGCGCGGTGGTCGAGGGCGGCGTGGCCGCAGCCTCGGGCCACACGGATCGGATCATCTCCCCCGCGAACCCGGTCGAGGCCGTCGACGGCCTGCTCACCGGCTTCCACGAGCCGCGCTCGACCCACCTCTCGATGCTGGAGGCCATCGTCGACACGGACCTGCTGCGCGACTCGTACGCCGCGGCGATCGAGGCCCGGTACCTGTGGCACGAGTTCGGCGACGTCCATCTGATCGCATGAGGCGCGGCCGGCCGTGCAAGCGGCACCGCGGCGACCGCGACGTCAGGCTCCTGTGGACGGCTACGGCCTGCCTCTCAGGTGCGTTCTGGATGCTCCAGATCAGCGTGGCCCTCCATGTGCTCGCGGTCGCCGGGACCGCGGCCCTCGCCGCGGTCCAACTGGCCGGCGTCCTCCCTGCGCTGCTGCTCACGCCGGTGGCGGGACTGGCGGCGGACCGGATGCGCCTGCGCCCCCTGCTGCTGTGGGCCGTGACCGCGCAGACGGCCGCGGTCGCCGCCATGGCCGTTGCGGCAGCGGCGGGGAGCATCGCGGCGCTCGCGGCCTGCTATGCGGCGCAGAGCTTCGCGATGGCGTTCTGGCCCGCGGCCCGGCAGCAGTGGCTGTACGGCCTCGTCGCACCGGAGTCGCGCCAGCGCGCGAACGCGGCGTTCGGGTCGATCGGCGGGATCATGACGATCGTCGGCGCGATCGCCGCCGGTCTCGTCTCGGCGTGGTCGCCGGTCGCGGCGATCGGCGGATCTGCGGCCCTCATGGCCGGCGGCGCGGTGCTCATGGCCGGAGTCCGCGAGACCGCCCCGGTCAAAGCGGCAGCGACAAGCGAGCGACTGCACACCCGCGTGCGCGCCTTCGCGGCCGGTCTCCGCGAGGGCTTCGGCGCCACCCGGCGCTATCCGCTCGCCCGCTCGGTGATCTGGATCGGGATCGCCTGGGGGTTCATCGGCGGCGGCTACTCGGTGATGCTCAGCGGCCATGTGGTCGAGGGCCTCGGCGGCGACGCCGCGACCGTGGCTGCCGTGTTCGTCTGCGACGGCCTGGCGGTCCTGGCCGGAACCGTCCTCGCGGGCCGTCTGCGCCGCTCGGCGCACCTCCCGATATGGGCTTTCTGCTATGCGGTGCAAGGCCTCGCGTGGGCGGGGTTCTTCGCCGCCCCCGGTCTGGCCGGTGCCGTGTCCTGCCTGGCGGTGATGCGCCTCGCCAGCGGCATCATCATCGCCCTGGACACGACGATCCTGCTGGAGACCGTCCCGGCCGAGTTCCGCGGCCGGGTCACCTCGATCCACGTGACCACCTACAGCGCCACAGCCCGCCTCTCACTGGCGGTGCTCGGTGCGGCCCTCGGCTGGGCCGCCCTCACCACCCTCGGCATTACCGCCGGACTGCTCGCAACGGCCACTGGTATCGCATGGTGGCTCTTCGCGGGCAGGCGAGCGCAAGCCGCGTACCGTGAAGCCGCTATCGACCCGGCATTACCCAGGCCAGCAGCACCCCGGTGGCCCTCCAAAACCAGGACAGCCCACCGGCTGGTCTCGCAAGGGCCGTGGCCGAGTGACACCGGAACTCATTGCGGCTCCAGCACCGGTCTCGACGTCCGTGCAATGCAGGCAGATGGCCAGAGGCTTATGTCGTAGTCTGCTTACCACCATCTCGTTCACCTACACGGATTCCGTATCCCTGTACGTACCTCAATTATCCGCGCTACAACCTCGATCGTCATCACCCACAAGCGTGGAGAACACTCATCTTCCGCGCCGCCCCTACCCGATCAGGCTGCGTCCCAAAGACAATGCCCCAGACCGCGCCCTATCCGGACCCGCCACCCGACGATCCGGCCCCGCCCCCGCTTCCTCGTCGCCGCCCGCCTGAACGCCGACCCGACAAGACCGCGATGCCGTGGCACTGCCCCGCCCCCGCCTCCTCGCCGCCGCTTTGGCCGCGGGGCCATCCGCGGTCCGCAGGCCGAACGGATCGCATCAGTACCGAGCAACACCCGGCGCCGAACCGCAGCAGTACCATCAGGTACGTGGCAAAACGTTTCGGGCGTGATCGTGATTTCTCGGAGGCCGACCTCGGGCTCGGCGGCGGCGCGCAGCGCAAGCGCCGGCTCGTCCCGGACACCCCCGGGGTCGCAGTCTTCACTGCGCTCGTCACCTTGGCGCTCGCCGTGGTGCTCTTCATCGTGGCCCTGCCGGGCGAAGAGCGGGTGCTCGTCTACGACGGCCACGAGGTCAGCGCCACCGCGATCTGCGAGACCACCGGGCCCGACGGCGAACCCGTCAAGGGCGCATGTGCCGAGCTCGGCGAGTTCGCAACGCGCGAGACGGGCTGGGTCGTGCCCGCCGCCATCGCGGCGGGCGTGCTCGCGGCATTGGCGATCGTGGTCCTCGCCGGGGTTCCCGCCCAGGTCAGAGCCGCTCGCAAGGAGCAGGAGACCGCGCGGGAGTTCATGTCCGACGAGGACCGGGGCCAGGCCCGCTAGTCGACGTAGATGTCGGGCTGGAAGTCTTCCTGGCCCGGTACGACCGCGTAGCCGGAGAGGTCCGTGATGCCCTCGGCGGCGAGCACGTCCTCCACCATCACCGCGTTGCCGGTGTAGTCCTTCGGATCCTTCGCGAGGATCGCCAGCGCCGCGTCGGCCACGATCTCGGGTTTGCGGCTGCGGTCGAGCATCGGCTGCCCGCCGAGGGCGAACGCGACGGCAGCGGTGGCGATGGTCGTCTTGGGCCACAGGCAGTTCGCGGCCACGCCCGGTTCGGTCTCGGACGCGCCGAGGGTCATGATCGTCATGCCGTACTTGGTGGCCGTGTACGGCCCGCCCGCGAACCACTTGGGGTCGGTGTTCAGCGGTGGGCTGATGGTGAGCAGGTGGGCGTGGTCGGAGCCGCGCAGGTACGGGAGGGCGGCGCTGATGGTGGCGAAGGTGCCGCGCATGTTGACGCCCGTGATGAGGTCGAACTTCTTCAGGCTGAGCTCGCCGATGCCGGTGAGGTCGAGCGCGGAGGCGTTGTTCACGCAGATGTCGAGTCCGCCGAACGCGGCGGCGGCGGTGTCGACGGCCTCGCCCACGGATTCGGCGTCGCGCAGGTCGCCCACGATCGGGAGGGCGTGCCCGCCCGCGTCCTCGATGAGCTTCGCGGTCTCGTAGAGGGTGCCGGGGAGTTTCGGGTGGGGTTCGCCGGTCTTGGCGAAGAGCGCCACTTTGGCCCCGGCCGCGCCGAGCGCGACGGCGATGGCCGCGCCGATGCCGCGGCTGGCGCCGGTGACGAACGCGGCCCGGCCGCTCAGGTTCGGCGTGGTCTCTGCTGGCGCTGTGATGGCTGGCTCCATTGCTCTGCCTCCAAGTGTTCGGTGTCACCCGAATACTACTAGTCAGTAACTTCAGGCGGAAGGCCGCTCGCCGCGACACTCCGAAGGACCTCCGTTCCATAGCTGAACGCCAGCTGAGAGCGCGTCCAGAACTCCCCTGGAAACGCCGCTGAACCCTTTCAGTGCCGCAGAGGGTGCAATAAGCTGGCCGAACGATGCGGGTGCGCGGACAACCAACCGGGGCCCGGCACGAGTACTGAGGAGCGGTGGATGACTTCGACCAGCGGGCCAGCCGGGGCTACACCGCCAGCGGTGCCGCTCAGGGGCGACGGGTCCCCGGCGCGGCTTCTCGTAGTGGATGACGAGGAGAGCCTGGCCGACCTGCTGGTCGAAGCCCTGTCCTTCCAGGGGTACGACGTCACCGCCGCCCGCTCGGGCACCGAGGCGCTCGCCTCCCTCGAGAAGGTGCGCCCGGACCTGGTCATCCTCGACGTCAACATGCCCGGCCTCGACGGGTTCGGCGTGGCCGACCGGATGCGCGCCTCCGGCGACGAGACCCCGATCATCTTCCTGACCGCCCGCACCGCCCCCAGCGACCTGCGCGACGGCTTCGGCTCCGGCGGCGACGACTACCTGATGAAGCCGTTCCGGCTCGAAGAGCTGTCCCTGCGCGTCTCGGCCGTCCTGCGCCGCACCATCGGCAAGGAGTCGGCCTCGACGCGCGGCGGCGACACGGTCGCCGTCGCCGACCTCATCCTCGACCTCTCGGCCCACCAGGTGACCCGCGACGGCAAGACGATCGACCTGTCCCCCACCGAGTTCCGGCTCCTGCGCTACCTCGCGGCGAACACCGGCCGCGTAGTGTCCAAATCGGAGCTGCTGCGGCAGGTCTGGGGCTACGACTTTGAGACTGAGTCCAGCCTCGCCGAGACGTACGTGTTCTACCTGCGCCGCAAGCTCGACAAGCTCGGCCCGCGGCTCATCCACACCGTCCGCGGGGTCGGCTACATGCTGCGCCCGCCGCAGGCCTAGCCCGACATGGCCATCAGAACGAAGATCGCCGCGGCCATGGCGGTCCTGCTCATCGTCGCGGTGAGCATCATCGGGTTCGTGACCGTGCAGACCGTCTCCGGCCACCTGATCGACCAGCTCGACCACAAGCTGCACGGCGTGCTGGAGCAGGGCGGCATCCGCTCGGCCCCCGGCAGCGCCGCGACCGGCGCAGTCCCCTACAACGAGTTCGCGGTCCTGGTCTTCAACGAGTCCGGCCAGATCATCGACGGCATGGCCGCCGGCTACAAGGACAGCCCCTACCCGCTGCCGGGCATCACCTCACCGCCCGATGCGAGCGGGTACTCCATCGTCGACAGCACCGACGGTGACATGACCTACCGGGCCGTGACCCTGGCCGACGAGAAACTCAGCTACAACGGGATCCCCGGGACCTACACGATCGTCGTCGCCACCTCCATGGAAGGCGTCGAGGCCACGATCGCGACCCTGACCAAGACCGTCCTCATCACCGGATTCGTCGTCGGTGCGCTCGGCATCCTCATCGCCTGGGCCATCACCCGCAGGGGCCTGCGCGTGGTCGACCACATGGTGGCCGACGCCGAGCACGTCGCCTCCGGCAACCTCGAACACCGCATCACCGCCGCCGACCCGCGCACCGAGATGGGCCGGTTGTCCTTGGCGCTCAACCGGATGGTCTCGCGCCTCACCGACGCCATCACGCAGCGCGACCGCCAGCACGAACGCCTGCGCCAGTTCGTGGCCGACGCCGGCCACGAACTGCGCACCCCGCTCACCGCGATCGGCGGCTACGTCCAGCTCTACGAATCCGGGGCCACGCCCCCCGGCGAGAAGCTCGACCGGGCCATGAGCCGCATCGGCAGCGAGAACGCGCGCCTCGCGAAGCTCGTGGACGACCTCATGGTCCTCTCCCGACTCGACGAGGAGGTGGGCGGCGACCGCGAGCTGGTCGAGCTCACCCAGCTCGCGCAGGACGCCGTGGACGACGCCGAGGTCGCCGACTCGACGCACCCGATCAGCCTGACCGCGCGCGAACCGCTCACGGTCGTCGCGAACGAGGGCCAGCTGCGGCAAGTGCTGGTGAACCTCCTGACCAACGCCCGCGTCCACACCCCGCGCGGCACCGCCATCGAGGTCTCGGTCGCCGAGAACGCCGGCTGGGCCGTCCTGCGCGTCCACGACCACGGCCCCGGCATCCCCGCCGAGCACCGGCAGAAGGTCTTCGACCGGTTCTACCGGGCCGACCCGTCGCGCTCGCGCGCCACCGGCGGCTCCGGGCTCGGACTCTCCATCGTGTCGTCCATAGTGGCCGCGCACGGCGGCGAGATCCGCCTCGACAGCGAACCCGGCCAAGGCACCACCATCGAGGTACGCCTGCCGATCGCGCGGCTCGAGTAGCCCGCGAGCGCCCCGGCCCCTGTCCCAGGAGAAAGCACTCGGGGTCTACACCGAGTCCCTTACGCGAGCGCTCGGGCTCTACACAGTCCCTCGCGCGAGCGCCCGGGCTCTACACAAAGTCCCTCGCGCGAGCACCCGGGCTCTACACAAAGTCCCTCGCGCGAGCGCTCGGGATCACCAACGGGGTCCCGGACTCGGGGTCGTCGATGATCCGGCAGGGCAGGTCGAAGACCTGCTTGACGGTCTCGGCGGTCACGATGTCGGCCGGTGCGCCCTCGGCGACCACTTCGCCCGCGCGCATCGCGATGAGGTGCGTCGCGTAGCGGGCGGCCTGGTTGAGGTCGTGGAGGACCGCGACGAGGGTGCGGCCCTCGTGGTGGAGCTTCGCGCACAAGTCGAGGACCTCGATCTGGTGCGTGATGTCGAGGAACGTGGTCGGCTCGTCGAGCAGCAGCAGCGGCGTCTGCTGGGCGAGGACCATCGCGATCCACACGCGCTGGCGCTGGCCGCCGGAGAGCTCGTCCACGCCGCGCGCGGCGAGCTCGCTGATGTCGGTGGCGGCCATGGCCTCGGCGACCACGCGCTCGTCCTCGGCCGACCACTGCTTGAGGATGCCCTGGTGGGGGTAGCGGCCGCGCGCGACGAGGTCGGCGACGGTGATGCCGTCCGGTGCGATCGGGGACTGCGGGAGCAGGCCGAGGCGGCGCGCGACGGCGCGCGTGGGCTGGGAGTGGATGTCCTTGCCGTCGAGCAGCACGCGCCCGGCGGAGGGCTTCAGCATGCGCGCCAAGGCTTTGAGCAGGGTGGACTTGCCGCAGGCGTTGGGGCCCAGGATGACGGTGAACTCCCCCTCGGGGATGTTCACGCTGAGGCCTTCGCTGATGGCGATGCGGCCGTAGCCGATGGTGGCGTCCTCTACGACCAGTGGACCTGCGGTCACGACATGACCCCCTTCTTGCGTTGAGCGATGAGCAGCCAGATGAGGTAGCCGCCGCCGACGACGCCGGTGACGACCCCTGTGGGCAGTTGGCGGTCGCCGAGCCCGGCGACCGCGACCATGTCGGCACCGGTCACGATGAGGGCGCCGATGATCGCGGAGAGCATGAAACTCCTGGTGGAGCCGGTGAGGCGGGCCGCGATGTGCGGCGCGGCGAGCGCGACGAACGCGAGCGGCCCGGCGACGGCCACGGCCCCGGCGGTGAGGATCGAGGCGGTGACGAGCGCGGCGACGCGGGTCCCGGTGACGCGCACCCCGAGCCCGGTCGCGCTCGCTTCGCCAAGGCGCAGGGCGTCGAGGCCGCGCGACAGGAGCGCCACGTTCACCGCGCCCGCGAACAGCACGACGGCGACGACGGCGGCCTGCTCCCAGTTGCGGCCAGAGAGGTCGCCGGTGAGCCAGTACACCGCCCGGAACGCGTCCACAATGGTGGTGCGGGTGAGGAGATAGCCGTTGACGCCCGCGAGGATCGCCGCGACCCCGATGCCCACCAGCACGAGCCGGTACCCCGAAGGATCGCCGCCGCGCGTCAGCGACCAGATGACCAAGCCGGTGGCGAGCGCGCCGAGCGCCGCGAATCCCGCGGTGAGCTCGAGCGTGGCGTCGGTGAGGATGATCGCGATGAGCGCCCCGGAGGTCGCGCCCTGGGTCAGGCCGAGGATGTCGGGGCTGCCCAAGGGGTTGCGGGTGAGGTTCTGGAAGAGCGCGCCGGACAGGCCCATGCACGCGCCCACGGCGAGGCCCGTGGCGAGGCGCGGGAGGCGCAGTTCCCACAGGATGAACTCGTCGCCCTTGGTGCCCTGGTCGATCAGGGCGGCCCAGGTCCGGTCGAGGCCGAGCGCGGTCGAGCCGGTCGCGGCCGACCACAGGCTCACGGCGATGAGGATCGCGAGCGCGCCGAGGATCGCGGCGATCGTGCGGTGGCGCAGGCGGATCGAGGCTGCGCCGATGCGCAGGATCGTCGATCCGGAAGTCAGGGTGCTCACAGCCGGGCCACCTTTCTGCGGCTGACCAGGTAGAGGAAGAACGGGCCGCCCGCGACGGCGCACACGATGCCCACCTGCACTTCAGCGGGGCGCGCGACGACGCGGCCGAGGACGTCCGCGGCGAGGAGGAACACCGCGCCCGAGAGCATCGAGTACGGCAGGACCCAGTTCTGGTCGGGCCCGGTGAAGGACCGGACCACGTGCGGCACAACCAGACCGACGAAGACGATCGGGCCGCACACGGCCGTCGCCGTGCCGGCGAGGACCGTGATCGCCAGGATCCCGGCGACGCGGAGCACGCGCGGGTCGACGCCCAGCCCCGTGGCGGTCGCGTCCCCGAGGGCGAGGGCGTTGAGCGGCCGGGCGAGGAGCACCCCGCCCGCGGCGGCGATGCCGATGAGCAGCACGACCGGCAGCATCGGCGCGACGTGCGCGTTGACGAGCGAACCGACCGACCAGAACCGCATCTGGTCGAGCGTGGCCGCGTCCATGAGCTGGACCGCCGAGACGTACGCGTACCCGGCGGCGGTCACGGCGGCACCGGCGAGCGCGAGCCGCGCGGGGGTCGCGGTCGCGGCTCCGGCGATGAGGTACACGGCGACGGAAGCGACGGCCGCGCCGAGGAACGCGAAGGCGATGGTCTGCCCGAAACCGAAGGAGCCGATGAAGAAGGAGGCGGTGACGACGGCGGCGGCCGCGCCGGTGTTGACGCCGAGGAGGCCGGGGTCGGCGAGCGGGTTGCGGGTCATGGCCTGCATGAGCGCCCCGGCGAGGCCGAGGGCGGCACCGGCGGCGAGGCCGAGCACGGTGCGGGGCAGGCGCAGCTCGGTGACCACGGGGTAGGACTCGGAGCCGGAGTCGGTGAGGCCGTCCCAGACCTGGCCGAGGTCCATCGCGCGGGACCCGACGGCGACGCTCAGCACCGCGAGGGCGGCCAGGAGCGCGACGAGGACGAGGAGGCCGAGGACTCGGCGGGCGGTGCGCGAGGGCGGTGCGGCACTGCCCTCGTCCCGTGTCGAATCGAGCGCCGGAGCCTGCTCCCTGGCGCTTTGGGCGGTTGACAAGTGCGGTCTCCGGAGGGATAGTGGCTGCGGTTTTGTTTAGGCTAACCTAACCCCGACACCCCTGCCATCGTCGCTCTCCCTCTGAAGGAGTTCCCCGTGCCACTCCGCGCCCGCCCCGTGCTCGTTCCCGCCGGTCTCAGCCGCCGCGGCCTCTTCGCCGCCGGCGGCGGCCTCGGCGCCGCTTCGCTGCTCGCAGCGTGCGGCTCCGAAGAGGAGCCGGCCACCGAAGGCGACGGCGCGTCGGGCTCGTTCAGCTTCCTCGACGAGCGGGACCAAGCCGAGGTCGAGCTGGCGAGCGTCCCGACCACAGTGGTCGCGTTCACCGGTCTCGCTGCGGCCCTGTACGACTACGGCGTGGAGGTCGCGGCCGTGTTCGGGCCGACGACGCTCGCCGACGGCTCCCCCGACATCCAGGCCGGGCGCATGCCCGTCGAAGGCCTCGAGGTCCTCGGCAACGCCTGGGGCGAGTTCGACGTCGAGAAGTTCGCGCAGCTGAACCCCGAACTCATCGTCTCGCACTACTACGAGGGCTTCGACCTGTGGTTCGTGCCCGAGGAGCGGCTTGAGGAGGTCCAGGCGCTCGCGCCGGGCATCGGCATCGAGGTCTCCGAGCCGACCATCGACGAGATCATCGACCGCCATGCGGCCCTTGCGAAAGCGCTCGGCGCGGACCTCGAGTCGGAGCAGAACGCGTCCGGAGTGGAGCGGTTCGGCAGCGCCGCCGGCGGCGTGGCCGCGGCGGTCGCCGACAAGCCGCTCAAGGCGGTCGCGGTCGGCGCGTGGCCTGACGGGCTGTACATCGCGAACCCGCCCACCTTCAACGTGCTCGCCAAATGCGTCGAGCTCGGCGTCGACTTCGTCGTGCCCGAGAACCCCGACCAGAACAACTACTGGGAACTGCTGTCCTGGGAGAACATCGACAAGTACGAGGCCGACGCGATCTTCCTCGACATCCGCACCGGGAACATCGCGCCGGAGACGCTGCTCGCGGACTACCCGACCTGGGCGGCGCTTCCTGCGGTGCAGGCCGGGCAGGTGTACGGCTGGAACGGCGAGCCGGTGTACTCGCACATCGGCGGCGCGGTCGAGCTGGAGCGGATCACCGAAGGGCTCGCCGCGGCGCAGCCCCTCGCGTAGCCCCCTAGCCGCGGGGCCAGTGGCTGACGCCACGTGAGGACCCCAGCTCAGCGAACCGGAATCGCATTAGGTTAGCCTAACCTTCGATCGGCCGGGCCGCGTGCGCGAGCCGTTCGCAGTCCGGCCCTCACCACCCCTTCACGAAGGAGACACCACATGGCTTTCGATGCCGACAGCGTCAAGATCGGCCGCCGCGGCCTGCTCGCGGGCGGCAGCGCCCTCGGACTGACCGGCGTGCTCGCCGCCTGCGGATCGGGCGACGACGCGGACTCGGGCGAAGCGGCCGAGTCGCAGCCCTGGGAGTTCACCGACGACCAGCCCGCCACGGTCGCGCTCGACCAGACGCCCACCAAGATCGTCGCGTTCACCGGCATGGCCGCCGCGCTGTACGACTTCGGCATCGAGATCCCGGCCGTCTTCGGCCCCACCACCAACGAGGACGGCTCCGCCACCACCCAGGCCGGGAACCTCCCCGTCGCCGACCTCGAGGTCTTCGGCAACGTCTACGGCGAGTTCGACGTCGAGGCCTTCGCCGCCTACGGCCCCGAAGTGCTCATGACGTACTACTACTACGACCCCGCGAGCCTGTGGTACGTGCCCGCGGAGAGCCAGGCCGAGATCACCGGCCTCACCGAACTCACCGCCCTCAATGTGGACGACGGCGCGAACACGCAGGACCAGGTCATCGCCCGCCACGCCGAGCTCGCCGCATCCCTCGGGGCCGACCTCGACTCAGAGTCCAACGCCGCCAACAAGGAGCGGTACGACGCCGCCGTGGAGGCCCTCAAGGCCGCGGCCGCCGCGAACCCCGTGCGGGTGCTCGCCTGCGCCGCCGCCGCGGAGACGTTCTACGCCTCCAGCCCCCTCATGGGCAACGACCTGCGGTTCTTCACCGAGCTCGGCGTCGACCTCATCATCCCGGACGCGCTCGACGAGGCCAGCGGCGGCTACTACGAGATCCTCTCGTGGGAGAACGTCGACAAGTACGCCGCGGACGTCCTGCTGCTCGACAACCGCGTCCAGTCGCTCCAGCCCGACCAGCTCACCGAGTACCCGACCTGGGCCGCCCTCCCGGCCGTCCAGGCAGGGCAGATCGTGGGCTGGGAGGCCGAGCCGATGTACGGCTACGGCCTCGCCGCCGCCTCCATCGAGGCCCTGGCCACCGCGATCCAGAACGCCGCGAAGCTCTCCTAGAGACCCGCGACTGAAGACTGCAGAGTGAGCAGGGGCGGACCGTTCGGTCCGCCCCTTCGTTGTGCGCTGTGCTACCTGATGTCGATCGTGATCACCGAGGGATCGTGGTCGGAGACCCCGTAGTCGCCGTAAGCGGGCTCCTCGCCGAACTCGTAGGCGTCCGCCGGGTAGTCCGCGTTGATGTGCGCGGACACCGCCGACTCGACCTCGCGCATGAGCCGCGGCGAGACGAACATCTGGTCGAGCGTCTGCGTCTGCCCCATGAACGTGTAGGAGTACGCGGCCTCGGGCTGCTCCTCCACCATGTAGTCGTACATGCTCGAGAGACCGGAGTCCTCATAGAGGGCCGCGAGCTGGTCGGACGGGCCCACCCAGTCCCCGGCGATCGTCTGGCCCTCGGCGAACGGGTCGTCCGGGCGCGGGAAGACGTTGAGGTCGCCGCCGGCCAGGACCTTCGCCTTGCGGTCGTGGTCGAGGATCGCCGAGCTGATGGCGGCCAGGTAGTTCGCCTGCTCGGTGCGGTGCAGCACGCGGGTGTTCGGGACCGAGGAGAAGTGGTTGTTGATCAGGAAGATCTCCGAGGCCTTGAAGCCCCACTTGTCCTTGAGGTGGAACTTCGCGACCTGCGACGGGCGGCTGTACACGTCGAAGCCGTTGCAGGCGTAGACGCCCGAGCTCGTGCACTGGTCGATGACCTCCTGCGGCAGCGCCGCGTTGAGGGCCTTCGGGTTCTGCACGTCGGCGTTGATCGCGTCGGCCTCGGTCGGGTACTCGATCGCCGGCGCCGCGCCGAAGACCGGGTCCCAGCTCTTCACCTTCGAGAGCCCGGCCAGCTTGGGCTGGTACAGGAAGCCGGTCATGATGCCGCGGGTGTCGGCCGAGTCGAGGTCGCCCACGGCCGTGTAGACGGGGCCGCCGTTCTCGGCGATGACGAGCGCGAGCTCCTGGATCGAGTCCGGGGCGCCGTCCCCGCCGGTGTTGGCGTCGCCGGTGTTCACCAGGTCGCACACGAGCCGGTCGGCGTCGAGGTCCGAGCGCTTCGTCCACGCGGGGTTGACCGAGCAGACGTCCTGGGCCTCGCCCTCCTGGGTCATCAGGATCGCGGGGCTGTGCAGGTCGTTCATGATCTGCCCGGCCTGGCGCAGCAGCTGCGCCTCGTACTCCTCATGGGAGGCCGGCACGTAGTTGAACGGCGGCCTGACGTTGCCCTCGGGGTCCTCGGCGTCGGTGCAGCCGGCGTTCCCGGTGAAGTCGCAGCCCGAGTTCGGGTTGTCGCGGAAGTCGTAGAGGTTCTCGATGTTGTACGAGGCGATCACGGCCTCGTTCCGGCCCGCGGGCTCGACCGGCTCGTTCTCGGCCGGCTCGAGCCCGCCTTCGAGCGCCAAGTCGTTCGCGACCTGGATGCCGTACTTGCCGAACGAGAGGTACACGCCGCCGGTGTTGGCCTCGGTGATCACATCGTAGGTCTTGGCCGGGGCGATGATCGTCTCGTTCGTGCCCTCGGTGGCGCGGATGCCCATGTCGCCCATGACGAACAGGTAGCCGTTGCCGTCGTCGAAGTGCCCTTCGACGGTGTCGAGCGGGTGCGCGTCGCGGTAGGCGCGGGAGGCGTAGCCGTCCTGCTGGGCCGCTTCGCTGTCGCCGCGCATCGCCCAGACCTCGCCGCCGCTGGAGTACACGTCGCGCCCGGCGGTCACCACCGAGTCGGCGGGAACCGTGAGCTGCATGCCCAGGTGGCGGCGGAAGTACTCGGTGGAGGCCTTCGCGTCGTTCGGCGGGTCGACCTCGACCTGCTCGACTTCGGCGAGCGGGTCCAGACCGGACTCGACCACGTCGTAGACGAAGGTGGAGCCGCCGCTGAACTGGACGTTCCCGAAGTAGTTGCCGACCACGGCGCGCACGACGATCTCGTCGCCCGCCTTCACCGTCCAGTTCGCGCCCAGCTCGGCCTGCGCGGGCGAGCCGTTCAGCGTGCGGACGGTGGTGAACTTGTTGTTGAAGACGTAGATGCCGTCGGAGGAGAGCGGGTCGCCGTCCGTCGCGTCGGCCTGCTCCTGGATGAAGAAGCCCCGATTGCCGTTGGCCTCCATGGTCAGCTGCGTGACGACGCCCTGGACGTACACCGTCTGGCCGGCCAGGGGCGAGGTGAAGTCGGTGTCGCCGTCGGCGATCGAGCCCTGGACCGCACCGATGTGCACGATGTCGATCTGCGCGGAGGCGGATGAGGCGAAGAGGAAACCGGAGGCGCCGACGATGACCGCGCCCGCGGCCGCCGCCGCGAGCCGGGCTCGACGTCTGAGGGAACGCACAGGAAGGCTCCAATGCTGTCGAACGGGACCTCGGCGCGAGGGCGCCTGAGGCGAATGATGGGGGCGGTCTTCACTCAACCGCAACAGCGGGTCGAAAGCAAGACTTCAGAGTGAATTCCTCGTATCATCCCATGTCTATTTCGCCAGGGGGACCGGCGGCGGCCGGTCCCCCGCGAGACCCTATGCGGCCGTGAGGCGGTAGACCGCTCCCGCGCCGTCGGCCGCGAGCTCCGAAGTCATCAGGTAGACCTCGCCTTCCGCGTCCACGTCGATCGACCAGAGCCGCCCTTGCAGCGGTGCCTCGTCGGGGAAGGGGAGGTCCAGTTCCTCATGGCTCCAGCGGCCCTCCCCCGGCTCGGCGACCATGACCGCACCGGCCCAGTCGATGACGATCGCCTTCCCCGCGAACTGCGGCAGCTCACTCCCCCGGTAGATCACGGCCCCCGCGCAGATCGCTCCGGTGCCGTACTCGACGACGGGCGGAGTGAAGGGCTCGGTGCAGATCGGCCGGGGCTCGGCGGCGTCGTTGTCGTAGCAGCTGTCCTCGACGATGTCCTGCGGGTAGCCGAAGTTGGCGCCCGGGGCGGCGAGGTTCACCTCCTGGGACTTGTCCGTCCACATCGGTTCGGGAATGAGCAGGCCGACCTCAGCGTCCCAGTGGATCCGCCAGGGGTTGCGGTGCCCGTAGGTGTACACCTCCGGGGCCCCCGCAGTGCCGTCGGCGAAGGGGTTGTCGGCGGGGATCGCGTACGGGTCGCCGGTGGCGCTGTCGACGTCGATGCGGATCACGCTGCCGCGCAGGTCGAACGGGTCCTGGGCGAAGTCGCTGAAGGTGGGGGCACCGAGCCCGAGGTAGAGCAGGCCCTCGTCGTCGAAGGCCATGTGGCCGCCGACGTGCTCCTTGCCCCCGTGGTGGCGCAGGATGACCCGCTCGGAGGCGCGGTCGAGCGCGGCCCCCGTGGCGTCCACGGTGAACTCCGCGAGTACGCCGGTGATGGCGGTGTGCTCGGTGGCGTCCGCATCCGCGTCCACGGTGTAGTACACGAGCACCCGGCCGTTCTCGGCGAAACCGGGGTGGGGCGCGAAGCCCGAGAGGCCGAGTTCGGGACTGCCGGACCGCTGGACGACATCGGTGAGGTCCAGGAACGGCTCGGCCAGGATCTCGCCGTCCTTCAGGACGTTGATGCGCCCGACCTGGTCGCCGATGAGGAGGCGGCCGTCGCCGAGGTCGGCGAGGTCGTTGGGGAAGGCGAGGCCGTCGGCCACGAGTTCGAGGACCGGCACCGGCTCGGGCTCGGGTTCGCTAGGGGCGCAGGCGGTCAGACTGAGCAGGGCCGCCGCGGCGGCCAAGGGGGCGGAACGTCGCAAGTTGACTCCAGTGGCAACGAAGGGCTGTGGGAGCGCTCCACAAGGCGCTGGGTTCCATCGTCCCACGCGACGAAGGGGGCGGGCCGCGAAAAGCGGCCCGCCCCCTGTCCCGATCCGTCCCGGTCAGCCCCGGTAGCGGGGGGTGTAGTAGTCCGGCACCTCGACATCGCCGAAGTCCATGTCCGAGCCCAGGTAGAAGCTCGGGTACTGCGGCTGGTTGTAAGTGGTCTGCTGGTTCGCCACGCCGACCCGGTACTGCGGGTCGTGCATGAGCGTGAACAGCTTGTGGTCGGTCACCTCGGTGGAGACGAAGACGCGGATCGCGCTGGAGTCGGCGGTGCGCACCAGCAGCTCCTCGCGCCAGTCGCCGAGCACGTCGGCCACCAGGCCCGGGTTGCCCTTCGTGTAGTTGTTCGTGAGGGTCCCGGCCGCGTCCAGGACGACCCCGTCCTGGTAGTCGCGGATCGTGGTCTCCTCGACCGTGGCGGCGTCGGCGCCGTGCACGAGCTGGGTCGTCAGGTCGGCGTCCCAGCGGATGCTCATGTTGGTGCCGGGGGTCGGCCCCGCGTACGGCTGACCGGTCGCGGTGAACACCCCTTCGGAGGCCCCGCCGGGCGGGAGCGAGGCCCAGGCCTCGAAGCCCGGGACCGACGGGTCGATGTCGCCGACCATGCCGCGTCCGGTGTCGCGGCCGGTGTAGCCGCCCCACAAGACCTCGCCGGTTTCGGCGTCGCGCATCGCGTACCCGTACGGCGCCCACGCGCCGCCTTCGTGGACCGTGAAGATCTCCAGGCCCTCGCGGTCCGGGTCGAAGTCGCCCACGTGCTCGGCGTCGCCGTGGCCGAGCTTCGCGAGCGTGCCCGGGTTGTTGGCGTTCGGCGGCATCGTCGCGTACGAGGAGTACAGCAGCGAGCCGTCGTCGTCGAGTGTCGCAGCGCCGTAGACGATCTCCTGCTTGCCGTCGCCGTCCACGTCCGCCACGCTCAGCGAGTGGTCGCCCTGCGTGGTCAGCGTGCCCCACTCAGGGTCGGGTCCTTCGACGCCGTGCGGACCGTCGTTGAACGGGTTGGACATCGGGGCGTGGCCGGAGTCGGCCAGCCAGCGCTGCTCCAGGTTCCTGCCGTCCCAGTCGATCGCGGTGATCGTCGCGCGCGTGTAGTAGCCGCGCGCGAAGATCGCCGTGGGGTGCTCGCCGTCGAGGTAGGCGACGCCCGAGAGGAACCGGTCGACGCGGTTGCCCGGCTCGATGCGGCCCATGGCGTAGTCGCCCCATTCGAGGCCGTCGTCGCCGCGCTGCACCGGGAAGTCGATGGTGTCCATCTCGAGTCCGGTGCGGCCGTTGAACACCGTCAGGTACTCCGGTCCGGTGAGGACGAATCCGGCGAAGTTGCGCAGCTGGTTCCGGCTGGAGCGGGAGGGCGCGTAGACGTCGATGAAGTGGTCGGCGAGCGCTTCGGCGTCCTCCTGCGCGAGCGGGTAGGCGAAGTCGAACTGCTCGTCGGCGCCGAGCGCGGCCTCGATGGTCGCGGGCCAGTCGCCGTTGACGACCTCGGGGTGCTCGTGCCAGTCCATGAAGATCTGCACGAGGTGGTCGTAGTACCCGGCGGCGGAGAGGCGGTAGTCGTCCTGGTGGGTGACGCCCGCTGCCACATCGTCCTTGGGGAGGGTGATGAAGCGTTCCTTGTCGCGCACGTAAGAGGTGGACTTGCTGCCCGGGGCGGTCTTGAGCATGACCTCCGAGATGCCGTCGCCGTCGTAGTCGTACACCTGGAACTGCGTGTAGTGGGCGCCGGCGCGGATGTTGACCCCGGGTTCGATGCGCCAAAGGAGCTCGCCCTCCTGGGTATACGCGTCGATCATCACCGGGCCGGTGTAGCCGACCTGGGAGACGTCCTTCGAGTTCGAGGGGTCCCACTTGACGATGTACTCGTAGTCGCCGTCGCCGTCGAGGTCGCCGGGGCTGATGTCGTTGGCGCGGTAGGTGTACGCCTCGCCGGCGGGGGTGACCCCGTCGGCGGGCTTCTGCAGCGGGATGTCCAGGTATCCCTCGGACCAGGGCGTGACCTCGTCGGAGATGTCGGTGGGCCAGCCGCGCTTGACGGCGACGACCCGGTACTCGGCGTCGGCGTCGCCGCCGGTGTCGAGGAAGTTGGTCGAGTCGGTGACGGTGGCGATCTTCTTGCCGTCCCGGTAGACCTTGAAGTTCGCGCCGGTCAGGCCTGAATCGTTATAACCGGTCACCTCACCGGCGAGCAGGCGCCAGCTGAGGAACACGCCGTCGTCCGTCACGGCCGCGACGAGGCCGCGGTCGAGCCGTTCGAGCTGGATGTCGTCATGGCGGCCGCCGCCGTGCGCCTGCGCCGAGGCGGTGACCCCGGCCCCGGCGAGCACGCCGACGAGCGAGGCGGCTACGACCTTGCGAAACATGGAGGGAGGACTCATGAAGGGGCTCCTCGAAAGCGCGTGAGGCCTGCGAAGACGCGTCGAAGTCTTGGAGGGGACGCGCTCAGACCTCAATTGAAACGATTTAACGCATCGAAGACTATCGACCTCATCCCCGCCTGTCAAGCGCTTCCCAAACCCGCCCCCTGTGACCGCCGGTACGCCCGACCCCCCACAAGGCTCCCCCGCAACAGACTCCGGTACAGTTATGCCTCGTCCCGGTCGATTAGCTCAGCGGGAGAGCACTCGCTTCACACGCGAGGGGTCACTGGTTCGATCCCAGTATCGACCACCACGTAAAACGCCCCGGCCATAGAGCCGGGGCTTTCGCATGCAGAGCCAAATCCAGGGCCGATCGCCTGTTCAACTGGGCTCTTTCAAGGCCTCCCCTTCGGGCAGTTCAACGCCCTTTGCGATGACCGGTCGAGGCGCGGGGGGGCGGGGGCGGTGGTGGGCCCGCCGCCCCGGGGCGATAAATAGCCAAACGAGAGCGGGGAGAGGTACAGCGGGGGGGGGGGGGAGGGGGTGGGG